>CAXTBI010000005.1:0-97038 GCA_964242195.1 uncultured Acidobacteriaceae bacterium
ATGGCGAAGGCTCGGAGCAATCGCTCAATTGGAGCGGGAGATGATGCTCGAACGGAAGCGGGAGGAATCGCCAAAGCCAGGTCTGAAGGCCGCTATAAAGGACGCAAGCCCATCGAAGCGCAGCGCAGAGACAGTGTCTTCAAGCTAGCCGCGCAAGGCTCCACCCGTGCCGCCATCGCAGCCCAGCTCGGTGTCGGCGAGGGGCTACCGTTTACCGAATTCTGGCTTCCGCAAGGGTCCAAAGCCACTAACCGGACCTTCCGTCCATTTGTTCCAGAGACCCCAGGAACAACGCGTAATTTGTCCCCCTTTGGGGTAGTGTTAGGAATGGATGGGGGGTGCGGAGGGGCCTGAATCTGCCCTGTGTGAGCCTGATGCCCTTCCATTGGTAGTCACCGGTGAGGTTGATGTGCTCCCAGCCGAACGGGGAGAGGTACTTGAACAGCTCAGGGTCGAGGGCTTGCCCGTTCCGAGCCAATGCGTGGAGCGAAGCGAAATCCCAACAGATGCATGAGGGCGAAGACTTGATCCGTGAAGCCTGATCTGTCGGTACAGTGCTCTTCAATTTCGCAAGTCGGATTCATGGTGAAGCAGACCGTCGAAGACATAGGTGGAGTCGCGTACTCCGACGTTGACAACCTTGGAGCTAAAGGGCGCGTACTGATCCGAGATGTGGGTGTAGAAGAGCTTGCCGGGTTCGGTGCCGTACCTGGGATTGACGTGGCCGGTGCTTTCGGCCTTGCCTCCGGCCTTGAATCGCTGCCCGTCCGATGACGACGTGGTTCCGTCGCCCCAGTTCTCCGCAAAGGGTTGGCGGAGCTGAGCGTTGACACGTTGGGCAAGAGCCGTCCCATAGGTTCCATCGCGGATGTGCCAGGCCTGGAGCCATGAGAGCTTCGCGTAGCTGGTTCCGGCGCGGACTACATCGACAGCCAATTGCACGGGGAAGCCTCTATCGATACACCTACCAGGCACCGGGGCACCAGCACGTAGAGGCCATGAAGCGGCTGGCCGCCGAGGGGCAACATTTAGCCACCTACATCAATCGGCATGTCCGCAAACGCTTTGCGCTCCGGCTCCACTGAGCTATGTAGCTCGCTTCCCCGGTCTGAGCCGATGGCGCGGTGGATCAATTTGCGGCCCGGCCCAGCCCGACTCTGCATCTCAAAAAGGCGGGGGTATCGCACGTGAGACTCGAAGGTAAGGTAGCCATCGTCACAGGAGCAGGAACAGGGATCGGTCAGGGCATCGCCCTGGCATTGGCCAAAGAGGGGGCCGCGGTCACCGTCGATTACGTCGGCGATGCCGCCATCGCGCAGGACAGCCTGGACAAGATCAAGGCCATGGGAGGCCGCGGTCTCGGCATCGATGCCGATATTTCCAACCCCACCGAGGTCGCCAACCTCATCCAGGGGACGGTAAAGGCATTCGGCAAACTGGATATTTTCGTCAATAATGCCGGTATTGAAAAGAAGTTCGCCTTTGTGGATTTCCCTCTCGAAGAGTGGAACAAAATCATGGCGGTCAACGCGACAGGCCCGTTCCTTTGCTCGCAGGCGGCCGCCAGGCAAATGTTGGCACAGGGCAAGGGAGGCCGGATCATCAATATCTCGTCCATCCACGAAGATTTGCCCATGCCGACCAATGCTCCCTATTGTGCCAGCAAGGGCGCACTGCGCATGCTGATGCGCACGATCGCCGTTGAACTCGCGCCGCACAACATTACGGTAAACAACATCGGCCCCGGCGCAATTTACACCCCCATCGATAAGGACGTCGAGGAGGATGCCAAGTTGAATGAGGCGATCCTTAACGAAATCCCCATGCATCGCTGGGGCAAGCCGGAGGAAGTCGGCCAGCTGGCCGTCTATCTTGCCTCCGACGACGCCGGGTATGTGACCGGCAGCACACACTTTATCGATGGCGGAATGCTGCGCAACGCCGGCAGCCTTTAAGCGCCCAATCGATGGGACCCCGGGGCGCTCCCATGAAGGAGCGCCTCCTTCCTCTGCCGACTTGAGCAGATGGGCTGCCCGTAAGCGCGACCGCTCCATGGAGCTGGCACGCCCGCGCCAGCTAACCTCTTTCAGCACCGCACCCCGTTGTTTTCCTCGGTTCACGCCCTGGTTTACCCTCGGAGGGACGGACCCGACGGGAGACGATGCACATGCCTCAAAGCGATACCCAGACCTTCAGCCCGAACGCCAAACCGCTCACCAGCCTTCCGGCCTGGAAAGATCTTCAGGCCCACGCCGAGAGCATGAAGAGCACCACCATCAAGGAGCTGTTCGCCCATGACCCCCAGCGTGGCCCCAAACTTACGCTCGAAGCCGAAGGACTTCTGCTCGACTACTCCAAGAATCGCATCGACGATCAAGGTTTGAAGCTGCTCGTCGCTCTGGCCGAGGCTGTCGATCTCAAGGGTCGCACCGAGGCCATGTTTACCGGGCAGAAAATCAACATCACGGAGGGTCGCGCGGTGCTTCACGCCGCCCTGCGCGCCCCGAAGGACGAAAAGATCATCGTCGATGGCGAAGATGTCGTTCCCCAGGTCCACAAGGTTCTCGACAAGATGAGTGACTTTGCCGATCGCGTTCGTTCCGGCCACTGGCTCGGCCACACCGGCAAGCGCATCCGCAATGTCGTCAACATCGGCATCGGCGGCTCGGACCTCGGCCCGGTGATGGCCTATGAAGCGCTGCGGCACTACAGCGAACGATCCCTCACCTTTCGCTTCGTTTCCAATATCGACGGTACGGATTTCGTCGAAGCCGTCCGAGACCTCCAGGCGGACGAAACCCTCTTCCTGGTCGCCTCCAAGACCTTCACCACGCTTGAAACCATGACCAATGCGCGCTCCGCCCGCGAGTGGGCGCTGAAGGGTCTGGGCGGCGACGACTCCGCCATCGCCAAACATTTCGTGGCCATTTCGACCAACGCAAAAGAGGTCGCGAAATTCGGCATCGACACCGAAAATATGTTCGGCTTCTGGGATTGGGTCGGCGGGCGCTACTCCATGGATTCTGCCATCGGCCTTTCCACCATGGTTGCGATCGGCTCGGATGGATTTCGCGACATGCTCGCCGGTTTCCACGCCATGGATGTGCATTTCCGCACGACGCCGATCGAGAAAAACCTCCCCGCGCTGATGGGCCTGCTTACGGTGTGGTACACCGATTTTTTCGGTGCCGAAACCGTCGCCGTGCTGCCCTACGAGCAATATCTCAAGCGCTTTCCAGCCTATCTGCAGCAGCTTACGATGGAGTCCAACGGAAAGCACGTCACGCTCGCCGGCGAGCACGTGCAGGTTGAAACCGGCCCGATCTACTGGGGCGAACCGGGCACCAACGGCCAGCACAGCTTCTACCAGCTGATTCACCAGGGAACGCGGTTGATCCCTTGCGACTTCATCGGCTTTTTCAAGTCGCTGAACCCGCTTGGGGAACATCACGATCTGCTGATGGCCAACGTTTTTGCCCAGACCGAGGCCCTTGCTTTCGGCAAAACCGCCGAGCAGGTCAAAGCGGAAGGCACTGCCGACGCCCTTGTTCCGCACCGTGTGTTTGAAGGCAATCGCCCCTCCAACACCCTCCTCGCCGAAGAACTCACGCCGAAGGTGCTCGGCAAACTGATCGCGCTGTATGAGCATTCCGTGTTCACCCAGGGCGTGGTCTGGAACATCGACTCCTTCGATCAATGGGGAGTCGAGCTCGGCAAGGTGCTTGCGCACAGAATCGGCACCGAGATCGAGGGTACCGCCGAGCTGGCGCACGATAGCTCCACCAACAACCTCATTCAGCGCTACCGTTCAAGCAAGTGAAAGAAAGCAACTGAAGCGGCGCGGAGCCCAAACTCCGCGCCATTTTTTTGTTTCGGTCAAGCTCCGTGTCCCGGGCGTCGTAGTCATCGCGTCTCGGTTCGTTTATCGTATGTATAGGACGGCAATCGAACAGAACTCCAGGGCTCTGTTTCGTCCAACGGAGATTTTTCCTTGATTTCGACCTACCCCTCTCCCGCCCCTGCGCCTGTGCCCCCGGTGCCCACCAGTGAAGGCCGGGCCCGGCAACTTCCCGGCGTCGCCCTCGATGCCTATACCGGCGACCCCAACTTCATGGCCTCGCTTGCACGCGGTCTGGTCGTGATCCAGGCGTTTACGCCACAGATGTCGCAGATGACCATATCGCAGCTGAGCCTGCGCACCGGTCTTTCCCGGGCGGCCGTTCGGCGCTGCCTGTATACCCTGGTCAAGCTCGGCTTTGCCGGTGCGGATGAATCGCAGCGCTACTCGCTGCGGCCCAAAATGCTGACCCTGGCCAATACCTACACCGCCTCCAGCACGCTTGCCAGTGCCGCGCAACCCATCCTCGAACGCATGTCCGCGATCCACCACGAAAGCTTTTCGGTCGCCACGCTCGATGGGGACGATATCGTCTACATTGCCCGTTCCGCCCTGAATCGCGTCATGTCGGTCGATCTGCACATCGGCTCGCGTTTACCGGCCTTTTGCACAAGCATGGGCCGGGTTCTGCTCGCCTACCTTCCGCAGGACCAGCTCGAACAATACATGGCGCGCGTCGTGCTTACACCCTACACGCCGCGCACGGTGAACTCCGTGGAAAAGCTACGCCTGTCGCTGCGCAACGTGCGCCGCAACGGCTACGCGCTTTGCGACCAGGAGTTCGAGGTCGGCCTCCGTTCGCTCGCCGTTCCAGTCACCGCCCCCAACGGCCGCGTGGTGGCCACGGTCAACCTAAGCGGCAACGCCCCCCGCATGCCCATGCTGGAGATGCAGACAAAGTTCCTGCAACCGCTACGCGCCGCGGCTACGGAGCTCAGCATTTTTTTGCGCTAGATTTCCATCTCCGCGGCGGTGCGGGATGTGATCCGCCGCGATCTCGGTCTCGTCTAATGAGGGCGAAGGTGGTGGGGACTGCCGTTCGCAGTTCCCCCAGGTCGCAGTTACGCACCAAACGACCTCGATATGAGTCGACGGCTGCACGCCGATTCGGGCAAATCGCGCGCCGTCGGCATATATTTGCAAGGGAACGCAGAGCACATCGTTGCTGGAGGTTTCATCCCCGTTGGTAGCAGCCGCTGGAGTTTCCCAAGCATGACGTCCAGAACGTTCGCGATCTCCCCGTCCCGGGAAGAGAGTCTCGACTGCCTACCCCCCTTCCCCGCCGATGGTCCGGCTGCGCCTTCCGCGGGACGGCGGTTAGCCGAGAGCGGTTCCCCGCTCCTCGCCGTGGTGGTCCCTACCTACAATGAACGCGCCAATATTGCCGAGTTGCTTGGCCGGTTGGAAGCGGCCCTCGACGGCATTGCTTATGAGCTTCTCTTCGTCGATGACGACTCGCCCGACGAGACCGCCGCCCTGATCGCCAGCTATGCGCGCTGCGATTCGCGGGTCCGCCTTCTCCATCGCATCGGCCGCCGCGGCCTCTCCTCGGCCTGCATCGAAGGTATCCTGGCGACCACAGCCCCGTTTGTCGCCGTGATGGATGCCGACATGCAGCATGACGAGACCATTTTGCCTGCCATGCTTGCCCGCGTGCATACCGAAAGCCTCGATCTGGTGGTCGGCACACGCAATGCGGAGGGCGGCAGCATGGGTGAGTTCCGGAAAAGCCGCCAACGCCTCAGCCGCCTGGGCCGGCGCGTGAGCCAAACCGTATGCCACTGCCCGGTCAGCGACCCGATGAGCGGATTTCTCGTCGTGAACCGGGCATTCTTTCTCGAAATCGCCCACAAGCTCCACGGAGGCGGCTTCAAAATTCTCGTCGATATGCTCTCCTCGGCCGATCGCCCCGTGCGCCTGGCCGAGGTGGGCTATACCTTCGGCAACCGACGGCATGGCGAAAGCAAACTCGATGTCAACACCGGCATCGAGTACCTTCTGCTCATCATTCACAAGCTGACCGGCGGTGCCATTCCCGTCCGCTTCGCCGCATTCGCGCTCGTGGGAACGGTTGGCGTCCTCAGCCATCTGTTGCTCATGACCGTCCTTGTAGACGGCGCCCACTGGCGCTTTCTGCCCGCCCAGGCCGTCGCAACCTATGCCGCGATGACGGAAAACTTTTTCCTCAATAACCTGATTACCTGGCGCGATCGCAGTCTCCGCGGCTTGCGTCTCTTCACCGGCCTGGCTTCGTTCTGGCTGGTGTGTTCGTTCGGTGCCTGGGCCAATGTTCTTTTCGCCCGTGCCCTTCTGCAGGAAGGCGCGGCATGGTACCTGGCGGCGGTCGCGGGCATCGTGCTTAGCTCGGTGTGGAACTTCTCGATGGTGAACCTGTTCACATGGCAGACACCGCGCGATGAGAGTGCGGCTCCAGGCATGGCCGTGCCTATCGCCTGTGACCTGGAGGTTCCCCAAATCCGGCCATCCCACGATTGACTCGCCAGGGTGCCACAGCCCGGCTCCCTTTCCGTTACACGGCCCCAGCCGAGGCCATGAGAGACGGTTCATATACGGTCGACCCCGATGCTTCCTCGCCTTGCCGTTCGTCGCGTACGTCCGCAAACAGATCCGCGGAACCCGCGATGAAGATTCCGAGCAACAAGCCCGATTCGGTCGGCTTCCAGGCGAAGCTCGCGAGGACATTGGCCGCCGCAAAAAATAAAGCCGCCTGCCACATCGTGCGCCGGCCGCCGTTCCGGCGCCGAAACCAGCGCCACACGATCAGCGCCATGGGCAAAGCCACGGGCGCAAGGTCGTATTCCATGATGCGTGGATTCAGCAGAACCGTCCCCAGCAGAAGCACCGGCATCCATTGTGTCAGGCGCAAGTGTCCGTCCAGGAAACTCAGGCTGAGCTTCCAAAGCACCCAGCACACCGGCAGGGCATAGGCCATGTACACGCACAAACTAGTGATTTGGTAAGGAACGAAATTATACAGCGCATTGGCGACGACCCCCGCCGGACTGCTGCTGAAATCCCGGTTATAGCTGAACTGCAATTCCACGGCCTGTAGAAAGTGCGCAAAGGCCGCAGGCCAGATCCTTGGCTGAACGGCAAACAAAGCGATGCCGACAGTCGCCGCCATTCCGGCCGGAATCCATTGCCGGCGGGCGGAAAACAGCGGAATTGCCAGCAGGCTCAGCAAGGGTGCCTTGAAGCACGAGGCCACGACCACGGCAACGTAGAAGGGACCCCAGGAGCCCTTCCGCCAGCCCCACCAGGCCGCGCCAAAGGCGCAACCGTAAAGGATGAACGCCACGTTTCCGCTCAGGATCGTATCCTGATGCAGCAAACCCGGGAAGAACATCGAGATGGGGGCGAGCGCCCGAAACAGGTTCCTCTGCTCCCCTTCGGCGGCAGACAACCCAACCCGGATTGTAGCCACCGCCGCTGCCCCATAAACGATCCAGTACACGAGGTCGCCCAAAGTGGACGGAAACCGCGCCACCCCGCGCAGAAGCGGAAGGGTAATCGGGGAGTAGACATAGGTATAGGGAGGGGACTCGTTTCCGTGCATGGCGAGGTGCGCGTGGAAAATGCGCTGCACCGCCATTCCATCGACGTACGGATCGTGACCCGCACGGAGCGAGTCGATCGCATTCCTGTAAATACGCAGGTCCCAACCCACGACATAGGAGGGAATCTGCGTCCAAACGGCAAGGCTGATCGCCACAGCCACCCAGATCACCGGCACCAAGGGGATGCGCCGGCCCAAAAAACCGAATCTCATTGTTCCAATCTTCTCATGTCGCGACCGCGGGAGGCGTGCGGAGAACGTGGTGTGCGGCGTCCGGCTCAGAACCTCCTCGTTGTAACGGGTTGCGAAGCCGAGTCTTGTGTGACTGGCCGCAGGGCGACGTGCATCCACGATGCGGCGGCTGGATCGGTTACACAAGTGTTACACCGTGCGACGCCCTCCCTCTGTATTGTCGAAGGTGAGGAGAATTAGCCCTTTTCATGAGCACAGCCATCCTTCACCCGGAACCTTCCCCCGCCTCGCCCGACCCAAGTGGGGATCGCATGACCGACGTCCACGCAACGGCGGACAAGATCAAGCAGGATCTACGCATGGGCCGTGAACATCAGGAAGGCCGCATCAACTGGATCACCAGCATTTTCATGGGCGCCTTTCACGTTCTGGCCATCGCCGCCCTTTTCTTCTTCTCCTGGAAGAACCTGATTGCCGCCGTGGTGATGTATTTCCTGGCCATCAACGTCGGCATCGGCATGAGCTACCACCGCCTGTTGACGCATCGCGGCTACCGCGTGCCCAAGTGGCTGGAATATTGCCTTGCCGGCTGCGGCACAATGGCGCTGGAAGGTGGACCGATCTTCTGGGTGGCCACCCACCGCGTGCACCACCAATATTCAGATCACGAAGGCGATCCGCACACACCGCATGACGGCACCTGGTGGGCCCATGCCGGCTGGATCCTTTCCGGCCGCGCCCTGCATTCCGAAACCGCCCTGCTGGGCCGCTACGTTCCCGATCTCACCCGCGATCGCGTGCATGTCTGGCTCTCGCGCTTCCATTGGCTCCCGCTTACGATTGCCGGTTTTCTGCAACTCGCCGTGGGCGCTGCCCTGGCCAACCCCGGCCATCGGGTCGTCGGGGCCCTCGGCATGATGCTTTGGGGCACGTTCCTGCGCACCACGCTCGGCCTCCATGCCACCTGGCTGGTCAACTCAGCCACCCATCTTTGGGGAAACCGGCGCTTTGAAACGCGCGACGATTCCCGCAACAACTGGTGGGTCGCCCTGGTTACCGGCGGCGAAGGCTGGCATAACAACCACCATGCGCACCCCGTCAGCGCCCGCCACGGCCTTGCCTGGTATGAGTTCGACATCAACTACTACGGCATCTGGCTGCTTGAGAAAGCGGGCTTGGCCAAGAAAGTTCAGATCGCCAAGTTTGACCCCAAGGACCCTCGTCCGGCAGGCGCTAACTAGACCCCAACCGATCCTGAACTGCACCTCCCTGTAGCATCCGCAAGGGCTGCCATCGAGCGATCAAGCTATCGAGCTATCGCGTTTTGGCAGCCCTTGCCCTTTCTGTGAGGGGAGCCGATATACTCTCCCTCGAAGCCCATGAATCTCACCCGCCGCCGCGCCAGCCAGGCCTTTTTCACGACCCTCGGCGTCTGTCTCATCTGCCTGCTCGTGGCACTCAACGTCACATGGGTGATGCACAACGGTCGCCGTCTCGCCCTCGACCTGCTCGGCGTTTTACTCTTCGGGATCCTGATCGCGGGCGTCGTTTTGAACACCGTGTTTCTGCTGCGCGAGATCCGCCGCAACGAACGCCAGGACAGCTTCCTCAATACCGTGACGCACGAGCTGAAAACCCCCATCGCCAGCCTCCGCCTCTACCTCGACACCCTGGAACGCCGGCCGATTGCCGAAGAGCAGCGTCAAGCCTTTTACCGCATCATGCGCGCCGACACGGATCGCCTGCTGGGTACAGTGGAACAGGTACTCAAGGCCGGTGAACTGGGCCAGCGCGCTCGTACCGGCGAACGCACCCGTTTGGAGCTTCAACCGCTTCTGGCCGAATGCATTGCCACCACGCTGGCTCGCCACCATCTTGAACAGCAGGCCATTGTGCAGGAAAAAACTCCCGGCGATGTCCGTCTGTTCGTCCTTGGCCACGTCGAAGACCTCCGCACCGCGATGCTCAACCTGCTTGACAATGCCGTGAAGTATTCCCCGCACGGTGTGCACGTTCGCTGCCGTGTTTTCATCGAGCAGTACACCTTTGCCGTGCTTTCGATTGCCGATACCGGGCTTGGCCTGCCGTCCAATGAACTCAAGCGCATCTTCCGCCGTTTCTACCGCGCCGACACCTCGGACCGCGCCAAAATCAAGGGCACAGGTCTGGGCCTCTTCCTCGTCCACACCATCGCCCGTCAGCACGGAGGCACGATCCGCGCCCTCAGCGACGGCCCTGGCGAAGGCGTCACCATGCTCCTCAAATTGCCCCTCGCCCTCAGTTAGCCACCGCCCGAGTCCCCCTCCCGATGTCCGATATTCCCCTGATCGCCGTAATCGAAGACGAAGAGCACCTCGCCCAGGGCCTGGTCTTCAACCTGCGCGCCGAAGGCTACAGCACGCATCACGAGGCCGACGGGAACGCCGCGCTCCTCTGGCTGCTGACTCCGGAGTCTCGTCCCGCCGCCGTCCTGCTGGATGTCATGCTGCCCGGCACGGACGGTTTCGCCATCACCCGTGCCCTTCGCAAGGCCAGATGCTTCGTTCCGGTGCTCCTGCTCACGGCCCGCGGCCGTACCGAAGACATCCTCGAGGGTTTTGAAGCCGGTGCCGACGACTACCTCGCCAAACCCTTCGATCTGAACGTGCTCCTGGCTCGCCTGCACAGCCTTTTGCGACGCAAACATTGGCTCGGCGAAGCCTCGACCGCCCCGTCCCCCGAAACGCCTCCAAGGAGCGGTTCCGAGATTGCCCCCGAGGGGAAATCCAACCTCCTTCAGCTCGGGGACCGCACTGTCGATTTCGACAACCTCGAGATTCGCGGCGCGGATGGCACGGTCCACCTCACCGTCATGGAAGCCGACCTGCTCCGCTACCTCGTCGAGCGCCCCAATCAGGTCGTCTCCCGCAAAGAGGTCCTCCAGGAGGTCTGGCACGTGCAGAGCGATACCGACACCCGGCCCATTGACAACTTCATCGTTCGCCTTCGCCGCTACCTCGAACCGGAACCCGGCACACCGATCTATTTCCTCACTGTTCGCGGCGTAGGCTACCGCTTCGTGGGCCCAACCGACTCCAGGGAAGCAGTCTGACAACAAAGGCGCGGTCGCCTTTGTCTGTTTGATCCCCGTCAGAGATCAGCCGTTGGAACGACATCGCCGGTCTCTCCCTCGCGGTGCCGTCCAACGCATCGCACCCCGGTACGGTAGACTCACGTCTGACCGCCTGAGTCGTCGTTCGCCCGTGCGCATTCTCACCCGCTACATCCTTCGCGAGATCATCGCCTACGCTCTGCTTGGCGGCGTCCTCTTCACGTTTGTTCTGCTCATGCGCTATTTGCTTCCGCTGCTGGAGCTTTTCGTCCGCGGCATTGCATCGCCTTACGATTTGCTGCGTCTGTTGTCCTGGCTGCTGGTCAACGCCCTTACGCTTACCCTGCCCATGGCCGTGCTTGTCGGCATTTTGCTGGGTCTAAGCCGCCTTGCGGGCGACAGCGAAATTACCGCCATGCGCGCGGGCGGCGTCGGTGTGCTCGCCTTTCTGCGCATCGTGGGCGTGTTCGCCGTTTTTTGCTGGCTCGGTGGCCTCCTCAACGCCCTGTATGTCGCCCCGAGGGCCTCAGCGGCCCTGCTGCGGTATGAGGAAGCCAGCAAAACCTCGCAGGCGACTCTGGAAGTGCAACCGCGCGTTTTCTACGAAGACCTGAAGAACTACGTTCTCTATGTGCAGGACGTGATGCCCGGCTCCAACGGCACGGCGCTTTGGAAAAGCGTCTTTCTGGCGGACCTCTCGCAACCGGCCTCGCCCCACATCATTACCGCGAAAGAGGCCGTGGTGCTCGGCGGAGGTGGCGGAACCCTGCATCTTGAACTCGCCGACGGTGCCCGTCACGACATGACTGCCGCCAACCCCGGCCAGTACGACGTATCCACCTTCAGCTCTACAGATCTCCCCGTCCAAAGCGGAGTAGCGGAAGACACCGAACACATCACCCGCCGCGACACCCCGCTGCAGGCCACGGACACGCCCACGCTTTGGGCTCACGCCTACGGCGCTTCGGGCAATCCGCAACACAGGCAAATCGATCGCATCGAGTTCCAGCGCCGCCTCGCTTTCCCCACCGCCTGCCTCGTCCTTACCCTGGTGGGGGTTCCGCTGGGGCTCAGTTCCAAGCGTGGCGGCAAGGGCGCGGCCTTTGTGCTCGCTCTGCTTTTGGTGTTTCTTTACTATTTCGCGTCCCTGATGGGTACGGCGCTGGCCCGCGACGGCCACCTGCCGGCCAGCCTTGGGGTCTGGGGCGCCAACCTCCTGTTTTGCGCCGCCGGCATCCTGCTGATCCAGCAAATCTCCACCGGCGGCGCCCTCCTGTCCTACATCGCCGCATGGGGCCCCACCCTGCGACGCCCGTCCACACGCAAACAGGACACCCTCGCAGAGGTACGGATCGGCCGTGAGGTCCCGACCCCGGCCCCGGCCCTGCAACGCCTCCGCTCCGTCCTGCACAGCCGCTTCCCGTTGATCCTGGACGTGTACGTCATGGGCGGCTTTCTGCGCAATTTCGCGCTTGTGCTCGCCGGCATCACCGTCCTGTTCCTGATCTTCACTCTTTTCGAGCTCATGGGCGATATCGTCCGTTACCGCACACCTCTCGTCACCGTGGGCGCTTACCTGCTCAACCTCGTTCCCTTTGTCCTCTACAACATGACGCCGCTCTGTTCGCTGGTGGCCGTGCTGATCACTTTCGGCACACTCAGCCGCTCCAGCGAACTCACCGCCATGAAGGCCACCGGCGTCAGCCTGTACCGCATCGTTACGCCCATTCTGGTCATCGCGGCCACGCTTTCGGTCGCGCTCTTTGCTTTCGACGAGTTCTATCTGCCGGCCGCCAACCGCCGCCAGGAAGCCCTCCTCTCGTCCATCAAGGGAAAGCCCTCGCAAACCTTTCTTCGTCCCGACCGCAAATGGATTTCCGGCCAGACCAACAGCATCGGTGACCCCAAACGCATCTTCTACTACCAGTTTTTCGACCCCGATCGCGATGTTTTCGCCAATCTCACCGTCTTTGAGTTCCAGCCCAAGACCTTCGCCCTCACCCGCCGCCTTTTCGCTGCCAACGCTCGTTGGGACGCGGGGAGGAGGAATTGGGTCCTGAGCGACGGGTGGGATCGTACCTTTTCGGGCGAAACCGTCGCCACGTACACCACGTTCAGCAACGCCTCCTTCCCGGACATCCACGAGCAGCCCGCTTACTTCAAAAAACAGGAGCGCCCGTCGCAGGAGATGAGCTACGGTGAGCTCGACCGCTACATCGGCGATCTGCAGCAAAGCGGCTTCGATACCACCCGCCTCCGCGTCCAGCTCAACCGCAAGCTCGCGTATCCCCTCGTCACGCTCGTGATGGCCATTCTCGCCGTGCCGTTCGCGCTGTCCACCGGCAAACGCGGCAACATTGCCGGCCTTGGTGCGGCCGTGGGCGTTGCCATCGCCTATTGGGTGATCGCCGGCATTTTTGAAAACCTCGGCGACGTCAACTCGCTCCCCGCCGCCCTCGCCGCCTGGTCACCGGACCTGCTTTTCGCCATGGCGGGCTCCTATCTGCTGCTGCGTACCCCGACCTGAGTCCTTCTTGCTCGAACGTGAAATACAGCTCTGGGGACGTATACCGCAGCCCCGGGTCGCCGAGGGCCGTTCCTATGCACTAGACTTGCTGTGAGATGACGAGAGCGACCGTTCGACTATTCCTTCTGGCCGGCACCACCGCGGCTTCCACCGTGGCCGGTACACCGGCTACCCCTGCCCAGACTTCAACGGCGCATCCAACCGCAACCGCGCACCACACCACGGCGGCGCACCACGGCCCCGCGCAACGACCCGGCCCCAAATCCGATTGCACGGCGCTGCCCGTAATTTCGCCAAAGATCCCCGCCGTTCCCCCCGGCAGCCCATGCGCCAAATCGATGATCACGGTCAGCGAAAAAATTGAGTTGTCGCCCCTGATGGGACCGCTGCTTCGCCAGGGCTTCAGCAACCTGGATTCCAGTTTCACCCTCGCCTACATCGACACACGGGTCGGCACCGGCGCCCCCGCCCAGCCGCACATGTTCTACACCGTGCAATACACCGGCTACCTGACGGACGGCACAAAGTTCGATTCCTCGCTCGACCATGGCGACAAAAAGACGCTTTCCTTCCCGTACGGCGCGCATCGGGTCATCCCCGGCTGGGATCTCGGCTTTGAGGGCATGCGTCTTGGCGGCAAACGCCGTCTGTTCGTTCCCTGGCAACTGGCCTACGGCGAACGCGGCAAGCCGCCGGCCATTCCCGCCAAATCCGAGCTGATTTTCGACATGGAGCTCATTGCCCAAAGCCCCACCGACCCGGACGCACCCCCCACGCCGCCCACCCCGCCACCCACTCCCGGTTCGGGCACTCCCGGTTCGGGCTCACCGGCAGCTCCCGGCGCTGCTCCCCGGCCCGGTTCTCCCACATCCGGCCCCATCCTGGGCAATCCACCCACCGTCACCCTGCCGCAGGGCGCTCCATCGCCCTCCACCCGTCCCGGAAGCGGAACGGACGGAAAGCCGGTTCCGCCGGTACCCGGGACACCCGGCCCGTCCTCCACGCCGCCCGCCGACAAGCAGCCTTCGCAGCCTCCGCCGGCCACGCACTAACCCCGGCTGCAGTCCACACCCCGATGATCAAGCGCCTCAGTCCGCTCTTTCCCTACCTCCGCCGCTATTGGCGAAGCTTCGCCTGGGGCGGTCTGGCGCTGGTCATCTATAACTGCGCGAAGGCCACCATTCCGCTGTTCGTGGGCAGCACCGTCGACGACATGCGCCGCGACATCCACGCCGCCGCGGTCTGGCAGCATGCGCTCGAAATCCTCGGCATCGCCACCGTCTCCGCCATTTGCCTCTACCTGACGCGCCAGATCATCATCGGGGCCTCGCGTGAGATCGAATTCGACCTCCGCAACGACCTCTTCGCGCACCTGGAGCGCCAGCCGCCCAGCTTTTTTCAGCGCAACCGCACCGGCGACATCATGGCGCGCTCGACCAACGACCTTTCAGCGGTCCGCCAGCTGCTCGGCCCGGCCATCATGTACTCGGCCAATACCGTCGTGTTTACCGCCGCGGCGCTTCCCTTCATGCTGCGCATGAGCCCGCGCCTCACGCTGATCGCGTTTCTTCCCCTGCCGATCGCCTCGGTCCTGGTGCAATACTTCGGCGCTCGCATCCACACGCGCTTTGAACGCATCCAGGCCATGTTTTCGGACATTTCCGCCCAGGCTGAAGAAAATTTTTCCGGCGCCCGCCTCATCCGCGCCTTCGCCCAGGAACAAGCGCAAATCGACGCCTTTGAAACCAGCAACCGCGAGTACATCCGCCGCTCGCTCCTGCTCGCCCGCCTCATGGCCATGCTTTGGCCCACACTCGAACTCGTGCTCGGGGTCTCCCTCATGCTGACCCTGCTTGTAGGCGGTCACGAGGTCGTCTCGCACACGCTCACCGTAGGCCAGTTCACCAGCTACATGGTCTATATGGTCCAGCTCACCTGGCCCATGATCGCCATCGGTTGGGTCGTCAACCTCGTTCAGCGCGGCACCGCCTCCGTCACCCGCATCGACGCCCTGCTCAAGGAGGAACCCGCCATCGCCGACGACCCGGCACTCACACGGGTGCCCCCTTTTCCGTCAGTCTCACCGATGAAGGGCGAGGATGCTCCCGCCGGGGCCCGAGATCAACCGATCGTCCAACCGATCGTCCACGGCGACATAGAATTCCGCCACCTGCACTTCCGCTACGCCGCCGGCCCTGAAGTGCTTTGCGACATCAGCCTGCACATCCCGGCGGGCACATCGCTGGCCATCGTCGGCCCTACCGGCTCCGGCAAATCCACACTCGCCTCCCTTATCCCGCGCCTGCATGACGCTGCCCCCGGCGAAGTTCTGCTCGACGGCCGCCCCATCCGCGCCTACACCCTCGCCCAACTCCGTTCCGCCATCGGCTTCGTCCCACAGGAAACGTTTCTTTTCTCCACCACCGTCCGGGACAATATCGCCTTCGGGGAGCCCGACGCCACCTTCGATCAGGTGCGTACCGCGGCCGAAACCGCGCACATCGGCCGCGAAATCGGAGAGTTCCCCCTGGGCTTCGAAACGGTGGTCGGCGAACGCGGCCTCACCCTCTCCGGCGGACAGAAACAGCGTTCCGCCATTGCCAGGGCGCTTCTGCGCCAGCCCCGCATCCTCATCCTCGACGATGCTCTCGCCTCCGTCGACACGTACACCGAAGAGCAGATCCTCGCCGGCCTTCGCGGAGCCATGCAGGGCCGGACGACGCTGCTCATCGCACATCGCGCCTCCACTGCCCGCAACGCCGACCGCATCGCCGTACTCAACGGTGGCCGCATCGCAGAAATCGGCACCCATGACGAACTCGTCGCCCGCGGCGGCTACTACGCCGACCTGGTCGAAAAGCAAAGCCTCGAAGAAGAAATCCTCACCGCGGTATGAGGACGTTCTACGTTCTACGTTCTACGTTCTACGTTCTACGTGCTACGTGCTACGTGCTACGTGCTACGTGATCGACGCACCGCTTCTACGTACCACGCAACACGTAGAACGTAAAACGCCCCACTCAATCCCTGCCTTTGCCCATCACCTTCACGATCACCCGCTTCGATCGCTGCCCGTCGAACTCGGCATAAAATACCCGCTGCCAGGTCCCCAGGTCCAGCTTCCCGCCCGTCACCGGCAACGTCGTTTCGTGATGCAGCAGAAGCGCCTTCAGGTGCGCATCGGCGTTGTCCTCACCCGTCTGATGATGCTTGTAGCCCGGCCAGCGCGGTGCCAGCTTTTCCAGCCACAGGCTGATGTCCTCGATTAGCCCACTCTCATGATCGTTCACATAAATTGCCGCCGTGATGTGCATCGGTGAAACGAAACAAAGCCCATCGTCCACGCCCGATTTCCGCACGGCTGCTTCCACCTGGTCGGTGATGTGCACCATTTCATACTGCTTGCGCGTGTTGAACGTCAGGTATTCCGTATAAACCTTCATGCCTCCATGCTAAGCGAGAAGATCCACGCTTTTCGCGAACTCCGAGGCACGTGCTCCAGAAAAGCCCAGGTGGGCACAGCCCGGTCGCACCCGTTACCATTCCCGTAATGACTTCTCTCGGAAAGCGCGCCCTGGTCACCGGCGGCGCGGGCCTGATCGGCTCCCACATCGTCGATCTTCTCCTAAGCAACGGCTACACCGTCCGCATCCTCGACAATCTCGAGCCCAATACCCACAAAACGGGCAAGCCCGCCTGGGTCAACCCGCAGGCTGAATTCCGCCTGGGCGAGGTGCAGGACTACGCCACGATGCGCTCCGCCCTTGAAGACATCGATGTCGTCTTCCACGAGGCAGCCTATGGCGGCTACATGCCGGAGATGGCGAAGTACGTTTTGGTCAACAGCTTCGGCACCGCGCAGATGCTGGAAATCATCCGCGATCATACTTTGCCGATAAAGAAAGTCGTTGTCGCCAGTTCCCAGGCGGTGTACTCGGAAGGCGCCGCCCTTTGCCCCGAGCACGGCCACGTTGTCCCGCTCATCCGCCCGGTCGAGCAGCTGCGCGCCGGCGACTTCGCCGTGCATTGCCCCGTCCCCGTTGGTGACAAGCCCGACGGCAAACCGTGCGGCAAACCGACCACCAGCATCCCCACCCCCGAGGCCACGCCCGGCGGCGGCGAAACCGTCTATGCCCTGACCAAGGTCGATCAGGAAAAACTCGTGCTCCTTTGGGGCAAGCAGACCGGCATCCCCACGGTCGCACTGCGCTACAGCTGCACGTATGGTCCAAGGCAGTCGCTCTTCAACCCCTACACCGGGGTCATCGCCATCTTCTGCACGCGGCTGCTGAACAACCAGCCGCCCGTGATGTACGAGGACGGCGGACAGACTCGCGATCTCTGCTTCGTCGAAGACATCGCCCGCGCCAACCTGCTCGTCATGGAGTCCGACAAGCTCGACGGCCTGCCCGTCAACGTGGGCTCCGGCCGCGCCACAAGCGTTCGCGATCTCGCCGGCATCATCGCCGGCCAGCTCGGCGTCTCCCTCGCTCCGCTGGCCCGCGGCGAGTTCCGCCCTGGCGAAATCCGCTCCCTCATCTCCGACATCAGCCGCATCCGCACCGTGGGCTACGAGCCCTCCGCAACCATCGAAGAAGGGATCGCTCGCTACGTTGACTGGATCAAGACCCAGGGCACGGTCAAAGATTACTTCGCAGAGGCCGAAGCCGGCCTGCGCGCCAAGGGCATCGTGCAAAGCGTGAAAGGGTAGGCGGCTGCCCCTGCCCCTTGCCCTTGCCCTTCTGCTGTTGCCTTTTTTGCTGTCGCCTTTTTTTCTGTCGCCTTTTTTGCTGTCGCCTTTTTCTCTGTCGCCTTTTTTGGCTGTCTTTCCCGAAGGGAATCTGCTTTCTCTCTTGCACTTTTAGTTGTCCTTCCCGAAGGGAATCCGCGTCTCGCTCGCAGCGCCCACAAACCGGGTGCCCCATCTTCGCGACGGCTCCATCGTCGCTAAGGTGGGATGGCTTCCCCACTACACTTCCTACATGCACAAAGCCCTGCTCGCCGCACTTCTCGTAGCATTTAACCCCCGCGTCCAGGCCCAGTGGCAGATCCAGGACGCCCACACCACCGCCGACCTGCGCGGCATCGACTCCCTCGGGGACGGCCTCGCCTGGGCCTCCGGATCGGGCGGCACCGTCCTCCGCACCGAGGACAACGGCGCGCATTGGCAACGCTGCACCACCCCACCCGGTGCCGAAAAGCTGGACTTCCGCGGTATCCAAGCCTTCGACAAGAACACGGCGATTGCCATGTCGAGCGGCAAAGGCGATCTGTCGCGGTTGTACAAAACCACCGATGGCTGTCAGACATGGAAACTTGTCTTTACAAATCCTGACGTGGATGGATTTTGGGACAGCCTACGCTTTGAACCCGCGAATCCTCAGCTCATTAACCAGGTAAGGTGCGGCGTTCTGGTTGGCGACCCGGTTCAAGGAAGGTTTGCTGTATTCAGAAGCTCTGACTTGGGTGAAACATGGCCCAGAGTAACCGCGAAAGGAGCGAATGCGAGACCCGGAGAATCGTTGTTCGCCGCCAGCAACACCGCTGCAGACGCTCCTGGGGATAAGGGCGACCTTATCTTCGTTACTGGAGGAAAACGTGGATCTAACGTCTTCCATTTGCTTGGTGATAGCTTGGTTTTGGATACATGGTATGCACCAGAAACATTCGAGCGAACACCGGCGAAGTTTCCGAAGGCGACTGACGCTCAGGGCGCTTTCTCAATCGCACATCGCCAGATCGATCAGACCACATTCGACTACATGATTGTCGGTGGCGATTACGCCAATCCTACTAGCGAGGGATCAGCCGTCTTTCTCGCTGCCCCTTCCTACAGCTTCTTCTTCAGACATCAACCAACCTATTCGGCCACCGTCCCACCTCACGGCTACCGCTCCGCGGTAGCATACGACAAAGCCCACAACACCTGGACCGCCGTGGGCCCCAACGGCACCGACATCTCCACCGACGACGGCCGCAACTGGCGCGCCCTCAAACCCGATCCCAAATTCAACGACACGCCCGACGCCGACGCGCACTGGAACGCCCTCTCGCTGCCCTTCGTCGTCGGCCCCCACGGCCGCATCGGCCTCCGCGACGGCACCCCAGCCACGCCGTAAACCGGCAAGGGCCGGGACACACCCGACATCGGTGTACCCCGGCACTTTTGTCCGTCATTCCCGAAGGGAATCTGCGCTTCAGCCAACGACTTACAGCGTGATCACAACCTTGCCCACCTGCTGATTGCTCTCGAGATATCGGTAAGCCTCCACCGCCTCCGCGAGCGGAAAGGTCTTTGAAACTTCCGGCTTGAAGCGCCCATCCGCCAAGCGATCGTAGATGTACTTCTTCATCGTCTCCAGTCGCGCCGGGACCATCGTCATCAGGTGCAACGAGTAGCTCGTCAAGGCGATGCCCCGGCCGAAACTCGACATCGGATACGTCGTCGGCTGGCCCGAAAGCAGGCCGTACAGGTAGACCGTGCCTTCATTCGCCGCCGCCTCCGCCAGCGTTTCCACGTACGGTCCGCCCACCGGATCGAACACCACACGCGCTCCCCTACCGCCGGTGATTTCACGCACCCGCGCCGGCAGCTCTTCCTCCTCCGTGGCAATGACGTGGTCCGCACCCAGCTCCAGCAGCCGCGCTTTCTTTGCCGAGGTCCGCGTTGTCGCAATCGCCACACCACCGGCATCCTTCACCAGTTGAATCGCCGCCAGGCCCACCGACGAACTTGCCGCCGTGATGATCGCAAAGTCGCCCTTCCCCACTTTGCTCAAGGCGATCAGCGCGCCGTACGCCGTCGCATACTGCATCCACACCGCCGCCCCCTCGATCGCCGACATCGACGGCGGCAACGCGGCCAGCGCACTCACCGGAACGATGGCCTCCTCGGCCAGCACCGGATATTGGTTCATCGAATACCCCGGAACGGTGCCGAACACCTGCCCCACCAGCGCGGCGTCCACGCCCGGCCCCACCGCCGTGATCGTACCCACGGCCTCATAACCCAAACCCGCACCCGCACCCGCGGCAAACTGCGGTTGCTCCATGTACCGCCCATGGAAATACATGCTTTCCGCACGGTTCAGGCCCACAGCCGCCACCTTCATCGCGGCCTCACCCTCGCCCGGCTGGCGCGACGGCACCTCTTCCACCTTCAATACTTCGGGTCCACCGAGTTCATAAAAACGCACGGCCTTGGGCATGAGAATCTCCTGCTTCAAAGATGTCGGCGAGCGCCGCGCGGTGCAGAACTAGCAATTTGCTCCGCCCATCTCCGCACGGTAGGGTGAACCCATGCAGATCTACGCCGCGACCACCAACCCCGGCAAACTCCGCGACTTCGCCCAGGCCGCTGCTGCCGATGGCATCGAGATCCTTCCCTTGCCGGGTCTCGCCACGGTGCCCGAGCCGGTCGAAGACGCGCCCGATTTCGCCGGCAACGCGGACCTCAAGGCCATCGCTTACTCCCGCCTCGCGCCCGGGCTGCTCGTCCTCGCCGACGATTCAGGCCTCGAGGTCGACGCCCTGGACGGCCGCCCCGGTGTCCGCTCCGCCCGCTTCGCCGACGACCTCGGCTTTGAATCGAACTCCGGCAAGGACAACGAGGCGGATGCCCGCAAGTCCAAAGACGAACGCAACAACCGCTGCCTGCTTTCCCTCCTATCCGGCACCGGCATCGGCACCGCCGGCCGCCGCGCCCGTTTCGTCTGTGCGCTCACCCTGGCCCGCGACGGCGAGATCGTTCATCGCGCCTCCGGCAGCGTCGAAGGCGAAATCCTCGACGCACCGCGCGGCGAAGGCGGGTTCGGCTACGACTCGCTTTTCCTGCTTCCCTCCCTCCGAAAAACAATGGCCGAACTCGACCCCCCGGCCAAATGGAGCGAGGGCCATCGCGGCCGCGCTTTTCGCTCCCTTCTTGCAGCCCTGCGATAAGTTTCGGTCGCCTCACTGGGCGAATCGCCCACCCTGAGCGGTAAGCGGACATCTCCCCCAAAGGTTGCTTGACGGTCGTATTTCCCGGCGAAATAATCGAGGCTGGCCCCCGGCGTGCAGCAGCTTGCAGCGTTTCGCTTCCCCATCCGCGGTGCAACCCGATCCAAGGAGTTTCCCGATGGCCGCCGCCGCACCCATGGCACCCCCCGACAACGCCCAGTGTTCCCGCGGACACGAGCGGCGCCGCACCCGCGGCCAAAGACCGGTCCAGCCTCTCCGCGCCGGCGAGGGCCACAGCTATCTCTGGCGCCGGCTCCATTCGCTCTCCGGCATCATCCCCATCGGCGCCTTTCTCATCGAGCACATCGTCTCCAACTTCGAAACCTGGAACGGCCCTCTCGCCTACGCGCAGCAGGTCAAGTTTCTGAACGGCCTCCCACTCGTGCGCATCCTCGAATGGGCGCTCATCTTCATCCCGCTCGCCTTTCACGCGGGCTACGGCGTCTGGATCACCTTCCGCGGCCGCGCCAACGTCAACGTCTATCCCTGGGCCGGCAACTGGGCCTACCTCACCCAGCGCGTCACCGGCGTCATCGCGCTCGCCTACATAATCCAGCACGTGATCCGGCAACGCTTCCTCGGCGTCTCGCTCCCCGAGCACCCCGGCGCCGCCTTCGCCAAGGTTCAGCACGAGCTCTCCAACCCCTGGATGTTTGCCGTTTACGCGGTCGCCATGCTCGCCACGTGCTGGCATTTTGCCTACGGCGGCTGGCTCTTCTGCGCCAAGTGGGGCATTACCCCCGGCGTCCGCGCCCGCCGCAAATCCGGCTACGTCTGGGGCGCACTCGGCATCGCCCTCTGCGTGATGGGCTTCATCAGCATGTACGCCGTCGTTTGGAAGTACCCCAACGCTCCAGCGGACGTCATGGCCGCACAGCCCGCGGGAGTGATTCAACCCGCCCCGACCACAACTGCCCCCGGCACCACCAACCCAAGCCAAACCGGCGAGGTTCAACGTGTTCATTAGGCACGGTGGGGCGTGCAGATTTATGGCCACTTCGACCGGTGCGATCCTGATTGCATTAGCAACACTAATCGTAGGCTGCTCCCGAGGCAAGCTTTCTCGGTCTGAGGCACTGCACGTCCTGAAGAACCACGTTAGTGCAGACGGCACGTCAGATGCCAACCTGATTGCCAATATCAATGGACCTGAGCCTCTCATGATAGAAACAGGCAAACAGACAAGGACCTCGCCGGGGCAGTACTGCAAGGGTGATATATACCTTCCTTTAAAGGTCAGTGAGGTGCGCGATAAGGGGTATGACCGAGATGGGATTTTGGTGCTTCGCGAACTCGCGCCTTGTGGTGACTGGAATATCTCTGTGTCTCCTATGAGCCAGCACGACATTATTTCAAATTCCGGTCCTATGGCAGAGCTGCGCCTAGCGAGTGCTCCCAAGCAGATGACCATTGAAGGAATCGTCCAAGACGGTCCTCACGCGATGGTTCAGGTTGAAATGCACTCGCAATACACGTCCACAGGACTTGTTCTCGCCAAACGCGGGGAGTTCTCCGGCGCAGTGTCGTTTGTGCCCGAAACCGGCGAAGCGACTTATGTAGATCAATGTTCAAGGACGAAATATGACGACGGATGGAGACTCGATAAGTGCGTCGAGTCAACTAGTCCGCTACCAACTCACTAGGACCCAAAAATGGCAGCAGCAACAACACCCCGCATCATCGTCGTAGGCGGAGGCCTAGCCGGCCTCTCCTCCGTCATCAAGATCGCCGAAGCCGGCGGCAAGGTCGACCTGTTTTCCATCGTCCCCGTAAAGCGTTCGCACTCGGTCTGCGCGCAGGGCGGCATCAACGCCGCAAAAAACCTCAAGGGTGAAGGCGACGACGTTTCCAAGCACTTCGACGACACGGTTTTCGGCGGCGATTTCCTCGCCAACCAAACCCCGGTCAAGAACATGACCGCGCAGGGCCCCGCCATCATCGATCTGCTCGACCGCATGGGCGTTCCGTTCAACCGCACCCCGGAAGGCCTGCTCGATTTCCGCCGCTTCGGCGGGACTCTCTATCACCGCACAGCGTTCGCCGGCGCAACCACCGGCCAGCAACTCCTCTACGCGCTCGATGAGCAGGTCCGCCGTTTCGAGTCCGAAGGCAAGGTCCAGAAATACGAAGGCTGGGAGTTCCTTTCCGCCGTGCTCGACGACGCCGGCGTTTGCCGCGGCATCTGCGCCATGGATCTCCGCTCCATGGAAGTCCGCACCTTTCCCGCCGACGCCATCATCCTGTGCACCGGCGGCATCGGCGCGATTTTCGGCAAAAGCACCAACTCCGTCGTCTGCACCGGCTCCGCGCAATCCGCCGTATACCAGCAGGGCGCGGCCTACGCCAACGGCGAGTTCATCCAGGTCCACCCCACCGCCATTCCCGGCGAAGACAAGCTGCGCCTGATGAGCGAATCCGCCCGTGGCGAAGGTGGCCGCGTCTGGGTCCCGCGCAAGCTCAACGACCCGCGCCCCGCGAAAACCATCCCCGAAACCGACCGCTTCTACTTCCTCGAGGAGTGGTACCCCAAGTACGGCAATCTCGTGCCGCGCGACATCGCCACCCGCGCGATCCATCGCATCGTGTACGAGGAAAACCTCGGCATCGACGGCCAGCCCATGGTCTACCTCGACGTTTCGCATATCGACAAGGAAACCCTGAATCGCAAGATCGAAGGCATCCTCGAGATTTACGAAAAGTTCGTCGGCGACGACCCGCGCGAAGTCCCCATGAAGATCTTTCCCGGCATGCACTACACCATGGGCGGGCTGTGGGTAGATTTCGACCAGATGACCAACATCCCCGGCATCTTCGCCGCCGGCGAGGCCGATTACACCATCCACGGGGCCAATCGCCTGGGCGCCAATTCCCTGCTCAGCTGCATCTACGGCGGCTTCCAGGCCGGCCCCAACGCCCTGCGCTATGCCAAAAACCTGCCCAACGTCCCCGGCGATGGCGGCCACGCCGCGGAAAAGCAGCGCCAGATCGAGTACAACAACGTCCTGCTCCACAATGCGGGAACGGAGAACCCATTTCGCCTGTGGCGCGAGCTGGGCGACACCATGACCCGCCACGCCACCATCATCCGCTACAACAGCGGTCTCGCGGAGGCCGACGCCAAGATCGTCGAATTGCTTGAACGCTTCCGCAATATCAACCTTTCCGACAAGAGCCAATGGGCCAACAGCAGCTTCGCCTTCGCCCGCCAGCTATGGAACATGCTCCACCTCGCCCGCGTTGTCGTCCAAGGGGCGGCTGCACGCGACGAAAGCCGCGGTGCCCATTACAAACCCGACTTCCCCGACCGCAATGACGATCAATTTCTCAAGACCACCAAGGTCTTTTTCGAAAACGACGCCCCCAAAATCACGTGGGAAGAAGTCGACACCCAGTTCATCGTTCCAAGAGCAAGGAGATATGACGCCGCCGCCTAGGGAGAAACATTCCCTCGACGACGCACGATCATCACATACAACATGAGCCCCGAAACCCTGACGCACATCGTTTACGTCATCCTGGTCGTTTCCTTTGTTCTGGTGATTTCCTACATGATCCTTTACAACATCCGCGCCAAGGCTCGACAAAACAGGCTGCAACCGAACGGCAAGCCCTTCGCCAGCCATGAAGCCGGCATCATGGCGACGCAGATTTCAGAAAGCGCGGAATACCGGAAGCGCAAGCACTAGCCGCGCAGGCAGGAGCACCCCAGGTTGAGCACCGGACACATGAGCACGACCCTTCTTTCGATCCTGCTCACCGTGGGTGCAGCCGGGGCGTACGGTGCATTTGCGCTCTACGGCGCATGGATCGACGGCCGACGGCAGAACGTTCGCGAGCGGGGTCTGCATCCGGTAACGAACGCTTCGGGAGCCGTGCACGCCCGCGAAGAGGAGAAGCAACATGGCAGCAACCGTGATTGAAATGCAAACCAAAACGCCTGTCGCCGAGGTGACGACGCCGCACCACCCGGCTTCGACCCGCACCTTTACCGTGAAGGTGCAGCGCCAGGCCTCGCCCGGTGCCCCCGTGCGCACCGAAACCTTCGCGATCCCCTACCGCAAGGGCATGAATATCACCTCTGTGCTCGGCGAAATCGCATTGAACCCGACCACCACTGAGGGCACGGAGTCCACCGCGATCGCCTACGACGCCAACTGCCTGGAAGAAATCTGCGGTTCCTGCGCCATGCGCATCAACGGCAAGGCCATGATGGCCTGCTCGGCCCTGGTCGATAAGCTCCTGGGCGCGGACAACACGATCACCCTGGCCCCGCTTTCCAAATTCCCGGTCGTGCGTGATCTTGCCGTCGATCGCTCGGTTTTGTTCGAGAACCTGAAGCGCGTCAAGGCCTGGGTCCCCATCGACGGCTCCTACGATCTCGGCCCCGCCCCGCGCCAGGCCCCGCAAATTCAGGAGGAGCGATACCCGCTTTCCAACTGCATCTCCTGCACCATCTGCATGGAGGTCTGCCCGCAGTTCAACGACGTCACCAACTTCGTCGGCGCGGCCACCATCGCGCAGGCCAAGCTCTTCAACATGGATCCCGCGGGCTCCGTGCTTTCCGCCGAGCGGCTGCGCGCCCTGGCCGGCGATGGCGGTGTGCAGGAGTGCTCCTTCGCCCAAAATTGCGTCCAGGCCTGCCCCAAGCAACTTCCCCTCACCGAGGCCATCTCAGACATAGGCCGCGATGTGTTCGTACAGCAGGTGAAGGACTTTTTCCGGCGTTAGTCCCAGTTTTCCAACCGTTATCGTTCAGTTACAGGAGCAACACCATGAGCACCACCCACGAATCACTCGATCTCGCCGATGCACGCCGCATCCTCGCCGCCGCCACCAAGAAAGCCGACGAGATCGGTCAACCCATGAACATCGCGGTCGTCTGCGCGGGCGGCTACCTGCTCGCTTTCGAGCGCATGCCGAATGCCTGGCTAGGCTCGGTCGACATTGCCCAGAAAAAGGCCTGGACCTCCACTGCCTTCGACATCGCCACCCACGACCTTGCCCCACTGTCGCAATCGGGTGAACAATTTTTCGGCATCCACGCCTCGAATGACGGCAAAGTCATGATTTTCGCTGGTGGAGTACCGATCAAAAAAGGTGACACAGTGATCGGCGCCATTGGCGTGTCCGGCGGTCTCGGTGCCCAGGATCAAGCTGTGGCCGAAGCTGGTGCGGCCGCACTATAAACCTGCTGACGCGCGAGTGAATTCAGGGGATGAAGTAGAAGGGGTTCGGCAGCTTCACGCTGAACTCCGCCTGCGGCTGGCCCAGCAGATCGCTCCACTGGTCCCCTACACTCAGCAAAATACGGTATCCGCGATCAACGATGCGCCGCCGTTCGCCCGACTTGTACTCGATCGTCGCAAGCCCGTTTTCCGGTCCATTTCGTAGCAGCAACCCAGCCCAGCCATGGTATCCCGCGGTTTCGAGATTGCGCGCCGTCGCGTTCGTCTGATCCGCAACGTGCGCCGTGTTCGCGTAATCCGGGGTGCCCGGACGCCCCGTGATAAAGAACACATCCACGCCGGCGGCCCGCGCCTTGTTGAATAGCCGCACACCTCCCGGTATCGCGACCGCCGCCTCCGGGCTCACGACCCACCGGGAACTCATGGATGGAATGAAGCCGAAATCTTCCCGCTTCATTTCGCAATAACTGGAAAGCGACGTCTCGTCGATATCCAGTACCATCGCCAGCTTTTCACCCGCTTTGCGCCCAGCCATCGCTGCGTCGAAAACCAACTCAGCCCGCTTGTATTGGGCATCCAGGTCCGCCCAGTAACAACCGGCGGCCCCCACGCAGTCGCCATAATCGGCCAGCCGAAGCCGCTCCAGGCCGAAGTTCTCCAGCGGCTCGTCGGAAGGCAGCGCATGCACAAGAACCGCTCCCCGCGCCTGCTCCGCCTTCGCTTCATCGTAGGTTCGGCGATGTGCGGGAAGGTTCCCGGACGAACAGACAGGCGGCCGGAAGTCGCCCGTCGGCACAACGGGAGCGGTGACAAGCTGGGCGGCGGCAATGGACGAGCTCAGCAGCAGCAAACCCGTCCATTGCCGCCCTTTATTCACCCTTAGTTTCCCCGTACATCCTGGCGATTTGATCCTTGTACTTCTCCACGATAATGCGCCGCTTCAACTTCAGACTGGGCGTGAGTTCACCTTGCTCAACGCTCCACTCATCGGGAACTACCGCTACCTTCTTAATGGCTTCGTAGTGCGCCAGGCCGCCATTCACCTTTTCGATGATGCCCTCATACAGCTTCTGCACTTTCGGATCGCTGGCCAGCTTGGCATGATCTTGGGCGTTCACACCATTCTGCTGCGCCCATCCTTCCAGGGCCTTGAAATTCGGAGAAATCAGTACACTCACAAACTTTTTGTTATCCCCAACCACGGCCGCATACTCCACCAGGCCATCAGCCTTCAACTTGCTTTCCATCGGCTGCGGCGCAATGTACTTGCCGCCCGAGGTCTTCAGCAGCTCCTTCTTGCGATCCGTAATCGACAGGAATCCATTCTCGAGCTTGCCGATGTCACCGGTCTTGAACCAGCCGTCCTCTGTGAATTCTTTTTTTGTCGCCTCTTCATTGCCCCAATACCCTTTGAACACCGAACTGCCGCGCACTTCCAACTCGCCGTCCTCGGCCAGCCGCGCCTCCATGTTCGGAATCACCTGCCCAACCGTGTTGCCGCGGTATCCATTAAACGTGTTGCGCGCAATCACGGGCGAGGTTTCCGTCATTCCATACCCCTCCATGATCCGAATGCCCACGCTTAGGAACCAATCGGTCGTCTCTTTGCCGAGCGGCGCTCCGCCCGAAACATACAATTTCACATTCCCGCCGAATGCCTCGCGCACCTTTGAAAAGACCAGCCGATCCGCCAAGGTCCATGTCAACGAGGACGGTTTCTTACCGGTCGCCACGTCGTCCTTGTGCTTGGCTCCCGTGCCCAACGCCCAATGCAGCACTTTCTGCTGCACGCCCTTGGCCTTTCCTTCCACGGCTTGCCGCACCTTCTCAAACACGCGCGGCACCGCCAGGAAAATGGTCGGCTTCACCGCTTTCATCGCCTTGGGCAAATCGTCGAATTTCGGCAGGTAGGCAATCGTGGATCCATGGGCATACATGGCGTAGTCCAGATGCCGCGCCAACGCATGACTCAGGGGCAGAAAGGACAGTGAACTGTCGCCCTTGACGATATTTAAACCCTCGGTCGAGAGATGCAGATTCGACGCCATGTTTTCGTGCGTCAGCATCACACCCTTCGGATCGCCCGTCGTTCCGGACGTGTAGATGATCGACGCAAGATGCTCCGGCTTCACCGCCTTCAGCATGGAGTCGAACGTTTCATCACGGCTCTCCAACTCTGGAGCCCCTCGCAAAATCGCCGACAAATTTTCCGCGTTTTCGAATTGACCCTCGTCCCAAACCACCACATGCTCGATGGAGGTGAGATCCCCAGCCTTCGTGAGCTTCTCGTACTGCTCCTTTGTCGAGAGAAAAATGGCCTTCGCCCCGGAGTTATTCAGGATGTAGCCCATCTGCTCTGGCGTCAGCGTCTGGTAGAGCGGCACATCCGCCGCGCCGATCGCCAGCACGGCGAAATCGATCACCGGCCACTCCCAGCGGTTCTCCCCCACCAGGGCAACACGGTCGCCCGATCCGATGCCCCAGCTCTGCAGCTTCTCCGCGACCGCGCGCACCCGCCCATACATTTGCTTGGCCGTGATGGGCTTCCACTCGCCGCCGGTCTTCCATTGCGCGACTGTCTCGTCGCCTCGCGCGGCCACTATCTCAAACACATCGTTGAGGGTCGAGAGATCCAACATGCGTACCTGCTCCTTCACAACCGTTGCCCTGGTTCGTATTGCCGTAATGCTAGGATGCAGACCCAAGCCCCTACCGGACTCACACTGGCCCGCACGGCGAAGAATACCTCACACGCGGAGGAACTGGCCGCCGAATCCGCTCTACTGCCCCGTCCCGGCACTTTGGCCCGCTTTGCCCGTAGCCACCCGAGGGTAGTACCCCGCACGCGTCCGCACCTGCAGCTTGCCCAATCCCTTCTCCTTGGCTTCAACGTGGATTTGCCGGTACCCGCCAACAGACGGGGACTTGGTGCTGCGATAGTCGATGGTGTACTGCTGGCGAATGTCCTGCGCCACTTCCCGTGCCACCCCATCCACATCCTTCAAGGAGTGTGGGAAATACGCTTCTCCCCCCGTCTGCTCTGACAATTCGCTGAGCACCGCGCGCGAGTGCCGTGCATCGCTCCGGCTTACGTCTTCCCCAAAGAGCAAACCGATGCAATACACCGCCGGTCCATCCAGCTCCTGCACCCGGCGAATGGCCTGTTCCAGCGTCGCGCTCGAGGCGTTATCGTCACCATCGGTCACGATCAGCAATACCTGCTTGGATCGCTTGCTGTTTTTGGCCAGGTAGTCCGCAGAGGCAATCACCGCGTCATACAGCGCCGTTCCACCACTGGATTTGATGTAGCTCAGGCCTTGCTGCAGCTTGTCGATCTTGTTGGTGAAATCCTGGTCGATGTACGCCTCGGAGCTGAAATCCACCAGGAACGCTTCGTCCTGCGGATTGGACAACCGCACCAGGTCCAGCGAGGCCGCATCCACCGCCGCCCGCTTGTCATACATCGACCCCGAACTGTCGATCAAAATGCCGAGCGACACCGGGACGTCCTCATGCCGGAAGCCGAGGATCGTTTGCGGCACACCGTCCTCATACACGTGGAACGCCGATTGTGTCAGGTTATCGATATTGCGTCCGGACCCATCCACAACCGATGCGTTCAATCGCACCTCGTAGGCTTGGGCCTGCAGCGTATATCGACCGTTTCGCTCCGTAACTACACCGGCCGGTGCATTTTGGCCGGCACCCCCCGCGCCTGCGCCATCTGTTGCGGTCGGTGCGGGGGAAGGCAGCGCCGGCTCCGGGGCGGGCACCGGGTCGCTGTCCACCGCCGGCGGTATCTGCGGATTGCCAGTGGTGGGTGAAGTCCGCGGCGGAACAGTCTGCCCCGACAGCAAAGGCGAAAACATTGCAAAAAACATCACGACCTGGAGAGCCCGGATCGGTCCTGCCTTACTGCGACGGCGCATAGTAGCCCTCGCGGTTGTGAACCGTCAGATCCGGCAGACCCGGCGGCGGCAACAAACGCACATTCACTTTACGATAAACGCCGTTGTGCCGGCGGTCCGTCGGTGTGTAGCCGATCACGTACTCGTTCCGCAGTTCCTCACTGATGCGTTCGGCGATGTCGCTCAAATCCCGCACGTCCCGCACCTGAAACAGCCGCCCACCGGTGGCCTCGGAAAGTTCATGCAGCAACTGCGGGCCATTCTGCTCCTCCACCGTCGGCGCGTACATGTCGAAGATCCCGATCGAATAAATCTGCACCTCGCTTTCACGGACCACCCGGTTCAACTCACCCACCGTATAGCGGCTGCGGTTGTCGCCGCCGTCCGACACCACCAGCAGGGCTTTGCGCGTGTATTTCGCATCCCGCAGCTTGTTCACCCCGAGGTAAATCGCATCGATCAGGGCGGTGCGGTTTTCGGGCTTCAACATCACCATGCGCGCCTCGACATCCTCGGCATCCGACGTGTAATCCACCAGGACCGCCGGCCGGTCGTTGAACCCGACCACAAAAAACTCGTCCTGCGGGTTGGAGGTGCGCAGAAACTCGGTCAATGCCTTGCGCGCCCGCACGAATTTGCTTTGCATGCTTCCGCTGAGATCGAACACAATGCCGATCGACAAAGGCGCATCTTCGGTCGCAAAACTCTTGATCGTCTGCGGAACATTTCCATCGAACAGGGCGAAATTCTGCCGCTCCAATCCTGTCACCAAGCGATTCTGCGGGTCGGTGACGGTTAGCGGCACCAGGACCAGGTCCGCATTCACAAGCAGCGAGGAACGTCCCTTCGACGTCCCTTTCAACGCAACATCGGCGGCCCCGGACACCACCGGACGATCGTCCTTGGGCGCGGGCCGGGCGGACGGCGCTGCCGTATGCACCGCATCCAGGGGGCTCTCCTGTGCACTGACCGCCCGCCCACCAACGGCAGCGGACGCGAGGCAAACAGCCAAAACCCAGATGTACCCGGTGCGGACGGGGAAGCGCATGCCGCGAAGCCGTACCCGGTAACTCATAACAGTCCTCCAAAGCAGCATCCCTTTCCCCTCGGCACTTCGCGTGCGGATAGACTACTCCACCCCGTCTTCGCCGTCTATTCCCCATCAGACCGGCCTTTCGCTCTTCTCGACTCCACAGGTGCTCCCGAATAGCTCGCCTGCTCCACGGCGTTGGCGATGAACGTCACGATCCACCTATCGGCTGCTGGCGTCGATCCAGCAGCGGTGTCCCCTTTTGGGACACATCGGTTCCGACCCGCCAACCGCGTGCCCCCGTCGGCTACGCCGGCGCGCATCCATAAACCCATCCGTACAATAGGGGAATGGCTCGCCTGTATCCGTTTCGCGCCCTTCGTTACAACACTTCCCGCGTCGACATGGCCGACGTTGTCACCCAGCCGTACGACAAGATCTCGCCCGCCATGCAGGACCTCTACTACGCGAAAAGCCCGTACAACCTGATTCGGGTCGTCCTTGGTAAACGCGAACCCGGCGATACGGAGACCGACAACGTGTACACCCGTGCCGCGGCCGACTTCCACGCCTGGCGCGCCGAAGGCGTCCTGCTCGAAGAGCCCGAGCCGGCCCTTTACGGCTACTCCCAGACCTACCTCGTCCCCGGCACCGGCGCCGCGGCGGAGGGCGAGCCTGACATGCAGGAACGCCGCGGCTTTATTGCCCTCGGTCACCTCTACGAGTACGCGGAGCAGGTCGTTTTTCGCCACGAGCAGACCTTTCCCAAACACAAATCGGACCGCCTCGCGCTCTTTAAAGCTCTTCGCGCCTACCCCGAGCAGATCTACATGCTTTACTCCGACCCGGCGTTCACGGCCGAACGCCTCATCTTCGAAGATGCCGGTGAAAGCTCCCGCCCAGCCGACCTCGAAATCACAGACGAATACGGTGTGACGCACCGCCTCTGGAAACTGGCCGACCCCGCCCGCATCCAGCAGGTCCTGGCCTCCATGGCGGACAAGCAACTCATCATCGCCGACGGCCACCACCGCTACGAAACCTCCGTCGGGTACATGCACGAACGCGCCCGGGAGCTCGGAATCGCCGAATCCGCTTCCGCTGCGGACCCCTCCAAGCCTGCCGCGGGAACCCAAAGCCTTCCTACCCCAGCCTTTCCCGAAGCCGCCATGATGATGACTTTCGTCAACATGGACGCCCCCGGGATCACGATCCTGCCCACGCACCGCGTGGTGTTCGGCCTGCCCAAATTCAACGGACGCGCCTTCGCGCAGGCCGCCGAACGACTGTTCACCGTCCAGGAGCTTCCCAACACAACCGACGGCCATTTCCTTGGCGCCCCGAAACTTTTGCGGCGTCTTCACGACACCCCCGGCGTGGCTTTCATTGCCGCCACCCGCGACGGCGACTTCCTGCTCACCCCCAAACCCGAGGCCGCCGCCACCGCGCTTGCCGGCTCCAGCCCCCGCCAGAAGCAGCTGGACGTCGTGCAACTGCACAAACTCGTCCTGCACGAGTTGCTCGGCCTCGACGAAGAAGCCGTCCGCGCCGGGAACAACGTCCGCTACCTCCGCGAAGCCGCCGAAGCCCTCCAGCAGGTAGGCTGCGGCAACGCCGACGTGGCTTTCCTCATCAAGCCCGTCACCCTCGCCCAGATGAAAGACACCTCGCTCCACCTCGAAGTCATGCCCCAGAAGTCCACCGACTTCTACCCAAAACTCCTAAGCGGCCTTGCCATGTATGCGCTGGATTAGGGACCATTCGGCCGGCCTCCGACCAAACATCCTTCACCTTTGTCATCCCGTAGGGATCTGCATTTGTTCTCATCCGCATTTGTTGTCATTCCCGAAGGGAATCTGCGTTTTCTGCCCATAGCTCCGCCAAAGTCACCTGAGCCACCCCACCATGACCATCCAGCCCACCTTCAACTACCGCGGCGAGTACGACGAGAATTTGCCTCTACCCGCGTTCCTTACACAGGAGCAGTACAGCCACGTCGTCTTCCGCCCCGACGCCCACTTCATCGATGGCCACATCATCCCGCGACACCTCGGCGACCGTACGCACAGCGATACTCTCGCCTCTCTGATCGGACAACTTGACCCGCCATGCCGTGCGCTCGGGATTAGCTGCTGCCTCAGCCTCCGGCTACAGATCTCCACCACGCGCATCCGCGTGTGCGACCTCGTCGCCCTCAAGCCCAGGCACCCACCCGAGCAGGTCCCAACCACCGCACCGCTGCTTTGCATCGAGGTGCTGGCCCCCGGCCAACATCCCAGCGATGAACTCGACACCCTGGCCGACTACCTCGCCATGGGCGTAGAAAACATCTGGCTCATCGACCCCATTCGCCGGGCTGCATTCATCTATGGCGCCACTGGCCTGCACGAAGCCGACCCCAACCGCCTCACCGTCCCAGACACACCCATCCACCTCGATATGACTGAGGCCTTCGCCGGGCTGGATTAGTCCTGCTTATTCCCGACGACCGGTGTTGTCGTGGGCCACGCCGTCTGCACGGCAGGTAGTGAGAAGGACACCGGGTTAGCTCATTCCCTAATTTCAAAGTCGCGGATAATCGCTCCATGCATACCCTCGACCAGGTGGGTACCAATCACCGCGAATATTCACTCACAACCAGCCGGAAAATCGGGCAGAGTGTGCTGGCTGCGGTATTCCTTGCCGGTGCGGGCTTCTTTCTCAGGTTGGCCGTTAACCCTATCGGTCGGGACTTCGTTCTAGCTATTGGCGGGACCTCGCTGATCTTAGGATTGATCCTCATCGCGCAGGCCTGGACTTCACGCCTCATCCTTGATGGAAACCGGATCGAGGTGCGCTCAATATTCAGCGCCCACAGTGCCACCATTGCTGAAATTGAGGGGCTTCGGAAGACCGAAAATCAATATGGTCGTTGGACGCGTATTTACTTGAAGCAGGGCCTCGGGAGCTTTAGCGTCTCCGAATTTTTCGCGGGGAACGCAGACCTACAGAAATGGTTCGAAGGGCTGCCTGATCTAGACCATCGGCGATGCCGACCAAATTGCGAGGCAAGTCGGCTTTCGAAAGTCTTTAGTTCAACAGGGATTCGGTGCCCCCAACGCGCTTGGTCGTGCGAAAGTCTGGGCGATTGGGCTGAGTGTGCTCGCCGGAGCTGCGAGTATCCCGGTGATGTTCATTAGCTATGTACCGGTCTTCCGAGCCTCACTGGTTTTGCTGCTGATCTGCCCTATCGCAGGGGTTGTGCTTCTTCGCCTGTACCCGCTTTTCTTCACGATCTTCAAAAGAAAGCCCGATCCACGTGCTGATCTCGGTTTTCTACTTGCATGGCCAGGTATTGGCGTGATGTTTTCTTACCAGAATTCAAATGATCCTACGCACCTCGTAGACACGTTTCAATTGAACTGTTGGGTGCTGGCTGCCCTCGTGCTTATGCTCGCAGCCATTGTCCCATCAGTGTGGAGGAGCCCTTCTCGTTGGGCTGTGCTCCTCTTCATCATCATCGCTGGGGGAATGTACAGCATAGGGCTCGTAAACTCAGCAAATACGTTGCTGGACCAATCACCCGCCCGATCTTTCGGGACTTGGGTGCTGAAGAAAAGCGAAAGCCATACAAGCAAGGGAACTCGCTACTTCCTCCGTGTTGCTCCGTGGGGACCGATCTCATACTCCGAGGATGTGGACGTTCCGATACATACCTATAAAGCAACCCGCATCGGTGACCCCGTTTGCTATGGGCTGCATCCCGGATTCCTACATGGACCCTGGTATAGCGCAGTCAACTGTTCACAGGAGCCCGTTCCGCTCACTCCCTAATGCATCCGGTCTTTACTCACTGAAACGGACGTTTCAGATCAATTGACTTGCGTCTACATCACGAGTCCGCATACACTACCGCGAAACGCCCTCCATCGGCGAACTAGCCGTCGCATACTGCTTTTTCCCCATCCGCCCCGCCAGAAACGCCTCCCGCCCCGCCTCCGTCCCCTTGCGCATGGCCGAGCTCATCAGCACCGGATTCTTCGCCCCTGCCATCGCCGTATTCAGCAGCACCGCTCCAAGGTTCGATTTTAGAAGCAGTACATTCGTAGGCGCCTCACGATCTTCTTCTCTTGCAACGTCCGTCTCGCATTGGATGCTAAGCCGTTCTAACCTCAGCCAACAGATCAGGGTGCCGTTCCAGAACCCTAAGCAGCTTGACTAGCGCCAACGGCGGCTTGGTCTTCCCGTTCTCATAGCGGGAAAACGCATTCACGCCGCCCCCAAAGATCTCCGCCGCTTCCCGCTGATCGAGCGCGAGTTTCTTGCGCACGCTCACAATGAACTCAGGATCGACGATGGATGCATTCACCTGCTTGTTGAAGTCCAGCATCATCGCGCTGGTTCGGGCCGACTCCGTCGCATCAAGAAGAACCTCTCCACAGGCCGGGCAGAAATCCCCAGTCACCGCAGGGATGATCGTGCTCTCGCCCTTGTAGGCATAAGGGATATCACGTGTGTCATGCACCAGCTCCGCTTCCGCACAAATGGGACATTTCATGGGTCATAGCTCCTTAAAGGACACGATCAGCACGTCATCGATAACGGTCAACTTCAGATACACCTGGCCGGTGACCGTGGTGGGCCGGTACACATCCTGCCAGACACGATGATCGGCGTGGGTCGTCATGGATTTGTAAAAATCTCTCGAGGTGAGAGCCAAAACGATGGCTATCATTCCTTCGAAGTCGAGCCCAAGCGCCGCACCGCCCGCAAGCGCAGAGAACGTGGAGCGAACCCTGCCCCCTCCGATCAGTGCCTTGACGATGGAAAGCTGACAGTGAGGCGACCGCTTCTCCATCTACACATACTAACCTATTTGGTTAGTTTTGATTTGGTTAGCCCAGAGATACACGGCCAACATGCAGCAGACGTCATCGTCCACTACCGCGAAATGCCCTCCATCGGCGAACTAGCCGTCGCATACAGCTTCTTCGGCATCCGCCCCGCAAGAAACGCCTCCCGCCCCGCCTCCGTCCCCTTGCGCATGGCCGAGCTCATCAGCACCGGATTCTTCGCCCCTGCCATCGCCGTATTCAGCAGCACCGCATCGAAACCCATCTCCATCGCCATCGCCGCATCGCTCGCCGTCCCCAGCCCTGCGTCGACGATCAGCGGCACCTCGGTGATCAGCTCGCGCATCATGCGCAGGGTGTAGGGGTTTGCTATGCCCAGACCTGTTCCGATCGGCGCGCCGAGGGGCATCACCGCCGCCGCGCCGGCGTCGATCAGCCGCTTGGCAAACACGATGTCGTCGGTGGTGTAGGGCAGCACCGTGAAGCCTTCCTTCACCAGCACACGCGTCGCCTCGACCGTTGCCTGGACGTCGGGGTACAGCGTCGCCCCATCCCCGATGACCTCGATCTTCACCCAGTCCGACAGCCCTACCTCACGCCCCAGGCGCGCGGCGCGAATGGCTTCCTCGGCCGTGTAGCACCCGGCCGTATTGGGCAGCAGGAAGTAGCGCGTCGGATCGATGTAATCCAGCAGACTGGAGCCGAACTCCCCGGCACGATCCAGGTTCACGCGCCGCACGGCAACGGTGACCATTTCAGCGCCGGAGGCCTCAATGGCTGCCTTGGTTTCCGGTCCGTCCTTGTATTTGCCGGTCCCAACGATCAACCGCGAGCGAAACCGCCGCCCCGCAATGACCAGATCGTCCCCTGCCCCGTCCGCGTTTACGACCGCTGTCTCGTCCCGTTCCAGCACCATGTCCCCCATACGAAATCTTACGCCGCCGCCGGCCGAAAATGGTGCCTGAAAACACAATCGGCCCGCCCCGAAGGACGAGCCGATATGCGGTGATCTGGTGGGATTGACTTGAGGGCATCCATACCCTGGATGGGCCTCGACGGAGTCTTGAGTTCCTAAAAACAGACCGTCAGGTCTAGAGCATGGAGCTCTAAGCCTCAGTCACCTCACGTGCGATAAAGCAACAACTGGAACAATCAGATTTCATAGGCTGGACCATCCTCCTTTCCCGTGTACCCCCAATCTACGCCAGGCGGATTTCCGGCGTCAATCCCCCGTTTTCAATGTCACTGAAACGGCGATCCCCCCAATTCCGACAGCTTCGCAAACCGACTCGCGGGTCCGGGGACGTGAGACGATGGACCCATCGATTGGCTCGGTGATCGAAGCGAAGGAACGGCCTCGTTCGCGGCACGTTTCCCCCTCGTTCGGTCCACGCGCTTGCGACAGGTGGAGTCCGGGCCGGGTACGGTGTGTGGCTCTGCACGAAGCACGGAGGAAAGGTTTCAAGCATGAAGGTTCGGAGCTAAGCGGTGAAACGACGCTGGGGCGGACATCGACTCCCAATTGGACTACTCGCTCCTTTGGCCGTAGCCACCGGGCTCCTGAGCGGGCCGGCCGGCGCGCAGGACGCCGCTCCCACGACCCCGGATCCGGGTCAGCCCACCTTGATGAAGGAGCTTGCCAAGGAGGGCAAACACAACATCGAGGACGAGCGTTGGAACGCCTACGGCCAATTCACCTACATTTATGGATGGAAACAGGCCTTTTTCGCCCAGTACACCAACCTGAATGGAAGCATCAATTCCCTTTTGCCCATTCCCGAGCAAAGCTTCACAGCGTCGGCCACGCTGTACCTGGGGGCAAAACTCTGGAAAGGGGGGGAGGTCTACTTCGTTCCCGAGCTCATCTCCGAAAAGCCGCTCTCCAACCTCAAGGGTCTGGGGGGCGCCGTGCAGGATTTTGAGTTGCAGAAGGGCGGTGCGGAAACCCCGACTTTATACGTTTCGCGTATCTTTTTGAGCCAGACTGTCGAACTGGGCGGCGCTTCCGTTCGTCAGGAATCGGGCCCGATGCAACTGGGAACGACCTACAAAACCCGAAGACTTGTCTTCCATGCAGGCAACTTCAGCATCCTCGACTTCTTCGACAAGAATGCCTTCGACGTCGATCCGCGCCAGGGGATTTTCAATCTCGCCTTTCTCACCTACGCCGCCTACGACTTCGCCTCCAACGCGCGCGGTTATTCCTATGGCGGCGTGGCCGAGCTTTTCTGGGACAACTGGTCGGTGCGCTACGGCCGCATCACGCCCCCCAAGAACCCCAATCAGCTGCCCGTCGACTTCCGCACCTTCAAGTACTACGGCGACCAGATCGAAGTGCAGCATGACCACAAATTGGGCGGACAGGATGGATCGGTGCGCGTGCTCGGCTTCCGCAACCATGAACATATCGGTCGCTTTGCCGACGCCATCGCGGCCTTTGACGCCAATCCGCAGCAGAACGCCACCACCTGTACGAGCTTCAACTACGGCTCGAACAACCCCACTGCCCCGGACCTCTGCTGGGCGCGCAAACCCAACGTGAAGGTCGGCATCGGCGGGTTTGCGCAGCAATACGTCGCCAAAGGCATCGGCATTTTCGGCCGTGCGATGTATGCCGACGGCAAGACCGAGGTGGATGCCTACACCTCCAGCGACCGCTCGGCGACCCTCGGTGTGCTGGCCAAGGGGGGCCTCTGGTCCCGGCCTCGCGATGTGACGGGCGGAGGCTACAACGCCAGCTGGATCTCGGACATCCATGCGCGGTACCTCGGCATGGGCGGCATTGACGGCTTTGTCGGCGACGGGCGCATCCACGCCGGCCCCGAAGGAGCGCTCGACGTGTTTTACAGCGTCAATCTCCATCGAACATTCTGGCTCGCCGGCGACTACCAGCACATCGCGAACCCGGGCTTCAACCGCGACCGCGGTCCGGTGAATATTGTCAGCTTCAAGCTGCATGGTGAGTTTTAGGCGACGGTGCCACGACAAAAAGGCAACGTGCGCCTCCGCCCGGGCGCAACAACGGCCTCCGCCAACACCTCCCGCACAAAATTCTCGGCCTGCTCGTCACCTTCCGCCTGTTCACCCTCGGCGCTCACGGGTATTTTCCTGGCCTACATGTGCGAACGCGGAAAGCTGCTCCTCACCGCGCTTTTTGCGGCAGGCATAGCCGTTCCTCTGCTTTTGCTGCTCTTCTAAGCACCCCCCGGGCGCCCTATACTCAGCCGTATGCCGTCCCCGTTTCCGATCGAGCTTGCCGCGTTTTTCCTCGGCCTCCTCCTCGGCAGTTTTCTTAACGTCTGCATCGCCCGGCTTCCACGAGGCGAAAGCATCGTCAGCCCCCGCTCCCGCTGCCCGAGTTGCCTGTACCCGATCTCCGCTGCCGACAACATTCCACTCGTCAGCTGGCTTCTGCTCCGTGCCAAGTGCCGTCATTGCGGCACTTCCATCAGCTGGCGATACCCGGCGGTTGAACTTTGCACCGCCTTTTGGTTCGCCCTCACCGCCAGCGCCTGCGTTCACGCGCTTTCGGTGCCGTCCCCCGGGGCGCAGCCCGGAGCCGCGTCTCTGGTCCTCGCCGCGATAGCCGTCGCCGCACTCGGTTGTCTGCTCATCGGCCTCGCCGTGGTGGATTGGCAAACCCACACCCTTCCCGACGGACTCACGTTTTCCGGCATCGCCCTTGGCCTTGCCCTCACCTTCGTCCAGGCCGCCCTTCTGCCCCTCGGGCAGGGTGACATTCACTTCACACCACGCAACAGCATGCGCCTTTCCAGTCCCGGGTCCTTTGTCGCCCGGGGCGATGTTTTTCTGACCGGGACCGAGGCGCTCGTTCTCGGCCGCGTCCTCGCCATCCTCGCCGCCGGGGCCACCCTTCTACTCATTCGCGCCACGTACACGGCCCTCCGCGGACGCGAGGGTATGGGTCTGGGCGACGCCAAACTGCTCGCCATGATCGCCGCTTTTCTTGGCTTCGGCGATGCCATGCTCAGCTTTTTCCTGGGCATGATCGCCTGCGCGGCCTATGCCGTTTTTCTGCTTGCCCGCGGTCGCGCCACCGCCACCACCCGCCTTCCCCTGGGCAGCTTTCTGGCTGCCGGCGGCCTGGCCACGGCGCTTCTGGGCGAAGCTCTCCTCACGTGGTACAAGGGCCTGCTCTGAGCCAATCGCAAGTATGTCTCTAGCTTTTTGTCATCCTGAGTGAAGCGAAGGACCGGCTTTTGGCCCTGCCATCAAACCCCCATACGGTAATCTTGACACCCACGGCACCCACTTCTAGTCTGGGAACTGACGATGACACCGTATATCTGGCAATACCTCCCGCTCGCGTTGCAGATCCTGGTCGCTCTCGGCCTGGCCGGCGGCATGGTTGCCGGTTCCTTTTTCATCGGCAAGCACAAGCGTTCACGCACCAAGCTCAGCGCTTATGAGTGCGGCATGGATCCTATCGGCGATGCCCGCGGCCGTTTCAGCGTTCGCTTCTATATGGTTGCCATGTTGTTCATCCTGTTCGACGTGGAAGCGGTTTTTATGCTTCCCTGGGCGGTCATTTATCGCCAACTGCCGGCCATCACCGGCCATCGGTTCTTCGGCTTCTGGGAAATGTTCGTGTACCTCGGCTTCGTCGCCGTCGGCCTCTTCTATGTATGGAAGAAGGGCGTCCTCACCTTCGTGAACGACAAGGCCGACCTCTAAAACCGCAGCACGCAAGCCTGAAAGGTTTCTCCCCGTGCCTGACCTCCCCAACTCTCCGGATTCCCCCAACGCCGAAAACCCGCAGCAAGCCATGGGCTCGTTCGGTGGCACCGCCACGCGTGACGCTATCTTCGGCAAGGACGCTGTAGCCGCCGCGCTCGCCGGCCACGTCGCCATCCAGGGGCTCGGCGACCTGATTACCGACGCCAAGTGGGATCGCCAGGAACTCACCCTCACCATTGCCCCCGAAACTGTCGTCGCCGCCATGAACGCCGCCAAGACCGCCGGCTTCAACTTCATGGAAGACGTCACCTGCGTCGATTGGTACCCCAGCGAACCGCGATTTCAGGTCACCTACTCCCTGCTTTCTCATCGCTACAAGCAGCGCATTCGTATCATCGCGCGCCTTGGCAGCGACCACCCCGTCATCGATTCCATCACCGGTGTCTGGCCCGCCGCCAACTTCTACGAGCGCGAGGTTTTCGACCTTTTCGGGGTCGCCTTCCACCGCCACCCGAACCTCACCCGCATCATGATGCCCGACAACTGGAAGGGGCATCCGCTGCGCAAGGACTACCCCGTCGAGGGCTATCGCTAGCGCCTCGTCAGCCTCCGCGTTTTACGTTTTTTGTCATTCTCGCAGGGAATCTGCGCTTCGCCTGGGTCGCCGGTACGGCCCGGGTCTTGTGTCAACCCCCGGCGTCCCACGCTCCAGGAGAACCGCGATGAGCCCCGTAGCCGATCTCGAACAACCAGAAACCGCCCCCGTTCGCGAAGCCCCTGTACGGGAGACCACCGGTGCCACCCTCGCCGGCATGCGCTCCGCCGAGCAGTTCGTTCCGAGCGTGGAAGACGTTGTGGACAGCGCCACCCACCGCACGCCGACAAGCAAGGATCCGATCGCCGACCAACACATGGTCCTCAACATGGGGCCACAGCACCCGTCCACGCACGGCGTGCTTCGCCTGGTGCTTGAGATCGATGGCGAGACCGTAGTTTCGCTCGCCCCCGACATCGGCTACCTGCATACGGGGATCGAAAAAACCTGCGAAGCCAAGTTCTACGCCCAGGTCACACCGCTCACCGATCGCATCGATTACCTGGCGCCCATGGCCAACAACCTGGCCTATGCCCTCGCGGTCGAAAAGCTTCTGCAGCTGGAAATCCCCGAGCGCGCCCAATTCCTTCGCGTCCTGTTTCAGGAGCTCACCCGCATCAACTCGCACCTGGTCTGGCTCGGCACCCACGCGCTCGACATCGGCGCCATGACCGTCTTTCTCTACTGCTTTCGCGAACGCGAGCAGGTGCAGCGCATCTTTGAGTCGGTCAGCGGCCAGCGCATGATGACCAGCTACATCCGCATCGGCGGCGTTTCGCTCGAGCCGCCGCTCGATCTGTACGCCATGATCCGCGACTTCCTCGGCTACTTCCCCGCCAAGATCGACGAATACGAAGGCCTGCTTACGGGCAACCCCATCTGGAGCGGCCGCCTGCAAAATGTAGGCCATCTTTCTCCCGAAGATGCCATCGCCCTCGGCGTGACCGGTCCGCCCCTGCGCGCGTCCGGCGTGGACTTCGACGTGCGCCGCGACATGCCGTACTCGGGCTACGAGAAGTTCGATTTCAAGGTCCCCGTTTCCAACGACTGCGACGTCTGGGCCCGCTATGTGCTGCGCATGCAGGAAATGCGCGAGTCGACCAGGATCGCCAAACAGGCACTCGACGGCCTACCCGAAGGCCGCATCACCGCCGACGCCCCCAAGATCATCCTCCCGGACCGCGAACAGATGAAAACCCAGATGGAATCGCTCATCCATCACTTCAAAATCGTCACCGAAGGCTTCGCCGTCCCGGCCGGCGAAGTCACCAGCTCCATCGAAGCCCCGCACGGCATGATGAACTACTACGTCGTCTCCGACGGCACCGCCAAACCCTACCGCGTGCACATGCGCAACCCCGATTTCGCGACCTTGCAGGCACTGGAAACCATGTGCAAGGGAAGGCAGCTGGCGGATGTTGTCGCGGTGATCGGGTCGATCGATATTGTGCTGGGGGAGATCGACCGCTAAGGACATCTAGGGGGTTGGTGTTGATCGACGTTCAGGCCGCGCTGAAACGATTTATTGAGGGAGGTGAGTTCAATCATTCCTTTGGTGAAAGCGAAATAGCCAGGGATAACGCTGTTGTTGCCTGCGTGTCAAACCGCTCACATCCCATCGAAAGTCGCGTAACGGTCCTAACAGGTTGGCTGCGCTCCTATAGCGTTCTCAGAACTTTCGAAGCGGCGAAATGCAAGCAGATCGCGAGAACCATTCTTGACTATGCCGATGGAACGAACGCGCGCAGGATTACTAACAACTTCCAAATCGTCGAACAATTTCAGCGGCCTGAGACGGCTATCCGTAAGAACAGCGAACTAACCTCAAGATCCGGACAGCCCAGGTCCATTGTCTCACTAACCTCAAAGGCGCTCTGGTGCTGCTACCCGGACGATGTTCCTATCCTAGATTCCTGTGCAGAGCGCTCTCTCCGAGTACTCGCGCGGCTGCTCCAAATAGAGATCCAACCCTCAGAGCCCAGATATGAACAATTTGTAGACGCGTGGTTTCAGGCGTACCGGCGTGTGGAAGGTAGCATCGTTCTAAGGGCCAGCTATCCCTACAAGGTACGTTACTTCGACCGCTTTCTATGGTGGCTGGGACAGGACTCATTTCCATCCCAGACTGAAACACAGCGGGAAACCGAGAACGGGAAGGGCACGGCTTCAGCCGTGCCGCCGTCACCCATCCGGACTATGGAGCGGCTTTAGCCGCTGAGGTACGCTTGGCCTAGCCGTGGCCATTCCTCAACGTCAATTCCGCCCCGGGACCTACTTTGTGACGAGCATCACCGCGAACCGTCACCGCATTCTTCAAACTAAGATAGCCGCCAGCCTCTTCCTCGATGCCCTGCAACACTATCGTCGCGAAGGCAACTACAAATTACACGCCTTTGTTGTCATGCCAGACCACGTCCATCTGCTCCTTACCCCGCAAGACATCACCATCGAACGAGTCATGATGCTGGTTAAAGGCGGTTACTCTCATCGGCTTCACGCCACTCATCCCGTCTGGCAGCGCGGTTTCACCGATCACCGCATTCGCGACCGCATGGATTACTTGCATCATCGTAACTACATCCACCAAAACCCGGTCCGCGCCCGCTTGTGCCAACAACCCGAAGACTATCTTTACTCCTCCGCTTACCGCCAAGCTCACCCCAGCGCCTGAAGGCGTTATCTGCCGCAAGCACGGCACGGCTGAAGCCGTGCCCTTCCCGTTCCCACCTCAATGCATAATGATCGACAGATGCAGCCCACCTCAGCACAGCTCCACACCGAACTCTGGACCTCCTGGGCCTCCGTGCTGCGCTCCTACGCCGCTGCCCATGGCCTCAACGCGCCGCAGCACGCGGTTGTGGAAGTCGGTGCCGCGGAAATTACCCTGCGCGTGGGTCCGCGCTGGGTCAGATTTACCCCGTCTGCGGCCGAAGGTGACCGAAGGCCGCCCGTCCCCTTCCATCTGAACGAGAATGGCACGGTCAGCCATGCCGGCAACGCCCCGGAAGAGATGGATGTCGCCGCCGAACGCTTTGCCCGTGAGATGTTCGCGGAGAGCCCCTGAGCCTCTACTGCTGAAGCGCAGACCGATGGAGACCGGCGGAACTTGCACAAACTCAACAAGCCCCTGTCACGAAACTTTCAAAGACCGTAGAATCGGTCTACATGGCCGCCATCGCCAACACCATCTTTTCCCCTGAACTGGCCGAACGCTTCGACCGGCTGGTTACGCTGTACCCCGTGAAGCGCTCCGCTCTCGTGCCCATGCTGCTGTATGCGCAGGATGAAGTCGGCTATGTTTCCGACGCCGTGGTGGCGGAACTTGCGCAGCGCCTGGATCTTCTCGAACTCGATGTGCGCAACGTGCTGAGCTATTACTCCATGCTGCGCACCGTGCCCGCCGGCAAGTACAACGTGCAGGTTTGCACCAACATCAGCTGCATGCTGCGCGGCGGCTATGAGCTGCTCGATCATTGCAAGAAGACCCTCGGCCTCGAGCACAAAGGCGTCACGCCCGACGGCCTGTTTTCACTCGAAGAGGTGGAATGCATCGGGGCCTGCTGCTGGGCACCCGCCGTGCAGGTAAATTACGACTTCCACGAGTTCCTGACGCCATCTAAAATGGACGCCGTTCTCGCCGACTACGCCGAAGGCCGCTATCCCAGCGTTCCGCCGGATGTGAAGTAGGCCCACAAGAAAGTAACGTCTTTTCCTCGCGGTGCAAATGTCGTTTGCACGCAAGCACCGTTTGCGAGGGGATCACCGCTCCAACCCTGAAATCGTGTGCGTACGAGCCTTATAATTGCCCTATGCCCAACGCCGTTTCCCATCCTGACGAGGTGATCGTTCTGAAGCGCCGGTTCGGCCAGGGTGCCACTAATATCGACAAATACCTCGAGCTCGATGGCTACAAGGCTGCCCAGATGGCCATTGAAAAAGGCCCCGAGTGGATCATCAATGAGATGAAGGCTTCCGGTCTGCGCGGCCGTGGCGGTGCCGGGTTCCCGACAGGCATGAAATGGAGCTTTGTTCCCAAGCAGTCGGAAAAGCCCAAGTATGTGCTCGTCAACGGGGACGAGTCCGAGCCCGGCACATGCAAGGATCACGTCATCTTCCTGCACGACCCGCACGCAATCATCGAAGGCACAATGATTGCGGGCCTGGCCATCGGCGCCAAGATGGGCTTCATCTATCTTCGCGGCGAGTACCGTTATTTGCTCAAAATCATGGAAAAAGCGGTCGCCGATGCCTATGCCAAGGGCATCCTGGGCAAGAACATCTTCGGCCGCGAGGGCGTGGATTTCGACATCGTCACCCAGACCGGCGCGGGCGCGTATGAGGTCGGTGAAGAGTCGGCGTTGATGGAATCGCTTGAAGGCAAGCGCGGCATTCCGCGCATCAAGCCGCCGTTTCCCGCGGTCGTCGGCCTGTACGGCGGACCTACCGTCATCAACAACGTGGAAACCATCGCCAACGCACCGCACATTCTCCTGATGGGCGGCGAGGCCTATGCCAAGCTCGGCACCGAGCGCAATGGCGGCACCCGCCTTTTCGGCATCAGCGGCCATGTGGAACGCCCCGGCGTGTATGAGCTGCCCATGGGCTACTCCATGCGCAAGGCGATTTACGAGGTTGCCGGCGGCATCAAGGACGGCAAAAAGCTCAAAGCCGTGGTCCCCGGCGGTTCGTCCTGCCCTGTTCTGCGCGCCGACGAGATCGACGTCGGCATGGATTTTGACCAGATGGCCAAGGCCGGCACCATGCTCGGGTCGGCAGGCGTCGTTGTGCTGGATGAAACCGTTTCCATCGTTGAGTTTGCCCTGCGAACGATCAAGTTTTACCAGCATGAAAGTTGCGGCTGGTGCATTCCCTGCCGCGAAGGCACGGACTGGTTGAAAAAAACGCTGACACGCTTTCACGCCGGCGGCGGCACACGCAAGGATATCGACAACATTCAATACCTTGCTGAAAACATGATGGGCCGCACCTTTTGCCCGCTTGGCGACGCGGCGGCCATGCCCACACTCGGCTTCATCAAGAAGTTTCGCGCGGAGTTTGAGGAATACCTTGCCGGCGTGCGCGTCGACAGCCCGCTGATCTCGATCGAGCCGATCGGAGCCGTTAAAAATGAGTTGGTCGGAGCCCACTAACGCAGCGCATGGATGCCATGAATCCACTCACCTGGCCAAGGGTTAACCCAATGCCGACCCGATCTCCTTCCATGAAAAAAGTGGTCAAGTTCGCGTTAACCACTGCTCTGCTGACAACTGGGTGCCATCGCCAGAAGCAGACGGCAGACGGCAGTATGGCCGCTCCGGGTAAGCCAGCGTCAGTCGACAACAGCTGGGTGAGCGCGGCCCGCAGCTGCTGGCCCGATCTGGCGAAAAATGGCTACACCCAGGAACAGATTGCAAGCAATCTTTTGCACCATCTCGGATCGGCTTTTCCGTCGTACATCGCCTTGAACCGCAACGGTGCCGACGCTGATCTATCCATGCCAATCACCACGGTTCTCCCGCCGGACATCGGCCAGCTTGAGCACTCGCAGACCCCCGTGCTCACCCGTGGCCAGGCCGTAGCCGGCACCCCGCCCCAGGGCGCAATCGTGCAAAACACCAACGGCAACGCCCCGCCCGACGCCCTTTGTTCGATCCAGCCAGGTTTGCCGCAGGGCTTCACCAGATGACCTCCAATGAAATCCTCCGCATCTTGCGTGCGGATGGGTGGTACGAAGCGAAGCGGTCAGGAAGTCATATTCACCCTCGCCATGCGGTAAAGCCCGGTTTAGTGATCGTCCCGTTTCACGGCAAAGACCTGGGCAGGCTGGCATACTCTATCTTAAGCAGGCAGGTTTGCGATGACACGAAGCGATATGGGGGTGTACCAGCGCATGGCCGAAGACAACTGGGGTGCATGGGCCCAGGGGATCGGCGGCGCGGTGGATGCAGGGGAAACTCTTCCCGCCGTGCGACAGAGCCTGCGCGAGGGCATAGCGACCATGTTGGCCGACCTCGCAGACCGTGGCCTGCGAGCGCCCGCCGCCGCCGCCAGGAGCATCGATTTTTCCGAGTTGGACCCGGATTCATCCAAGAGCCGTTATGAGATCGAATGGCTGACCGTCGATCTCCCAGAACGCGAGGCACACAAAAGCGACCTCGCGAAGCACGCAGCCTAGAGGAGTTTTATGCCAGACGTTTCGTTCACCGTAGACGCCAAGACGCTCACCGCTCCGGCAGGCACGCTGCTCATTGACGCGTGCAAGGCCGCGGGCATTGAGATTCCTGCCTTTTGTTACTACCCCGGTCTCAGCCTGCAGGCCGCTTGCCGCATGTGTGTCGTCCGCATCGAAAAGCTGCCCAAGCTGCAGACCGCGTGCACGACGCCGGTTGCCGAAGGCATGGTCGTCGCCACGGAGTCACCCGAGATTGCGCAGGCGCGCAAATCCACGCTGGAACTTCTGCTCGGCAACCATCCGCTCGATTGCCCCGTGTGCGACGCCGGTGGCCAGTGCGAGCTGCAGGACATGACGTACAAATACGGCGCCGGCGAAAGCCTTTACGCCGAGGCCAAGAATCATCGGGAAGAGCAGCAATGGTCCCCCGTGGTCTTTTTCGACCGCCCACGTTGCATCCTTTGCTATCGCTGCGTGCGCATGTGCGGCGAAGGCATGGACGTTTTTGCGCTCGGGATCCAGAATCGCGGCTCCGCGGCGGTGATCGCGCCCAACGTGCCCGCGCAGCTTTCCCCCGACGATTTGCCGCATGTGGATTGTGAGCAGTGCGGCATGTGCATCGATGTTTGCCCGGTCGGGGCGCTCACTTCCGGGACCTATCGCTACAAAACGCGGCCTTGGGAGATGAATCACGTCGCTACCATTTGCACGCATTGCGGCGATGGCTGCAAAACTACCCTGGGCATTCGCTCCGATACCGAAGGCGCAGTCATCATGCGTGGCGACAACCGCGACAAGAGCGGCATGAACGGCGACTTTCTGTGCAACAAGGGCCGTTACGCCTTTGATTTCGCCAATCAGCCGGAACGCTTGTCTCAACCCATGATCCGCAAAGAGGGAAAAGGCAGCTTCCTCGTTCCGGTGAGTTGGGAGGAAGCACTCGCCTTTGCCGGGAACAAGCTGCGTGCGTTGCGCGATGCACGCGGGCCGGGTTCGCTCGGCGTGATCGGCTCCAATCGCACCACCAATGAAGAAAATTACCTGCTGCAGAAATTCGCGCGCCAGGTGCTCGGCACCAACAACATCGATCATCACCGCACGGCCGATTACGTAACGCTCGCGACCGCGTTGCAGGGCACAAAGGGTCGCTTCGCCTCGCAGCGCGATGTCGTTCAAGCCCCGGCCCTTCTTTTGATCGGGGGCGATCCAACGGAGCAGGCGCCGCTCACGGCCTGGAACCTGCGCACGAACGTTCGCCTTAACCGCGCAAAATTGTTTGTTGCGAATACGAGCGAGATCAAGCTGCGCCGTCAAGCCAAGGCCTTCGTCCAGGTGGCGCCATTCGGCTATGGCAGCTTCGTCGCTTTTCTGGCCGGCGACGATGCGCAGGCGTCCGCGGCTTCGGTGAAGGCCCAGGCCGATCAGCTTTCGGCCTTCCGCGACGCCGTTCGCAACGAAAAAAACCTGGTCGTCCTCGTCGGCAACGATCTCCGGGACGGCGAGCTGGCGCAACTGATTGCCGCCTTGCCGGACGCGAAGTTCGCCTGCAACGCCGATTACGTCAACTCGCGCGGCGCTTCCGACATGGGCCTCCTGCCGGACATGTTGCCCGGCTACCAGGCGCTTGCCGGCTCCGCGCTCGCCAACGAATTCGGTACGCCGACAGAGCCCGGACTCGATCTGCTGGCCATGTTCAACGCCGCACAGGCCGGCGATCTGGCCGCGCTGTATGTCGTGGGGTCCAATCCCGTGAAACGCTATTCGGTCGACCCCACCGCACTCGACAACACCTTCCTTGTGGTTCAGGACATGTTTCTGACCGAGACCGCGCGGTTTGCCGATGTGGTGTTGCCCGCCTCTAACCTGTATGAAAAAGCCGGTTCCGTCACCAATTCCTACGGTGACCTGCAGCTCGTGCAGAAAGCCGCGGACAAGGCAGGCACACGCTCTGACTTTGAGCTAATCGTGCGTCTGGCGGACAAGATGGGTCACCCGATCAAGAAGCTTGTTCCCTTTGGCAGCGGAAAAACGGGCATGCGCGCCGATCTCGGGCAAAGCCGTGGAGCGCAGACTGGCGAGGCCGATCGCCATGCCATTTGGTTGACGGCCAACAACCTCGAACCCAAGCTTTCGCCCTTCGATCCCTTCGCGATTCTGGACGAAATCCAGCGCGTGGTTCCGGGCTACAACGAGTTGCGTCGCCTGCAGCTGCTTTCCGGCAACGACCAGCACCTGGCGCCCGCCGGGAGCGGACTTGTGCAGATTGCGGACCGCAAGGATCTGATCCTGCCCAGCGGCGACACGCTGTTTACCTCCGGCTCACTCACGCCGTACTCGCCCATGCTGCTTTCGGTGCAACGGCACCAGGAGCGTGAGGTCGCCGATCATTTCGCGGCGGCTGGCGGGGATTAAACCGGGCAGCCCAGGTGTTTTTCCGCACCCGGGCTGCTCTTTTACCCGTTTGGTCACCAAAGCCGCTCGCAGAACGGCGTAGGATATAGCTGCACCCCCATTGACAAGATGAGCCATCTTTCCGAGTTCCAAGTCTTCTTCCTGATCACCGTTCTGAAGATTGTCATCGTCCTTGTCATCACGTTGACAGCCGTTGCCTACACCGTGCTGCTTGAGCGCAAGGTGCTGGGACGCATGCAGAATCGATGGGGGCCTTCGCGCACCGGTCCCTTCGGCCTGCTGCAACCCCTGGCCGACGGCATCAAGCTCTTCCTGAAGGAAGACATGATGCCTCTGGCGGTGGAGCGGCCGCTTTTCGTGCTTGCACCCGTGATTGCGCTGGCTTGTGCCTTGATCTCGATCTCGGTTGTTCCGTTCGGTTCCCCCGTCAGCTACCGTGGCGTCACGCTGACCGAGATTTCCGACCTCAATGTCGGTCTCTTGGTGATCCTCGGGGTCACCTCAATCGGCGTGTACGGCATCGCCCTCTCGGGCTGGAGCTCCAACAACAAATTCGCGCTTTTCGGCAGTTTGCGCGCCACCGCCCAGGTCATCAGCTATGAGCTCGCACTTGGGCTTTCGCTGGTGGGTGTGGTTCTGCGCGCCGGCTCGCTGCGCCTCCGCGACATTGTCGGTTCGCAATCGGCGCACGGCGCCATGAGCTGGAATATTTTCGGTGGTCCTGCCCGGGAGCACACCGCCCACGGCGTGGTTTGGATTCTCGCGGGCGGATTTCAGATTGTCGGCTTCTTCATCTACCTGATGGCGGCCTATGCCGAAACCAACCGCTCCCCGTTTGATCTGCCCGAGGCGGAATCGGAGCTTGTCGCCGGGTACCATACCGAATATTCGTCGATGAAGTTTGCGATGTTTTTCATGGCGGAATACGCCAACATGATCACCGTTGCCTGTGTCGCCACCCTGCTCTTCTTCGGCGGCGCGACCTCGCCCTTTGGGCATGTGTTCGATGGATTCCTCAATGACGCCTTCTTCAACTTTCTCATTCCGATCCTTTGGTTCGTGTTTAAAATTTTTTCGTTCCTTCTGCTCTATATCTGGGTTCGCGCTACATTGCCCCGCTTTCGTTACGACCAGTTGATGAGCTTCGGCTGGAAGTTTCTGCTGCCCGTAGCCATGTTGAATATCCTTGCCACTTCCCTTGTGTTGGCCTTCAGAAGCTAGGCTCGTTCGCCCCGCTTTTCGCAGCCGCACCTACCTGCGACCCACCTGGATCGACCCAGTTGTCTTCCCCGCCTCGCGCGGGCTCTGCCCCCAAAGCCTTTCACCCCTGGACTTCGCGCCACGATGGAACTTTTTCTCTTTATCCTTTTCGGGCTTCTTGCCGTCGCCGGCGCGCTGAATTTGTTGCTGCAGCGCCATCCCATCAACTCGGCGCTGTCGCTGATCGTGGTCATGATGTCCTTGGCCGTGCTCTATTTCTCACTCGGCGCGGAGTTCCTCGCCGCTGCGCAGGTCATTGTTTATTCCGGCGCCATCATGGTGCTCTTTGTTTTCGTCATCATGCTGTTGAACGCCGGCGAAGAGGACCGCAGCAAGACCACGACCAGGATCGCCACCATCGCCGGTTTCCCCGGGGCGGCCGCCATTCTTTGCCTGCTGACGTTTGTGTTTCTCTCTGAACGCAGGGAACTCGGCACCACGCAGCTGGGCGGCTATCTTTCCAACGCAAGCAACAACATCGTCAACATCTCCCATGTCCTGTTCACATCGCTTCTGCTGCCGTTTGAGGTCACCTCTATCCTGATCCTGGTTGCGATTCTCGGCGCGGTTGTGCTGGCGCGGAAGGAGCTCTAGCCGATGGTGCCCATCGCGTACTACCTCATTCTCGCCGCCATCCTCTTCTGCATCGGCATTGCCGCGTTTCTGATCAAGCGCAACGTCGTCACCATTTTCATGTCCATCGAGCTCATGCTCAATGCCGTGAACCTTACCTTTGTCGCCTTTGCGCACATGTGGCATCAGGTGTCCGGTCAGATCTTTGTTTTTTTCGTCATGGTCGTTGCCGCCGCCGAAGCGGCGGTAGGCCTGGCCATTATCATTGCGCTGTTCCGCGCCCGGCAGACCCTGAACGTCGATCAGGTCAACCTGATGAAGAACTAGCGAAAGCGAGCCCCAGACCTCACATGCCGCCGTCTCTGCTTTGGTTTATTCCCGCGCTTCCCTTCCTCGGCTTCGTGCTCAACGGCACGCTCGGCCGCCGGCTGCCGCGCGTGGGCGTTTCTGCAATCGCTCTGCTGTTTACCGCCACCCCCGCCGCCATCGTCGCCTGGCTTTGGGCAACCATGCTCTCGGCCGGCGCGCCGCTTGCCCTTTCGGTCAGCAGCCGTCCGTGGATCGCGGTCAGCGGCTTCCAGGTAAACTTCGCCTTCACCGTGGATCACCTCACGATGATCATGCTGGCGATCATCACCGGCGTAGGCTTCCTGATCCACGTCTACTCGGTCGGCTACATGGCGCACGAAGAAGGGTACTGGCGCTTCTTCGCTTACCTGAACCTGTTCATGTTTTTCATGCTGGTGCTTGTGCTTTCGGCCAACTTCCTCCTGCTGTTTGTCGGTTGGGAAGGTGTGGGTCTGGCGTCGTATCTGCTCATCGGTTTCTACTTCACGCGCGATTCCGCCGCGAACGCCGGCAAAAAAGCATTCATCACCAATCGTGTCGGTGACTTCGGCTTTCTGCTCGGCATGTTTCTGATCCTTGCGCATTTCGGCACACTGGATTTCGCCACCGTCTTTGCGAAAGCAGATGCGATTCCCGCCGCCATCACCGGCGGTTTTTTCACCGCGATCTGCCTCCTTCTGGTGCTCGGCGCCACCGGCAAATCCGCGCAGATTCCGCTCTATGTTTGGCTGCCCGATGCCATGGAAGGGCCCACGCCCGTTTCCGCGCTGATCCATGCGGCCACGATGGTCACGGCCGGCGTTTACCTCATCGCCCGTTGCCACGCGCTGTTTGACCGCTCGCCCTTTTCGCTCGGCGTCGTCGCCATCATCGGTGCGGCCACGGCGTTCTTTGCCGCCACCATCGGCCTTGTGCAGCAGGACATCAAGCGCGTGCTGGCATATTCCACCGTGTCGCAGCTCGGGTACATGTTCCTGGCCTGCGGCGTCGCCGCCTACTCCGCCGCGGTGTTTCACCTGATGACGCATGCCTTCTTCAAGGCCCTGCTCTTTCTCGCCGCCGGCTCCGTGATCCATGCTCTTTCCGGCGAGCAGGATATGCGCGTCATGGGCGGTCTGCGGAAGCGCATCCCCGTCACCTTCTGGACCATGACCGCCGGCGTCGTCGCCATCGCGGGCATCCCGCCGTTGTCGGGCTTCTTCTCCAAGGACGAGATCCTTTACCGTACGTTTGCTTCGCCCAACCCCATCGGCAAACTGCTTTGGTTTATCGGCCTCGTCACCGCCGGGCTCACCAGCTTTTACATGTTTCGGCTGTGGTTCAAAACCTTTTTCGGCGCCGAGCGATTTAACGAGCACGCGCTGGCGCACGGACAAAGCACCCATCCGCTGCCGAACGCCACGGCCACGCACGGCACGCATGACGAAGCAAACGCCGCTGAACACGACAGTGGGCAGGCCGAGCACGCGCATGGTGTGCATGAATCGCCAGCAATCATGACCGCACCGCTGGCCGTTCTCGCGGTGCTTGCCACGGTCGGTGGATGGATCGGCATTCCGGCAGCTCTCGGCGGCTCCAATCACATCGAGCATTTCCTCGATCCCGTGTTCGCCGTTACCGCACACGCCGAGAACGCCCTCAATGCCGACAGCATTTCGCATAGTCTTGAACTCGGGCTGGCCGCGGTCTCGGTGGCCGTCGCCCTGCTCGGATTCTTTATCGCCTACCTGTTTTACTACCGCAGCCCCGGCCTCGCGACGCGCTACGCCAACGCCCTGAAACCCCTCTACCGTTTGCTCGATCACAAATACTGGATCGACGAGGTATACGGTGTGGGCATCATGGGCCTGCTCATGGCCACACGCGGATTGCTGGGTGGGGTCGTCGAAGGTGCGATCGTCCAGGGCTCCGGCGCCGGGCTAGCCGCCGGTACGGAAGGCCTCTCCTGGGTGACGCGCCGCATGCAGTCGGGCAACATTCGCTCCTATGCCGGTTGGCTGGCCCTGGGCGCCGCCGTGCTCATTGCCGTGGTTCTGTTTATCCGGCCCATGGCTTCCTAACGCACAACCGCTTGCCATTCGCCAACCCAGCGATTACCCGTACCGGAGCTTTCACCTCGCCGATGAACCTAGATCACACCATCCTGTCTACGATTCTGCTCACGCCGCTGATCGGTGCGGGCATACTGGCCCTGATCCCCGAGCGCCCCGGTTCGAAAGCGCACCACATCGGGGCCCTGATCGTCACGCTGTTGACCTTTCTGTTCACACTGCACCTGCCGGCACACTTCGCCTACGGTCTGCCCGGCTTCCAGTTTGAGCAGAATGCCAAATGGATCGCCTCGCCGTCTATTCGCTATCACCTCGGCGCGGACGGTCTCTCGATGTGGCTGATCGTGCTTACCGGCTTTCTTGCACCCATGGGTGTGCTTGTCAGCTGGCGGGCAATTGCTTCGCGCACCAAGCTTTTCTTTGTGCTCTTTCTGCTGCAACAGGTCGCGATGCTCGGCATCTTCCTCTCGCTCGATCTGTTCCTGTACTACGGTTTCTGGGAGCTTTCGCTTGTGCCGATGACGCTGCTCATCGCCACCTTCGGTCGCACCGAAAACCGCCGCCGCGCCGCCATCAAGTTTTTTCTTTACGCCTTTATTCCCTCCGCGATTCTGCTTGTCGCCATGATTTGGCTTTATGTGCAGACCGGCACTTTCGACGTACCAACGCTGCAGGCGCTGGCGGCAGCTCATCGCATCTCGCCCAATGCCGGCGCGCTTTGGTTCTGCTCCCTTGCCTTCCTTGTGGCCTTTGCGGTGAAAGTGCCCGTGTTCCCCTTGCACGGCTGGCTTTCGGAAGCCATGCAGGAAGCCCCCACCGCGGCCGTCATGGTGCTTGCGGGCAAACTCGGGCTGTATTCCATCCTGCGCTTTTCCTTCAGCATTTTCCCGGACCAGTCGCGGCACATCGCCCCTCTGCTCATCGCCCTGGGTGCCATCGGCATCGTCTATGGATCGTTGATGGCGCTGGTGCAGAACGACCTCAAAAAGCTGGCTGCCTTTTCCACCCTGGGCCATGTGTCGTTCATCGTGCTTGGCATTTTCGGCTTCACGGTGGCCGGCGTCGATGGCGGTATCTTTCAGCTTTTGAATGAATCGCTGATTGCCGCCGCGCTGTTCGCGCTGTTGGGTCTGCTGTATGAACGCTACGGCACCTACGACATGCGCGATTATGGCGGTCTGGCCTCTAAACACGCCTGGATGGTCACCATGTTCGTGATTACCACCCTGGCCGCCGTCGGTCTTCCCCTGCTCAACGGCTTTGTCGGCGAGTTTCTGATCCTGTCCGGCAGCAGTGTTTCGCTCACCGCGCACCACATGCTTTGGACCGTCGTCGGCACCACCGGCGTGATCTTCTCGGCGGCCTACATGCTTGTCATGATTCAGCGGGTGTTCTACGGCCGGCTTGGGCTGCGGTCCGAAGAAGTCACCGGTTGGGACCTGAAACCGCGCGAACACCTTGAGCTTTGGCCCTTTATGGCGCTGTTTCTCATCATGGGCGTCGCTTCGCCGTTCTGGATGCGTTCCATCGACAGTTTCGGCACGGCCACCGCAGACAAGCCGGCAGGTTTTGAGGCCAGTCCCATCCGCCATACCGAAAGTGAAACCTACGGTCCGGTTGCCGCCATCCTGCCGGGGTTGCCCCCCGCCCAACCGCACGACCTGCCACAACAGGAGGCCCGCTAGTGTCTTCGAACCTCCTTGCCCTCCTTCCCGAAATCCTGATGACGATCACCGGCGTTGCCCTCATGGTGCTGGAACCGGTTCTGCCACTAAACCAATCGCGGAAAGGCCTGGGTTGGCTGGCCATCCTGGGCACCGTCGCCGCCGCGGTCGCCACCTGGTACCAGCACCACGTCGTCCTCAACCTCGGCGGCACACCCCTGACGGCGTTCTATCGCACGGTCCAGGTCGATGAATTTTCGATCTTCTTTCATCTGCTTATCGCCGCCGTGGTCGTAGCCGTTCTGCTCGCCTCGCTCGACTACTTTGAAGGCCCCACCACGCATGCAGGGGAATATTTCGCTCTCGTCATCTTCGGCGCTACCGGCATGATGTTTATGACCTGCTCGGTAGAGCTGCTCATGGTTTTCATCGGCCTTGAAATTTCCTCCATCTCCACCTACATCCTCGCCGGCTTCCGCAAGGGCCAGGCGACCGCATCCGAATCCGCCATCAAGTATTTCCTGCTCGGCTCTTTCGCCACCGCCTTCTTTCTCTACGGCATCGCCCTGTGCTTCGGTGCGACCGGGTCCACCTCCATCGGTCCCATCGCCGCCGGCATGGCGCATACGGCGACGCCCCGACTGGGCATTCTCGCCATCGCCATGGTGCTGATCGGCCTCGGCTTCAAGGTTTCGGCAGCCCCCTTTCACGTGTGGACGCCGGACGTCTATCAGGGCGCGCCCGCCCCTGTGGTCGCCCTGATGTCCACCGCGCCCAAGGCTGCGGCCTTCGCCGTGCTTCTGCGTTTTCTCTTCGGCGCCATGCCCTCCCTGCATCATCAATGGGTCGTGCTGATCTACATCCTGGCCGTCGCTTCCATGACCATCGGCAATCTCGGCGCGCTTCTGCAACGCGACGTGAAACGCCTGCTGGCCTACTCTTCCATCGCCCATGCCGGCTATCTGCTGGTCGCCTTCACCGCCACCGAACGCAGTGCAGTCGCCGGTGCCCTGTTCTATACCGCCGCCTATGCCGCCATGAACGTCGGCGCCTTTCTCGTCATCACCGAACTTTCCGGCTACGGGGAGGGCGCTCGCACGCTCGATGACTACACCGGCATGGCGCAACGCAAGCCCGGTCTGGCTGCGCTACTAAGCTTTTTTCTGCTCTCGCTGATCGGCATTCCATTTACCGGGGGCTTTTTCGGCAAGTTCTATGCCTTTTCCGGAGCCATCGGCAACGGCTACGTCTGGCTTGCCCTCATCGGTCTGGCCAACTCCGGTGTAGCCTGCTTCTACTATCTGCGGCTACTCGCGGCTCTCTACGCTCGCCCTCTCAATGACAGCCTGGGCTACACGCCGACGCGTAAGCTCACCATTCCGGCAGGTCTTGCCCTTGCCGGCACGGCCCTGGCCACGCTCGCGCTGGGCATCCTTCCGGGGCATCTGCTCAACCTTGTACAGCGAGCCGCACCGGCAACGCTGCCGGGGTATCTTGCGCCTCTCGAAGGCACCTCGCTTCCGCCGACTCTGCCCACCACAGCCGCGCCGCCGGACAACTCCCGCTAGAGCAGGAGATCGGACGTACGTACAGGATTTTCTGCACAGCTTGGCACTCACAGGAATATCGAGTTTCGCGAACGTCCTGCGATATACTCGCGACATTCCCCCGGTAATGCCATCCGCTCCGGCTTAAAGGAGAAGTTCTTGATCAAGGGCTTTCGCGATTTCATCTTGCGTGGCAACGTTATGGACCTGGCCGTCGCCGTGATTATCGGCGCCGCCTTCACCGCCATCGTCACCTCCCTTACGGCCAACATCATCAATCCGCTGCTCGGCGCCATCATCGGCAAACCTAACTTCGATTATCTGGTCGGACATATCGATGGGGCCGAGATCAAGTACGGCACCTTCATCACCGCTGTGGTCAACTTTCTGCTGATCGCGGCTGTGGTGTATTTCCTGCTGGTCGTTCCGACACAGTACCTCCTGAAAAGGTTTAACCCGCCCGTGGCCGAGTTGCCCACCATGCGCGCATGCCCCCAATGTCTCGGCGATATTCCGCTGGCAGCCACCCGCTGCAAGTTCTGCACCCAGCCCATCAACGCCACTCCTTCCCTTTAGCATCGCCTCTGAGGTTCCATGAATCGCTTTCGGACGGCTGCAGCCGTTTCTTTCCTTGCATCGGTTGCGGTATTCGCGCAGGTGCCCCAGATTCCACAACACGTCTTCGGCTACGGTGATTTCACCGCGGAGGCGCACTGGGATCGAGCCTTCATGGAGGTTCCAGACGCCCGGCTGGCGGGCTTACACCTTAAAGAACTCACCAGGGCACCGCATTGGGCCAGTTCTCCCGAAGACTACGCGACGGCTGAGTATGTAGCTGAGAAATTCCGGGCGGCCGGTTTACAAACGGAGATCGTGCCCTTCAAAGTGCTTCTGAACAAGCCTGTGAAAATCGAAATTACGGCCGTGGATGCCAAGGGCAAGCAATTGATGGCCGGTCCGACACCCGAACACGTCGACCCGCACGCCTACGGTGGTGATTCCTTTCAAGACGATCCCCGGATCCTGCCGGCCTTCAACGGTTCGTCTGCCTCGGGCGACGTTACCGCCGACGCCGTGTATGCCAACTATGGCACCCTCGAAGATTTCAAGCAGCTCGCCAAACTGGGCGTGGATGTCAAAGGCAAGATCGTGCTTGTGCGCTACGGGCAGAACTTCCGTGGCGTGAAGGCCTACATCGCACAGGGGTATGGCGCGGTTGGGGTCATTATCTACTCCGACCCATCCGACGACGGCTACGGCCGTGGCGATATCTATCCGCGCGGTCCGTATCGCCCGGAATCCGCCGTGCAACGCGGCTCTGTGCAGTTTTTGCCGCTGTATCCCGGCGATCCGGAAACCCCCGGGATGGCCTCGACGCCCGATCTGCCCGACTCGCAGCGGATCACCGATCCGGCCAGAATGAATCAACCGTCGATCCCGGTCAATCCCTTGAGCTACAAAGACGCGGCCCCCATTCTCGAGGCCCTCGACGGCGCGAGCGTGCCCCACGAATGGCAAGGCGGCCTCCCCTTTGCCTACCACCTGGGCGGCACCTCCGCAGTCAAGGTGCACATGCATCTGGAGCAGGATTACAAGCTTCGCACCATCTGGGACGTAATCGGTACGATCGAGGGTACGGATCCCGCGGCGAAGGATGCCTGGGTCGTCGCGGGCAATCACCGCGATGCCTGGGTGTACGGTGCCGTCGATCCGAACAGCGGCACGGCGGCCATGCTCGAAGCCGTGCATGGCTTCGGCGAACTGCTGAAGCAGGGTTGGAAGCCGGCGCGCATCATCAAGGTGGCGAGTTGGGATGCCGAAGAAGAGGGCCTGATGGGCTCAACCGAATGGGTGGAAGCGCATGAGAAGCAGCTTCACCACGCGGTCGCGTATTTCAATATGGACGTTGGGGTCTCGGGACCGAACTTCACTGCCTCCGCGATTCCGTCCCTGAAGCAATTTTTGCGCGATGTCACGCGCGAGGTGCCCAGTCCCAAGGGCGGCACCGTGTACGAACATTGGAAAGAAGATCAGGCAGCCAATCCGCGGCGCCGCGGTTCCGCGGCCAATCCGTTCAGCGCGCCTTCCAATGCTCCCAACTCCACGATCAACGCGGAAGATGTCCGCGTGGGAGATCTTGGCTCAGGCTCGGATTACACACCGTTCATCCAGCACCTCGGCGTACCCTCGACGGATATGGGCTCGGATGGGCCGTACGGTGTATATCACTCCACGTTCGATGACTACGATTGGTTCACCCGCAATGCCGATCCAACCTTCATCTACGAGCAGCAGCAGGCTCGTGTTTTCGGCCTGGAAATACTGCATATGGCCGACACCGAGGTACTGCCCTACGATTACCGTCTTTACGGGCGCGAGGTGCTCAGCTATCTCACGGCCGCACAGGCCCGAGCCAAGGCAAGTGCGCTTCGCGTCAACTTCGATGCAGCCATGCAGGCGGCAAACCGGTTCCAGGCAGCCGGGGACCGTACCTATTTGAGACAGTTAGCTTTGACTTCACCCTCCCAAGGGAGAAATCCACAGGCGGTGAACCTCCTGAATGTAGCGTTACGGGACACTGAAACAGCCTTGTTGAACGAGGGCGGCCTCCCAAAGCGTCCCTGGTTCAGACACACCATCTACGCTCCGGGTGAGTTTACCGGCTATGCGGCTGTGGTGATCCCCGGTGTAAATGAGGGCATAGATGCTGGCGATTCCGCTCGTACGCAGACCCAACTGGACGCTCTAAGCGCAGCCCTCAACCGTGCTGCAAGCCTCCTGGAGAAGGCAACGATGTAGTTACCGAAGTGTATCCCCGGGGGGTGGTAGTGATCAAAAGCGGATCCCTGCCGATGATTGCTTTGCGGGAAGAAAATGCCAACCCGCCGGAGGCTCTCATGTACACCTTTCTCCTCATCGCCTGTGTTCTCGCTCTCACCTTTTGCCCGCTGCTCCTGGACGCGATCCTGACCTGGAAAGAAATGCGCCGTCAGCCTCAATTTGTTCCCAGCCGTAAAGCTGCCCGTCTCACCCTGGCGACGCAACGCTCGCATTAGAGCCCCTCCCGTCGAGGGGTAGTTACTTCCATTGAGGGCCGTCATCCTGAGCGTAGCGAAGGACCTCTGTATTCCGCTCGGCAGAGCTACGGCGGTAGAAAAACGGCTCCTGGGGCAAGGAAATGGTGCTTCCTTGTTGTCGTTCCCGAAGGGAATCTGCGGTTGTTTTTGCTGTTGCATGTTCTTCAACATCACGAACCCGCGTTACGTTCTTCAGCGGCGCTGGACCTCGTCCTGGGGAAACTTCGCCAAAATGTAAGGGCCACCTCGGAAGGAGGCGGCCCTGGGGAATCGCATCCTGTGCGGCGCTATCCTCGCAGCGCCATCTGCTCGGTCACAATCTGCGTCAGGTCGGGCTTTTTCAACCCGTGTATCTCCTCGTTGAATTTGTCTACTTTGCTGGACCAGTTCATGGAGCAAAATTTGGGCCCGCACATGGAGCAGAACGCCGCCTCCTTGTAGTAGTCGTCCGGGAGTGTCTCATCGTGCATACCGCGAGCTGTCTCGGGATCGAGCGAAAGCGCAAACTGCTTGTCCCAATCAAAGGTGTAGCGAGCATGCGAGATGGCATCGTCCCGGTCACGTGCCCCCGGCCGATGCCGCGCAATATCCGCCGCATGCGCCGAAATCTTGTACGCGATGATGCCGTCCTTCACATCCTTCTCATTCGGCAACCCAAGATGCTCCTTGGGGGTGACGTAGCAGAGCATGGCCGCGCCATGCCAGCCGATCATCGCGGCCCCGATCGCCGACGTGATGTGATCGTAGCCCGGTGCGATATCCGTCACCAGGGGCCCGAGCACATAGAACGGTGCACCGTCGCACAACTCAACTTCCTTGTCGACCTGCTCCTTGATCTTGTCCATCGGCACATGGCCGGGGCCTTCGATCATCACCTGCACATCGTCCTTCCAGGCCTGCCGTGTGAGCTCGCCCAGGGTCTTCAATTCGGCAAATTGCGCCTCATCGGAGGCATCCGCCACCGACCCCGGCCGCAACCCATCGCCAAGCGAATAACTGACGTCGTACTTGGCCATGATCTTCGTAATCCGGTCGAAGTTCTCGTACAAAAAATTTTGTTTGTGATGTGCCGTCATCCACTGCGCCATGATCGCGCCGCCCCGGCTCACGATCCCCGTGATCCGCTTGGAGACCATGGGAATGTACTGCACCAGCACGCCCGCATGGATGGTGAAGTAGTCCACCCCCTGCTGCGCCTGCTCCTCGATCACCTCAAGGTAGAGGTCGATATTGAGATCCTCGACCCGCTTGACGCGTCCAAGGGCCTCATACAGCGGAACTGTCCCGATCGGCACCGGGGAGTGCCGCAGAATCGCCTCGCGAATCGTCGGTATATCGCCGCCGGTGGAGAGATCCATTACGGTATCCGCGCCGAAATGAACAGCCGTATGCAGCTTGCGCAATTCCTCGTCGATATTCGATACCAGCGCCGAATTGCCGATATTGGCATTGATCTTGCAAAGCGACTCAACCCCGATGCACATCGGTTCGAGCTCGGGATGGTTGATATTTGCCGGGATGATCATCGTTCCCTTGGCGATTTCCGATCGCACAAGCTCCGCCGTCAGCTTCTCCTTGTGCGCCACAAACGCCATTTCTTCCGTAATCAGGCCTTTGCGCGCAAAGTGCATCTGGCTCATATTGGCATCGCCGCTGCGCGCGGCTTCTTCCCTGCGCTTCACGACCCAGTCCTTGCGAGGTTGCGGAACACCGTATCGGGTCTCGGCATCCAGTCCGTTTCCCTGGCCTGTCCCGTGTTCCGGCCCATTGCCGTTCGCTACCGCCGCCAAGCTGTTCTCAAAGGTGCTCATCTTGAATCCCCCGTTCGTGCACGTCGCCCGCTGTACGCCAAAAGTATACGATGCGGCATTGTCCGGCTAGCATGAGCCATGGTCCGCTTTTGCCTCCCTGTACTCGTTTTCTTTCTCGCCCTGCCGCTGCAAGCGCAAAACGGAGGAGTCACCGGCGATTGGCGTGAACCCCGCGGGTCCATTCTTCGTGTATTCTCGTGCGGGCCGGACATTTGCATGCGCATTATGACGCTTCGTCCCGATACCCCTCACGTTGACTCGCACAATCCCGATGCCGCTAAACGGAACGAGCCCTTGTGCGGCCTCGGAATCGGCTATGGCTTTCAACCGCAAGGGCCGGAGAAGGCAACCGATGGCCGAGTCTACGATCCCCAATCCGGAAGGACCTACCGCGGCGAAATGCACAGTGAAGGCGACATTCTGTACCTTCGTGGATACCTTCTGTTTCCCGCACTGGGCCGTAGTGAGAAGTGGAAACGCGTAGTTCCGGTCGGGGACGCATGTCATGACCGGTAGCCGGCCGTTGCCCGCCACTTGCAATTGATACAGTGGAAGCTGTGGGCAGTTCTTCCTTTCCGTCGACCTCCGTTGGGCTGCCCAGGGGCTTCCAGTGGGCCTCCGCCACCGCCGGTATCAAGGCCAGCGGTAAACCTGACCTCGCCCTCGCTTTTTGTGAAGGCGGCGCCAATGCCGCAGCCATGTTCACCAGCAATCAGGTGGTGGCCGCGCCGGTCATCGTGGGAGGGCGCCATCTGCAGTCGACCGGCGGTCGCGTAGCCGCGCTCCTGATCAACTCCGGCAATGCGAACTGTGCCACCGGCGACCCCGGCACGGACGCCTGCAAACGCTGCTGCATCGCCCTGGCCGAGCAGCTTGGCGGCGTCTTCGACGAGGTGTTTCCGTCGTCTACGGGCATTATCGGCGTCCCTCTTCCGGTCGAAAAGTTGATTGCCGCCCTGCCCCGCGCCAAAGCCGCCCTCGGCGGAACGGCCGATCATCTGCTCTCGTTTGCCAATGCCATTCTTACAACGGATACCAAACGAAAAGTGGCGCGGGCCACCATCGAGGCCGAGAACGGTTGCCCCGTGCATCTGTTCGGGTGTGCCAAGGGTGCCGGCATGATCGGGCCGCAACTGGTTCCGCATGCCACCATGCTCGTTTACCTTTTTACCGATCTGGACGCGTCGCCGGCGCAACTGGGGCAAGTGCTCGCGCCCGCTGCGGAGACAAGTTTCAATGCAATCTCGATCGACGGGGATCAGTCCACCAATGACACGGTGCTCCTGCTGGCCAGCGGCAAAAGTGGCGTAAAGGCGAGCGACAAGGTGATTTCCGCCTTCGGGGAGGCGCTGCGGCTCGTCTGCGAATCCCTCGCCCACCAGATTGTCGACGACGGCGAGGGCGTCCGCCACGTCGTCACGCTCGAGATCACCCGGGCACGAAACGATGTGGAAGCCAAACAGATTGCGCGCACCATTGCACGTTCGCCCCTTTGCAAAACCGCCTGGTCTTCCGCCGATCCGAACTGGGGCCGGCTGCTGTGCGCCGCAGGCTATGCGGGCGTCAGCTTCGATCCAGCCAACGTCTCGCTCGCCATCGCCGGCTTGCCGGTCTTTGCCAACGGGGTCCGTTCGCCCCACTTCGACGAAGGCGCAACGCACAGAGCCATGAGCGCGCGCGAATACACGATCCACCTCGATCTCGGCCAGGGCGACGGCCGGACCAGATTTATCACCTGCGATCTCACCCATGAGTACGTCGCAATCAATGCCGATTACTCCAGCTAAATGCGTATGCGTGTCCCGCAACCGGTCTCCGGCCGCAAGCGAACACATCTGCCGCTCCTGACATCTCACAGGCAGCCCGCACCGGGGAAGCAACCGGCGGGCACACTTCGGGAGGAGAAACATATGGCGGAGAATCAGGATGCGCAAACGCAGTCGGGATCCGGGCGCGAGCGGGGCTACAAGGTGCGGCAGGTCACTCATTACCAGCCGTCGTGGCGGGAGAGCCAGGAGGGTGCACCGGGCAGCTTTTACATCCAACTCATCCTCGACCACGGTGTCGACGAGTACATTCTGGAGCCGGAAGCCGACGACGCCGATGTGCTGCTGAAACTGCTCGCGCAGGGCGGCTACATCGGGTTCGACAAGGAGCGCAAGGTGCTTATGTTCCCGAACCTTTCGACCCTGAAATAGGCGGCTTCCAGGCTCCGGCCGTCCCAGCCCTCTCCTTCGCGGCGACGGCGGTCGTAAAGACCTGCTGGCGTTCCGCGGGGTGCGCCGTATATTCTGCAAGGATTGAGCAGGGGACGCCCCGGGAGTATGCGAATGGCCATGAACACGTTCGATGAGGCTGTGCAAAAAGATTTAAGCGCCGAGGTTGGGGAATGGATCGAGGCGTTCGATGCCGTTGTGGCTCACGATTGGGAGCAGGGCGCGGCCGTGTTGTCGGCCCTGCGCACACGGGCGCGCGAGGCCGGCGTTCCCGCCACCGGCGACGTCACCACGCCCTACCTCAACACCATTCCAAAGCACGATGAGGTGCCCTACCCCGGCGACCGCAACCTGGAACGTCGCGTGGAGGCCCTCATCCGCTGGAATGCCATGGCCATGGTGCACAAACAGAACAAGCACGACGCGGGCATCGGCGGTCATATCTCCACGTATTCCTCGCTGGCAACGCTGCTGGAAGTCGGTTTCAACCATTTTTTTCGTGCAAGCTACCCAAGCGCCGTCGAAGGCCAAAGCCAGCAGCCCGGCGACTTCATTTACTTCCAGGGCCACGCCTCACCGGGTGTCTATGCGCGTGCCTTTCTTGAAGGCCGCTTCGACGAGGGCCGCCTGAAAAATTTTCGCCATGAACTTCGCGGTGAGCCTGGTCTTTCCAGCTATCCGCACCCTTGGCTCATGCAGGATTTCTGGCAATTCCCCACGGTTTCGATGGGTATCGGTCCACTGAATGCGATCTATCAGGCGCGTTTTATGAAGTATCTGGAAAACCGCAGCCTGATCCCGCACACCGCACGCAAGGTGTGGGCGTTTGTCGGGGACGGTGAAACGGACGAGGTCGACACCCTCGGCGCAATCTCGCTCGCCACCCGCGAAGGTCTGGATAACCTGATCTTCGTCGTCAACTGCAACCTCCAGCGGCTGGACGGGCCCGTGCGCGGCAACAAACGTATCATCGACGAACTCGAGGGCATGTTCCGCGGGGCAGGCTGGAACGTCATCAAGGTGGTCTGGGGTTCGGATTGGGATGAGCTCTTTGAGCGCGACCACCAGGGCCTGCTGCTGAAGCGCATGGAAGAGTGCGTCGACGGCGATTTTCAAACCTTCAAAGCCAAGGGCGGCGACTACCTTCGCAAGGAATTTTTCGGTAAATATCCCGAGCTGCTGAAGCTGGTCGAAGACAAAACCGACGAGCAGCTTGCGCGTCTGCACCGCGGCGGGCACGATGCACTCAAGATCTACAACGCGTACAAGCGCGCCCTGGAGCACAAGGGCGGACCTACCGTCATCCTCGCAAAAACCGTGAAGGGCTACGGCCTGGGTTCGGCGCAGGCGCGAAACGCCACGCATTCCGAGAAGAAGCTCACCGACGAAGGTCTTTCCGCCTTCGTCAAGCAGTTCGACATCCCGCTTCCCGAAGAAGCGGCCAAGGAGGCCGCGTTCTACCGTCCCGAACCCAACGATCCGGCGATCGCGTACATGCAGGCCCGGCGTGAGGTTCTGGGGGGCTACCTGCCCGCGCGCGACGTCCCGCCGTCCAGCTTCAAGGCCCCCGGCATGGACTTCTTCGCGGAGTGGCTGGTCGGTTCCAAAGGACGGTCGCTCTCCACCACGACCGGCTTCGTAAGCATCATGCGCGGCCTGCTGAAAGAGCCCACGGTGGGCAAGCTCGTCGTTCCCATCATCCCGGATGAGGGTCGCACCTTCGGCTTCGAATCCGTGATGAAGCAGGTCAGCATCTATGCGCCGGAGGGTCAGAAGTACACACCGCATGATGCCGACATGATCCTTGGCTACAGCGAAAAGAAGGAAGGCCAGATCCTCGAAGAGGGCATCACGGAAGCCGGTTCCATGGCCAGCTTCACCGCCGCCGGCACCGCCTATGTGAACTACAAGGTGCCGATGATCCCGTTCTACCTTTACTACTCCATGTTCGGGTTTCAGCGCATCGGCGACATGGCCTGGGCTTTCGCCGATTCGCGCGGCAAGGGCTTTCTGATGGGCGGAACCGCCGGCCGCACAACGATGCTGGGCGAAGGTTTGCAGCATCAGGATGGCCATTCGCATCTGCTCGCCAGCACGATCCCCACCTGCATCACCTACGATCCGGCCTTTGTTTACGAAATGGCCGTCATCCTGCAGGACGGCATGCGGCGCATGTACGAAGCCGGCGAGGACCGCTTCTTCTACATCACCATGTACAACGAGGATTACCCGCAACCCGCCATGCCTTCGGAAGCGGGCGTTCGAGAAGGTATCCTGGGCGGTCTGTATCGCTTCAAGGCTGCCGCTCAAGGGCAAAGTAGCGGCCCTTCCACGCTTCAGCTTTTCGGCTCCGGCCCGCTGCTCAACGAGGCTGTACGCGCGCAAGGCATCCTTGCCGAGAAATACAATCTCGCCGCCGACGTCTGGAGCGTCACCAGCTACACGGAGCTGCGGCGCAACTGCCTCGAGACCGAACGCTGGAATCGCCTCCATCCCGAGGCGACGGAGCGTAAATCCTTTCTGCTGAACGCCTTGGGGGAAGCAACCGGTCCCATCATCGCGTCCAGCGATTACATGAAATCGTTGCCGGACGGTCTTTCGCCCTGGCTCGGCCATCGCCTGGTGACCCTGGGTACCGACGGCTTTGGACGTTCCGATAACCGCGAGCACCTGCGCCGCCACTTCGAGGTCGATGCCGAGTCGATCGTCGCCGCCGCGCTTTCCAAACTGGCGCGCGAGGGCGCGGTGTCGGCGGACGTGGCCAGGCAGGCGCTCTCGGATCTGGGGCTGTCGGCGGAAAAATCGGACGCCGCCTTCGCCTAGCACCTTGCTTTCAGATTCACCGGCTCATCGGGACCTCCGCGACCCCCGATGAGCCGGTGAGCGTCAAGCCCCCGCCGAGACCTCACGCATGCCCGAAAACCCGCTGCTTCCCCACGCCGAGTTACGGGCGTTGCTGGCTCTCACCAAGCGCTGCACCGCCCTCGAAGCCGCTTCGGCTCGCAAAGCCACGCTGCCGTCGCGGCGCAAAGCTGCCCCTACCCACACCAGCCGGGAAGCCGTCCTGGCGGCAACCACGATCCAGCTTCGCCCCGGAGATCCCTTGATCGCGGAACCGGGCGATCGCATCGCCGCTGAACTTGGTCGGGAGCGGGCCGACGGCAGTTCGCGAAAAACGACGGTTCTGCCGCTCGAGTACACCAAAGGAACATCGCGCCTGCTGCTCGCGGCTGCGATGGCCTCGGCCTTGCGAGGCGCAGGTACGGACCGGGTTGCCCTCTTTCTGACGCAGGGGGGCACCACCAATCCGGGGTGGGAAGCCGCTCTCACATGGGCGCAGAACGATTTGTTACCCCTTTTGCTGGTTTGCACGGATGCCAGTGGCGCAGCGATCTTCAAAGGGGGCGGCAAGCCTTCCGCCGATAGGCTGCAATGGGGCAGCGTCTCCGCCCGGGCCACGGAGTTAAAACTCCCCATCCTTACCGTCGACGGTGAAGATGCCGTGGCCATGTACCGCGCCACGCAGGAGGCGATGCTCCGTGCTCGCACCGGTGGTGGTCCGGCGGTACTCTGGGCAGCCCTGCCGGCAGCCGCTGAACTGAACGGACGCTCCCGAACGCAGCGGCCAGTCGCGCGCCTGGCGCAATACCTTCGCGCCCGTGGCATCCCGGTCACATGAGCCTACAACTTCAGTACACCGGCGATAGTACCTGTGTTGGCTCGGTTCGTATCCGCTTGGCATCGCTCTTGCATACACTCAAAGGCATGTTTCACAGGCAGTTTTTCCGGTTCCCTCGCTTCCATGTGCCCGCCGCCGCGCTGGCCTTAACCCTGGGGACGCCGCCCCTCCTTTCCGCCCAGCAGTTGCCCGAAGCGCCCGTATCCTCCGAAGCGTACGGCTCGGTTGCCGCTGGATCTCAGGCCACGCCCGTGCTGAACCCCGGCAACGGCGCGGTCCAAACGCCCGGGGGGCAACAGCCGTATCAGAATCCGCTGGACAAACCCCTGCCAGCGCCCACCGTCCAGCCGCAGACACCGGCACCCGTAACGATGGCACCCTCGCCCCTGGTTGCCTCCCTGCCCTCTCCGCCTAACCAGGACCTTCCCCGCCTGATCGGCCAGGATCATCTTGGCTCCGCTTACATTCCCGACGACAGTATCGTGTACCCCATGGCCCTGCGCCTCTATTCCCTGGGCTATCTAGACACGGTTTTCATCGGCATGCGTCCCTGGACACGGCGCAGCCTGCTGCACGCCCTGGAGCGTTCGCGTGATACGATCGTTGCGGGCCAAAATGAGCAAGCTCTCGGCATCTACGCCAGCTTGATGCACTACCTCGCTGCCGAAGTACCCGGTTCCGAAGGTACCGTCAGCGGTGAAATGACGCGGGGAGAGGTGTATGGCGTCGAAAGCGTGTACACCCGGCTCATGGGCATCAGTGGCCTGACGCTGCGCGACAGCTACCAGCTCGGACAGACGCTTTGGAATGATTACGGCCGACCGTACCAGCGCGGCTTCAACAATCAAACGGGTTTTTCGACCCTCAACGAGTGGGGGCGTTTTTCCCTGTACATCCGCGGCGAGTACCAGCACGCCCCCTCGGGTGCCGGCTATAACAACGCCCTGTCCACCCTCCTGTCCAACCGGATCGAGGTTCCCTTTTCGGGTTACAACGATCCGCAGGACACCATTCCCAGTGGGCCGATTGCTTCGGCAAACCCCTTCAGGCTCCAGGAAGCGGCACTTTCATTCCACGTCCTCGGCAATGAAATTTCCGGTGGCAAGACTGACGCCTGGCTTGGACCGGGAGTCGGCGGCGCGATGGCCTGGAGCAACAACGCCGAAAATATCTATTCGTTCCGCATCAATCGTGTCGAGCAACTGCACATTCCGTACTTTTCTCACCTTTTCGGAGGCATCCGGTACGATTTCTTTGTCGGTTCCCTCAAGGGGCACACCGCGCCCAACTCACCGTGGGTCCACTCCGAAATGTTTCAAGTCAAGCCGACCGACAATTTCGAGTTCGGCTTTCAGCGTACGGTCATCTGGGGCGGGGCCGGTCATGAACCCGTGAACCTGCATACCTTTTTTCGCAGCTTTTTTTCCCTTAACGACACTACCGAGGCCGAGAAAGAGTCGGCGCAGGATCCCGGCGCCCGCTTCAGCGCCTTCAACTTCTCCTGGCGGCTGCCCTACCTCCGCAAATATGTCACGCTGTACACCGATTCGATCGACCATGACGATGTGACGCCGATCAGCGCACCGCGGCGCGCCGCCTACCGCCCAGGCGTGTACCTTTCGCAGTTCCCGGGCATCCCGAAACTCGATTTGCGGGTGGAAGCCTCCAGCACGGACTGCTCCACACTGCGTTGCATCGATGGTGTGTTCAACTACTTCGAAATCATCCAACTGCAGGGCTACACCAACAAGGGCTTCATCATGGGAGATTGGATTGGGCGCGAGGGCAAGGCGGGAAACGCCTGGCTCACCTATCACCTGTCCCCAAATGAGTGGATCCAGGCCTCCTACATGCACAAGAAAACGGCCAAGGATTTCATCTTCTACGGCACAACCCAGAACCAGTTCAAAATCGATGTCATCAAGCGCCTGAGGCCGGATGTTGAACTCGACGCATGGTTCCAATACGAGCACTGGGCTGCCCCCCTCTACCAGGCAAACCAGCAGACGGACACTGTCACGGCCTTCAAGTTGACGTTCTACCCCAAGCTGCGCACAACCCGGTCTCTGAACGGAAAGTAGGAGCGAGTGCAAGGCGAAGGGAGGCCGATGAGGTCCCCTTTGCCTTGCACGGCAATCCTTAGACTAGGCGGAAACCCGCTCCGCATCGACGCACTGCTGAAAGTAAGCCAACGATCGTTGCAGACCTTCACGCAAGGGTACTTTCGGCTCCCAGCCAAGCAGACGCTTGGCTTTGGAAATGTCCGGCCGGCGCTGCTTCGGATCGTCCTGCGGCAGCGGCCGAAATGTGATTTCCGTCTTCGATCCGAGCAGGCTTTGGATCTCGCGGGCGCACTCCAGAATGGTCCACTCGACCGGGTTCCCAATGTTGGTGGGATCATGTTCGTCGCTTTTCGACAACCGCACGATCCCCTCGATCAAATCCGACACAAAGCAAAACGATCGTGTTTGTGAACCATCGCCGTACACGGTCAGGGGATCGCCGCGCAGCGCCTGCATCATCAGGTTGGAGATTACACGTCCGTCGTTGGCCTGCAGACGCGGGCCGTAGGTGTTGAAGATGCGGACGGTGCGTGTATTTACGCCGTGGTACCGCCGGTAGGCCGCGACCAGAGCCTCGGAAAAGCGTTTGGATTCGTCGTACACCGACCGTGGGCCGATCGGATTGACGTTGCCCCAATACGTTTCCACCTGCGGATGCACTTCCGGATCGCCGTAGCACTCGGAGGTGGATGCCTGCAGGAAACCGGCTTTGTTGCGGCGCGCGATTTCCAGGGCATTCAACGTTCCGGCCGAGCCCACCTGCAGCGTTTCCGGGCCCAGCCGAAGGTAGTCCACCGGACTCGCCGGCGAGGCGAAGTTGAACACAAAGTCGACCGCACCCACATCGAACGGCGTACAGATGTCCAATGGCTCAAAACGGAATCGGTCCTCGCGTTCCAGGTGCTTCAAGTTAGCCAAGTTGCCGGTACACAGGTTGTCTACCCCGACAACCTTGTTCCCCTCGGCAAGAAGTGCATCGCACAGGTGCGAGCCGAGAAACCCGGCCGCCCCTGTGACGAGTACTGTTCCCTCAGTAGCCATCAAGCCCCCGCCGCCGCCGGTTCGCGAACCGAGGTGACCGCGGATCGGCCAACACTCAGGTACGTAAACCCATTCTCCAGCATGACCTGCGGATCGTACAGATTACGGCCGTCGATTACGATCGGGTACCGCATCAGCGTGTGCAACCTGGGGAGATCCAGCTTCCCGAACTCGTTCCAGTCGGTCAGGATCAGCAAGGCATCGGCGTCCTTGGCCGCATCGTCCACCGATTCCGCGTACCGCAGGGCGGGCGAAGACGCGATTTCCGATTTGGCGCGTTCCATGCCCGCTGGATCGAAGGCGCATATGCTGCAACCTTCGCCTAGAAGCATTTCCACCAGGTCGATCGCCGGGGACTCACGCACATCGTCGGTTTCCCCCTTGAAAGCCAAACCGAGCACAGCGAGGCGTTTTCCACGAAGCGTCCAAAGGGCAGATCGAACCTTGCCCAGAAAGCGCTTCTTTTGCGCAACGTTGATCCGTTCAACCTCGTGCAACAGGCTGAAATCGACACCCAGCTGCGCGGCCACGGAACGGAACGCCGCGACGTCCTTCGGGAAGCACGAACCGCCGTAGCCTATGCCCGGCCGCAGAAACTTGGGTCCGATGCGTGAATCCAGGCCAATCCCGCGCGCCACCTGCTCCACGTCCGCGTCGGCAGCTTCGCACAGGTTCGAAACGGCGTTGATGAACGAAATTTTGAGCGCCAGAAATGCGTTGGAGGCGTGCTTGATGATTTCCGCGCTCTTTGTGGACGTCAGCAGAAGCGGGGGTGGGGCCGCCGCGGAGCAATCGCCGGCGATTGCGCCTTCCGCCCCGTAGTACGTGCCCCGCGTCAGGGGCGCATAGATTTCCTGCATCACCTTCGCGGCGCGGGGGCTGTCTGCTCCCACCACGATGCGGTCGGGATGCAGAAAGTCGCCGACCGCCGTACCTTCGCGCAGGAACTCCGGGTTGGAAACGACGTCGAACATGTCGCGCCGCACCCCGTTGCGCTCGATTACGCGCCGAATCCACTCGTTGGTGTACACCGGCACCGTGCTTTTTTCGATGAGCACGGTGTAATCGGTAATGTGACGGGCGATCTCGCTGGCCACCGCCTCCACGTAGGAAAGATCCGCATCGCCGGTTTCCGATTGCGGCGTACCCACGGCGATAAAGATGGCCCGGCTGGACTGGGTCGCCTCGGCCAGGTCGGTGGTGAAGCGCACCCTCCCGTTGCAATACCGGGTCATCAACTCGGGCAGATTTTTTTCATGGATGATGGGATCGCCATTGCGCAGAGCGGCAACCTTTTGTTCATCGTTGTCGACACAGATGACGTCATGTCCCATTTCGGCAAAGCAAACCGCCGCAACAAGACCCACGTAGCCGGAACCGACGACTGCAATGTGATTAGCTGTTTCCATTTCCCTCGTTCCTGGGGTCTATCCTAACCTTCGGGCCGTGGCCTGATCTTATGCCACTACAGTGTTATACGTTCTCCCGACCGGGTCAGTTTGGCCCATTTCGGGATAAATACGGCTTAGACTCGCGCTAATGAGTTCGCTTGGCATCGAAACAAGAGTTGGATTCCCAGACGTGGGCTGGGGCGACAACGCCCCGCGCGAGGCAAAGGGGGATACCACCCTGGCCGATTCGCTGCTCGTCATCCGCAAGCGCAAGTGGCTGATTCTCGCCTTCTGCACGCTCGGCTTGCTGTACGGCTACTACAAAGCCGTGACCCAGCCCAGGATGTATGAAGCGTACGGGAACATCGAAATCCGCAGCGGCGCGGCCTCGGAATACCGTGTAAACGCGGCGCCGCTGGCCGAAGACACCTATGACATCCCGACCCAGACGGCCATTCTCAAGAGCGACAGCCTGCTGCTCACCGTGGCCCGCGACCTGGATCTGCCCAACAACCCCGACTTCAACGGCGGCAGGCTCGCAAAACACGTCAGTCTGGACGATCCGGCGGTGCGCCAGGCCGCCCTGGGCGCACTGCAGGCTTCCCTTGACGTTACGCCTATCCCCAAGACGGACATCGTCCGGATCACCTGCCGTACCCTGAGCGCCAAACTGTCCGCGGACATCGTGAACAAGCTGGTGAAGGAGTACATCCAGCGCAGCTTCCAAACGCGGTTCGACGCCACCAAGCTTGTGTCCAACTGGTTAGCCAACCAACTGGGCGATCTGAAGCAGCAGGTGGAAACCTCGCAGGCGCAAATGATCGACACGGGCAAGCGGCTCGGCGTCCTGGGCTTCGACACCAGTCACAATGAGATCACCACCAGCATCGACGACCTCACCCGCGCCGCCGGGCAGTCGCAAATCAATCGCATTCTGATCGAGTCCAGATTTCGCGCGCTCAACGGCATGGATCCAAACGCCGTGGACGCCTCCATCGGCGGGATGAGCGGAACCTCCAGCCAGAACCTTTCCGGCCTTCGCTCCCAGCGCGAGTTGCTGCAGACGCAGCTTGCGGCGGCGGATACAACGGCGGGACCCAACCTTCCGCGCGAAAAGGCGCTCCGGGCCCAGGTCAACGAGCTCAATCGCCAGATCGGTGACGAACAGCAGCGTGTGCTGGCGCAGGCCAAGCAGGATCTGGTCGCCTCGAAGGCCAACGAAACGCAAACCCGTGCCGCGCTGGAACTGGCCAAGTCCAATGCCTACAAGCTGCGTGACGACCTTGTGGAATACACCATTCGGCAGCGCGAGTTCGACTCCCAACGGACCCTGTACGAAGGCCTGCTGCAGCGGCTGCGCACCGCCGGTGTTCAGGCTGGCCTCGAATCGCAGGAAGTCGACGTGGTGGACAGCGCGGTGCCGCCCATCGGCCCCTCCCTGCAGTCCAAAAGCAGCCTCATGCTGGTCGATCTTCTTGTGGCTTTCGGACTTGGCCTGGTATTGGCTTTCGTGCTGGAAAGCCTGGACACCAGCCTGAGCAGCGTTGCCGAAATTGAAGCCATCTCCGGGCTTCCCTCGCTGGCGCTCATTCCCAAGGCCCGGCGCACCGCCGACCCGGCGCTGTCTACGCCCACGCAGCGAAATGTAACCGTGCTGTCCAGCCCGAAATCGCAGTTCGCCGAAGCCTTTCGCGCCCTGCGCACCTCCCTGCTGCTTTCCGCCGCCGGTCGTGAACCGCAGGTGCTGCTGCTAACCAGCGCCACACCCGCGGAAGGGAAAACCACGGCCTCCCTTAACCTGGCCGCCGTTCTGGCCCAGCGCGATGTACGCGTTCTGCTGATCGATGCCGACCTCCGCCGGCCCACGGTTCACCACCGTTTCGGCCTGAACGGCAAACTCGGCCTCACCTCCGTGCTGACCGGCAGTGCCGAGCTCAAAAGCGCGGTGCAGACCGTAAAGGAACTGCCGTCGCTCGACATCCTGGCCAGCGGACCGATCCCGCCATTCCCCACCGAAATGCTCGGTTCCGACACCATGCGGCAGCTGCTGCAGCAGGCACGCGGACTGTATACCCACATCGTGATGGACTCGCCGCCGCTGCTCTCCGTAACCGACAGCGTTGTGCTGGCACGCGAGGCCGATGCCGTCGTTCTGATCGTCCGCTACGGCAAATCCACCAAGCACGCCGTGCAGCGCGCCCGCGACCTCCTGGTCCGTTCCGGCGGTCGCCTGGCAGGTCTCGCACTCAATGCCGTCGATCTCAGTTCCCCCGAGTATTACTCCTACTACGGCTATTCGGGCTATGCCGGCTACGCCGGGTACGGCTCCGGCGGCAATGACAGCACGGCGTGGGAAACCCAGGGCGGACTTCCGCGCCCGCCAGCCGATGCGCCACGCCCCGGAATCGCACAACCGGCAACCGCAGCACAAGCAAACCCGGCACAGGGCAATCCGGCCCAAGGAGCAACGCACGCATGAGCACCCTTCCTGCGCAACGGCCCACGCATTTCGGACGCCCCTGGCTCCGCCACGCGCGGCTCTCCCTGGCGCTTGCCAGCCTGCTTTTCGCGCCGGTCGCCGTTTTCGGGCAGTACAACGGCCCCGCCACGGCAGCCGACAACAGCGCCGCCGCTCCCGTTACCGGGGAACGCCGATTGCTCTATCCGTCCACCCCGGAAGTGCTTCTTACGCCGGGCGACCTGGTCTCCATTCACCTTTTCGGTGATCCGGACTACTCGGTTTCCGCGCGGATTGCGACCGACGGCACAGTTCTTCTGCCCCTGATCGGCACGGTCGAGTTGAACGGCCTCAGCGCAACAGCCGGGGAGCAGCTCATCGGCCGCAGGCTGGAATCGGCAGGCATGTATCGCAATCCGCAGGTCATCCTGCAGCTGCTGGAAGGTCCAACGTCGATTGTGACCGTTGCCGGAGAATTGCATGCCGTGGTGCCCGTCGTCGGTTCGCGCAGCCTGTATGCGGTGATTGCCGCCGCCGGGGGTCTGCCCCCCAGCGCCAGCCGAACGGTCACGGTGCTTCGTCCCGGCCAGGCGCAACCCATCACCGTGGACATCGGCAACGACCCGCTGCACAGCGCCTCAGCCAACGTACCCACCTTTCCCGGCGATACCGTCATCGTTTCACGCATCGGCGTGGTGTACGTCATGGGCGAGTTCCACAACCCCGGCGTGGTCGCCCTGACCAACTACGGTCCCCTTACGCTGGCACAGGTTTCCGCCATCGTGGGTGGTCCGCTGTATGACGCCAAGTACAACAACCTGCACATCATCCGGACCAGCGACGGACGCAAGACGGTGTCCACGCTGAACATCAAGGATGTGCTCTACGGGCGGATTGCCGATCCGGTGATACAGCCCAACGACATAATTTTTCTGCCCCCCAGCGGCTTCAAGTCCTCGCTCAGCAATGGCAGCATTGGATCGGTACTCGGCATCATTTCGTTCGCTTTGGCCACGGTCTCGACCCTGCGTTGATTCCACCTTCTCAACCACCGATCCGCCCCGCCGATCCCATGCGTGACACACGGAAAACCCGCCGGTTGCGTCTGGCCTACGTTGTCAGCCACCCCATTCAGTACCAGGCTCCGCTGCTGCGAAGACTGGCCCTGGAGCCGGACATCGACCTCACGGTCCTGTTCGGCTCGGACCTCTCCACGCGAGCGTACCGGGACCAGGGGTTTGGGGTCGACGTCGCTTGGGATACACCGCTGCTGGAAGGCTTTCGCTCCCGGTTTTTGCCCGCGCTGCACGATCCGGGAACGGTGAGCGCCATCACCCCACTCAGCCGCAGCCTGCTGCGCGCGCTTCGCACCGAGAGCGGTCGCCCAGCGTTTGACGCGGTTTGGGTCCACGGCTATGCCAGCTTGAATTCCCTGCGGGCCATCGCCGCCGCGCGTGGGCTGGGCATTCCGGTTCTGCTGCGGGCCGAAAGCTGGCTGGGCGACCGGCCGCGCGGACGGTCGAAGCTCCTGGCCAAAACCGCCTTTCTGCGGCTCCTTCGACCCTTTGTCGCCGCGACGCTTCCGATCGGGTCGCACAACGCCGCCTATTGGGGCACCTATTTCGGCCGCCAGGTGCCGCAATTTCCGGTTCCCTACACCGTGGACAATGCCTTTTTCGCCGAACGCACCGCCACCGAACGCAGCGGCCTCCCGGAGCTCCGGGCCGAGTTGAACCTCGACCCCAACCGACCCGTGATTCTGTTTGCCGCCAAACTGCAGGAACGCAAAGGGGCAGCGGACCTGCTGGAAGCCTACCGCCGCCTCTGCGGGACCTATGCGCTCGCCGCCGCACCGTACCTGGTCCTTGTCGGCGACGGTGCGGAGCGCTCTCGCCTGCAACGGCTTTGTGAAGACGCCGGTCTGGACGGCGTACGCTTTGCCGGCTTCCGCAACCAGACCGAACTTCCCCGCTTTTTTGCGCTCGCCGACGTCTTTGTTCTGCCTTCCCGCCACGAGCCCTGGGGCCTCATCGTGAATGAAGCCATGGCCGCCGGCTGCCCTGTCGTCGTCTCGTCGGCGGTGGGGGCGGCAGCGGATCTGGTCTCGGACGGCGCGGAGGGGTTCACCTTTCCGGCCGGTGATCTCGACGCCCTCACCGGCGCTCTGACCCGCTGCTTTAACGGCTCCACCTGCCTGCCCTGCATGGGCCAAAGGGCAGCCCGACGCATGCAGGTGTGGGACTTCGAGGCCGATGTGCGGGGGCTTCGGCGAGCCCTGGCGCACACCACGCGCCTTATTCCGGTGCGGTCGCCGCGCCGTGCACCCGTCCTTGCCCGGGAGCCTGCACTGCCATGAGAATTCTGCATCTGGTCAGCTCGATCAGCCCCTCGTCCGGCGGTCCCACCGAGGCCATTCGCCTGCTGGCCGAGCATGCACCCCTGGGCTACACCGCCGAAATTGTCACCCTGGACGATCCAGCGGCCCCATTCCTGGGGGAAATGCCCTGCCCCGTGCACGCGTTCGGGAACGCGCGTGGGCGTCCCATTTCGATCAGCCTGTTGCGTTGGCTGGCGGCCAATCGCCGACGCTTCGACGGGGCGATCGTGCATGGTTTGTGGCAATTCACAGGCGTCGCCGCCGCTCTGGCCTTCGCCGGCCGCCTGCCCTATGTCGTCTTTGCCCACGGCATGCTCGACCCCTACTTCAAGCGCCAGTTTCCGTTGAAACATGCAAAGAAATGGATTTTCTGGCTCGTTGCAGAATGTTGGGTTCTGCGCCTGGCCGCCCGTGTGCTCTTCACCACGGTTGCGGAACGCGACCTCGCCGCACAAAGCTTTTTTCCCCACCGCTGGAAAGCCCTTGTCGTCCCGCTCGGCACCATTCCTGCCCCCTCGTCTGCGACGGCTTGGCGGGATGCCTTCTTCGACCGTGTTCCCGACCTCCAAGGGCAACGATTTCTGTTATTTCTTGGCCGGGTCGATCCCAAGAAGGGTTGCGACCTGCTGCTGTCGGCCTTTGCCGCGGTTGCTGCGCAAGCTCCCACACTGCATCTCGTCGTCGCCGGTCCCGATCCGAAACGATGGACGCCGACGTTGCAGGGCATTGCCGCTGCCGCCGGGGTCGCCGACCGCGTGCATTGGCCCGGCATGCTGCGCGGCGATGCCAAATCCGGGGCTTTCGCGGCCTGCGAAGCCTTTATCCTGCCCTCGCACCAGGAAAACTTCGGCATCGCCGTCGTCGAAGCCCTCGCTTTCGGCAAGGCGGTACTGTTGGCCGAACCGGTCAACATCGCGCCCGACCTCGAGCGTGCCGGTTGCGCCCTCGTCGAGCCCGACACCCTGCCCGGGACACGCCGGCTGATGGAGCGTTGGCTCGCCCTGCTCCCGGCCGAGCGCGCGGCCATGGGCCAGAGGGCACTCCGCACCTTCGAGTCCGGGTACGACATGCGGCGCAACGCGGAGTCGATCCTGCGGGTGTTCGAAGGTCTTACCACCGCCTCCCCAACCGGCGCCGAGCGCACAGCTCTGGAGGCCCTATAGTGCCCCGCGTTGCCGACTACCGCGCCAACGAAGCCCTCGCTTTTCCACCCGGCGACGACGCCTTTACCCGCCCCGCTTTTTCGCTCGGCAATCGTGCCCGCCGTGCCGTGTGGGGCGTTTGCTGGCTTCTGCTTTACCGCGCGTCGCCCCGGCCGTTTCACGCCTGGCGCAGCTTTCTGCTTCGCTGCTTCGGCGCCCAACTGGGGCCGGATTGCCATTTCTACCCCGGCTCCCGCGTGTGGGCGCCTTGGAATCTTCGCTGTGCGGACCACGTCGCCGCCGCCGATGGTGCGGAGATCTATAACCCTTCCACCCTCGAACTCGGTTCGCACGTCATCCTCTCCCAGGGCAGCTATCTTTGCGGCGCCACCCACGACTACAACGATCCGGAGTTCCCCTTGACCGCATATCGCATGAAAGTGGGTGCCTATGCCTGGATCTGTGCCCGCGCTTCGGTTGGCCCGGGGCTGAACGTCGGCGAAGGGGCCGTTCTCGGCTTGGGAGCGGTGGCCACGCGACCTCTGCTGCCCTGGACGGTCTACAGCGGCAACCCGGCGGTCCCCCTGCGCACGCGCGAGCGGGCCGGTTCCACCCCGGACGGCAGGGACCCCAACGCATGATTTCCGTCCTGATTCTGACCCGAAACGAGGAACAGGACCTGCCCGGCTGCCTCGCGTCCGTCCCCTGGTGCGATGACATTCACGTCTTCGATTCCGGCAGCACGGACCGCACCGCCGCCATCGCCCGGGACGCTGGGGCCAACTTCTCCGTCCACCCCTTTGCCGGCTATGCCACTCAGCGAAATGCCGCCTTGCAGCTTCCATTTCGTTACCCCTGGGTGCTTGTCTTGGACGCGGACGAACGCCCCACGCCCGCGCTCTGCACCGAGATGCACGCAGCCGTCCAGCAGGCGAGTTCAACGGTCGCCGCCTTTCGCATGCGCCGCCGCGACTACCTTTGGGGTACATGGCTGGAACACGCGCAACTCACGCCGTTCTACATCCGCCTGTTGCGTCCCGAACGCGTTCGGTACACGCGCGAAATCAATGAGATCGCGGAAGTCGATGGCGGCATCGGCGAGCTGAACGGAACCATAGAGCACCTGGCATTTTCCAAGGGCATCGGCCATTGGGTGGCCAAGCACAACGAATATTCAACCCGGGAAGCGCATCTGCTGGCCAGCGGCGATGCCGTGCGCGCCGCCTCTCTGCGGCATGCCCTGTTCAGCAAGGATTTCGGCGATCGACGGGTCGCGCAGAAAGCGATCTTCTACAAACTGCCCGGACGTCCGCTGATCAAGTGGATCGGCATGGTTTTTGTGCGCCGCGCCCTTCTGGACGGCAGCGCCGGGATCGCCTACGCCACGTTGCAGGCGTTTTATGAGTACCTGATCGAGGTGAAACGACAGGAGATCGTTCGCCAAAAGGCCAGCCAGCCTGTGTAGCTGGCCAGCCTCTGGCCATCGCAAATCCGCACCACTGTCCAGCAACCGAGCAACGCAATCGAGCCCTGCCATGCCCCAAAGCTTGCCAGGCCCCAAAGCTTGCCAGGCCCCGGAGCTTGCCTAGGCGCGAAGCTTCGCCAGCAGATCCGTCGGGTGAACCGGCTTGGCCAGGATTTCAAATTCGTGTCCCTGGGCGCGAGCGCGCTCCAGAAGATCAGCCGTGGCGGCCTGCCCTGAAAACAACAGGATTTTGCACTGTGGGAGCTTGCTGCGCGTCTGAATGGCCGCCTCAATGCCCGTCATGCCGGTCATAATCACGTCCGAGATCAGCATGTCCGGACGAAAGGTTTCAAGCGATTCGATCGCTTTTTCTCCGCTATACACGGCACGGGCCTCGAAGCCCGCCTGGTTCAGGATAATCGCGAGCGTGTTGGCGATCACCTGTTCATCGTCCGCGACAAGTACGCGGGGCTTGGAGCTGGTGGTGGTCGTCTCTGCCATGAATGTACTTTTCTGCTTCCTTTGTAAGGACGAAAATTGTGAAAACGGAAATCTTGAAACGAAGATACGATGACTTCCCTATTCTGCCCGATTCGGCAGCTTTGCGCTCGTCCCGAATCGCAAATGCCGATCGCTCCCTCGATTCTAAGGCCCCCTGCGGGTACCCAGGCGTCAATACCTTTGGGAACCCCCCCAATGTTACTCTCGGACGTGATGGTAGACCTGCATCACCACCTCCTGCCGGGCCTGGACGACGGCTCGCCAGACCTCCGCACCTCCATCGAGATGGCCCGGATCGCCGAGGCGGAAGGCATCACCCATGTCGTCTGCACACCCCATGCCAGCAGCCGGTACACCTTCGACCCATCCAGGAATTCCGCCCTTGCAAACGAACTTCGGGAAGCCCTGACAGCGGCTGGCGTGGAAGTGAAACTAGGCCTGGGCTGCGACTTCCATATCAGCTACGACAACGTACAGGATGCGCTCGCCAACCCGTCCCGCTACAGCATCAACGAACACGATTACCTGCTGATCGAACTGCCCGACTACAGCCTTTCCCCCAATCTTGGGGAAACTTTCTACGAGCTGCGCCTGCACGGCCTGATCCCGATCCTTACCCACCCCGAGCGCAATCCCACCCTGCAGCGCGATCCCGGCCGGCTTCTTCCCTGGCTGCGTGACGGCCTGCTTTGCCAGGTAACCGCCGGTTCCGTGCTTGGTCACATGGGCAAAGAAGCCGAGCGGTTCGCCCGGCGCATGTTGAAAAACAGGTGGGTCCACTTCATCGCCACCGACGCGCATAACACCACGTCGCGGGCACCACGCATGCGCCAGGCCGCCGATCTGATCGCCAAACGGTACGGCCCGGAATACGCCGAACTGATCTGCCGTGCCAATCCCCTGGCCGTTTTCGAAGGCCGCCCGCTGGCCGAACACAACATGCTGGGGCTCGAAACAGAAGACGAGTTCAAACCCCCGACCTGGTGGCAACGCCTGTTGCGCCTGTGATCGGTACCGCACCGGGATGGACGTCGTTTCACCCGGTGCTTCGGTCGAGACGCAGCCTCGCGCTACCGGCGTCCCCTTCCTAAAATTGATCGCGCGCCGGAGTCGCCCGAGGTGCGCTCCGCAGAAACTCCGCCAGAACTGCGCGCGACTTGAAGACCAGAAACAGCCGGTTATCCGCGTCGGATTCAGCCATCAATGCCCGGTGCTTTGCGTAAAAGGCGTTGCTGCGGTCCAGATCGATCTCCGCGATGTACGTATTGTTCGCCTCGCTCCCGCTCAGGTTGCGCACCACACTCACATCCCGAACGCTTTGTATCGCCTCGCTCGGAACGAAAAACTTCAGGTATCCATCCTCCAGAAAGGGCAGCCGGACAGGCTTCAGGTTCGTCGGTCGATTTGTAGATACGTAGCCCAGACCGGAATCGAAGACAATCAACGTACCCGGGACGCCGACGATCGCTTTGAAACCGTTCACAAAGCTGTTCGATGGATTGTGCCTCTCTAAAAAGCCTGCCTCGAAGCGTACGATCTCACGCTTTCCGTTCGGGGAGTTTTCGGCAGCCGGGCCGGAACCCTGCGCAGGCGTTCGGGCCATCTCTCCCGCCACACTGGCCTGCTCGCGGCCGGCCCTCACCCCGTCAAGGTAGTCCGCATAATCCTGCGCGAGACGAAAAGCAGGCGCGATCGGCTCTGAAGGTACAAGAACGAAGTTGAGGAAAAACTGTTCCCGAGGTCCAACGTACCCAAACGCCTCATAGGTCGCATAGGCCCGCCGTTGCGGGCTTTCCGGTCGAATCTCGACACGCAAGAATGTCTGACGCGCACCGGCGGCGTCGATATGCAGCATATCCGCTAAACCCAACCGGATCGACACATCCGGATTGTCGTACTGCAAATGATCCGGAAAAAAGGTCAGCAAGCCGTCTTTGTTTTGCAGCGCTACATGCAGCGTTTTGCCGAACGAGGAGTGGGCAGCGTCGGTTCCGGTTGCGCCCACGGCGGCTCGCTCGCGCTCCGCGCGATGCTCTCGCACAAAGGCCTGAAACTGCTTCGCACGTCCCACCGCGGCGTCGACCGGTTCCGCCGGTTGCAGAGCCACAATCAGCAGCTCCTCCTGTTGCCCGATGCTGTTAAAGCGACTCCGCAACAGCGAAGGGTACGAGCGCGCAAACTTCGATTGCTGATCGAGTACAAGGGTCAGAAAGGCATCGCGGGTGCCCGAAAATTCAACGGCGGCGATGTCCTCCACCGGAAGCGTAAAAACAAAGTCGGGCGACTCAAAACCTATCCCCGCCGAACTGAGGGTCAGCGTCCCGGAATCGGCAGGTGTCGGGCGACCCACATAGGCCGCAAGCGCCCTGGACGGAAATGCGGCCTGGGCATGGGCGACAGACAATGAACGCGCGGTGAGGGCGAAAACGACGACGAGGGCAAGGCAGAAACGAAGGGCAGCAAAGAGTCGCATAAACTGGGGCCTGTTGTTGAATCTTACCCGCAGAGTACAGGAAACCTGGTGCCAGGTTACAGTCCCAGGCCGCCATCCACCGCCAACAGCTGCCCGGTAATGAACTTCGGCGCGGTTGCGAAAAACAACACGGCGGCGGCCACGTCCTCCGGCGTTCCATTGCGCTTCATCGGCGTTCTTGCGGCGAACGACTCGTATCCCGCGCTGTTTTCGCCTGAAGTCACAATCATTCCCGGGGCCACGCAGTTCACGCTGATCTCCGGCGCCCACGCCTTGGCCATCGTCTGCGAAAGCATGTGCAGGGCGGCCTTGGACGTGCAGTAGTGTCCATGCGTAGCCCATGGGTGCAGCCCGCCCAGTGAGCCGATGTTCACGATGCGTCCCACGGCTTGCTTCAGGTGCGGAAACGCCGCTTTGGCGGCAAAAAACGGACCTCGCGTGTTGGTCTCAAACATCGCATCCCATTGCTCGGCGGAAATCTGCTCCAGAGGCACCGTTTCAAACGCACCGGCATTGTTTACCAGGATGTCCAGACCGCCCAGGTGCTCCACCGTGCGTTCCACGGCACGTTCCATGCTGCCCGCATCCCGCACGTCGCACGGCGCAGCCCACGCTTCCCCGCCGAATGCCAGCAACTCGTCCACCGTGGCCTGCGCCTCGAGGCGGGAGCCCGCGGTGGATTCACGGTACGTGATAACGACGCTGGCTCCGGCCTCGGCCAACCGCAGGGCCAGCACCCTGCCGATTCGCCTGGCCGCGCCCGTAACCAAAACTCGTCGGCCCCCCAGGGGTTGGGTCGACTCCCCCGATGCACCTGCGCTACCCTTCACGGCCGCGGGCCCGGCACGGAGGAGGTTGAGGGTGCGGACGGCGTCGCGCTGCTCCCAGGAACTGCCGCCGGCGTGGGTGCGGGCGGGGCCGCAGGCAGCGGGGCCTTGGAGCCCGGTGCGGTTGCGCCGGCAGAGCCGTCCCCCGCCTTGGGCTTTTCCTGCACACCGGGGTGCATGTCCGCCGGCCGATCCGCGCCCTCGCCGTAAACCGAAACCTGCGCTCGCGGCCGTTGCAGCTTCACAAGCAGCTGCTTGCCCTCCGCGGTCAAATCGAAATCCGAAGCGTACGTTGCGTACCCACCCGCGATCACCTGCACCGTGATGTGGCTGCCCACCTCCAGCAGATCGATGCTGGCGTGGCCCTCCGGATCCGTTTTCATTTCAAGATTGGCGGAAAGACTCTCATCCTTTACCGCCCGGAAAATGACCGAAGCATTGGCAAGCGGCTTGCCATTCGCCGTCTTTTCCACCGTGACCAGCACGGTGGCGGTCGGCGGAGGCGCTTTGTAGCCGCGCCCATGCTTTTCCTGCTGCCCAACCGCAGCCGCGGATAAAGCGCAGACAACTGCGAGGGAAAAGCCGAGGCCCAAGCGGCGAGGCTGGCCCATCGTGCGAAGGCGAAAGTCGATCATCAACGGCGATTCTAACCCGCCCACCGCTCACCGGGGTAGATCCGAAATTTCCGGCTGGAAGCTCTTAAAACATGAGTGCGATTCACTAAGATTTCACAACCATGCGTTGACAGCGCAGGTTGCAGCGGTCTACATTAGCAGTCGGCAGTGAAGAGTGCCAACGCGCTCCGCGCAACGGTTTTGCTGTACACCGTACCCGTAGGTTCTTCACCGCAAACGCACCAATGCACCAACGCAACGCAACCAGAGGAGACAAAAACTATGGCTACCAGCAAATTTACGCCGCTGCACGACCGCATCCTGGTTCAGCGACTCGAAGAGTCCGAAACCATGCGCGGCGGCATCATCATCCCCGATAGCGCGAAAGAAAAGCCCTCGCAGGGCAAGGTCATCTCCGTCGGCAAGGGCAAATCCAACGACGAAGGCAAGGTTTTCCCGCTCGACGTCAAGGCGGGCGACACGGTTCTGTTCGGCAAGTACAGCGGCAGCGAAATCAAGCTCGATGGCGAAGATTTCCTGATCATGCGTGAAGAAGAAGTTTTGGGCGTCCTCGCCTAAAAGCGTTGTCGGTTGTACGTTCTTCGTGGCTGGTGCCGCACCAGACGCCCACCACGCAGCCCGGAACGCACAACCCGCTCCCAGAAAACGTACAACGTATCACGTAGAACTTACAGCGCAGCACAAGCTGCACGGAGAAACACAATGGCAAAGCAGATTCTGCACGGAGAGGATTCGCGTCAGGCGATCCTGCGCGGCGTAAACACGCTTGCGAACGCGGTTAAAGTCACGCTCGGTCCAAAGGGCCGCAACGTCGTGATTGAAAAGAAATTCGGTTCCCCCACCATCACCAAGGATGGCGTCACCGTCGCCAAGGAGATCGAGCTGCCCGAGGGCCTCGAAAACATGGGCGCGCAGATGGTGAAGGAAGTCGCCTCGAAGACCTCCGACGTTGCCGGAGACGGCACCACCACCGCGACGGTTCTAGCCCAGGCCATCTTCCGCGAGGGTGTAAAGACCGTAGCCGCCGGTGCCAACCCGATGGCGTTGAAGCGCGGCATCGACAAGGCCGTCGAGGCCATTATCGGCAAGCGCAATGAGCAGGGTGTGGTCGTCGGCGGTGCTCTGAGCGAATTTTCAAAGCCCGTCACCGGCGACATGATTGCCCAGGTCGGCACCATCTCCGCCAATGCCGACGAGCAGATCGGCACCATCATCGCCGCCGCGATGAAGAAGGTCGGCAAGGACGGCGTCATCACCGTCGAAGAGTCGCGCACGATGGAAACGCAGCTCGATGTCGTCGAAGGCATGCAGTTCGATCGCGGCTACCTCTCGCCCTACTTCGTCACCGATGCCGAGCGCATGGAAGTCGCGCTCGAGAACCCCTACATTCTCATCTACGAGAAGAAGATCTCCACGATGAAGGACCTGCTGCCCCTGCTCGAGCAGATCGCCCGCACCGCCAAGCCCCTCGTCATTATCGCCGAGGATGTAGACGGTGAGGCGCTCGCCACGCTCGTGGTAAACAAGCTGCGTGGCACGTTGAATGTCGCTGCCGTGAAGGCTCCCGGCTTCGGCGATCGTCGCAAGGCCATGCTTGAGGACATCGCTGTGCTCACTGGCGGCAAGGCCGTGACGGAAGATCTCGGCATCAAGCTTGAGGGCGTGAAAATCGAAGATCTCGGCACCGCCAAGCGCGTGACCATCGACAAGGACAACACGACAATCATCGACGGCGGCGGACAGGATGCCAAGATCGAAGGCCGCGTAAAGGAAATTCGTGCGCAGGTAGAAAAGACCACCTCCGACTACGATCGCGAGAAGCTGCAGGAGCGGCTTGCGAAGCTGGTCGGCGGCGTCGCCGTTATCAAGGTCGGCGCGGCTACCGAAACCGAGATGAAGGAAAAGAAGGCCCGTGTCGAAGACGCGATGCACGCCACCCGTGCAGCCGTCGAGGAAGGCATTGTCCCGGGCGGCGGCGTTGCGCTGATCCGTGCGGCCAAGGCCGTGGACGCGCTTGTGCAGTCGCTGCAGGGCGATGAAAAAATCGGTGCGCAGATCATCCGTCGCGCCGTGGAAGAGCCCCTGCGCATGATCGTCCACAACGCGGGCGAAGAGGGTGCGGTCGTGATCAACAAGATCAACGAATCCACCGACACCAACTTCGGCTACAACGCCGGAACCAACAAGTACGAGGACCTGGTCGCGGCCGGTGTCATCGACCCGACCAAGGTAACGCGCACTGCCCTGCAGAACGCAGCCTCCATCGCCGGCCTGATGCTCACCACCGAAGCCATGATCTCCGAAATTCCCGAGAAGAAGGAAGCCGCCGGTCATTCACACGGCGGTGGCGGCGGCGGCATGGACGGCATGTACTAGGTCCTTGCCGGACGGGCACACGCGGCTTCGCCGCAAGTGCAACAGCAAGAACGAAGGCCCTGGAGCAATCCGGGGCCTTTTCTGTTTGCCCTTGCATCCCTTTCGTACTCGACGAGGTTTACCAGGAGCCTTGGCTGCAACGGCTCTTTCCGCTCCAGGCCCAATCGGCCGAGGTCGGCCAAGGGGCGACCCGGTTCGCGCGTCGTGCCATACCGCAAGCCGTCTCAGGTGCCGGGAGCAAAAAGCGCCGACCATGCTTGCGCCCGTGTGATCTTCGATGCAAGTTATGCTTGCAGCCAAAGCAAGAAACAACGAGCCGTGACGCAGTAGACTTTGGGTATTGCACGGCTGCCGAGCAGCCTGGCCTCAGCAGTCCCACACCGTCTGCGATCCCTCCCAGAGCTTGGCAGAGGGAGACCGCCCATTCACTTCTGTAGCAGCCTTCTTTAAATCAACTTCCAGGTTTGCACGATGATCAGGCGAAGTTTCGAATTTTTTGGTGGCGTTACGCTTTTTGGCCTGCGGGCCATTCGCGATGTTCTGCGGCCACCGCTGGAACTCGACTACATGGCCAAACAGCTGTACGACATCGGCGTGGGCTCCCTGTTGCTGATTCTCACGGCCGGACTGGCCCTGGGTGTGGTCCTGGACATGCACACCCAAAGCGCGCTGGTGCAGTTTGGCGCCGGGGCGGAGATCCCGACCTTTCAGGCAATGGCCTTTCTGAATGAGCTCGGCCCCCTGGTGGCGGCCCTGCTGGTGGCCGGGCGGGTGGGCGCGGGCATCGGTGCGGAGTTGGCCAATATGCGCGCCACCGAACAGATCGACGCCATCGAGACGCTTTCCATCGATTCGTTCAAGTTCCTTGTGGTCACCCGCATTGTGGCGTGCACGCTGGTGCTTCCCCTGCTCACGCTCTTCATGGACGCGGCGGGCATCCTGGGCGGGTACGCCGCTGAATCCTTCTCGTCGCACATGAGCTGGCCTTTGTACTTCGCCCGCGCTTTCAACGGGGTCGCCCTGGCGAACTTCATCCCACCCACGGTGAAGACGGCCGTCTTCGGTTTTCTGATCGGCACGATCTCGTGCTATTTCGGGTACACGACCAACGAGGGCTCGGACGGGGTTCGGCGGGCTTCGACCAACAGCGTGGTCGTGTCCTCCCTCGCCGTCATCCTCGCCGATGTCATCTTGTTGAAATGCATCTTTTTTCTTTTTCCGGACCAGGCCATATGAGCGACGAAACCCGCACCGACCAGGGCACCCAAACCGACCAGGGCGCCCAAACCGATCAGGACGCCAAACCAGCGATCGCCTTTCAGGACGTGGTGAAGCAATTTGGCGAACACAAGGTGCTGGACGGCATTTCGTTTGATATCGCAAGCGGAAAAGCCCTTTGCATTCTGGGAAGAAGCGGAACGGGAAAAAGCGTAACGCTGCGCCTCATGATCGGGCTGCTGAAGGCCGACAGCGGCAAGGTGAACGTGATGGGCCAGGATGTGGCATCGCTCGACGGCAAAGGTCTTTCGGCGATGCGGCGAAAGATGGGCTTTCTATTCCAGAACGCCGCGTTGTTCGATTCTTTCTCACTGCACGACAACCTTGCGCTTCCGCTGCATCGCCAGGACCACCACCGGTCCGCGGCCGAGATCAAGGACAAGGTGGAGCAAGCCTTGAAAGAAGTTGGGCTGGAGAACGATCGCGACAAAATGCCTTCCGAGCTTTCCGGAGGGATGCAGAAACGGGCGGGGCTGGCGCGGGCCCTTGTGCTTACGCCGGAGATCCTTCTGGTCGATGAGCCCAGCAGCGGACTCGACCGCATCACCGCGTCCGAGATCGACGACCTCCTATGCAAGGTGAAAACGGAACGGCACACCACCATGGTGATTGTGACCCATGACATCCATGGTGCGCGGCGAGTGGGCGACGTGTTCGCGGTGCTGGATGAATCGAAGCTGCTGGGTTTTGGAACGCCGAAGGAGCTTGACGCCCGCCACGATCACCATCTGGAGCAATTCATCTCGGAGACCGGAAAATGAATAAACGCAATCTGTGGTTGGGGATCTTTGTGGTCGTGGCGATCGCATTGTTCGGCGCGGGCCTGTTTCTGATCGGCAACGAGCATGAGGCGTTTCGGCACCATACGGACTTTTATACCGAGTTCGCCAATATCGACGGCATCGCCAAGGGTGCCAAGGTGCGTGTGGATGGAATGGATGCCGGTGAGGTGCAGGACGTAACCATTCCTCCCTCGCCCAGCGGCAAATTTCGGCTCCAGATGAAACTGGACGATCGGCTCCACGGATTGATTCGCGACGATTCGGTCGTGTCGGTGGAAACCACAGGATTAGTGGGCGACAAGTACCTGTTGGTCGGCGGCGGCAATGCAAGCTCGCCGCAGGCGCCCTCGGGAGCGACGCTGCCCAGCAAAGAACCGTTCGCCATGAGCAAGATGCTGGCAAAAGCAGATGGGCTCTTGACCCAGGTGAGCGGAACCATCACCCAGGTAAGCGGAACCATTCGTCAGGTGGATGGGACGGTGGCGAACCTGCAAGGCAAGCTCGATGGCACGCTGAACGCGGCGACCTCGACCCTGCGGAACGCCAATGGCATGGTCACCGACGTCCGCCATGGCAAGGGCGCGGCCGGCGTTCTGTTGGCGGATCCGGCCACCGCGGAGAACGTAAAACAAGCCGTGGCCGATGCACGGAAAACAACGGCGAATTTGAACACAGCTTCCGCACAGGTCAACAGCATGGTGGGCGAGGTCCAGCAACGACAACTGGTGGCCAAGGTGGAAAGGACGCTGAACAACACCGAAAGCGCGACGCAGCAGCTTGACCAGGCTTCGCATCGGGTAAACGAAACGCTGGAAAGCGCCTTCGCCCCGGATGAGTATGGGGAAGACGCGGGATCGAACGTGCAGCAGTCGCTGACCAACCTGAACGAATCGACGGGCAATCTTGCCGACGACACAGAGGCGCTGAAACACGAGTTCTTTTTCCGCGGCTTCTTCAAGAAGCGGGGATACAACAGCCTGGATCGGCTGCCGGTGAACTCGTACCGGGACGGAACGCTGTTGAAGAGACAACCGGAGGATCGGCAATGGATCCCGGCAGCCGAGTTGTTCGAGCCAAGCACAAAGAGTGGAGCGCCGGCAGCCGCGGGCAGCCCTGAACGGCTGTCCGCGGCGGGGCGCGCCGCGCTCGACGAGGCTGCCAGCCGGATCCCAAACCTGTACACCAGTGCACTGATCGTCGAAGGCTATGCAACCTCCGGGAGCACTGGCCAGGAACTCAGCCGGTCGCGCCAAAGGGCCATCCTGGTGCGCAACTACCTCCAGCTGCACTTCGATCTCAGCGCCAAAGACGTCGGCGTCATCGGCCTGAGCGCCACTCCGCCGGTCGCCGCCGGCCGGCCGACTTGGGATGGTGTCTGCGTGGTGAAGATCCCTCCCGGCAAGTAGCGGTGAGGGTGGCGGCTGCTCTGAACATGAAAAAGGGCAAGGCCACGTTCAGCCCTGCCCTTCCGCGCAATTCGAAGAAACGATCTATGCGCCGGCCCCTTCCACCAGCCCGGGATGCACGGCATCGGGCGCGTGAATCTTTACGCCCTTCTGCTCGGATTTGAGCTTGATGCGGACCAGGGTGCCCGATTTTTCGCGGCTGGCCGAGGCGTTGAAGTTGACCAGAAAGCTTTCACCGATGGCTTTGCGAAACTCGTCGAAATACGGCGCCAGCGAGGGTGGTGTGATGCGGCCCTGGTAGAACGACGCGCCGCCAGTGGCCTCGGCTACCTGGTTCAGATAGTTTTGGCCGCTGAAGTTGGCCAGGCCGCCGCGCACGCCGGTATCGCCGTAATAGATCGAGTACACCGCCACCCCGGCGCGCTGGGCGTCATCCTGCGCGTTTTGCACATAGGGGCTGTCCTGGTTGAGCGGCGAAACGCTGCCGTTGTACGGGTCCACGCCGTTGGTGATCATCAGCACCATGCGCGCGGCATTGCCCTGCCCCGGCCAGCGCTTGACGAAATCGGATAGACAAAAGTAGGGGCTCGCGCTGATGCCGGGAGAGCTGAAAGGAATCCGCACACTGTCGGCAACGGCCGCGTGATCAGCGGAAAAGCCGCTTTGCGACCGCACCGTGCCGTTCTCCATGTAGCCCACAAGCACCTGCGCCCCCGGCGGCAAGGAGATGATAAAGCGCTGCAGATCCTGGACCTGGAGACCGAAATTCCTGCGCAGCCCATCGTCGATCAGAATGGCAACCTGCAGCCCATTGCCACGCACCGGCGTCACCGAGGCAATCGATGCGGCGTGGCCCTCCACTTCGAGCTTCAACGCCGCCGTGTTTAGCGGGGCGTTGCCCTTGGATTGCACGTTGATGAGCGCGGTTGTGGGTACCGGTCCCTCAACCGGAAGTTCCTGCGCGAACGCGGGAAGGGAAAAGGCCGCCACGGAAAGGGCGGCCGGAAGAAGTGCATTGCGGAGGTTCATCATCTATCGTTCCTCACCTGATTAGATGTGGAAGCAACCGATGTGGACCACATAGGAAGACGTCAGGGCCGGGAAAACCTCAATCGCCCCCCAGCCGAATCTTCAAACCTGCGCGCACGGTGAGCGGGAGCCCCGGGTAGCCGATCGCGCCTATGTGCTGGTCGTTCAGCAGGTTTTCCAGCTGCGTGAACACCCGCACCGAGGGCCGAAGAGCATACGTTCCGCCGAGGTCCAGCTTCAGGTAGCCGAAGTCGAGATCGCGGTTCGGCAGCAGCAACGAATTGTCGAAGCTCGGCGTGAAACCATCCAGAAACGTCGAGTCGTCGCTGCGCCCGGCGAAGGCTCCCTGCAGATTCAGCCCGAGCTTGCTGCGGTTGTAGGTGGCTTGAAAAAATCCGCTATTGGGTGGCCGCCGAAACACGCGGCCACCCAGCAGCGGGCTCACCGCACCGATGGCGACCCCCGGCAGATTGGGGTTCTCCGTCGGTGTGCCCTGGTTGGCCGCGACAGCATCGGCAGAGAACGACTGCAGCACGCGTGAAAGCAGATAGGTGTACCCCGCTCGGACGTAGATCGCCCGTGTGGGCCGCCAGTTTAACTCGACTTCCGCACCCTGCGCGCGGTAGGCCAGCGAGTTCACATACAGGGACTGGTAGTAGAACGGCGACGTTATTGGATTGTTGAACTTCGGCGAGTTGATGCCGAAGTACGTCGCCAGCGTCGATCCCTGAACCCCTTCCAACTGCCGGTCGAAAACGTTGTGGAAGTACCCCGCTTTGAGGATCAACTTGTCGCCGAAAACATTTTGATCCACTCCCGCGTCGAACGTCCGCGAACGTTGCGCATTCGGTTTGCCGATGCGATACAAAGCGATGTCCGCCGTGTCGCCGGCCGCGAGCAGCTGCCGGTACAGGCTGTTTTCCTCAAGCGCCAGCGTCGGTTCCTGCACACCCGTCGCCACATTGGCCCGCAGCCGCGTTCCGCGCAGACGCCCCGGCCCGGGCCGTATCGGGACGAAGGCCAGCCCCAGCCTCGGCGTGCCCGCGATGCCGTACAAATGGTTCTTCTCGACCGCGCCGCCCAGCGAGTAAAACAAACGGCTGAAAAACTCACCTTGAAACTGCAGGTTGTATTCGAAGTTCGTGCGTTTCGTTCTTTGGTGTTCGTAAAACTGGGCCGAGTTGAACACACCGCGTTCGTTGTCATAACGGAAACCGAACAGGCCATTGAAGTGCCGCGAGGGGCTCCAGTCGCTTTGGAAATACAGCTGATCGCGGTTCGACGCCATGTCGTCATCGCTTAGCAGAAATGCCGCCTGTCCTGTCGCCGTGTATCCGTTGGCACCGCGAATCGTCAGCACATTGCCGAAGTATTCGGTGTAGTAGCTCGGCATCGCCGCAGTTCCGAAGTTGAACGTGATCGGTGTGCCCTGGTTTGTGAAGTACCGGCCCTGCTCGCGTTTGCGTGCGATGCCGTAACGCACGAGGTTGTGCCAGTTCGCCTCTGAGGTGTGCTCGAGCGTCGCCTGCGAGTAGAGCTGTTGGTTGCTCTGCTTGCCATCCGCCGACAAGCCGTAAAAATCATGCGCACCGGGCAGCCCCACGGCCGAATCGCTGTTGCGCAGGGTAAAACGCAACACGGTGCTGCCGTTGAAGCTGTAGCCCAGGTTCGCGATCGAAGTCGCATTGTGGTACTGGTCCAGCGGCAGGGCATTTGCGGTCTGCAGGAAGTCGTAGCCGGCCAGGTAGTCCAGCCTGCGCAGGGTGCCGCTCCCGATGATCTCGTTGCGGTACTCCCCCAGGGTGCCCGCACCGCCGGTGTAGTTCAGCACCGGCTTCAACGTCGATCCGCGCGGCGTCGTAATCGTCACCACACCGGCGCCGGCATCGGTGCCGTAGATCGCCGAATCCGGCCCGCGATAGATCTCCATGCGCGCCACGCCCGTCGCGCTGACATCGCCGAAATCGAAGATGCCCCCGACATCGTCCGCCGGCACACCGTCGATCAGCACCTCGTTGGCCGTCGAGTTTCCACCGCGGATGAAGAGCGAGGTCACGCTGCCGGTCTGTCCGCTTTGCACGACGAACACGCCGGGCGTGAGCCGCATCTCGTTGGCCACACCGATGCGCGTGTCGAATGCCTCGCCGGGTATGACGGAAACGGGCGCGGTCAGCTGGGGCAGCGGTGTCGGAAGGCCCGTGGCGCTGACCGAAACCTGCTGCCGCACCGTATCGACCGCAAGAACGACATCGCGGTTCAGCACATCGGTGGCGCCGGCGTAGAAGTCGTCGCCGACGCCCGGCAGGAAGCCGCCGGCGGAGCCCAGCAGCGTGAAGCGGCCCCCATCGCTCGACCGCAGTTCATACGTTCCATCGGGCGTGGAAAGCGCACGCGCCACAGACTTGCCGCCTTCCACCAGTTGCACACTGGCCCCGGGAACGCCGCGGCCCAGGGGATCGGTGACGCGGCCACGCACAATCACCGCATGCGCCGTGCCGCAGGAAATCGCCAGCGCGGCAGCAGCCCAAAGCCTGTCCCGAACCGGTAGCAACGCTCGACGGTTCGAACGCGCATGGAAAAAAGTGGGCTGGACGCACGGCAGGATACACGCCGCACACCGGCGTTTTTGCAAAAAGAACTTATACGAAAACATCGACCTCTCCTCCGCTCCCCTTCCGAGAGCGTGGCATGGTGCACCCAGAAATCGGTCTCCTGACTTGCACGTCTTACGGGTCGCCTCGTGCTGCTGGCCTGCACCTTCCCAGAGCCGCACACGCTCCCTGCCTGTGCGTTTCCAGTGGATTGGCCGGAGGAGATCCCGCCCACACCGCCGGGGCGGAGGGGGCACGCGCTTCACAGTTGCGGGGCAGTGGCGGAGTTGCACCGCGCTTCCCAAGCATCCCTGGGCGAAAATAGTTAAAAGCACATAACGCCGGCGGATCGTTGGACCGGCATCACAGGACAGGGTGAAGGGATAGTGTACTTCTCTTCCGCTCGCCTCCAGCTGATCTCACGCAGGCCGAGGAATCTTCAAAGCAGAAGCAGCGATTTGCCCGTCGTTCGACGAGCTTCCAGATCCCGGTGCGCCACCTGCGCCTCCTCCAGCGAATAACGTTGCCCGACATGCACTTTCAAGGTGCCCTCGGCCACGGAACCGAACACCTTTGCGGCGCGCGCCTCAAGTTCCGCTCGCGTCGCCAGGTAGTCCTTCAGCGTAGGCCGCGTCACATACAGGGACCCCGCCGTCGACAGGCGTATCAGGTCGAACGGCGGCACAGCCCCGCTCGAGGCACCGTACAGCGCTAGCAAACCGCGCGGCCGCAGGCACTTGAGCGAATCCTCAAACGTCGTTTTGCCCACCGAGTCGTACACCACCGGCAGGCCTCGTGCCCCGGTGTCGTCCTTCACCGCGTCCACGAAATTTTCACGGGTGTAGAAAATGACGCGGTCGGCCCCGGCAGCGCGGGAAAGGTCGGCCTTCGCATCGGTGGAAACCGTCGTCAGGACACGCGCGCCGATTGCCTTGGCCATTTGCGTGAGCAGCAGACCCACGCCACCCGCGCCCGCATGGATCAGGACCGTGTCTCCACGCTGAATGGCGTAGGTGCTGCAGGCCAGGTAGTCGGCCGTTAAACCCTGCAACAACACCGCGGCTGCCTGCTCGAAGCTGATGCTTTCGGGGATCGGCAACAGGTCGCTCGCCGGTGCCAGGGCGTATTCCGCATAGGTTCCGCGCGTGCCGTTCCAGGCCACGCGATCGCCCGGCGCAAAACCCTCCACGCCCGCGCCCAACGCCTCGACGGTGCCGGCGGCTTCCTGCCCCGGTGTGAACGGAAGGGGTGCCGGGTAGCGGCCCTCGCGCAGGTAGGTGTCGATGAAGTTGATTCCCGCCGCGTGCACCCGCACCAGCACCTGTCCCGGACCCGGCTCAGGCACCGCGAGATCGACAAGCTGCAAAACTTCGGGGCTACCCGTTCGATGAATCTGAATCGCGCGCATATTACCGGATCAGATGCTCTTCGGAGGGACGCATGCGCACCACCCGGTCGATGGCATAGGGTGTGCGCTGCCCCCCGGAAAAGAAATGCCGCACCTGCAACTCGCCCAGCAGACCGATGCCGATCATCTGGACCCCCGCCAGCAGAAGCACCGCCGCAATGGCGAACCACGGCCCGTGCGCCTCCACCACGCCGCGATGGGAAAGCAGCTTGAGCAGCAACAGCCAAACGGCAATCCCGCTCCCGGATAGCAGGGCCAGCGAACCGATGCCGCCAAACAGATGCAAGGGCCGCGTCATGTACTTCAGCAGAAACCGAAGCGTCAACAGGTCGAAACCCACGCGAAAGGTGCGGCCAAGACCATAGTGGCTGGCGCCGGACTCCCGCGCGGGATTCGAGATCGGCACCTCGCAGATCGTCGCTCCATACCAGCTGGCCAGCGCCGGGATGAACCGGTGCATGTCCGCATATAACGGAATATTCTGGATCACTTCACGGCGGTAGGCCTTGAACGTTGTTCCGAAATCGTGAATCTGGACACCGGAAACACGCCGCAAAAGCCAGTTGGCCGCGCGTGACGGCATCTGCCGCAGCATGACGTTGTCGGCCCGCTGCGCGCGCCATCCGCTCACCACGTCGTAGCCTTCTTCGAGCTTCTCCATGAAGGACGGAATTTCTGAAGGATCGTGTTGCAGATCGCCATCCATGGCCAGGATGAACTCGCCGGTGGCGTGGTCGAAACCAGCCGCCAGGGCGGAGGTTTGCCCAAAGTTTCTTCGCAGCTTGATCAGCAGCACACGCGAATCCACCGCGGCGATTTCTTCCAGCAAACGGTAGGTCCGATCGCGTGAGCCGTCGTCGACAAAGACCAACTCAAAGCTTTCATCCACCGTCTCCATCACGTCTTTTACACGGTCATACAACCGCGTGACGCTCTGTTCCTCATTGTGAAACGGAACCACGATGGAATACTTCGGCATCGACGTAGTTTACAACCGCCCACCCGGAAAGCGACGCCATCGGTGTGAAGAACGATCGCCTGGGACCAGGGCAGATGTCTCGATGCTGTGCCGTCGGTCGCAGCGTCGGAATGCCGATTTCAACTGGTGGCCCGGGCAGGAGTCCAACCTGCGACCTTCGCCTTAGGAGTGCGCCGCTCTATGCATCTGAGCTACCGGGCCAATCCCTGAATTCCGAAATAAGCGGGGAAACGCTCTTACCCCAACTTCGCATGGGAGCTGCGGCGAAGCACAGTGTAGCACCGCCACCGGCCGGCTGCACATGCCGAATGGGCATCCGCTCGCTTTGCGCGGACGCCCCGGCGTACAGCCCCACAACTAAACTCATCTGTGCCATTCACCCTGGGTGCGACACAAAACACCTTGTGTTCCGAACTGCGTTGTGTTCCGAACTGCGTTGTGTTCCGAACTGCGTTGTGTTCCGAACTGCGTTGT
>CAXTBI010000005.1:97138-107309 GCA_964242195.1 uncultured Acidobacteriaceae bacterium
GTTCCGAACCGCGCAACCGTTCTACGCCTTGGAGACGCGGCTTACCTGGTCGGCCTGGGGTCCCTTGTCCCCCTGAATGACGTCATATTCTACAGCCTCGCCCTCTTTCAAGCTCCTGTACCCATCGGTCTGGATGGAACTATAGTGAACGAACACGTCGGGTCCGCCATCACGCCCTAAAAAGCCGTACCCTTTCGCGTTATTGAACCAACGAACGATTCCGTTGTATTGTGCCATGCGCTAGCTACCTCTCACCCGTTTGTGGGATGTCCTACGCCCTGACCATACAATTTCTTCGCCCTGGATCCACCTAGGCAAATTCCTAGTCTGCCGGCCCCCGGCTTTGCAACGACACTCGCGGTGCAAGAATTGCCGTAAACGTTGACATGGTAGAAGTTCAGCTGTCCCCTATCTGCCGCGCTCCAGGACGAGGTGGGCTTCTATGCCGTCAAGGGGAACGTTTCGGTGCGCCTGTTTCTCCGATCGAGCACCGCCGTCCCAAGGCCTACAAGCATCGCAACCGCGGCAACCGCCCCGGCTGCAAACGGCAGGCTCCCGTAATGGAATCCTTGCGTCAGCAGGAGGCCGCCAAGGCTTGCTCCAAGGGCGTTTCCCAGGTTGAAGGCACTCTGATTCAGGGTCGCTGCCAGGTTCGCACCACCCGCCTTTTCCACGACCCGCGGCTGCAACGGCGCGCCCGCGGCAAAGTGCACCAGCCCCCAAACAAACACAGCGATCATGGCGAAAGCCGCTGTGTGCAACGCAAACGGCAGGGCCACCAACACCAGCGTCAACGTGCCATACCCGGCGATCAATGTCGTCATCTGACGCCAGTCGCTCAGCCGGCCTCCCAGCAGATTGCCGACCGTGATGCCGACACCAAACAGCACAAGGGCCCAGGTCACCGTTTCCGGCCGCAAACCCGTCACCCGTTCCAGGGTTGGAGCCAGGTAGGTCAACACGCAAAACAGCGATACCGAGGAAAGCGTACTCATGGCCAGCACCAGAATCACCGGCAAGCGCAGCACGGCGCGCAATTCACCGCGCAGCGGAACCGGCTGGCTGGGCTGATCGGGCAGCAATCGCCACAAAAGACCGAAGACCAACACCCCGATGGGCACCAGCGCCCAAAACGCGGCGCGCCAGCCGAACCGCAGGCCAAGTGCCGTTCCGGCCGGGACACCAAGGATGTTGGCCACCGTCAAGCCTGTAAACATGAGGGCGATGGCACGGGCGCGCTCCTCTTTCGGCACCAGCCCCGCTGCCACAACGCTGCCGATTCCGAAAAAAGCACCATGGCTCAGTGCTGTAAGAATGCGTGCCGCCAGCAGCAGGTGAAATCCTGGGGCCAGCGCACAAAGAGCGTTTCCAGCCGTAAACAGCCCCATCATCGCCAGCAGGGAGGATTTGCGATCCAACCGCCCCACGGCCAGCGCCACCAACGGCGAACCGAAGGTCACCGAAAGCGCATAGGCGGTAACCAGGGTACCGGCCAGGGGAATGCTGATGGCAAAGTCGCGCGAAAGCGTCGGCAGCAGCCCGACGATGATGAACTCGGAGGTGCCTATGCAAAAAGCGGCCGCGGTGAGCGCCAGAAGCGGTTTGCGCATGCCTCCCAGTGTCGCTGAAAATCAGAGTCTCGGAAAACCAGTGTCTCGGAAAACCAGTGTCTCGGAAAACCAGTGTCTCGGAAATGGAGGCGGTTTGCCGCTTGCGTGATTGTGGTGACCTGCCGAAATGGACAGCCGCTGGAGCAAGCTTCTATCTCGCGCGCCCCGTCTATTCGCTCCCGGCCTCGTCGCCCGTGACGGCGTAATAGCCACGGCGCGCCTGCACCTGGTTTCCCTTGCCGCAGGTCATCTCGATCTTGCGATACGTCCCATCCGTTTTTTTATTCGTCGATGTGTAGCTCAGCAAATATTGGGTGCGCAGTTCATCCTGGATCTGGTCGAAGGCATCTTCCAGCCGCCGTCCGCTGTTCCCCACGTTGATCACGCGCCCCCCGGTTTCCCGCGCCAGCTGGTCCATCTGCCCGGAACCGGTGTAAATCATACCGGCCGCGGCATAGGACGCCCGGTCGGCGATCAGGATGGGGTAGACGATGGTGTTGGCCTTTTGCGCGGCTTCGATGGCTCCCTTGATGTTTTCCTGCGACCCCTGGTCCTGCCCATCGGTCAAGATCACCAGCACCTTGCGTCCGGTCTGGGACTGCAGTTTGTCATGTGCGCCCAGATAAACGGCGTCATACAACAGCGTTCCGCGTGGGTTCGATGTAGGAAACGGACCGCCGCCAATGCCCGGAACGCCCGCCGAGGAGCTCGCTTCGTTGATCGATGCCTTGTCCATGGCGTGCTTCAGCTCACCCGCGGAATTCGTATAGTCCGATGCCAGATCGACGTTGACATCGAAGGTGATCAAAAAAGCCTGGTCCCTGGGCTTCAGCACCTCGCGCAGGAAACGCGCCCCCGACTCCTGCTCCAGCGGCAGAACATTCGTCTGGCTGCCGCTGGTGTCGAGCAGAATGCCGATGGTAAGCGGCAGATTCTTCTCGGCGGTCATGTTCTTGATCGTCTGCGGCACCTTGTCTTCAGCTACCTGGCAGGCATCCTTGGTCAGGCCGGTCACGAAACCGTTTTTGTCGCGAACGGAAAAGTACACGTCGACCAGGTTGACCGTGACCTTCAGGGTCTGTCCGGCATTGATGTTGCGGGGCGCCTGCGCCGGCGCGCTGCTCATGGGCGGCGGACCCTCGGGTGTGGGTGCCTCCTGCGCGTGCAGAGCGGGCGAAACGCCGAAAAGAGCGGCGGCAAACAAAGCGACGAGCCAAATGGCAGGGGTACGCATAGGAGGTTAGACGTGCGAGCGGGCCGGTTCGGATGAGACCCCCAGGCTGACATGAAGCACATTGCCACCCAGCCCGTTTCTTTTGGTTGCTATGCCGTGAGGGATCCCCTTTGTCGCTGCCCTTCTCTCCGCTGATACTCTGATACCAGCGGTGTGCGACCTGAATCTGTGCGCACGCGGGAGACGAAACGGCATGCGTTTGGCAAGGGGAACGGTAGGGGTGGGCTTGTTGGGTCTCGGTCTGTGCGGCGCGGGTGCGCCTGGATTCGCGCAGACCACGCCGCCCACGCAGAACAACGTTCCGAACGCGCCCAGGCCACAAACACTTCCCAAGCTAAATACCATCACACCCCCCGCTCCGGCCACGCCCGCCGCTCCGGCCACCCCTGCCGCCGCCCTGCCCGATGCACCCGTCGCGCAACCCGACACCCCCAGCCCCGACAACGGCGGGCTCACCTCCTCACAGCCAGCAGCTCCTTCACAGCCGGCTGCCTCGGACAACCTCCCGCAGGCGGCCTCCGACGGCACAGCAACCGCCGGAACCGGAACAGCGCCGGTTCGTCATCTCTCCGACATCCGGGTTCGCGTCAATTTCGTCGAGGTTCCCTTCACCGTCAAGGATTCGCGGCACGCGCTTGTCCCGGGCCTCACCGAACGCGATGTGCAGGTGTACGAAAATGGGCTGAGGCAGCAGATTCGCCTGTTCACGGTGGATCCCCGGCCGCTCGCCGTAGCCCTGGTGATTGACCAGAGCGTCACGTTTGACACGATGGAGAAAATCAACGCCTCCCTGACCGCGCTCCAGGGGGCGTTTACGCCATACGACGAGGCGTCCATTTTCACCTACAACAACGGGGTGAAAGAGCAGAGCGGTTTCAGTGGCGCACAGTCGACCCGCATTACCTTTGCCCTGGAGCGCTCCAAGGCCCAGGGCCGTGAACCCTTGATGCCGCTGGGCGGCCCGCTGGCGCAGACCACGGTGAAGAACAATCAGGCCGTTGATCCCAACACCAACGGCAACAACAACGGAACGTTGCAACAGGGCGACCGGGCCCCGCGTGAATACCACACCCTGAACGACGCCATCCTGACGGCCGCCCAGACCGTCGCCAAGGCCGGCCGGGAGTACCGCCGGGTCGTCTACGTCATCTCCGACGGCAAGGAATATGGCTCGCAGGCCAAGTCAAAGGAAGTGATTCGTTTCCTCCAAACCAATGGAATCAGCGTGTATGCCACGCTGGTCGGCGATTCCGCCATCCCCGGGGCCGGCTTTCTCGATCGCATCCATCTGCCGCTCACGATGCGCGACGATGGCCTGCCACGCTACGCCGCGGCCACGGGTGGGGAATGCGATCCCGAATTCCGGCCACAGTCGATCCAGAATAATTTCGCCAAGCTCACGGAGCAGGTCCGCACGCAATACACCGTCGGCTACTACAGCCACGATCCCTTCATCGACGGCAAATACCGCACGTTGGACATACGTGTGCTGCGCCCCAACCTCGATGTTGTGGCCAAGCCGGGTTACTACCCGTCCGCCAGCATGGCCACGGGTGCCCCGTCACGGTCGGCCGCCAGCACATCCGCTCCGTCGACGCCGGCGACGGCACCGCGCCCGTAAACCTCATGTCTCCGGTCATAGCCAACGGCGTCCAGGGAGCCGGGTTCGCCCTTCTGGCCGCTCTGCTCTGGGGTGGCGGCGATTTCTCGGGCGGGGTGGGCGTCAAAGTCGCTGGCGGCTCCTTCCGCGATGCGGTGCGGGTGATCCTGACGGCTCACGCCCTCAGTCTGCTGGCCCTTGCCGGCGGCCTCTGGTGGACCCATGCCGCCTGGCCCGCCACTGTTCCGCTGCTTTGGGGCGTGGGGGCCGGTCTCGCCGGTGCGCTCGGCCTGATCGTCTTTTATGTTGCCCTGGCGGGCGGGGCGATGGGCGCAGCCGCCGCCATCAGTGGTCTGCTTGCCGCCGCCATCCCCGCCGCCGTCTCCGGTTTCGCCGAAGGCTCCCCCGCTCCCCTGCGTCTCCTCGGCTTTCTGCTCGCCGCCGCGGCGATCTGGCTCATCGCCACGCCTCCGGTTCACCCGGAAACGATCGGGACCGGAACCAGCCGGCGGACGGCGGCGTTGGCCATTGGGGGAGGCGTCGGGTTTGGGGTCTACTTTGTCGCGCTGCGCTTCGCCAACCCCGCCGGTGTGCTGGAACCGATGACGATCGCGCGCCTCGCCAGCGTGATGCTGTGTTCGCTGCTGCTTCTGCTGCACGCAAGGTTTGCGCCCAAACCTGCTGGAGAAGCGTTTCGGAAGGTCTGGCTGCCGCGAGGAGCATGGATCTGGGTGTTGGGAGTCGCGGCCCTGGACACCGGCGGAAACCTGCTCTACATCCAGTCGACCCGCCTGGGACGTCTGGACTCCGCGGCCGTTCTGGCCTCGCTCTATCCCGCCTCCACCATCGTGCTCGCGGCCATCGTTCTCCGCGAACGCCCGGCACGGCAGCAGTTGCTGGGCATGGGTTTGGCCGTGGTAGCTGTCGTGCTTGTGGCCCGATAGCACTTCATCCTTGTCGCGCGGGGTAGCGCGGGCGCCGGACCTTCGCGAAAAGGTTCTCGGTCGCTAGGACGTTGCCTTCGCAGAGGCCTTCGTAGAAGTCTTCTTTGACGCCTTCGTGGAAGCCTTCTTTTTCGTCTGCCGTGAAGGCTTGCCTTTGGCAAGGCCCTGCACCTGGCTCGCCACCTTGGACGCTGACTCAACGTTCAGGTCGATCCCTTTCGGGTCGAAGGTGGCGGCAGGGTATTGCAGATCCAGCCCGCGCAGGGTTTCCAGAAGCAGTTCCGAGATGGCAATGTCGCGGTACCACTTGTGATCGGCCGGGATCACGAACCAGGGTGCGTGTTTATGGCTGGTACGCTCCAGAACATCCTCGTACGCCTCCATGTAATCGTCCCAGTACTGGCGTTCGGCAAAATCGGCCGGGGACAGCTTCCAGTGCTTATCCGGCGTATCGATCCGTGCCTGGAGCCGAGCCGTCTGCTCTTCCTGCGAGATGTGGAGGAAAAACTTGAGGATAACGACATCGTTTTCCGCAAGCGTCCGTTCCCACGCATTGATTTCATCCATGTGCTCGCGCGCCTCTTTGGCGGACAGCTTTCCATGCACACGTGGCGAAAGCACATCCTCATAGTGCGACCGGTTGAAGATGCCGATCATCCCCCGCGGGGGCAGCTCCAACTGGCAGCGCCACAGAAAATCATGCCGCTGTTCGAGCGATGTGGGCACCTTGAACGAGGCCACGGTACAGCCCTGGGGATTGACGCCGGAGAAAATGTGCCGGATTGTGCCGTCTTTTCCTGCCGTATCCATCCCTTGCAGCACGATCAGAAGCGCCTTCGTTTGGGAGGCGTAAAGCACCTCCTGCAAACTGTCCAGACGCTCCCGGTGCTTGGTCAGGATCGGCTCGGCCGCTTCCTTGTTCTTCAGATCGCCCGTGGTCTCCGTGCTCAGATGCCCGAGCCGCACTTTGCTCTTCGGTTTGATCAGGTACGTTGAATTCCACTTCATCGATCACCTGGCCTTCCGACCCGTGCATGGCGTTAGTTGAAACAGCGATCCGCGCGGCATGCCGGGAGGGCCGCCGCGACGAAAACGGCAGGTTAAACGACCGTGGTCGTCTTTGAAACCTCTTCCGCCGGCTTGGGCGTGATGATATGGGCCGTCTCGCCAGGCTTGGTCGAGGCTGTAGGTTCATCGGTTATCCCCTTCACGCCTTCCTTGAAGCCGCGCAGACCTTCACCCAGGCCTTTCCCCAGCTCCGGCAGCTTCTTGGCGCCGAAAAGTACGATCGCAACCACTGCAAGAAGAATCATGTGACCCGGTGCAAACAGTTCACCCATGGCGTTTCCCCCGCTGCCGAAGCTTACCTTCAGGACAGCAATGCTTATTTTCGCACGTCGGACGCCCCGCGTTTGCGAGCGCCCCTTCAAGTACGAAATGTCTGTCGTTTTGGATGCGCAATTTGGGCCCGGTTGCAAACGGGTGGAAGCTCGGCCGAGCATATATCCTGAAGGGGATGCGCGCCGCTCGCCGCGCACGCGGGCGGTTCCGATCCCCTTCTACGCACGGACGGAGCACAGACCCACCGAGGACCACGTTGCACACGAACCGCACGTCGCTTTTCTTTCGCACCGCCCTTCCGCTTACCCTTCGCACCCTCGCCTGCAGCCTGGCGCTTTGGGCCACGACAGGCATGGCGCAGTCTTCCAGTTCCACGCAAACCGGCAGCCAAACCGGCAGCCAGACCGGCAGCACGGCTGCTCCCGGCACGGCGCCGATCCGCTCACGCGCCGTCGCCACATCGCTTGCACCCCAGCGCGTGGTCACCTACGCCGAGCGTTTCGAAGTCTTCGGCGGCCTGAGCTTCATGAACGGCCAGGCCGGCCAGAATCTCCCCAAACGCTACAACATGGGCGGGGGTGAGGCCATGGTCACCTATTGGCTCGCTTCCCCCAACAGCGGTGGCCTCAAATCTCACCTCGGCGTCTCTGGGGACTATCGCCTGGAAGCGGGTACAACGCCCATCCTGCCCGTGGGCGCAAGTTTCGGCCTGAACCGCGTTCTGGTGTACCAGAACATCCTTTCCGGCGGTGTGCAGTATCGCGGTCCCAAAAACCGCTATTTCGCCATCGATTACCATGCGCTCGGGGGCGCAACGCACGGTACGTTCAACTCTGCCATTGCGGGTTATCCCAAAAACCAGTCGCCCCAACCGACTGACGCGCTGGTGGGCCTCTACAACAACAACACCAGTCCGTGGGGCGCAGCCGGCGGTTCCATCGACTTCAACCAGAGCCCGCATTTGGCCGTGCGCCTTTCGCCGGACATCCTCTTCGAGCACTTTGGCACGGAAACGCGAGAGTTCTTCTCAATCGGCGGGGGCGTGCTCTACCGTTTCGGGAAAATCCGGTAAACCTGTCGCCTACAAAGTGAAGGGGCGACGAGAATCGTCGCCCTTTTCACCGTGATGCACCTTCGCAAAGCTAAAAGTTCTGGGCCAGGAATTCCGGCGATACCGGGTTCTCGTACACCGAGTAATCCCGCGTCACCACCGTCAGGCCGCTGGGCGAAACGAAGTAGTGCTTTTTGTCCTCCACCGGATCGTAGCCGATCACGGTTCCGTCGGGAATGTTCACGTTGCGGTCGATGATGGCGTGACGAATGCGGCAGTAACGGCCTATGTTGACGTGCGCGAAAATGACGCTGGTGTCCACGTCGGCGTAGCTGTTTACGCGGACGTCGTGCGACAACACCGAGTTCCGCACCACGGCACCGGAAACGATACAACCGGCGGAGACGATGGAATTGATGGCCGTTCCTGTGCGTCCCGGTTCGCCGAAAACGAATTTCGCGGGAGGGTACTGCACCGGCCGCGTCCGCATGGGCCAGCTTTTGTCGTAAAGGTTGAACGTCGGCACAAACGCCGCAACGTCCATGTTGGCCTCGTAGTAGGCATCCAGGGTGCCCACATCGCGCCAGTACAGCGCCTGCTGCTGGTTCGCATCCACGAAATTGTAGGCTCGCACCCGGCAGCGCCCCAACAGCTTCGGCAGGATGTCATGGCCGAAGTCATGCTTGGAGTCAGGATCCTCCGCATCGCGCATCAGCTCAGGCAGCAAAACATCCGTATTGAAAAGGTAAATGCCCATGGAAACATCGACCATCTCCGGATTGAAGGGGGAGCGCAGGTCGGTCTGTTTCGGCTTCTCGACAAAGCCCGTGACCTCGCCATCGCGCGCCACCTCCACCACACCGAAGGCCGAGACCTCATCCGGTCGCACCGGCAGCGTGGCCAGTGTGACATCCGCGCCCGACTCGCAGTGCTGCTGCATCATCAGTGCATAATTCATCTTGTAAATATGATCGCCGGAAAGAATGAGCACATATTTCGGCTCTTCCGCACCGATCGAGTAGATGTTCTGAAACACAGCATCCGCCGTGCCCTGGTACCAGGACTTTGAAACGCGCTGCATGGGCGGCAGAATCTCGATGAATTCGCCCAGTTCGCTCGCCACCACCGAACCCCAGCCCTCGCGAATGTGACGGTTCAGGCTGAGGGCCTTGTACTGCGTCATGATGTAAACCTTGCGCAGGTCGGAATTGATGCAATTGGAAAGAGTGATGTCGATGATGCGGTATTGTCCGGCGAACGGCACGGCCGGTTTCGCACGGTCTCGCGTGAGAGGAAACAGGCGTTCCCCCGCGCCACCGGCCAGCAATACACCAAGCGTGTCTCTCATGCAGCAGTCACCTCGTAACCCACTCACCTCAGACGCGAAAGGGGGTAAATAGGACGCCCGACTGTAGCACGGCGGAAGATCAAAGTTCTATTCTTCGCCCGACCCGAGCGCCGGTGGAGATTTGCGCTGGATGAAATTGGGAGGGGCATCCGGCACCTCCGTCTCACCCTCCGCCGAATGTTCCTCGGTCGTAATCCGCAGGCTTTTCAAGAAACTCAGATCGTTTCGCGTGAACGGTCCCTCCACGGTCTCATCTTTCGGCAGCGCGTTCTCCTCTTCCTCGTCCACCTGGTTCAGGCCGATGGTCGCTTCCAGCATGAGCAGGACATCGAAGCCCTGCTCACGAATCTCGCGCACAACGTCGGAAATCTGCTCGGATTCACTGACTGACTCGTGAATAGCCTCGCCCAGCTTCTGAATGAGATTTTTCACCTCTTGATTCAACACCACCTCCGGCTTAGGACAAAATCATCTGCCCACGCAATGGGTCTTCCTTCGAGTCGGAAACGGGAGCCACCTATCAGGAAAGGCGGCTCCGGTTCCATCGGAAACGGCAGTGGCGGGTACAACACAATAAGGGTACGCTTTTGGGAATCGGAGCGCCAATACCCCCGACGGTGCCCGATCGGTCACACCCGGGTGTGATGATCGGCCCACGCCTCTTCCAGCCGATGCGCCAGGTCTTCGACCGGCTTGGCCCCCTGTTTGCGTCCAAGAACTAAAAATCCGGCTGCCGCGGCACACAAGCCGCCAATGGTCCAAATTACCTTTTTCATTCGTTGTTCCTCCTCCGCAGCATGGCTTAAATCTACGTTGCCCGGCCTACCTACGATGTTTGTGACGGTAGGATGCAGCCGGGCGGACCCGCGACACAGACACCGCGTCTCGCTCTGGGTACACTGACATCGTGAACAGGGTGCGTCTCGGTCGAGCGTTGGGGTACGGCACGCGCCACATGGCGAAAACGGTGGTGGCCATGGCCGAAGCTGCCGGCGCCTCGCCGACCGCCCAGGTGGGCTCCAGCAGCGCCTTTCCCATGTCAG
>CAXTBI010000006.1:0-23388 GCA_964242195.1 uncultured Acidobacteriaceae bacterium
GGCGGGGGGCATCAAGGCGGGGTTGGGGGGTGTGCCCCGGGGTATGTAACCCGTGGGGGGGGTGGCGGGGGCAGTGTGAGTTCCGAAATCGCGGCCGTTTCGCGACGACACCCGGGGGGTGAGAATCCTTTGGCCGTGGCCTGGGGGGGGGTGCGGGCTATGCCGGGGCCCATCTGCTGCTGCGCGCTGCGGGCGGGTTCCGAGGGTACGGAACCGCCGGTGAACTCGCTGTCCGGTTCGTCGTCCAGGTGACCCTCTTTCAGACCCGCGGTGAGCAGGCGAAAGGCCTCCCCGGGTGTATCGGCGAACTGGAAAAGGTCTTTGTCCTTGAGGGCGATGGCACCCTTTTCGGCGAGAAAATCGACATTGAGCACACTCTTCCAATAAAGCGAACCGTAAAGCACGACGGTGATCTTTTTTGCGAGTTTGCCGGTCTGATCGAGGGTGAGCAGTTCGAACATTTCATCGAGCGTGCCGAAACCGCCCGGGAACACGATCAGCGCCTTGGCCAGGTAGGCGAACCAGTACTTGCGCATGAAAAAGTAATGGAAGTTGAAGTTGAGCTCGGGCGTGATGTAACGATTGGGCACCTGCTCAAACGGAAGCACGATGTTGAGGCCGATGGTTTTGGCGCCGGCCTCCCATGCACCCCGGTTGGCCGCCTCCATGATGCCGGGACCACCGCCCGACGTGACGACGAAGCGATGCCGGCGGCCGGGAAGCCCCTTGGCCCAGGTAGCCATTTCGCGGGCCAGGGTACGGGCGTCTTCGTAATAGCGAGCCATTTCAATGGCGGCTTCGGCGCGTTTGCGCTTCAGGTCGGTGGGGTCGCCATGGGCAAGCTCTTCGGAGCGGGCCGGCTGTTCTTCGGCCGGTGCGGCCTCTTCGGAGCCGGTGTTGGCGAGCAACTCCAGACCTTCGCTCGCCACGTCGAGGGCGCGAAATCGGGCAGAGCCGAAAAAGACGACGGTGTCCTGGATGCGTTCGCGACGAAAGCGCGCCATGGGTTCGGTGTATTCGGCCATGATGCGCAGGAGGCGGCCGTCGGGAGAGTTCAGGAAGTCGTCGTTGCGGTAGGCGAGCGGGGCGGCGGGCAACGGGGCGGGCCCCTGCGATGCAAGCTGCGGTGGCGACGCCGCGGGGTGGGTCTTTTCGATCATTTTGCGGTGGTTCCTTTGCGTTTGCAGGCGACCTGCACGATTTGGGGGTGCGTCGCGTCGCTTTCGGGAAGGCCAAACTGGGCCATGCCGGGGAGGGCGAACGACGCTTTGGGGATCTCAAGCCATTGCTGCGAGCGGAGCGGATGGGGAACCACGCCGGCGCGGACGGGTGCAAAGCCTGGGATACAAAGGCAATTCATGACGTCGCCGCCGCCGTTCAGGCTGCAGCCATCGACGGCGGCGTCGGGCAGCAGCTGGCCGGTTTCAATATCGTGGGCTTCGCGACGCCACTCAAACTGGTGCGGCACCATGGCGATTGCCACCGTGTAGAACTCTGTGCCGGCAGGCACGCGAGGCTGGATGCGTTGTGATGGCAGGGCTGTCCCGTCGGGCAGACGGACAGAGTCCGCAAGCAGCGCGACGCCGTTCCAGTAAAAGGGGGAGACCCCGTCCAGCTGCAACGTCCCGCTGGCTTCGACCACCTCGCCCACGTGTTCGGACAGCATGGCCGCCCGGCCCGGCGCAATCAGTTCCACCGCGCTCATCGGTTTTGAGGTCGACCCCGACCCAAATTCGGGCAGGTACGGCTGGCCAAGCTGCAGGATAAGGAAGCGATGCCAGCCGCGGAACCGCACTTCCAGATGCCCGCGCACGGTAAAGGCCTGCCCATTTCGCAGGGTGGGCACGGACCTTTGCTGTGCCGGCGCGGACCTGAGGGCACAACCGATGAGCCACGAGGCAAGAAGAGGAAACCGGCCGAGTCGCCGCATTCTCGCAGCATAGCGCCCTTTCCGAGATAGCGAAATGCGTTCAGGCCTGGGCATCAGGGCTTGAGCTCACGCACGCAAGGGTCCCTGGGGGAACCTGGAGTCGCCCGTCGTCTCTCCCATCCTGCAACGTGCAAGCGCATGTGCCCTCCGCGCAGAGCGAATAGCTCACTCTGAACGATTTACGAACACCACGCAATCCCGCATCGGTGTTAGCGCAAGAGGGGAGGCTGGCCTTTCGCGAACGTTCTGCTTCCGTTGGTGCCTTACTATGTTTCCGTGGCCGCCCGTCACTCCGCGGAACGTCCAGGTGCCGCGCACGCAGCCAGCAACTTCGAAAGAAATGAGCGAATGATCCTCGATCAAGAGCAACGGGTAGTGAACGACGTTCGCAGCTGGTCGCGGCTGGACGGCGTGGATTGCCTGCGTACCTTGGCCATCCTGTATGTCTTGCTGAACCACGTGAATATGCGCCTGTTCCTGAGTCACATTCATTACCTTCGCGGTGTGCCGCGCCCGTTGGCAGCCGCTCTGGTCTGGCAGGGGCAGAATGGCGTGCAAATGTTTTTCGCGGTCTCCGGTTTCCTGATCACCGCCACCTCGCTGCGGCGCTGGGGTGCGCTCGAGCGGGTGAGCGTTCGCGACTTCTACCTGCTGCGCTTTGCGCGCATCGCACCGCTGTTTCTCACCCTGCTCCTCTTGCTGAGCGGCCTGCACGCGCTCGGCATGGGTGATTACACGGTTTCCGCGAAAACAGGCGGCCTCCGCGCGGCGCTACTGGCGGCCCTTACGTTCCGGATCAACCTGCTGGAGGCGACCCGGGGGTACCTGCCGGGCAACTGGGACATCCTTTGGTCACTTTCCGTGGAAGAGATGTTCTATCTCTTCTTTCCGCTGGTGTCTCGCCTAGCGCGCGGCCGTTGGATCTTCACCGTGCTGCTCGCCTTCGTTGTGCTTGGGCCGTTCGGACGCACTGTTTTGACGCATGGCAACGAGACCTGGCAGGAGTATTCCTACCTTGGCGGTACCGACGCGATCGCCCTAGGTTGCATGACCGCTCTCCTGCTTCGAAATCGCGTGCTGACCCGCCGTACGCTACAAATTTGTACGCTTGTCGGCGCGGCGCTCCTGATTTTTTGCCTGGTCTTCTCGCGGACGGTCAGCAAGCGAGGGTTGGACGACACCGGGCTCGGTATGACGCTGGTGGGTTTGGGAGCAAGTCTGGTCATCGCTGCCGCTGCGCAAACCGGATGGCGGGCCCCCCGCGTCTTGAGCCCTCTTCTGGCCTATGGCCGACGCAGCTACGAGATCTATCTCACCCATATGTTTGTTGTGTTTGCGTGCTTCAACTGGTTCGTCGCCCGCCGCGCCTCGTTGCACCTTGTGCCCGTGCTTTTCCTCGCAACGATTCTGCTCGCGGGCTTGCTGGGAGAGCTCGTTGGACGCTTCTTCTCCGAGCCGGCAAACCGCTGGCTGCGGTCTCGCTTTGGGGAGGGTGCGGAGCGTATGGGATCGGAGGTACCTCAGCGCGCCTCCGCCTTCGTTGTCAGGACATCCACTTCAACAGCCGAATAATGCCCATGGATGCCGGCCTGGAGTGTGCGGAAACTTCCTTGCGGGCGTGGATTTCGCGGCGGTGTTCGGCGTAAAAGCGATAGGCGCGCAGCAGCATCTCTTCATTGGTCAGCGTGGGTCGCCAGCCTAGTTCGCGCTTGATGCGATCGGTCGCAAAGACGAAATTGGAAGCGATCATGCGGTAGTGGTACGGCCCCAGCGGCGAAACCTTCAGCCGGTGCGCAAGCTGCATGGCCGCCACCGTGGGCCCCTTCGGCAAGGCACGCACGCGCGACAGGCTACCCGCCGCACGGATCACAGATTCGTAGACCTCGCGCATGGAGCGCACATCGTCGGAGCCGATATGGAACAACGCGCTGCGGCCATACCCCGCGCCAAGAATGCACGCTTCGGCGAGGTCATCGGCGTAGATGAACTGGTAGCGATTGCCGCCATCCCCCACCACCCAAACCGTCTTGCCGTCATCGATGAACTCGTACAGGATCGCCAGCAGACCCAGCCGCCCCGCGTCCATGATCGTGGGGCAGCGCAGCGTGACGACATCGAGATCGGCGGTGAACTCACCGAGCAGATCTTCCCCCGCCAGCTTGGATCGGCCATACAGCTCGATGGGCGCGGGCCGATCGTCAATTTCATCCACAGGATGGCCGAGGTCGGAAGCCCACAGGCAGTTGGAGGAGATGAAGATAAATGGCCGCACACCCGCGGCGCGGGCCCCTTCGGCCAATACGCGGGTGCCGTCCACGTTGGAAGTCCAAAGCAGCGGTTCGTCGATGCGGGCACCGTGCGCGAGCTGCGCGGCGCAGTGAAACACACCACCGAAGCTGTGCTTTGCGAAAAGTTGTGTTACCAGGGCACGATCCCGGATGTCCCCCTGGACGCTTGTGAGCGACGGATGCGTGTCCGAATCGCGTTCCAGATCGAGGTTCACCACCGCGTGGCCTTCACGGAGCAGGCGACGTTTCAGCACGCCTCCAAAAAAACCGGAGGCGCCGGTGACGAGTAGCGTCGCGTGAGCGGGAAGAGGCTTGGACATTGTGGGCGGCATGGATATTTGGATGGAAAAGTTGCTGGGAGCGGGACCGAGGAGTATCGGAAAGGAGGAAGGAGCCGCTGCCCCGTGTGCAGCTCAGGGTTCTTTGGAGGTGAGCTTCTTCAGCACAAATTCCTGGAAAACGTTGTTCATGGCGTCTCCGGCGATGCCCAGCAAACCATTCTCAAACGTAAGCGAACCTCCCTGGCGATCGGAGCGCGCGTAGTAAAGGTTGGAGAGGGCGCCGGCGGAAAGATCGCCGAGCACGCCGGACACTGCCGGCTGACGATGGCCGTTGTCGCCGCGGCAGATCACCGCGGTGGAGACCGCGTAGAGAAAACGGGAGCGAAAGGAACCCGTTCCCTTGTAAAAATAACGCGGATCCTGGTGAAACAGCGACGGCAGAATGGCCCCACCCATGTAGGTACCGATGACAAGATTCGCCAGATCGGCCCCATACCGCTTGCCGTACCCCGCGCCGCCCTGGCGGTAGCCGGGAAACGCGTCTGCCGCCTGCTGCACAGCGGCAACCGTGCCCACAAGCGCCAGGTTGCCGGGATCCAGCACGTTCTTTGTCGAAAGCGTGAACTTCTGCCTCGTCGTCAGCGGCGGTGCACTCCAGTTGTAGCTTACAAAAAAGTTCGGCAGCACACCCAGCAGCCTTTGGTGCACTTCCGCCTGCATCTGCTCGAGGGAAAGCTGCTCGGGGGAAGCTACCGCATCCACACTTACACTCAGGGTCGCAAGTTGCAGCGCGGGGACGTCGAGAGTTAATCGCTGATTGCCTTGCAGGGCACCTTCGACCGACACCGGATCGAATCCCGGCAGCGTAATCACGACGAAAAACGCGCCCGGTGCCACAGTATCGAAACCGAACCGGCCATCGCGATCCGTGTGCGCGGTGCGCGCCGGACCGGCGTGGGGCTGCAAGGTGACCACGGCCCCGCCCACCAGCGAACCGTGTGCATCGGTCACAACCCCGCTGAGTGCACCAGAAACGGCCGTTGTCGCCAGGGGCGCGGGCGGGAGTGCCGTCTCCGGAACGCCCGGCGCGCCCGGGATGTCGGATGCAGCGGCCTGCAGTGGCACCTCCGGTTGGGCCCGGCTCTGGGTCAGATTCTGCGCCCGGCCCACGCACACGAGGGGGCTGCCGAGCAGGAGCACCAGGGCCGCCGCTGCCGGTGTCCTGGTGCTCTTCCGCATGGGCCGCCGTTTGCTGCGTCTCGGGGATGCTCTGCCGATCACCTTCCAAGAATAGCGGCAAGTGGTCGCTTCTGGAATCACTCTCCCGGGGCACAACGTAGGTCTTTTAGGCCGGGCTCGGGTAGGTGCGGCCCACCTGCCCAGCTGTGCACGGGGTCGGCCGCGGCGTTGAAGTGCAGCTCGGCCCGGCGCGAAATCAAGACGGAAAATGACGAAGGGGGACATATCGTCCCCCTTCGCTGCCAGTCCACATGCTGCCCAAAGCGGACAACAACTACCGCTTCAGTTTGTCGTCGAACTTGCCGGGGATCTGTTCCACTTCCACCTCGGTGCGGCGTACCGAATCGCTGACAGTCTCGGTGCGATCGCTGCCCTGCTTGCCCACAAGTACCTCTTCCACAACGCGGCTGGCCTTGCCCACGACGGCCTCTTCGCCGGTGGCGCGCAGCTCAAAGCTGGAACGGTTTCCGACTTCGAAATCAGCCGCTGTCGCCTGGCGATCCACTGCGCGCCGTGTCACGTTCACACGTTCTTCATGGAGATCGACCTGGGCCTGAACCGGTGTTTCCACAACGTGCGAATAGACGCGAACGCCACCGCGGTCCACTTCACGCTTGCCCACGACCAGTTCTTCCTCGACGATCGGGATAGCGGTTTGACCTGTTACCTCGCGCGCGGCCGTGTTGCCGCCGATGCTGCCTTCGATATCGCGGGCGCCATACTGCTTCATCAACGCCACCATTTCATCGACATCTTCGTCGTCGGTCTTGACAGTCAGCAAGGCACCGCCTTCGTTGACGCCACGAGCGTACTGCGTGTGTGCCTGTTCGTCACCGCCGGAGAGGCCGTGGAAAAAGCCGCTGATCTTTTCGCCGATGCCTGCGCCCGTGCCCGAGGTGGCGGTCACATCGTCGTGATCGGCAGCCACAATCTTGATGTCGCTGGCGGCGTAATCATTGGAAATCAGGATCTTTTTTACTTCCTGGGCGGCTGAGGTGTTGGGGAAAAGTCCTACAATGGTCTTCATATCGTTCTCCTGTGATGAAATCAAAAACCTGGTGAGCCTGCACGCGGACGGCAGCAGACGCACGAATACCGCCGGTAAGTGCCGGAGTCAGTGGAAAATGGTGTGGGTCTGAACGCTGTGCATCCCGAAGCGCGACAGCAACCGAAATCCAAACTGCATTCTCCTCGTGAAAAATTGAGCTCTGTTTGTGGCATATTGCCTTTTGGCCAGGCGGCGTGCGTCCGAGGCGTTCGCCGACCCGCATCGTCGTGACGCGATGACCATAGGGTGCGATGGGCCTGCGATTCGTTGCCTGCTCTCGGACGGATTCTTCGCCCTCCCCCTAGCCGCCGTACCCGGCGTCTTCGATGGTGTTCGGGTCCGTGCCGCTGCTCTTGCCCAGTTCTGCCTTGACCATGTCGCTCACCACTTTGTTGTCGACAAACAAACCGCTGGCGAGGATACGCTGCCCCACCACGCGCATCGTCGGTCCCATGTCCTTGGGGCCAGGGCGACGCCCCTCGCTTCCCGCCGCAATGTGTGCGATCGCACCCTGGACGACGTTGCGAATGTCGTCCAGGGCGGCCGTTTTCGGCAGATACACCTCGATCATGCCGATCTCGGCGCGTTCCTTTTCCGCCAGCTCCGGCCGTCCGCCCTTTGTGAACTGTTCGGCTGAATCGCGGCGCTGCTTCAACAGCGTTTGCAGAATGGCTTGCTCCTCGCCCTCCGTCAATGCAGCGCGTTTGTCGATCTCTTTGTTTTTCAGCGCGGATTTCACCATGCGCAAGGTGGTCAGCTTGGGTTCTTCGCGGGCCTTCATGGCTGCGATGATGTCGGTGTTGATGCGCTCCGCGATGGACGGCATGGGGATGCTCCTTTGTCCCTAACAGCTTATCGCGTAGGGCCGCGAGCCTGTCGCAAATTGCCGCACATACGGGATCAGCGAGCGCCGGCAAGGCCCCTCGCTTCCACTGCGCGGCAAACAAGCGGACGCTTCGCCATCCCTGTTTTCTCGGCGAGTCGGAACATTGTTGAAGCAAAGGTGAAGTCGATAGAATGTGAACATGATTCGGAAGACGCGCCTCTTCACGCCCGGTCCCACACCCCTTTTGCCTGCCGCCCAATTTGCCATGGCCGCGGCCGACATCCACCACCGCACGCCGGAGTTCCGCGCCCTGTTCAAGCGCGTGCTGGAGCAGCTGAAAGCCTTTGTCGGCTCCCAAAATGATGTTGTCATCCTTTCCAGCTCCGGCACCGGCGCGATGGAAGCCGCGATGTCGAATCTCACCTCGCCCGGCGACCGCGTCCTTGTGCTTTCGGCCGGCAAGTTCGGCGAGCGTTGGGCCGCCCTGGGCAAGGCCTTCGGTTGTGCCGTCGATACGCTCTCCAAGCCCTACGGTGAGACTTTCGCGATCGAAGAAATCAAAGGCGCGCTGAAGCTTGAAACCCGTGCCGTCTTCGTGCAGGCCAACGAAACGTCCACCGGCACACGCCATGACCTTCAGGCTCTCGGTCAGCTGCTGAAAGATGAGCACTCCGAGGCCCTTCTGGTCGTCGATGCCATCACAGGCCTCGGCACCATGACCATCGACATGGACGCCTGGGGTATCGACGTTCTTATCGGCGGCTCGCAAAAGGCCGTCATGATTCCGCCGGGCCTGAGCTATCTCGCGGTGAGCGAACGCGCCTGGGAACGCATGGAAGCCACCTACAATCCGCGCTATTATTTTGATCTGCGCAAGGAACGCAAGAACGCCAAAAACGGGGAATCGGCCTACACGCCCGCGGTCGCCCTCATCGCCGGCCTGGGCGCGGCGCTCGATTGGATTGCGGCGCAGGCGGGAACGCCGGAGGCTCCGTCTGGCGATCTCTCCGCCGGTCGGGCGAAGCTCGTACATAACGCGGAAATGATCGCCGCGATGACCCGTGCGGCGGTCGAGCGCATGGGCCTCACCCTGTTTTCAAAGGCGCCCGGAGCCGCCGCCACGGCCGTCCATGCCCCCGAAGGCGTCGATTCAAGCCTGATTGTGAAGCAACTCAAGGCTCGCTTCGGCGCCATCATCACCAACGGCCAGGGTGAAATGCAGGGCAAGATTTTCCGGGTTGCCCATCTCGGCTTTTTCGATTACATGGACACGCTCGCCCTGATCGGCGCCATGGAGCAGGTGATCGTCAAAAGCCTTCCGCAACTCGGGGTCAAATTCGGCGATGGCCTGATCGCCGCGCAGGAGGTCTATGCGGAGTGGGACGCTGGTTCCGTTGCGCCGGCCTAGGCGCCGATGGGACCTGTGTCCTGCTTGCAAGGACATTTACCGAAGCGAACCTGTGATTGCTGCCCTGTTGTCGGTCCCCTTCAGAAAACGGATGTTGCCCGAACGTGTTAGGGCACTGACCCTTTTGATCGTCGGTGCCTCGGCGACGGTCATTGTTTCCCGATCCCGATGTGCCGAAAATACCGATCATGTCTACGTTACGCAACCCGAACCCTCAACGCCGATCTCTGCCTTCGCTTCAAGAACGCTGGTTACGAGGTTCCCGGCAGCGGACCGCTTGTGCGCCGTTGTGGAGTGCTCTCGTCGTCACGCTTGCGACGGTCGGCTTAACGGGATGCGGCGTGAATATGGGAGGCGCGGCGGCCCCGGGAACCATTCCCGGCGTTTCCATTACGGGCCACGTCCACGGGGGCGCGTACCCCATTCAAGGCGCTTCTATTACGCTGATGGAAAGCCAAAGCAATGGGTATGGCGGCCTGGGCAAGGTGTTGGAACAGGTGAAATCCGACAGCACCGGGTTTTTTACCTTCGACAGCAATTGGACCTGCGATGCCGGGCAGTATGCCTACATTGTCACCGCGGGCGGCCATAGCGCGCCGGGCAGCACGGTCACCAACAACAACGTGATTCAGGTCGGCGTGATCGGCGCCTGCTCCGCGGATCTTGCCACGGCGGCTGAAATCAACGGCGTAAACGTCTTCCTTTCCGAGCCGAGCACGGTCGCTGCGGCGTATACGCTGAGGAATTTCATGACCGTCGCCACGGATTCGACCTATGGTCTGTTGGCCGAAATTTCGGCTCCGGCGGCAAACAACGCCGCGGCTTCCTCGTGCACGGGTTCGGGCCCCGCCATGGCCTGCACCGCGGCGGGCCTGGCACACGGCTTCACCAACGCGTACAACCTGGTGGATAGCGTGCGCTACGACGGCTCGATGCCCACAGGGTTGGCGCGCACCAACATCCCCGGCAACACGCAAAGCGTCGTTCCGCAATCCATGATCAATACCCTGGGCAACATCCTGCAGGCGTGCGTCGATTCGCCCGGTGTGACCAACAGCGCCAACATCTCGGCGACCACCTCGGACGGCTCCTTTTGCGGGACCTTGTTTGAGTACGCCACGCCTCCAGGCGGCACCCCGCCCAGCAACACCCTGCAGGTGGCAGAAAATATCGCCAGCTATCCCAATAACAACGTAGACAACCTGTTTAAACTGCAACCGCGCACCACATTCTTTACCCCCGCCCTAACAACCGACGTGGTCAGCAACACCGCCAACACGCTAATGTCGTTTAGCATTTCCATCTTCTACGAGGGCACCGGCCTAAGCGGGGATTCCGGTCTTGGAACGCCCGTTCACATTGCCCTCGATGCCGGCGACAACGCCTATATCGTTTACACCGGCAGCAACGCCACCGGCTCCTACACCGCCGTGGATGGTCTTACGGCCGGGGGCAGCGGACTTTTCGCCGGTGCGCCGATCTATAGCCTTAAGACGCCCAACGAAATCGGACTCGACAACCTCGGCTTTGCCTGGATCACGGACGATTCAGCCACGGGCAGGCTCTACCAGATTCCGACCACGGGCACGACGGCGGGTTCGGTCACCACTTCTTTTGCCGTCACCAACGGATACCCCGGGGGTCTTGCTCTGGATGAATCCAACAATGTGTGGATAACGCGGGATTCCACCGATACCAACCAATCGATCTATCAATACTTGCGGGCCAGCGGCTACAGCGTCTCGCCGTTTCAAACCTGCACCGGGGCCAACAACACCAACTGCACGGCGGCGGCGACACCCGTTCTGAGCAGCGCCAACAAACGCCTCTTTATCGATTCCAAGCAGAACGCCTTTGGTGTCACGGTCGGTACCAGTGCAGCCGCGCAGTTCTACCTGTTCCCCTTCGGCAGCCTTGGCTCCGGCGCAACCCTCGCCAAAACCTCGCTCAGCGCCAGCAACGGCTTCGGGATTGCCATGACCAGCGTGAACGAGGCTTACCTGCCATTGAACGGCACCCTGAACAGCGCGAATGCCACCGCCAACGGCAACGCCATCACCATCACCACCAATGCCAACAGCCCTGGAGGAATCTTCACCGGAACCTCGACTACAGGGTCGAAGTTCACCAATCCCGGGGACGCGGTGATCGATGGCGGTGGCGCTATCCATTGGACCGACTTTGAAAGCACGGGTCAGCTTTTCAAAATGGTGCCCGGCAGCGATGGCAAGGTGACCGATGGCACACTTACCTCGGTCTACCCCTGCTTTCCGCTCAACAATCAGTGTTACGGCACCAGTTCCAACCTGCGCGGTATGGCCATCGACAGCTCCGGCGCCATCTGGTACGTGGCGGTCACCTCGCCCGGAATCGTGATCCAGACCTTTGGATTTGCGGCAAACAGCTGGCCTCTGCTCTCCTACGCGCACGCCGCGGTGGCTGTGAAATAACCGCCGAAAGCGCTCCGGCTCCGGTCACTGCACGGACCTTGTACCCTGTTGGGGTGCGCTTGCGTAACTTTTACATCGGTCGGGGACAGCGGATTGCGGCCGTTCTGCTTTTCCTCCTGTTGGGCGAATGTCTCTGGACCATCGCTCAACAACCGTTGACTTCGGACGACTACCGCTTTGCCCGCTGCGGCCGCGAGATGTGGGAGCGACCTTCGCCGCTGGGGGGCTACTTCACTACCTGTGGCAACCTGAACGGCGATGGAACGCTCGCGTTTCGTCTTGCCGGATTGCCGCTCACGGTGCAGCGACTCGCTCTTTTGACGGCCGATCGCCTGCGCCGGCCTGAAAATCGGCTTTACGGCACCGGGTCCTCGCTGAACGGCTCGACCTGGGAAGCCCGCCACGAGCTCTCCCATGTGAAGTGGCTGATCCGCCTGCCTTTTGTGATCTTCGCCGTTTGGCTGGGCGGGGGGCTATGGTGGGTGTCGCGCCGGCTGTTCGGGAATGAGGGCGGCGCCCTTTCGCTGGCGATGTATGTGTTTTGCCCCGCGATTGTGCATTTCGCCTCTCGGCCCAACAACGAAATCCTTGCACTCTGGGGACTTTATGGCCTGGTGTACACCGCTATCGGCGTCGCACACGCCCTGCAAGGCCCCCGCCGCAAGTGGAAGCCGCGCATCGGTCTGCTTGCTTTCGCACTGGGGTTTACGGCTGCAGCCCATCTGCTCGCGGCGGCGGTGGGCCTGCTGGTCGGAACCGTTTTGTTCTACTACCTTGCCGAGCACCGCCGCAGCTACGTAGCTCAAATCCTGGTGTTCGCGACCATGGGCGCCATCGCCATCCTGTTTGCCAGTTTCGCTTTTCGTCCCTCGGCGTTCGCTTACGTACTCACGGGCGGCAGTGCCCGCTTCTGGTTCTCGCTCCATGCCGTGCGGAACTTCGCGCGCCAGCCGGCCAATGCGGGTATTCTGGTCGCCTCGGCCGTCGCCCTGGTTCTCTATGCCGGCGTCCGGCGCTCGCGCTACTTCGGCAATACGGTTCCGTTGCTGATGACCCTTTTGCTCGTGCCGCTTTACACGACGCAGGTTTTCTCCGCACCCTGGGTTTGGGCGCTGCCCTTTCTGTTCACCTTTATCGGCGGTGTGTTTGCCGATGCTCTCGAGACCAGGCAGCGCAAGGTCTTCATTCTGCTCTCGGCTGCGCTCACCCTCGCGCAGGCGGCCCTGTGCTGGATCTGGATAGGCTCGGCATCCGCGGGCTGACCCAAAATGGGACAGAATTGAGTGCAAACTGCAGTTCCTACCACGGAAGGCGTATACCCCCGTAACTTTCACCCTGGGTATCTGCATCGAACCATAAGACAATATCGCTGTACCCGAGAAAGATCGAGGCTTACCAATCGTCGTGATCAAGCTACGTCCCTTCCTGCTCCCTGGCCGCATCTCTTCTGCCCAGCGTCGCCGTCTAGGCCTCTCCTCCGTTGCGGGCGCGCTGGCTCTGCTTGCCGGTTCCCCTTTGGCGGGTTGCAAGGGCCATACGCTCGATGCGTCGAGCTTGACGCGCATGTTCCACCACCGTAAATCGAGCTCCAAGGCGAACTCCTCCGACTACGCTTCGAACCTGCAGGCCGTGGCTGGATCTTCACAGCTTTCCTCCATGAAATGGTCGAACTTTTCCGACTATCAGCCGGAGGTGCAGCAGTTTTACGGGGATCGCAACTGGGAACTCGCCTGGACCCGCGACGGCAAGCCTACCGATGCCGCTACTCGGCTGATCGACCTCTTCGGCGACGCCGCGAAGAAGGGGCTGCAGCCTGAAGATTACGACGCCTCCCGCTGGTCGGAGCGCGTAAAAGGGCTGAAAGGCAATGCCCAAAATGGGGATGCGCTTTCACAGTTCGACGCGGAAATGACCGTTGCGACCATGCGCTACCTCAGCGATCTGCACCTTGGCCGCATCAACCCGCAAAGCCTGAATTTCGACATCGATGTGCCGGCACGCCGCGCACAATACGATTTGCCGACGCTGATGAATGAGCAACTTGTGGATGCCGACGACGTTACGAAGTTCGTCGATGCGCAGGAGCCGCAAAATGCGATGTACAAGGCGACCGAGAACGGTTTGCCGCATTACATCGATCTCGCCAAGCAGGAAGGTTCGCAAGGCACCGGAACGCTGCCTCAGGTGACCAGGCCGATCGCACCCGGAAGTTCCTACCTCGCCGCCGACCAGCTTGCCAAGCGGCTCACCTTCCTTGGCGATGGCTCGGTGCAGGCTACCGGAACCCAGTACACGCCGGAGCTCTCAAGCGCAGTGCAGAAATTTCAGGGCCGCCACGGTCTGGCTACGGACGGAAAACTGACCAAAGAAACCATCGATGCGCTGAACGTGCCCATGAGCGTGCGTGTGCAGCAAATCGGCGACTCACTGGAGAGCTGGCGCTGGCTGCCGGACAATTTTGTCAAACCGCGCGTTCTGGTCAACCTCGCCGAATACTATGTACGCACCTACGACGAGAACGGCAACGAAGCCTTCAAAATGAAGGTCATCGACGGCCAGAACAAGGACAATCACCAAACACCGGTCTTTGTCCGCACGATGAAATTCATGATCTTTCGGCCTTATTGGAATTTGCCCAACGACATCGTCAAGAAAGATTTGCTGAAACATGCCAGCAAGGCCTATTTCGACACTCACGGCTATGAGGTCACTACCACCGGCGGCAAGCCTGTCGAAGGTTGGACGATAGCCGATCTGGAGCAATCGAAGTACCTCGTACGGCAGAAGCCCGGACCAAAGAACTCCCTCGGTCTGATCAAGTTCATGTTCCCGAATGAGTACGATGTGTACCTGCACTCGACCCCTGAAATGAACCTGTTCAATCTCGCCGAGCGCGATCGCTCCCACGGTTGCGTTCGGCTCAACGACGTGGAAAAAATGGCCAACTGGGTCCTGAACGGGCAAGGGGACTGGACCGCAGAGAAAATTCACCAGGCCATGTACGGGGAACCGGCCAACAATGGGGACGATTCCGGCAAGCAGGAAGCCGCTCCCAAAACCACCGCTGACGCGGATTCCGGTGGCAGCACAACGGCCGGGGACGCGCAAAACAATAAGCAGGTCAACCTGCAGACACCCCTGACGGTCTCGCTGATGTACCTTACGGCAAACGCGGATGAGGATGGCAGCATGCACTTTTTCCCCGACGTTTACGGCTACAACAAGGACCTGGAAGCGGAGTTGGCCAAGCCCCGCCCTTACGACAAGAAGGCCGTCAAGATCAATCCGAAAGCGGCTGCGGGCAGCACGGTGTAGGTCCAGCAGCTACAGATCGGCAGCGGCGAAAACGTGGGTTCTCTCCGGGAATGGCAGGGGGGAACTCGATGCCCCGCAGGTACGTTGCTTCAATAGGCGTCCCCGCCGATATCGTCGCCATGGGCCAGGTTCTCAAACCGCGTAAAGTCGCTCAGGTACGCCATTTGGATGCTGCCGGTGGGACCATTGCGCTGTTTGGCGATGATGATTTCGGCTTTGCCTTTCAGGTCTTCATTTTCGCGATCGTAATATTCTTCGCGATGGATAAAGGCGACCACGTCGGCATCCTGCTCAATTGAACCCGACTCGCGCAAATCGCTCAACAGCGGTTTTTTATCGCCGGTGCGCTGTTCGGATCCACGCGAGAGCTGGGAAAGCGCAATCACCGGCACACGCAATTCCTTGGCCAGCGCCTTCAGCCCGCGCGAGATGGAGGCCACTTCCTGCACGCGATTTTCCGGCTTCTTGCCACCCGCGGCCGTGCCCGTCATCAGCTGCAGGTAGTCGATGATGACCAGATCCAGCCCATTTTCCTGTTGCATCAGGCGTCGGCACTTGGCACGCATTTCCGCCAACGTGATCCCGGGCGTATCGTCGACGAACATTTTCGAATTCATCAAGCGATCGAGCGCGGCGATGAGTTTTCCTTTGTCTTCGCGCGGGATGAACCCGGTTTGCAGCTTGCGGCTGCCCACCATTGCTTCCGAGGCGAGCATGCGGCGGAGCAGACTTTCCTTGCTCATTTCAAGCGAGAAAATCGCGACGATTTTGCCGTCGCGCACCGCGCAGTTCTGGCCGATGTTGATAGCCCAGGCGGTTTTGCCCATGGAAGGCCGTGCCGCGATGATGATCAGCTCGCTGTTCTGCAGGCCCGAAGTCATTTTGTCGAACTCGATGTAGTGCGTGGCCAACCCGGTGACCTCGCGGCCCTGTTCATACAGGGCATCGATCGAGCCGAAAGAGGCCGCGACAATCTCGGGGATATTTGAGAACCCGCGCTGAATAGCCGAGTCGGCTACCTCCGCCAGCTTGATTTCGACGCTGTTCAAGACCTGCGTCGCATCCTCGCTCTGGTCCGAGGCCAACGCCATGCCTTCATTGAAGATCCCGAGCAACTGCCGCAGCAGGCTTTTGTCCTTCACGATGCGGACATAGCTATCGATATTGGGATTTCGCGGAATGCCCTCGGTGAGGTACGCGAGATAGGCAACCCCGCCGATCGCATCCAGTTCCTTGCGACGCGTCAGGGCGTCGGAAACGGTGATCAAGTCGATCGCCGTGCCATGCGTAAGCAGATCCGTGATCGCGCGATAAATTCGCTGGTGGGAATCCAGCGCGAAGTCTTCGGGACGCAGCCGGGCGGTCGCATCCGTGATCGCGACCGCATCCAGCAGCATCGCGCCGAGCACCGTGATTTCCGTTTGCACGGAGGAGGGAAGACCGCCTGCAACGACGGAAGAAGCGAGAGACAATGCAGCCATCACCCTCAAGGGTAGGCCACCCACACAGCGCGTGTGCCCCAAGCGCGGGGCAGAACGGAACCGTAATCCGGGCCCGGTTGTGATTTTCGGACACCAACGGTGGAAAAAGAAAGCGGCGACCAGGGCCGCCGCTTTCCCGAACCGGATGAAAACTGGTCATTGCGGTTTGGAGCCCGGATTTGCATAGCTGAGTTGCGGCCAGGTGGGTGCGCCCAGGCCGATAATTTCGATAAACGTTCCCAGGCCCGTATCGGCACCTACCCAGACACTGCCCGCGCTGTCCACCGCCAGGCCGCGCAGGTAGGATCCATTCAGCGCGGCCGCCGAGAGGCAGCTGTAGCCGGAGCCGTCCGGTGCCGGGTAGCAGGGCAGCAGCGAAACCGATGTGCCGGGGGTCTGGATGGGGTTGTTGGAAGGCGTGTAGATCCAAAGCAGGCCGCTGCTCTCAAGATCGGACCAGAAGACGTTGCCCGCACCATCCATCGCGTTGCGGTTAGGCGCAGCCGAGCCGGGAGTGTTCGCGATAGGTCCCTGGTACAGCTGGTTGCCGTTCTGAAGGTAGGCTCCCGCGCTCCCGAGCTGTCCATTCAGGGGAAAGTATCCGCCGGCGATGCCGGTCGAAATGGGCGCAAGCGAGATGGAAAAGCCGCCGCCCGCGGCCAGGGCCTGGGTGTTGTACCCCGTCGGGCTGTAGCTTGGGGCGTTCACAGAACCGCTGTTGTACAGGTTCACCGCGCTTGAGTTTCCGCCGGAAACATTCTGTACGCCCCACACGCCGCCAAGCCCATCGATGGCGAGCCCCGGGATGTTGCCGATCGCCCCGGTAAAGAAATCCGCGGTCGCCGCGCCGGTTGAGCCGTGGATGTTGGCGTACTTGTATTCGTTGATGCTGCGGCTTGTTGTATTTGCGGCCGAGATCCAAAGATTGTTGTTGATGTCCACAGCCACACCCGAAGCATTCGGAAGGACGGCTACGGGGGTCAGCGCGCTTGCATTTTGCAGGTGCAACACGGCACCCGTGGCACCGTCGTTGTTTGTGGTGTACACGTTGCCGTTGGTATCCACGGCGATCTGGCTGGGATAGCCGTACTTGTTGTTGATGACATAGGGCGCGGCGGCCCCGGACGGGTAAAGCTCCTGCACGGCCGTCACGGTGGAAGGGCCCGGAGACGCGCTGGCGTACAGCAGGTAGACGTTATCGGCAGCATCCAGCGCCAGATCCACCGGATACGTGTATTTGGAGGTAGTGCCGGCGGCGTTGATGCCGTAGAAAATACTCACGGTGAACGACGTTGGCGCCGCGTCCAGGTCGGGGGTGAAGTAGGGCGTCCGGGATTGCAGGCTGAACAGGTTGCCGATGTTGTTGGTCGGGTATTTGGCCATGTTCATGGCCGCTTGCAGGGTGTTGGTCGGCGCCGTTCCGCCGGGCGGTGTCGTGTACCCGAACAAGGTGCTGCAATAGTTGCTTGTGCTCAGCGAATCCACGCAGTTTTGCAGGATATTCGCGATCGTATTGATCATTTGCTGGGGAACCAGGCCGGGCACGGTGGTGGTCGAAGGATTGACGGAACGTGCCGCGCCCGTGGGCAGCACACCCGTGGTCAACGACACCCCATCGACGAGATTGTAGGCCGTTTGGAAGGCATGGCTCAGGCCGGCGGCGTTGCAGATCATCCCCGAACCGGTTCCATTGCAGCCCGGCGAGCTGTAGGCATTGCGCTGCGGGGCGCCGATGTTCACGATCTGCTGACCGGCCCCGGCCCCTGTGTTGGGGTTGATTGTGATGAAGTTGCCCAGCGCATACGCCGCGGCCACCGTGCTCGCTTCGCTGATATCGAGCTGAATCGTATTGTAATTGGCGGCCAATGTGGCGCATGTGCCGATTACGCCCACTTGCACAATCGAGGTGTTTGCGGCGCCCCCCGCCAGATTGGAGCTGTGGCCGCCTGTCACCGTGACGTACGCAAACTCTGAAGAAGCAGAGCAGGTGTACGTTTGGCTGAAGTTGAAAATTCCATTGGAGTCCGTCGTCGCCGTTCCCAGGGTGGTTGCGGCGCTTCCGTAGCCGCTGGAACTGCCGGTGACCGTTTGCATCAGGCGAACCGTCGCGTTTTGAATGGGATAGATGCCGCCATGCACCTGGCCGGTAATGGTGCGCGTAGACGCGACGGCACCCTCGGTCGCGGCGCTTTGGAGATTGGCACCACAGCCGGTTAACGCAAGGCTGCCGGCCAGGGTAGCCACGGCTACGCCAAAGCCGCCAAGCCGGGCGGAACCAAGCGACTGTTTAGAGATTGCGGTCCCACGAAGTTCAGAGATAGGCGAAAACAAGGACGAGTCGGCAACCGGCGTGGTCGAGAATACCCCACTGTACTCGTTCCGCGCACCGCGGCCGCTAAGGAGAGATGGCATTCGGTGCTTGAGTAAAAACGAAATAAGTCGAGGAATAGGCATAGTCCAGTTATGGCTTCTTCCACCTTTCGCAACAATGGCCAAAAGGCTCTCTGCCGGGAGAAAAGAGCCACGGGATATCCCACATTCGCGTTACTTCCGCAGCAATCCAATCTCAAAACCCGCCATGCAAAATTGCTGCGTTTAATCCGAAAACAGGGAGTAAACCGCGCTCGCAACCTCATTCTCCACCCTGCTTCCATCCGCAAGTACGGGTCGGGTGTCTTGATCTGGGACACTCCTGATCTTCGCCTTCGCTTTGCCGTTCTTTAGGGCAGGAGTGAGACGTGCGACCGTTGCTGAAAGCCCTGGTGTTCAGTTTTCTATTAACGGCGACCGGCTGCGGCGTAAAGGGCATTTCCTTGAACCCCGCTCCGTCGGTGACAGCGAACCCTGTAATCACACCGGGAGCAGCCGGCGTCACGGGGAGTACCGGGATCGCCGAAGGCGCGGGAAGTTCCGGCTCCACGGGAACAACGGGCTCGGCAGGCTCGACGAACCTGACGGATTCGACCCCATCAACAGGTCCGACGACCTCAACGGGCCCGACAGATTCAACGACCTCCCCGGGTGCAGCGGCACCCGCAACCGGCACCACTGCCTCGACCGGTTCCACAAACTCGGCAACTCCGACAACTTCCCCAGCGTCAGCGGACGGCAGTGGCGGGACCGGAGCCTCGGGCACAGGGACCACGGGGGCCGGTGGCGGTCTGGCCGGAAGGACAGGCAACCCGATCGGACTGGGGCAGGGTAGTGCCGGAACCACCTCCGGGACGACCGCGACTTCCGCGAGCTTCACGTCGGCAGCCCGTTTTTTGGATCAGGCCACTTTCGGCCCCACTGCCGCAGACGTCGCGCTGGTGCAGGCGGAGGGCCTGAATGCCTGGCTCGCCAGCCAGTTCGCTTCCGAACCGACCTCCCTGGCCCCCATTCCCGATCCACTGCCGGCCCGCTACGTTGCCGAGGACCCAAGCCTTTCCCAGGACAGCGCCTGGGGCAGCGAGTGGTGGGGCGCCGCCCTGACCGCCCCCGACTCTTTGCGGCAACGTGTGGCCTTTGCGCTCAGCCATATATACGTCATCAGCAACGATTCGCTCGGCGGCCGCGCGACCACGTTTTATTACAACATCCTGCTCCGGGACGCTTTTACCAACTGGCGGCAGATCATGCAGGACATCACTCTTTCTCCCGGCATGGGCGACTTTCTGGACATGGCCAACAGCGCCAAGGCACCCGCCGGCCAAATTGCGAACGAGAATTTCGCTCGCGAAAATCTGCAGCTTTTCAGTCTCGGCCCGAACCTGCTCAACGGGGATGGCACACCGCAGACCGACGGCGCCGGCAACCTCCTGCCCACCTACACGCAGGCGCAGGTGCAAGCCTTTGCACGCGCATTCACAGGGTGGACCTACGTTCCAGGTCCCGGTCAGCCGCCCGCGGCCTTTCCGGTGTACGCGGGACGCATGGATTTGCCCATGGGTGCCGTGGAGGAGCGGCACGACACCAGCGCGAAGGCCTTGCTGAACGGAGCGACGCTGCCCGCGGGCCAAACTGCGCAAGGGGACGTCGATGGCGCACTCGACAATATCTTCGCTCATCCGAACCTTCCGCCCTTTATCTCGCGGCAGCTCATTCAGTACCTTGTCACCAGTCGCCCCAGTCCGGCCTATGTGGCCCGCGTTGCCGCCGTCTTCGTCGATAACGGCAAGGGTGTTCGCGGCGATATGAAGGCGATCGTGCGTGCCATCCTGCTCGATCCGGAGGCCCGTGCCGGCGACACCGATCCCGAAGCCGACGGCGGGCACCTGCGCGAACCGCTGCTGTACGGCGCCTCTGTACTGCGTGCGATCGGCTTCACTCCCGCACCGGCTGACCCTTCGGTGCCATGGCCTTACACCTTGTTGCTATGGCAAGCGAACACCATGGGGCAGTTCCCTATGAATGCACCCAGTGTCTTCGGCTTCTTTCCACCCGGCTACATCATCCCGCAAACCAGTCTGAACGCACCCGAATTCGGTATCGAAAACACCGCCTCCGTGGCCGCACGGATGAGCTTTGCGGACCTTGTTGCGTCCAACAGCCTTTGGCAGCTCAACCTGAACCTGGGCCCCGGCAGCCCGCTGGGTCTGGCATCCGCGCAGTCTTCCGAAGCGCTGGTGGACCTGCTGGGGGCCACTTTCCTGCATGGGGCGATGCCGGCTGCGATGCGCTCGAGCCTGCTCGATTCCCTGGCGTCCATCGCCGATCCGGGGCAGCGCCTGCAGTTTGCCCTGTATCTCGTCATCACCTCGGCGCAGTACAAAGTCAATCACTAGAACAGGCAAGGGAACCGCTTCCATGAGTTTGAACCGTCGCTCCTTCCTTCGTTCCGCCGCGCTGCTGGCCGCCGGAAACGCCGCGGGCCTGGGGCCTATCGGCATGTTGAATGCGGCGGCCCAGAGCGGGGGCGAAAGCGACTACAAGGCCCTGGTTTGCATCTTCCTCAGCGGCGGAAACGATGCCAACAACACCCTCGTGCCGATCGATGCACCCGGGTACGCGAACTATGCGGCTCTGCGTGGCCCGGTCGCGCTCGCGCAAGCTTCTCTGCTGCCACTGACCGCTTTGCCGGGCTTCGCGCTGCACCCCAGCCTCGGCAACGTGCGGAGAATGATCGAAGGGGGAACCGCCGCCGTTGTGGCCAACGTCGGTACGCTGACACAGCCCCTCACGCGGGCCGAATACATGGCCGGCGGAACGGCTCCGTGGAACCTGTTTTCGCATCTGGATCAAACGCAGGAGTGGCAAAACGCGGGCGTAAGTGGCGAAACCCATAACGGCTGGGCCGGCCGCATCGCCGACGGCCTCAGCACCCGGTACAACCCCAACGCGGGCATTCCCATGGTGACTTCCGTCAGCGGCGACGCTCTGCTGTGCGATGGCGCGAACACGAGCGCCCTGACGGTAACTCCCGGACAACTGGGCACCGGAACCTGCTCCGCCGGTGCCCTTTGTGCGGCCCGCGCCTCCGCTCAACAGGCGTTGCTCACCTTGAACAGCGGCGTTTCCCTCGTGCAGGCCGACAACCGCATCACAAGCGACGCCTTCCAGTACGCTTCCGCGCTCGCGGCGGCCGCGCAATCGGTGCAGCCGCTGAAAACCGTTTTCCCAGGCAACGGCTTTGGGCAACAGCTGCAGCAGGTGGCGCAAATCATGCAAATCCGGTCGGCTCTCGGCGTCAATCGACAAATCTTTTTCTGCAACCTGAGCAGCTTCGACACACACGGCTCACAACGCGCCGTGCAGGCCGCCCTCTTGAGCGCGCTGGACACCGCACTCGCGTCGTTTCAGCAGGCCCTTGCCGAGCTCGGCCTAGCCCGACAGGTGACAACTTTCACCATGAGCGAGTTCAGCCGCACGCTGCAGCCCAACTCCAGCGATGGCACGGATCATGCCTGGGGATCGCACCACCTGGTGCTGGGCGGGGCTGTGAAAGGCGGTGCGCTCTACGGCACCTATCCCACGCTCGCGCTGAATGGTCCCGACGATTCCGGCGGCAACGGCCGCTGGATTCCCACCACCGCCAGCAGCCAGTACGGCGCAACGCTGGCCAAATGGTTCGGCGTCCCGGCGTCGTTGATGCCCGCGATATTTCCCACGCTGGCCGGGTTTTCTACACAGGATTTGGGATTCCTCTCCTGACGGGATGAGGCTAGGGTGAAACCGAGGACTCTGATTGTTAAATCGCCCATTCGATACGACCGACGAGCCGCAGGGACCCCTGGTTTCCATTCTGCTGGTCTCCTTCAACTCAAAGCACTACATGAACGATTGCCTGGACGCGATCCGGAGGCACGTCAGCGTGCCGCACGAGGTGATCCTCGTCGACAACGGCTCGACCGACGGCACGGCCGACCACGTGCGAGCCGCGTTCCCCTCCGTGCGTGTTTTTGAAAGCCGGACCAACCTCGGCTTCACGGGAGGCAACAACCTTGCGGCGCGGCACGCCCGCGGCACGTTTTTGCTGCTGCTGAATTGCGACACCGTTCTGCTTACCGACCTCACCCCCGGGTTGCGCATCCTTCACGAAGACGAGCGAGTAGGGGTTGTCGGCGCGCGCATGTATGGCCGGAACGGCGAGCTGCGTGCCAACACCGGGCATTTCCCGAAACCCTGGCGGCTCTGGAAATTTACGCTGCAATGGAGCAAGCCCCTGCAGAAACCTTTCGGCGAACCCGCCCTCGGGGCCTTCCAGCATGACTGGGTCGAAGGCTCGTTTCTGCTCACGCGGCGCCGGGATTGGGAAGGCGTCGGCGGCATGGACGAAAGCGGCTTCATGTACACCGAAGACGTGGAATTCTGCGCCCACATCCTGCAGCGTGGATTGCGCAGCGTGCAATGCTCGCAGCTGATGTATTTGCATTTTGGCGGCTACAACGTGGAACGCATGAGTTTTCTTTATGCCGGCTATCGCCGTTTTCACGCCTCCTGCTCCACCCCCGCGATGCGCCAACGGGCGGAGTGGGTGCTCTTGCTCGGCCTTGTTCCCCGGCTGCTCGTGTTCGGACTTTTGGCCCTGTTGACGCGCCGGCCTGCGTTTCAAAAAAAATTCAACCGCTTCGCCGAGGTGCTGCGCGATTGGAAAAAGCTGGCACCGCGGCCCAGTACGCGCCGGCCCTTGCCGATCGAGGC
>CAXTBI010000006.1:23488-89505 GCA_964242195.1 uncultured Acidobacteriaceae bacterium
CAAGGCTATCGAGCCCATTGGCAACAACCCCCTGGGACGGCAATTCCGTCCTTCCGGCTCCTAGAAGGCCAAAACGCGAGAGAGGAGGAAAAGCAGACAAAGGATTCTCTATCGCACACTTTCGCTCCGCGCGGGAGTGCCCTTTGCGGTAAAACGCGGCGGTGGTCCTTCAACTGATGGGTGATTTCTAATCTTCGCGAAAGGCGGGAGACTGGGAACGTTCTGTATTCCTTCCCATTTTGGAACTGTCGTTCGTCGTGTTCGATCCGTTCCGCACAAAGGTAAGGTGGCCTGTTCCAGCCGTTGTCCATGCCATGCAACACCCGAACAAGCGGAGTTCAAGCGTCTGATGCCCTCCCCCAGCCCATTGCCGCCAGCTTCGTTTCCCGCCGATGGGTCCGCACCCAACGGCCTCGAAGCCAACGACATCAGCCTGCTCTCGATCTGGCGTACCCTGCTGCGTCGGCGCTTTGTGGTCCTGGGGGTCGTTTTTCTGTCCCTGCTCGCGGGCTTGTATCTGGCTCATCGCAAACGCGTCTATGTCGCTTTAGGCTCCCTGCAGGTGCGTTCCGGCTCTTCGAACCGATTTCGTTTCGGCGATAGCGGGCTCAGCGCAGGCGCTCTCGATCTGGACGATCGCATCGAATCCGAAGTTTCCGTGCTTGAAAGCAAATCGCTGTACTTGAAAGTCGCCGAGCAGCTGCGCCTGGCCTCGAACCCGGCCATTGTGGGCAAGGCGGCCAGCCCCAACGCTTCCCTCAATGATCCGGTGGTGCAGGCGGGGGTGCTTGCCGCACTCGAGCGCATGATCAAGATCGAGCGCATTCCCAAAACCGATACGATCAACATTAGCTGCACGACGGTTTCGCCGTTGCTTTCCACGCAGATTGTCAGCACGCTGATGAATCAGTATGTGGAGCGAATTTTTCGAACCCAGTTCGGCTCCACGCAGCGCGCTTCGCAATTTCTTGCCGGCCAGCTGAACGACCTGAAGAATCAGGTGTTGAGCGATCAGCAGAAGCTCGTCGATTTGCAGGGCAAGCTGGGCGTGATCGGTTTTGACGACACGCACAACCTCGTCACGGCGCAGTTGGAAGATCTCGCGCGCGCAAACGAGCAGGCCGACATTGCGCGCATCACCGCCGAGGCACGTTACCGCATACTCCAGGATGAACGGCCCGATCTCGTCGAGGGCGGGCCGCCGATGCTCTCGTCCAACGCCCAGCCCGCGCCCGGCTCCCTGCTGCAAACGCTGCGCGGCTCAGAGGCGCAGTTGCGCACGCAGTATGCCAACGTGAGCGAGCAGTTCGGGCAGAATTTCCCGGAAACCAAGCGCCTCAAAGCGGAGCTCGCGGAAGCCGGCGCCGCGGTGACCCAGGAGCAGACCCGCGTTCTGGAACAGGCGAAGATCGCTTTCAACGCTGCCTCCAGCAACCAATCCATGACCCAAAGCGCGCTTGCCCATGCCGAAGGCAAGGCGCTCGGCAAGCGCAACGACATGGTGCAGTATGAAATTCTGCTGCACGATTACCAGTCCAGCCGCACCCTTTACGAAGGCCTGACACAACGGTTGCGCGAAGCAGGCGTGGTTTCCGGCCTGGAATCGGCCGAAATCGAGTTGATCGATCTGCCGCTGCTGCCGGTTTCGCCCAGCGGCTACGGTCCGCTGATGCTGATTGCCATCTCGCTGGTCCTGGGCCTGGTCGTCGGCTTCATCGCTGCGATGCTGGTGGAGGCGGCCGACACCTCCGTGCATAGCGTGGACGAGTTGGAACGCTACCTCGGCCTCCCGTCCCTGGCGGTTCTGCCCCGGTTTGGCAGCAAGACGTTCCCCCGGTCGGGGAAGCGCGCGGCCGGCTCGCAAATCGCGGAGAACCAGCCGGAAGCGGGAGCGGCTACACCGCCGATCGAGGTTCTGCAACATCCGCTTTCCGCGTTTTCGGAAGGCATTCGGCTGTTGCGCTCGGGCCTGCTGCTTCCACGCACGGGAGCGGCTCCACGGTCCTTTCTGCTCACCAGCGCCCTGGCGTCGGAAGGTAAAAGCACGGTAGGGAGCAACCTGGCCTGTGTGCTGGCGCAGAACGGTGCCACCGTTCTGCTGATCGATGCCGATCTGCGCCGCCCGGCACTACAAAAGCAGTTCGCCCTTCCCAATCGCAAGGGCCTGAGCACCTTGTTGAACGGCGGAAGCAGCCTTGAGGAATGCTTGCAGACGGTGGCCGCTGTGCCCACCCTGCAGGTGCTCACCAGTGGACCGGCGGTGCCCTCGCCAGGCGTCCTGCTGAGTTCCGACCGGATGACTCTGCTGCTGAAGAAAGCTTCTGCCGATTTCGATTTCGTTCTTCTCGACACACCGCCCGGCCTGGCCATTGCCGATGCAAGCATTCTCGCCGCCCGTGTCGACAATGTTCTTCTTGTGGTGCGCGACGGCGTGGCGAACCGCAAGGTGGTGCGGCGAGCGGCCGTGCAGATGTTGCGCCTCGATGCCCAGATGCACGGCTTCGTTTTCAACGGGATGGAGAAGCATTCGGTGGAATACAACGAATACAAGGGACGGGATGGGTATGGTGGCTTCGGCGAACGCGGCCCGCTTGGGAAGCAAGCCAATGCAATGTAAGCGCGGGTTTCTCGGCTTGGCCGCCGTCGCCGCTTTGCTGCCCGCGGTGACCGTCCTCACGCCCACGCTGCGGGCGCAGTACCTTGGTGCGGCTCCAGCGCATGAACTTGCTCCTCGGCCGGGCCTGCCCGCCGATGCGGAGCAGATCACGGCCCTGCTTTCGGCGCCACGGCCCGCGCTCACGCTCAGGCCTGGCGACGAGATCGCGGTATCCATTTTCGAGATCGAAAAATACGATTACAAGACGCGCGTCAACACGGACGGCACCGTCGGCATGCCGCTGCTCCCCTCCATCGTCGTGCGCGGCCTCACGGCGGAGGGAGCCGAAGCGGCCATCGCGCAGCGCCTGGATGCGGACGGCATGATCAACGATCCCCATGTGCACGTGGCCGTGCTGGAGCGGCCGACGCAAATCGTCACCGTGGCGGGTGAGGTCCTGAAGCCCGGCATCTACACGGCGTTCGGAACGCCCACGGTGCTCAGTGTGCTCTCGCAGGCGGAGGGCCTCAAGGAACTCGCCAGCCGCACGGTTACCCTGATCCGTCCCGATCCGGCCGGCGGCGTCGACCGGACGTATACGTTGAATCTTGGGTCGAATCCGGCAACATCGCGGGTGGGTTCTATCCCGGTCTTTCCCGGCGATACGGTTGCGGTCGGCACGGTAGGCGTGATCTATGTTGTCGGGGCGGTGAAGGCCTCCGGCGTGTACAAGCTGAAGACAGCCTCCCCGACCACCGCGGCGGAAGCCGTCAGTCTCGCCGGCGGTGCGGGCTTTGAAGGGGTCACCGACAAGGCCGAAATTGTGCGCACGGTCGATGGCAAGCGAACCGAAATTCGCTTCAACTACGGAGACGCCCTGAAGCACGCCGGCCCTGATCCCGTGCTGCTATCCGACGACATCGTCTTTATCCCGACCGACAAGATGCGTGCGGCGCTCAAGGGCGGCGGTCTGGGCATTGCCGTGGCGCTGGCCGCTGCCCTTTACCGGTACTAGGGGGAGGCGGCGCGCATGTTTCTGCTCGTGGTGGTTGGGGTCGCGCTTTCGCTCAGCTCGCTGCCCTCCCTGGAATTGGGAGCGTACTACCTCGGTCTCCTCACCAGTGTCGTGCTGCTTTGGAGGCGGTCTCGCGAGCTGGCCCTGCCACGCGGCCTGGTATACCTGCTCATTTTTCCGCTGCTGTTGTTTTGCGTCACCCTTCACGGCATCTACGGTCACCCTGTCCACGACTTCGCCAAGGATTTGTGGTATTTCACGCTTTCGGTGGTGTACCTAAGCTTCGGGTACCTGGTTTTTGAACGCGTCGGTCGATGGCAACGGTTTATGCAACCCATGCTGATTGCCGGGGGCGGCATTGCCGTCTTTTCCTTGGTCAATGCGGTCGTTCATCGCGATAGCCTGGCCACCGCCTCTTCGGTCGACGCCTATCGTGAGGTCACCGGCACGGGCACCTTTATCCCCATGCTGCCGCTGATTCTTGTGCTTCTGCTGCGGCGCGCCAAGCTCCCGGCCCTCGGCCTTGAACGATGGAAGACGATGCGGGTCTTCTTTTACATCACCTCCACCGCCGCCATCCTGATCACCTTTTCGCGAACCCATATCCTTATGCTCGCGGCGGGCGCTCTGTGCACGTTGCAGCCACGCTCGGCGCTGCGCCGCCTGCTGAATGGCGGGGGGATCGGTCTGCTGGCGATGCTGGCGGTGGTGATCGCGGGCGGCTACTACGTTGGCCACCCCGGCTCGGGACCGCTCAACATGTTCATGAACAAGGTGGTCAACTCCAGCTCGGAGGTGAAGGTCCGTGCCTATGAAACGTACGCCGATATCAACAATCACTGGCGTGGCTTTGAGGCCTACCGCGCCGAAAAAACGTATGCGACCTATTCCACGGGAGACAAAATTTTCGGCGGCGGCGGCGGCGCGCTTGTGGATCTGGGCATCGCCATGCAGCTCAGTTCCGCGCAGGCGTTCAAGTACATCCCCATCACGCACAACGGCTATATGTACCTCCTGGTGAAGACGGGAGTCTGCGGTTTGTGCTTGTTCGCGCTGTTCATCGGGCAGCTTCTGGCGACTGCCTGGAAGGCTCTGCGTCTCCGCACGCCAGAGGCTACCTTCGCCGGTTTGGCCCTGTTGTGGGCGCCTTTGGTGATTGCCGCCACACAGGGGGTGATCACCGGTATCTTCAACAAAGGAGAGCTGATGCCGGTACTTTTTCTAACGGGCGCGGCAGTGGCCAGTTACGCCCAGACACGGGCCAAGGTACCCATAGTTGCCCTCAATGGGTTACTATTTTGTGGTTCTGACCATTTCGCAAGATTACGGCCGGTGTCCACCCTTTCGCGTCGCGTCTCCGGCCCCCTTCCTGTGCTAGGCTCGCCTCATGGGAGAGCGCACGGCGCACGTCCATCTTAAGTATGGCCTGGACGTAGCGCGCTACCGTCAGAAGTCGCTCCGTGGCGAAGTGCCTGATGTGACCCCGTATGGTTTCCACCATGCCGAGTCCATGGGTTGGCGGCTCACCTATTCTGTCGATGAACCGGAATCCCTTGTCGGCAATTTCATCCGCCGCGCTTTGATCAAGGTGCTCGGTTTCGACATTCTGCATGCCTATTCCAACCGGAAACTGATCACCTCGGCCGATATTGTCTGGACCATGGAAGAGGTCCAGTTCCTGGCCGTGTGCGCGTTGCCGTACGTGCTTCCCGGCACCAAGCGTGTGCGGCTGATCGCACAGACCGTGTGGCTCTTTAATAAATGGAATACCTTTTCCGAGGCACGCTGCGCGATGCTGCGCAAGCTTCTGCTGCGCGCCGATGCACTCACCTTTCACTCCCGGCAGTACCTTGACCTCGTGCGCCGTCTGGTGCCGGGCAGCGAGCCGATGCTGCTGCCGTTCGGCATTTCCCTGGATTCCTTCCCCGTGAGCGAGCCCGAAATCGATGTGCACACCCCACGGCGTGTGCTCGCGATGGGGTCGGACCCGACGCGGGACTGGAAAACGCTGTTGGAGGCTTTCGGCAATGACGATCGCTTCGAGATCGTCATCATTTGTGGTTGGCTGAACGATGCCACCGCCGCGGGGTACAAAAACCTTCGCGTTCCTCGCAACCCCTCCATGCAGGAGTTTCGCGATCTTTACCAATGGGCGGATGTTGTGGTCGTTCCCATGGTCAGCAACCTGTATTCCGGGATCACCGTCGCGCTCGAGGCCACAAGCCTGGGCGTTCCGGTTGTGTCCAGTAACACAGGCGGCATCCCGACCTATTTCGCCGAAGACGAAGTCATCTACGTGCCGCCCAGCGACCCCGTCACCCTGCGCGATCGCGTGCTGCGCTGCACGGCGGCGGAGCTGCGCGGCTTTGCTCAACGCGCACAGCAACGATTTCGGCAGCAGGACTACACCACCCACGGCATGGCGGCCCGCTACATTAAACTTTCCGACCGCCTGCTCGAGTCGTAGGCGCTGCTCCGGGGGCGGGCAACCCCCCTCTCGTCAGGACCTGCGACCGGCGTCAGGAACCTGCAACCGGCGTCCAAACCGTACGCTGTAGCCGTTTATGCACGGCGGCGGTGAGGGTAGCGCGTTCGTCGCCGGTCAGATTGGTTCGCCAGAGCAGAAAGAGCGACGCCCCGGTCCAGACGGCGACATAGGCCGGGGTGTACGCCACCCGTTCCGGCCGCCAGAATACCGGAAGAAGGGCGATGGTGGGCAACAGCGAAAGCGACGAGGGAAGCAGGCCCTCCGCGAAGATTTGCCGTCGCGAAATCGCCAGGGAACGCGTGGTGTGCCGCATGCTGAGCAGGAGGTGGAGCGCCACGCCTACGACCGCGCCCGCCAGTGTGCCCAGTGCCACGCCCGCGGCCCCCATGCGCCACCCCAGCAGAACACTCAGGCTCAGGTTTACCGCGGCCTCCCAACAGCCGGCCCACGTGGCATATCGCTGCATCCCGACGGCGATCACCATGGTGGCATAGGGTGCGCACAGGTTGCGTACGATATGTGCCAGCACAAGAATGCGCAGCAGTGCCAACCCGTGGCGCGCGTAGGCCGGTCCCACCCAGATGGACAAAATAGGGAAGCCGAACAGAACAAACGGCAGCCCGGTCGCTTGCAGAATCAGAAAGGCATAGCGTGTGCTGCGCAGCAGAGTTTGCCCCATCTGCTGTGGGCTGCGGGTAACGCTCAGTGCCGAAGCCGCGGGCATCAGCGGGTTCAAGCCGGCCTGCAACGTCATCGAAAGAAAGGTGAGCGGAGTTGCGGCGATGGCGTAAAACGCGACTTCCGGGAAATCCAGGTGGCCGACCAGCGTTGTATCCAGCCCGCTGATGATCAAGAGGCCGGCAGTCCAAACGCCCAGCACGGCACAATAGCCCAGCACCCGTTTCACGATGGCCGCTTGCAACCACGGCACACCGATGCGAACCTCTCGCGCCCTCCACTGCCAGGCCAGCACCTGCGCAATCGCGGTGGCGACGTTGAGGATCGCCACACCGGCACCCATGGTCGTCAGGCTGCTGCCGTGGGCCACCGTAAACGTCAGCAGGGCGGCATAAAGCAGCTTGCTGACGATCGCAATCGAGGTTGGCACAGCATAGCGCTGCAGCCCCAAAAAGATGCCCGCGAAGGCGGAGGTCCCGAGCAGAAGCGCGGCCGAGGAGCCAACCAGAAGCACGCCACGGGAAACGTCTTTCGCCAGCGCCGGGGGGATCGCCGGAAACAATCGCGGGACCAACAGCGAAACGACGACGCTCAGGCAGATCCCGAGAGCCGCCGTGACGACCGTAATCGCGACCCCCGCGCTGGCATGGCGATGGCAGCTGTCCGTGTCGCCGCTTGCGACGAACTCGGCCACATACTTTGAAACGGCAATCTGAATGCCGAACTCCAGGTAACCGACATAGCCGGCGACCTGCAGGATCAGGGTCCACGCACCGAACACGGCACTCGGCATGCGATGGGTAAGGAATGCGGGCAGCAGCACACCCGCGCAGGCGAACACGCCGATGCGCACCGCACCCACCATCACGTTGCGGGAATAGACACGGGCGGCGCTGTTCCCCTCGGCCGGACGACGCACGGCCGGCGGCAGCGCACCGGCGAGCGGCATCGGCTCAGGTACCGATGGACGATCGGCGTCCGGCATGACTACTGTGAGGGATTGGCGCATACGGGTCGTAAGGCTCAGCATAGCAATGGATGTACGAGCCCCTTTTCCGAGCAGGTGTGCCATTGCCATGCAGCGCCTCATGAAATCGTCCCCCAATCTCACCGTCTCCGTGGCCATGTGCACCTTTAACGGCGCGGCTTTTCTGCAATTGCAGCTTGATAGCATCCTGCGCCAAACGGCACTTCCCGATGAGCTTGTGGTCTGCGACGATCGTTCGACCGATACAACGATGGTTGTACTGGAAACCTTCCGCAAACAGGCGCCGTTTCCCGTTCGCCTTTACCCCAACACCGAAACGCTGAAGCCCGCGCAGAATTTCGCCAAGTGCATCGCGCTTTGCGAAGGGGATGTTGTCCTGCTTTGCGATCAGGACGACATCTGGTTTCCCGACCGCGTTGCGCAAACACGCGCCATCTTCGATCGCCACACCGGGGCTACCTTTGCCTACACCGATGCACCGCTGATCGACGACGAAGGCCGCAGCCTGAACCGCACCCTCTATTCGAGTCTGCCCATCCGCTCCCGCGATACGGAGCAGCTGCGCAGGGGCGGCAACCTGCTCCCGGTGCTGTGCCGGTACAGCGTGCTTTGCGGCGCGACAATGGCCTTTCGCGCGGAACTGAAGTCGTCCATTCTTCCCGTACCGGCGCTTTGGATGCACGATGAGTGGATTGGGCTCCTTGGCAGCGCTTTGGGTCTTGCCGCCAGGATGGATGTGCCGGTCACGCAGTATCGCCAGCACACAGCGCAGCAGCTTGGCACAGGGCCGCAGAACACGGCGGCCAGGCTTCGGCTCGCCCGCGAGCGCACCGGCGATTTTTATGAAAACGAAGTACAGCGGCTCACCAACGGCATCGCCGCGCTCGAGTCCCATCCCGGGCTCGGTGCCGTGTTGATCCCACTGCTGGAGGCGCGCCGGCGCTACTTCCGCGGTCGCCTGCGAGTGCAGCAGCGCGGTTTGCGGGCTGTCCCGGTCTTGCTGCGCCTGTTACTGGATGGAGGGTACCGCCGTTACGGTTCCGGCCTGCGCTCGGCCGCCAAGGACATCTCGGTGGCCTTCGGCGCTACATCCATCGAGGCAGCCAGGAGCACAACCGGGTGAGGCCCATGACACATCCCCGGGATAGCTCCGGGCCGATCGCCGTTCAACCATACACGGAGAATGCAGATCCTGAGCCAAAGCACGGAACTGGAACATGGTGTCGGCCACTCACGGGAAACCGCACGCCTTCGCATCGGCGTAGACCTGCACACCCTTGAAGGTCTCCACCAAGGCTCACGCACACATTGCCTGGAAATGTTTTCGCGTCTGCCGGCAATTCTTCCGGGAAGCCGGTTCTTCTTTTTCGCAGACTTCGACCGTTGCGACGCGGCGGCGATTGAAAAGCTGCGGGCCCCCAACGTGGACCTGGTCTCGATGCCGCATACCCATCCTGTTGGGCGATTGCTGCGTCAGCTGCCGGGCCTGGCGGCACGGTATCGCCTCGATGTGCTGCATAGTCAATACATCACGCCCCCGCGCCTGCCCTGCGCCAGCGCGCTTACGGTGCACGACATCCTGTTTGAAAACTTCCCCCAGTTTTTTACGCCCTTCTTTTGCCTCCGTTCACGCCTGCTGGTACGGCGTTCGGCTCGCCGCGCGGGCATCGTGTACTCCGTGAGTGAGTTTTCCCGGGGAGAGCTGGTGCGCCGCTACGGGATTCCGAAAAACAGGATCTCCGTGATTTGGAATGCCGCGGATCTCGATCGGTTTCATCCCGGCCCGGATGGCCGCGAGCTCGTGGAGGCGCTCGGGCTGACGCCGGGCGAATACCTGCTCACCGTCGGTCGCCTGGAACCGCGCAAAAATCACCGCCGTCTGTTTGAGGCCTATGCTCGCCTTCCGCAGCCGCGCCCCAAGCTGGCGGTCGTCGGACAGCGCGATTTTCGCTTCGCGGACATCCTGGCTTTAAAAGATAAACTCGGTCTCGGCGACGATGTGCTGTTCCTCGAGCATGTTTCCGATGCCGCCCTGCCGGCGCTGTACCGGCACGCACGGGTATTTGCCTACCCCACGCTGGCGGAAGGTTTCGGCATGCCGGTTGTGGAAGCCATGGCCTCCGGCGTGCCTGTGGTGACCTCCCAGACCACGGCGCTGCCCGAGGTCGCCGGCGATGCCGCCTTGTTGATCGACCCTTACAGCGTGGATGCCATTGCGGGCTGCCTGGAGCGTCTGCTCGGCAACCATGCCCTTGCCCACCGTTTGAAAGCTGCGGGTCTGGACCAGGCTCGCCGTTTCAGATGGGAGACCGAGGTCGACAAGCTTGCCGCCGGCTACCTCGCATATTTCGCCCGGAAACCGCTCGCGGCGCGCACCTCCATTCCCGCGGGCGTACCGGACGAGGCGTTGCCAGTCGCCACCGCAGCTAGCCCGGCCCATCAGCCGCTCCTGGGTTGACAGTTCGGGTGATCGCCCCGGAAACGAGCCAGGATGCGCTTCCGTTCGGTGTCATACGCCAAAAGATTTGCCTGCACCTTTTCTTCGGTATCGGGAACGGGGAAGGGAGGCAGGGCGATCGTAAATTTCATCCGCCGGAACCTGTCAAGCTCGGAATATAGAAACAGGACGCGACTTCCGGTTCTGCCGGCAAGGCGGAAGAGCTGAGGCCTCAACGGTCCCCCGGGGTACGCATCGATCATCGAGCCGACCGTCGCGCCGCATTCGAGCGCACGATGCACCTTGGCGAGCGTCGATATGCCGGGAGGGAAAGCAGGGATGCTCTTTCCGGCACCCGGCAGCGGGTAGCCCCCTTCCTTGGTGATTGCCTCGGCCAGCGCAATGACCAGGGACGGTGCCGCGTTCATCTCGTCCAGCACGCGCGCCTGCGCTGAAAACAGGGGCAGATGCGCCGCGCAATAGAGGGTTCCGCAGTGGGTTCCGCCAATGGGGCCGTCCCCATTTGTCCCCCCTTTGCCGCCGTGCAGATGCTCGGCACCGGTGACGTTCCAGGGAAGGGCGAACTGCCCCATTCGACTCAGTTCCCCAATGTACTCATCCAGTAGGATGGAGGTGCGCAGCAGGATGTCGGGCCGCCACCAAAGCAGGCGGTAGACCCCCCATTGCACCTGACACAGGCGAACGGCGGTCACAAACCACACCTCCGAGGGGCGGCGGCCAATTACGTCAACGCGGCGCGAGAGCCGCAGAATGCTGCGGAGACCCCGCAGAAGATGTTTACCGGGCACGGTCGCTTCTTTCCAGGCTGGAGCACGGTTGCTCCTGCAAGGGTATCGTGCGAACCTCGCAAACGGATGGGGATTTGTCTGCGGCTTCCGGGGGACGACGGGGCGCTCGGGACCAACATGTTCCATTCCGGGACAGATTTCGCCTATTCGTTCCCGGTCGGCATAATAGGCCTATGGAGATCGTCGAAACCCCCCTTCGTGATGTGAAGCTGGTCCGCCCCAAGAAGCATGGGGATGAGCGTGGCTGGTTTGCCGAGGTATTCAACGCCAAGGGCTTTGCCGCGGCGGGTCTGCCCGATCGCTTTGCCCAGGACAATCAGTCGTATTCGCGACGCGGTGTGCTGCGCGGTCTGCACTACCAGCTCGGCGAGCCGCAGGGCAAGCTGGTGCGTGTGCTTTCCGGCCACATCTGGGATGTTGCCGTCGATCTGCGGCCCGGCTCACCGGACTTCGGCAAATGGGCCGGCTTCGACCTCACCGGCGACGAAATCGAGTTTCTCTGGATTCCCGAAGGGTTCGGCCACGGATTTGTGGTTGTCTCGGAAACCGCCAACGTGCTGTACAAGACCACCGGTTTCTACTACCCCAGCGGTGAGCGCTGCGTCCGTTGGGACGATCCCACGTTGAACATTGGGTGGCCCCTCGATGGCATCGGAACGCCTTCGGTTTCGTCCAAAGACGCCGTCGGTTCGCTTTTCAAGCAGGCGGAATTGCCGCCGGCCTATGTTGCCAAGTAGCGGCTCGCCTTTTGAGGCCTGGCCGCGGTGAATCCAGGTGAAGTGATTGGATCCGTTCGGAACACCTCGCCGTAAGCGGCGCAATCTGCTGACGTTGCCCTCCGTCCTCCTGCTTGGGCTGCTCGCGCTGGAGGGGCAGCGGTCCTCTTCGCTGCCGAACGGCAGGGCCATGCCGCAAACCGATAGCAGCACGATCACCCCCGACGGCACGGCCCACATCACCCGCGTCGTGCCGGTGCCGGCCACGGTAAGCCCGGAAGCGCAGCGCTTTCTCGCGCAGCCCCCGGCCAGGGACCCCGCGCCGCAATCGCTTGCGGAGCGCCGCCGCGGGACCGATGCCTGGCAGGCGCGGGCCGGGGAAAGCTTTCGCGCTCGCTACAATGTCGCCGTGGAAAACACGGTCATCGCCGGTGTGCCGGTGCGCCTGCTTACACCGCCGGCGATCCCGCCCGACCACCGCGACCGCGTGCTGATCAACCTGCACGGGGGTGGCTTCAACTCCGATTCCGGCTCGCTCACCGAGTCCGTTCCCGTGGCCGCGCTGTCCGGCACCCGAACGATCGCCGTCCTGTACCGTCTCGGCCCCGAGCACCCCTACCCCGCGGCCCTGGACGACGCGATTGCCGTCTACAGGGATGTGCTGAAATCGCACAGGCCCGGAAACGTCGCGATCTACGGCACCTCCTCGGGCGCGATTCTCACCGGGCAGGTCGCCGCCAGGCTGAAACAGCTACGCCTCCCCGAGCCGGGCGCGCTGGGCATCTTCTCCGGGTTCGGCGATTGGAGCAAGCCGGCCGATTCCGAAGCGCTCTTCTCGCTGCGCGGCCTTTCCGGCCCGTTGGAGATTCCCAGACCCCGCCCGCAGAGGCCGGATCCGCATGGGCACCTCTACACGGGGACTACACCGTTGACCGATCCCGTGCTTTCGCCGCTGTTCTCCGACCTCCACGGCATGCCGCCGACGCTCTTCATCACCAGCACACGCGACCTTCTGCTCAGCGGAACGACGATCCTTCACCGGGCCTTTCTGCGTGCCGGCGACGACGCCCAACTGGTCGTCTTTGAAGCCCTGCCGCACGCCTTTTGGAACGAGGAAGCGCTCCCGGAAACGCGCGAAGCGGACGAGATCATGGCACGTTTTTTCAATGCGCACCTTGGGGGTTAGACCGGATTCCCGATGTGGTCGCCATGACCTGTGTTCTCCGTTCGACTCCTCTAGGGTTTGCCATTCCGTAGCGTAGCGGGGGAACCTGTTGTTTGCGGCGGGATGCTGCGCCTCAGCAGGGGAAAGCGATCCCTCCGCTGTGCTGCGGGACGACAACCGAGGGGATGGCAAGCAAGAGCAGCGATTCGCTCGAGCAACCCATTTTCGAACGTGGCTCACCGGCGCAGAAAAGAGAAGGGAAGTGCATGGCAACACGGCGGCGATTCCTCAAAACGGCGTTGATCGCGAGCGCGGGATGTTCTCTGCCGAAGCTTGCCCTGGCCAACGAACCGGGCACCATCGCGGCGAACGTGAGCCGGCTTGGCGCGGCTTTTTCCGGCGACGAAGCCCCTCTTTCCGAGGGGGCACCCGGTGTGCCCACCCCCTCCCTCACGCGCGGCGTCGGAGTCTACCCCGGACTGCCGCAGCAGGATTTCGGTCCCTCAATCAGGCTCGATCCCGCCGCGCCATACCGCAACCTCGCCCTTCTGCGCGCTGCCTACCATTCCTCCAGCTACGACTACAACCTCACCGCGCAGCTCGTCACCGACGGTATCGTCGATACAATCACCCCGCGCTGGATTGTCGCGGTGACAGATGGCGAAATCCTGCGCAAGGAAAACCGTGAGATTTTTACCGACCACTTCCGGGCCGCCCTCCATCCGCTGAGCGGCGCCACGCCGACCGTCGAACTGCACCTGATGGGCGGCGGGGACGCCCTCGCGATCGACCGGCTGGAGGTCTTCGTCGTTGTTCCCGAAGGCGTTCCGGTCGGCGATCTCACCTTTACGGCGTCCACCTCCGAGGACGGTCACACCTGGCAAGCGTTCCCCACCGTCCACGGCTCGGCACCGCTGCCCCCCGAAAACTACCCTCCCGATCTGGCACGCGGGTCGCATCTGCTCAATGTTGCTCTCCCGCTCGTCGCTGCGGCAAACAAGCGCTTCTATCGCGTCGATTTCGGGATTGTTCAAAAGAAAAACGAGGCTGCCGCACCCCCGTTCCTCTCCTGGCGCTGCGGCCAGGTCGCCTTCTATAACGGGGCGACGCGCGTGAACGTCGGCGGACCCTACAGCTTTACGAGCGCCTGGAAGAGCGCCGGCCTCGACGAAGAGTGGATCTACGTCGATCTCGGCAGCCGCTTCCCGTTCGACAACATTAAGCTGCACTGGATCGCCCGCGCCGCCGAAGGCAAACTCCAGATCTCCGACGACGCCCATCAATGGACCGATCTGCAGCCGCTGCCGTCCAACGGCGGATCGGTGGACGACATCCGCCTTGCCTCCGCCGCGCAGGCACGCTACGTTCGCGTGCTCATGACGCGCCCCACCTCCCCGAACGGCTACATGCTGAGCGAGATGGAAATTTTCGGCCACGGCGGCTTCCTCTCGCAGCCTAAACCCATGCCTGCGGCCACCCCGGACGGTCGCCTGGCCATCGCCGGTGGGGCCTGGCGGCTGCAACGCATCCCGCAGGCCGGGCCTGGTTCCCATGCGCCCGCAACTGCGGACATTCCTTCCGGCGAACAGGTCTCCACTCCCGGCTACGGCGACGCCGACTGGATTGTCGCCACCGTCCCCGCCACCACGCTGACGTCCTATCTCAACATCGGCGCCATCCCCGACCCCAACTTCGGCCAGAACCAGCTCTACATCTCCGATTCCTACTTCTATGCGGACTTCTGGTACCGCACCGAGTTTCAGCTGCCGGATCTCGCCGTCGACACCGCGCACGACCGTGTGCAGATGCTGAACTTCGACGGCATCAACTGGAAGGCCGAGGTGTATCTCAACGGCGCGCCTCTGGGCCGAATCGAAGGCGGCTTCACCCGCGGCCGCTTCGATGTCACCGGCAAGCTCGTCCCCGGTGCGAATGCGCTGGCCGTCCGCATCGTGCGCAACGACACGCCCGGCAGCTGCAAGCAAAAAACCCTGGAAAGCCCCGGGAACAACGGCGGTGCGCTCGGTGCCGACAACCCCACGTTTCACGCCTCGATCGGCTGGGACTGGATCCCCACCATTCGTGGCCGCAACACCGGCATCTGGAGCGACGTTTACCTCGCCGCCACCGGCGCGGTCACGCTGGAAGACCCGCTGGTCACCTCCACGCTCCCGCTGCCGGCCACGAGCCGGGCCGACGTCGCGCTCGAACTCATTGCCGTCAACCACACCGGCAAACCGGTGACCGGGACGCTGCGCGGCAGCTTCGGCAGCGTCCACTTCGAGCAACGCGTCACGGTCCCGGCGTCTACGCGGCAGACGATCAGGTTCTCTCCAGAAACCCACCCCCAGCTGCGCCTCGAGAATCCCGAGCTCTGGTGGCCCGTCGGCTACGGTGAGCCGCACCTGTACGACGTCAGTCTGCGCATGGAGGGCGCCGACGGGGCATTGCAACACAGCCTGGAGTTCAAGGCCGGCATTCGGCAGTTCACCTACGACGAAGCCGGCGGGGCGCTGCACATCTTCGTCAATGGCCGGCGCTTTATCCCGCGCGGCGGCAACTGGGGCTTCGGCGAATCCATGCTGCGCTTCCGCGCGCGCGAGTTCGACATCGCGGTCCGCTACCACCGCGACATGCACTTCACGATGATCCGCAACTGGGTCGGGCAGATTGGCGACGAAAGCTTCTACGAGGCCTGCGACAAATACGGCCTGGTCGTCTGGCAGGACTTCTGGCTCGCCAACCCGTGGGACGGTCCCGTTCCCGAAAACGATGCGCTGTTCCTGGCGAACGGCCGCGACTTCGTTGCGCGCATGCGCCGGCACGCCTCGATCGGCCTGTATTGCGGCCGCAATGAGTGGTTTCCGCCCGCGGCGCTCGAAGCCGGCATCGAAACCCTGCTCGCGGATCTGCACCCCGGGATCAAGTACATCGGCAGTTCGGCCGATGGCCCCGTCAGCGGCCACGGGCCCTACCACGCGCTTTCGGTGCCGAATTATTTTCGCCTCGCCGACAAGAAGCTCCACTCCGAGATCGGCGCACCGTCTATTCCACCCATCGAAAGCGTGCGGTCCATGATGCCGGAAGCGGCGCTCTGGCCCATGAGTCTCGATTGGGGCCTGCACGATTACACACGCGCCGGCGCCCAGGGAGCGACGACTTTTAACGCGCTCGTCGTCGATTCCTATGGCGGTGCCACGGACGTCGACGACTGGGTCGCCCTGGGCGAAATGGTCAGCTATGAGGCCTATCGCGCCATGTTCGAAGCGCAAAGCAGGTACCGCCAGGGACTTCTGCTGTGGATGAGCCATCCGTGCTGGCCGTCGTTCGTCTGGCAAACCTATGACTGGTACTTCGCGCCGACCGCGGCGTATTTCGGCTGCAAACTCGGCTCCGAACCGCTGCATATCCAGTGGAATTCCTTTCGCGAGACGATCGAGGTGGTCAACTACAGCGCCGGGGACGTTCGGGGCCTGATCGCTACCGCCGAGGTCTTCAACATGGACGGGAAGCGCATGCTGCAGAGCTCCGTTCCGTTGGACAGCGCCGAAGACTCCACCCAAACGCCGATGCGCCTGGTGTATCCCGCGGGCTTGTCCTCGCTGCACTTTCTGCGGCTCACGCTCACACAAAACGGGGAAGTGCGTTCCCGCAACGTCTACATGCGCGGCCGGGAGCAGGCCGACTTCCGCGCCCTGCGCACGCTGGGGAAGGCCCAGGTCCGCACCTCCACGGAAGCCTCCCAACGCGATGGCCGCTGGATCGTGGCAACGCAGCTCGAAAACACATCCCCGATCCCCGCCGTCTTCGCAAGGCTCAAAGCTGTGCGCGAGGCGGGCGGCGACCGCATCCTGCCGGCGATTTTCAGCGAAAACTACATCACCCTCATGCCAAACGAAACCCGCACCGTGCACATCGAGCTAAGCGCAGCCGATGCTCGCGGGCAAAGGCCGAAGGTCGTGCTCGAAGGGCTGAACATCGCATCGGTGTAACGCCCGTCAGGCGTGCGGGCTGTAGGCCTTGTACGCCGGGCTCTGATCCAGGTGGGCGCCGGGAGCATCTTCGAAGATCGCGGGCCGGCTCCAACCCAACTTCCGCAGGCGGTATTGCATCGCCGTTCCCAGCACGCCGAAACCGTACGTGCAACTGCGCTGGAAGTTGATCGAAGAAGCCTCCGCGAAATATTTCGTCGGACAAGAGATTTCACCTACACGAAATCCGAAGTGCACGGCCTGCGCAATCATCTGGTTATCGAAAACGAAATCTTCCGAGCAGTTCATCAGCGGCAACCGCTCCAGCACGGTGCGGCTCCAGGCGCGGTAGCCCGTGTGATACTCGGAAATCTTTTGCCCCAGCAGGATGTTTTCCGCGAATGTCAGCGCGCGGTTGGCAATGTATTTGTACACCGGCATGCCCCCGGAAAGCGCTCCATTGCCCAGGATGCGCGACGCCAGAATGAAATCGAACTCGTCGTACGCGATCATCGAAGCCATGGCCGTCACCAGCTTCGGCGTGTACTGGTAATCCGGATGCAGCATCACCACAATATCCGCTCCCCGGGCCAGCGCCACGGCGTAGCAGGTCTTCTGATTGCCGCCGTAGCCACGGTTTTTCGTGTGCTGCACCGTCACCAGGCCAAGCTCGCGCGCCAGTGCGGCGGTATGGTCCTTGCTGCAGTCGTCGGTCAAAATGATGTCGTCCACAAGGTCGTGCGGCACGTCGTCGATCGTGCGCTTCAAGGTCTTGGCCGCGTTATAGGCCGGCAGCACAACGGCGATCCGTCGATTGTTCAGCATAGTGACTCTCCCGCCGTCAAGGATTGCAACCACGCCCCCTTGAGGCCGTTGTGGGGACCGCGCGTTTACAGGATTACAGCATTATCGAATTACAGGATAACGCGAGAATGGAGCATACTGCCCCTGTTCAGTTCCCGACGAGACCGGCCGGTGGCACCACGCAACGAGCAGATATGCTAAGAAACGATGCAAGTCCGTGCCAACACCGCAATGTCCCCGCCGTATTTTGAAAACACGCGGAGGAACGCTTGGATAATTGCCGTCCTGTTGGCATGTTCCGCTGTGTTCCTCGTATTGTTTTCACAAGCGAAGTCCTTTTGGAACGACGAAGCGCTGACGTACTACACCATTCATCACAGATCGCTGCTTGGCGTGGTTCGCTTCCAGGCCTCTACACCCCTGGTTCTCGAGCCGCCCACCAACGACGTCATTCTTTGGTGCACGTCGCAGGTACTTGGCTTCTCCAAGCAAGCACTGCGCTTTTCGTCGCTGCTGTTTTTCCTGATGGTGCAATGGTTTCTTTACCGGGTAACAAGTCTGGTCGGTGGTTTTCGGGCGGGCTTTCTGGCCGCGGCCGCCGTGCTGGTCACGCAATTTGTAGGGTACGGGGCGGAATGTCGTCCGTATGCCCTCATCGCCATGCTGACGATGGCGGCCCTTCTGCTTTGGTACATGATTCGCTTCCGGTCGGCAGACGGGGGCCGGCGTGCTCTCGGCTGGGCTTTTCTCCTGGCCCTCGTCATTGCGCTCGCCGTGACCGCTCAATTTCTGGGCGCAATGATCGTTTTTCCAATCATCGTTGCCGAAATCGTCATGTGCTTTGCAGAGCGCAGAGTTCCGAATAGGTGGGTTCTTTTCGCCCTCGGGCTCGGACTCGCCTCAATCGTCCTGGATCTTCCATTTTTGCGGGCCGTGCGGGTATACCGCCCGGCGGTTCCGTTCAACGTGGATCTGAATCCGACCACCCTGGCGGCCACCTATGCCTGGGGCTTCTTCAATCTGCCTGTGCGACTGGTGCGCACCCTCGGCAGCAACAACGGCATCTGGCTGGCGTTGGCGCTTGCCGTACTCGGTTCCCTCCCGCGCAGGGCACACGTCCTTCCCGGTGCAGGTCACGCCCGCGCCCGCGCCGCGTTGTGGTCGGGGTTGGTTGCCCTCACCTTCATACCGATTCCAATCTTGTTGATTGCGCATTTCGTCACGCATTACTTTCAGCCGCGGTACGCCGTGCAAAGCATCCCGGGACTGATCGCCCTGCTTGCCATCGGGTGCGCGCGCCTCACCCAAAGATGGAACCGGCCGACGCTGCTCGCTGCCACAGGCGGCGGTTTGCTTCTGCTCGGTCTGAAGGCGGGACATGTGATCGAAGCTCAGGTGCAGCAAGCCCTTGTCGCTACCGCACCGTACCGCGATTCGCAGGCGGCTCAAATGCTCATTGCGGCTAATCCAAAGGCACCCCTCTATCTCAGTGTGGACGCCTGCATCCTTTACCCGTTCTACGGCGATCCGGCCTATACTTCTCGCATCCGGTGCCTGTACTCCGACGGCCAGGAGCAGCGCTTCAATCACACCGTGCTTACGTCCCTGACGACAAGAGTGCTGACCAGCGGGACGGACGTGCCGTTTCAGGCATCGTCCTTTGAGGCGATGGAAGCGCAGGGTAACGCCCTCCTGGTGTACACTCCTCGGCCATGGCTCACCTGGATCGCGGCTGCGGTCAAGGCGGAAGGGGCCCAATATTCGTATGCAGGCCCAGGATTGGGCGGCGAGGTCTTCTCAGTCTCCTTTCCCGACAAGAAGTAGCGTTTCCAAAGCAGATTCCCTTCGGGAATGACAGAAAAAGTGCGCCTGTACGCCCGATGCCAGTCTGCGATGCCAATCTCTGCCACTGGTTCCTGATTTAATAAATCAGTTTCAAGGCGAACTGCACCACGCGCGGCGTGAATGTGCTGGAGATGATGCCACCTCCGCTGGGGGTCTGGCCCTGCGTTCCCGTGGGACTGTTGGGCAGGTACAGGTTGGTGTGATTCAGGATGTTGTACAGTTCGGAGCGGAACTCGATTTTCAGGCTTTCAAGGGGCGTTGAAAAGCGCTTGTTCAGGTCCAGATCCATCTCGTTGAACTCCGGCGTACGTCCTGGGTTGCGCCCGAGGTTGCCGAACGGCGATTGCAGAACGCCGGCGGGGTTGTTGATCGACGGAAAGCGAAGCGCATTGCTGTTGATGTATTGCACATAGCCGGTATTGGCCGCCTGCAGGCTGCGGCCCTGCGTGAGCGGCACACCGGCGACGCGGTTGGGACGGTAGAGGTTGCCGCCGCGGTAGCTGGCCGTGATCTGCGTGGAAGCCAGCTGCGTGGAGGTGGGCGTGTAGGTGAGGTTGAACGGTGTGCCTGCCTGCGCCGTGTTGATGGCACTGATCTGCCATCCGCCCGCAACGGCGTCGATCCAGGGATTCACGTCATGGCCGAAACGGCGTCCGCGGCCAAACGGCAGGTCATACACCAGGCTCGTCACGTTGGCCACCGGCAGGTTGTAATCCGACTGCGCATACTCCGCCCGGAGGTTGTTGGCATCCTGCGGTGAGGGCGTGTTGCCTTCGAGCGAAGAGCTCGCATTGTCCAGCGAGTGCTCCCACGTGAAGCTGTTGAGCAGCGTAAGCCCGCCGACCATCCGCTGCTCATAGCGGACCTGCAGCGAGTTGTAGTTGGAATACGCTTCGTCGAGCGCCTCGGTGATGTCGGAAGGCCAGTTGCCGAAAGGCCGCGAGTAGCCACCGGTGGCCGTGATGTTCCGCTGGTTGCCGTTCAGGAACTGCAGCAGCTTCAAGCCATGGTTGCCGACATAGGCCACATCGAGCAGGCTGTTCTTGAAGAGCTGCTTCTGCACGGCCAGATAGTAGCTCTCCACATAGCTGTCGCGGTTGTGGCGCGGCGACCATGTCACGTTGTCGGTGGCATAGTTGAAATTGGTCGCCAACCCTGCCGGGAACCCCTGGTCGATGGTGGCGTAGCAGCTCTCCGTGGTCGAGCCGATCGGGATAATCTGCACGGGCAAAGGCGTGGCGCAGTGGTTGGTTGCGGTCGGCGCAATCTGGGTTACCGCGGCAAACTGCGCCTGCGGTGCATTGATGGCCAGGATGTTGCCGGAGCCCGCGCGATTGTAATGGACATAGCTTGTACCGAAACCGCCCCGGAACGCGATCGTTGGCGTCACGGCGTAGGCAAAGCCAAATCGCGGTGCGACATCGTTCAGGTCCGGATCCACCAGTGTGTGGCCGTACACGCCGGAACCGCTCGTCGGCGTGATGCCGTTGCCGGCCACCGCGCCCGGCGAAAGGGTCAGCACCGTTTGCGTGATTGGGTCGAAGTTCGAAATGTAGTTGTTGCGTTCGGAATAGGGCGAACCGTACTCCCAGCGCAGGCCGAGGCTCAGCGTCAGGTTGGGCGTGACGCGCCAATCATCTTGCGCATAGGCGCCTTGCAGTGTCTGGCGGAGGTGCGCTTCAAAGTAGTTGCCGAGAGAATAAGTGCTGCTGTTGCCGAACAGGAAGTCGGCCCAGTAGGTATCGGCGACCTTGGTCGTGGACAGCCGGGTAGGGGTGCCGGCGGCGCTCGAGCAGGTGCCCACGCCGGCTATCGCGGTGCCCGCCAGGCAGCTGCTGTAGCCGCCGCCCAGCGCAAACGAACCATACAGCGGGCCGTTATCCAGCACGCCCATCCAGACCTTTTCCCACTCATAACCGAACTTCAGCGAGTGCCTGCCCTTCACCCAGGTGTAGTTGATCTTGGGATCGAGCAGCGATGGGTTCTGAAACTGGGGATTGGTCGTTTGCCGGCCAAACGCCGTGAAACCACCCGATATGCTGACCGCGGGCAGACCGCCGGACAGGTTCGCTGCCGTGGGCAGGCCGGGAATGCCGAACGGTGTGGTGCCGACGCTCAGCGGCGTCTTGCCGGCCTTGGTCCTGGACACGCCCAGGCGAAGATCCAGAACCCGGTTGGAGCCAAACGTGCCCGTGTATCCCAGCGCCACCTGCTGGTCCAGAATGCGTTGCGTGCCGGAGCTTTGCCCTTCCAGCGGCAACGGAATCAGCGCGAAGTTGATGCCTGTCTCCTTGCGATCGCTGACCCGCAGAAAAAACGTGGAGGTCGCATTCGGCGTGTAATCGAGCCGCAAATCACCCTTGTCGAAGTGGTCGCGGAACGGCACCTGCGCGGAATAATCGGCGCTGGCCAGGCCCGTGGTCGCCAGACCGCTGACCGGCAGGCCGGGAACATTCTGCTTAAAAGCGTTCACGATCTGCAGCGCCAACGGATTGAAGGCCGAAGTCGGAATGGCCGTGCCCGCCGCATACGTCGTTCCGGTCAACGGATTTCGTACCGGAACCACCAGGATGCCGTTCAACTCGTTCTGCGTGGGCAGAGACAGCACATACAGGGGCTTGGTGACGCTCCGCAGGCCCTCATAGTCCAGAAAGAAAAAGAACTTGTTATGCAGCAGCGGGCCACCGAAGTTTCCACCGAACTGATTGCGGTTGCTGGTGGGTTTGCGAAACGGAACCACGCCGCCGGTGCCCACCACCGTGTTCGGTTTGAAGAAACCGGCGGCGTTCAGGTCCGTGTTGCGGAAAAAATCGTACAGCGTGGCGTGGAAACGGTTGCCGCCGGATTGCGAGGCGACGTTGATGGTGGCACCCGAACTGCGGCCGTATTCCGCGCCCTCGTTGTTGGTCACAACGCTAAACTGTGCAACAGAATCGGGAGGAATGGAAATGATCTGGTTGTCGAAGCCCTGATTCGACTCGCCGTAGGCGTTGTTGTCCATGCCGTCGAGCAGAAAGTTGTTGAACACCGAACGCTGGCCGTTGACGTTGTACGCGCCCTGGCGCACAAGGGCGTTGAGGTTGCTCGACGTGGTGGCCGCACTCGGTGCCTGGCGGACGCCGGTGACCAACCCCAGCAAATCCTCATAGTTCCGGTTGATCAGCGGCAGCGCCTCCGTCTGGTAGTTGGTAAAGGTCTGATCGCGCTGGGTTTGCTCGGTTTCTACCTGGATCGCCACATCGCTTACCTCCACCGAGGCTTCCGCCGTGCCCAGCGGCAAGTTCAAGTCGATGCGCTGCCGGTTGCCGACCGACACCGTGATGTTTCTGGCAGTCGTGCTGGAGAACCCCAGGGCCGTGGCGGCAACCGTGTACACCCCGGCGCGCAGTTGCGGTACGTCGTACTCTCCGGCGTTGTCGCTCTGGGCCTTGTTCACGATCCCCGTAGCCGTATTCGTTACAGTGACGGCGGCGTGAGCAATTGGCGCTCCACTCGGGTCCTTGACGGTGCCGACAACGCCGCCGTTTTCATACTGCGCGTGCATTGGTGACGCAAACAGCGCCGCACCGACCGCCAGCACCGCCGGCGCGGAACGGGGAGACAACGAAAAATTCCTGGGCATGGGTCCAAAATAAAGTGCGGGCCATTGCTCGCCCGTGAACCCGGCGTGAACGGTGCGTTACAGTGCCTCGCTCGGAATCCACCTTTCCACAGGTGTCCCACGAGGGAAAACCAACGCCTTGCCGGGATGTCCACATCGCTGCCGGACGCACCGTCAACCCATCAGCCCTTGCGCAAAACCTCATCCATGATCTCGGCTGTAGAGTCCTGCCAGGTTGGCATCGCGAAACCGAGATCGGCCGTCAGCTTTTCGCAACGCATGCGCGAGTTGGACGGCCGCTGCGCCGGTGTGGGGTACTCGGCGGTGGAAATGGGCAGTAGCCTGGCAAAGCGCTGTTCCGGCTCTGCCTCTTGCGCCAGCCGGAGGAACTCGTTCGCAAAGTCGAACCACGTGGTAAAGCCCGCATCGCAAGCGTGGTACACACCGGAAAAGGGCTTTACAAGCTTCGCCAACGGTCTTCCCGTGGCGGCGGCCTGCGCCTCGAAGCGCGCGATGACGTGTGCCACCAGTCGGGCCAGACTGCGCGCCGATGTGGGCGCCCCGTGCTGGTCGGCCACGATCTTCATCTCCTCTTTTTCGCGCGCAAATCGCAGGATCGTGAGCAGAAAATTCTTGCCCCGCGCCCCAAATACCCAGCTGGTGCGGAACACCAGGTACGGTGCTCCACTGGCCGCCAGCGCCTGTTCCCCGGCCAGCTTGGAAGCGCCGTACACGCCCAAAGGGGAGGGGGAATCTTCTTCGCGCCAAGGCTCCGTGCCGCCACCCGCAAACACGTAATCCGTGGAAAAATGCAGCACCGGTGTGCCCAGCTTGGCGGCTTCTTCGCCCAGAGCCTTCACGGCATCGCGATTGATGGCGAAAGCAGCCTCCGCATCGCTTTCCGCCTTGTCCACCGCCGTGTAGGCTGCCGGGTTTACGATCCAGCGCGGCTTGATTTTTCGCACATACGCCCGCACCGCTTCGGGGTCGCTCAGGTCGAACTCCGCCCGCGTCGGTGCCACGACCTCGCCCATCGCCTGCAGCAAGGGCAGGCATTCGCCCCCTACCTGGCCGTTTACCCCGGTCAGCAGGATAGGGCCGGGCACGGAAACCGGGGGTGCATTTGTGGAAAATTCTTCGCCGGCCACTAGTACACCGTCTCCGTCACAATGCGTTTCAGGTACTGGCCATAGGTGCTTTTTCCCACCTTTGCCGCCAGCGCCTCCAACTGCTCCTTGTCGATATACCCGAGCCGATACGCAATTTCCTCCGGGCAGGAAATTTTCAGACCCTGCCGGTGCTCGATGGTCTGAATGAAGTTCGACGCCTCCAGCAACGACTCATGCGTTCCGGTATCGAGCCACGCCGTTCCGCGTCCCAGCACTTCGGTGTGCAGCTGACCTTTTTCCAGGTACCAGCGGTTCACGTCGGTGATCTCCAACTCGCCGCGCGGCGAAGGCTTGATCCCTTCCGCCACCGAAACAACCTGCTTGTCATAGAAGTAAATCCCGGTCACCGCATAGCGCGACTTCGGCTTCGCCGGTTTTTCTTCGAGCGAAATGACCTTGCGATCCTTGTCGAATTCGGCCACGCCGTAACGCTCCGGATCGTTCACGGGGTACGCAAACACGGTCGCGCCCTCGGTCCGTTCCGCCGCGGCGCGCAGGCTCTTGGCCAGGTCATGCCCATAGAAGATGTTGTCGCCCAGCGCCAACGCACAACCGTCGCCGCCGAGGAACTCCTTGCCGATCAGAAACGCCTGCGCCAGACCATCGGGTGAAGGCTGGACGGCATACCGCAGCTTCAACCCCCACTGCGATCCATCGCCCAGCAAGGACTCGAAGCGCGGTGTGTCCTGCGGTGTCGAGATGAGCAGGATTTCGGTGATTCCGGCCAGCATCAGCGCCGAAAGCGGGTAGTAAATCATCGGCTTGTCATACACCGGCAACAGCTGCTTGGAGATGCTCTGCGTTACCGGGTGGAGCCGCGTTCCAGAGCCACCCGCAAGAATGATTCCCTTCATTTCGAAACCGCCTCGCCGGTACGGTCGGCGTAGTTGGCCGAAACCCATTGCTGGTAGCTGCCGCTGGTCACGCCTTCTACCCATTTCCGATTGTCCAGGTACCACTGCACCGTTTTGCGCAAGCCGGTCTCAAAGGTTTCCTGTGGCTTCCATCCGATCTCGCGCTCGATCTTGGTCGCATCGATCGCATAGCGCCGGTCATGGCCCGGACGATCCTTCACCGAGGTGATTAACTGCGCATGCGGCTTGTGCGGCGAATCCGGCACCAACTCATCCAGCAGCGCGCAAACGGTGTTCACCACCTCGCGGTTCGAGCGCTGATTCACCCCGCCCACGTTGTAGGTTTCGCCGATTCGGCCCTTCTTCAGCACCTCGGCGATCGCACGGCAATGGTCCACCACATACAGCCAATCGCGCACCTGCAAACCATCGCCATAGATCGGCAACGGCTTGCCGGAAAGGGCATTGTTGATGATGAGCGGAATCAACTTTTCGGGAAATTGGTAGGGGCCGTAGTTATTGGAGCAATTGGTTACCAGCACCGGCATTTTGTAGGTGTGTACCCAGGCGCGCGCCAGGAAGTCGGACGCCGCTTTCGAGGCCGCATAGGGGCTGTTCGGCGCATAGGGCGTGGTTTCGGAAAACGCCGGATCGTTCGGCTCCAGCGTGCCGTACACCTCATCGGTGGAAACATGGAGGAAGCGGAAATTGGCGGCGTCCGCTTCGCCCAGGGTGCCGATATACTTCCGCGCGGCTTCCAGCAACGTGAACGTGCCATGAATGTTGGTTTGCAAAAACACTTCGGGTCCCAGGATCGAGCGATCCACATGGCTTTCCGCTGCAAAATGCACAATCGCGCGCGGCTGGTGCGTGGCGAAAATTTCGGCCGCAACGGCAGCGTCGTCGATATCGCCCTGCACAAAGGTGTAGTCCGGCCGGCCGGCCACCGTCGCCAGCGTCTGCGGATTGCCGGCATAGGTCAGCTTGTCGAGATTCACCACGGGGCCCAGGTTTTCGCCCAGCCAATGGAGCACGAAATTGCCTCCGATGAAGCCCGCGCCTCCCGTTACCACGATCGTTTCCGTCATCCTGCCTCGGCCTTCCTTTTATCCCCAGTTTGATTTGCTTCGAGCGATCGTCCGCTCCCGGTGGTTCTGTCCCCTGCTTTTCCGCGCCTTCGACGGGCACTGCGGCTACCCATGCTCGGCCATCGTGGGGGCTGCGTCCAGCAGAAGTTGTCGTGCCTTTGCGTCTCCCCTGATTATCCTGCCGATTGGCTGGGAGCACCAGCCCGTTTGCAGAACGATCGTAACCCGTGCACCTCCTTACCTTTGTCACATGACCGCCAATTTATGACGGGAACTCGTCCCCACGCCAAAAAACGGCGAGCGCCACCTTCGCCAAGGTCTTGACGATTGCGCCTGAACAGGGGATGATGAGGCCAACCGTACACTTGGGTCTTCGCAGAAAGACCATCGCTCAGCGTGTTCCCTGCTGAGACTTCTTGACGTTCCGATGGGCATGTGCAACCGCAACCGGCCAACCCTGGCCCTTGCACGCACGTCTGGGAGGACGTCTCTGTGCTACCTAATCTGAGAGCTCATTTAACAGGCAAGACGAAAGCCAGATTCCTGGCTTCGCTTCTGCTCCTGGCCGCGCCTTCCATGGCGCGCGCCTCCGAGCAACTGGTTCCGGCCGGATCGCTGATCCAATGCACGGTCGCCGAGCCGAAAATCTCTTCCAAAACCGAAGCCATCGGCGATCCCGTGCTGTGCGGCGTCAGCCACGTCGAGCTCTACGGCCGCTCGGTGTTTCCCTACGGGAGCTACCTCGAAGGCCGCTTTGAGGACTACAGGGATCCCGGCCACTTTGTCGGTAAAGGATGGATGGAGCTCAAGTTCGACCGCCTCATCCTGGGCAACACCGTAGTTCCGTTTGCGGGCAAGGTGGTCTATGTGCCCAAATATCCGGTCGACAGGGAAGGCCGCATCCATGGCACCGGGCATCCCGTTCGCGACGCGATTGAATGGGCGATTCCGGTGCTTTGGCCCATCGATCTGCTGAACCTGCCACGCCGCGGCCCACGCCCCACATTGAAGGCCGAAACCCGCCTCACGTTGAAGGTCATGGACGACTTCGTGATTCCGGATCGCAACGAGATCGCCCAGGAATCGGGCCTGCTGCAGCGCGTCCCGCAACAAAACTACGCGCCGCAACAAAACTACGCTCCGCAACAAAACTACGCTCCGCAGAACTACGCCCCGCAGAACTACGCTCCGCCAACCCAGCAAAGCTACGCCGCTGCGCCGCAGCCGGTGTATGCCTACGCTCCGCCCCCACAGACCGTTGTCTACGTCGCTCCGCCGCAACCGGTATTTGTGTCTGCCCCGGCGCTGTACGGGTACATGGCTGGACCTCCGCCGTCGGTGGTCCTGCCCTATGGCTATGCCCCGTATGGTCCCGTCGTGAACACAGGGTATCGTCCCCGCTTCCCCTCTCCGTATTGAAGCGTTCACGTCGTTGCGAAAGAGGACCTGTTGTCCCTGCGGAAGTTCACAGGAGCGCAGGTCCTTTTCCCTTGCGCGATTCCTTGCTTGACGCCCCGCGAAGATTTTTCTGAATCCAGAACAACATTTCCAAAATCTCACAACGGTATACCCGTGTCTTTTGTTTGGACACCGGGGCTGTGGGACGACCGTTCATGTTCGCCAAAATTTCTTCGCTCAGAGATGTAGCGCCTGCACGTGTTCTCTTCGCCGGGGTTGCCGGCATGCTGCTCTCCGGCTGCGCAAAGCCGCCGCCTGCACCTCCCCCCGGCGCGGCCGGCCCCATGCCGGTACATGCCGTTCGCATCACCACCTCGGACGTACCCGTGACGGGATCCTGGGTGGGCACAATGGATGGCTACGTCAATGCGAACATTCAGCCGCAGGTAAGCGGCTACCTGATCAAGCAGCTGTACCGTGAAGGATCGGCGGTCAGCAAGGGGCAGGTGTTATTCCAGATCGATCCCCGGCCCTTCCAGGCTTCTCTGGAGCAGGCGCAGGGCCAACTCGCCCAGGCCCAGGGTACGCTCGGCCAGGCGCAGGGCCAGGTAGGGCAGGCGCAGGCCGCGCTCGGCCTGCAGCAGATCAATGTGAACCGCGATACACCGCTCGCGAACCAGCGCGCGATTGCGCAAAGCCAGCTGGACAATGACAAGCAGGCAGCCAATCAGGCCGGAGCGGCCGTGCGTTCGGCACAGGCGCAAACGGCCACGGCACAGGGCCAGATTGCCAGCGCCCGCGGTCAAGTGGCCACGGCCAGGCTGAACCTCGGCTTCACGCAGGTGCGCTCGCTGATTGCGGGTGTCGCGGGCCAGGCGACCACGCAGGTGGGCAACCTGGTCAGCCCGCAATCGGTGCTCACCGCGGTCTCGCAACTGAACCCCATCAAGGTCTTCTTTTCCATTTCCGATACGGAATACCTCGCGTTGGTGCGTCGTGCGCAGGCCGGCCACGCCGATCTGCTGCATAGCGGGAACAGGCTGCCGTTGACGCTCTCGCTGGCCAGCGGCGAAAAGTATCCCCAGCCCGGCCACATTGTTTTCGTCGATCGCGGGATCAACCCCCAGACCGGCGCCATTCGCATCGCCGCGGTCTTTCCCAATCCCGGCAACATGCTTCGGCCCGGGCAGTTCGCGCGCATCTCGGCCGACACCCAAATCCTGCACAACGCTCTGCTCGTTCCGCAGATCGCGGTCACCGATCTGCAGGGGGAACAGCAGGTGCATGTGGTGGGCGCGGACGGCAAAGTGCACGTGGTCACGGTTACGCTTGGACCGCAGAGCGGGGAAAACTGGGTGGTGAAAAGCGGTTTGCAGCCGGGGGCCGAAGTCATTACCGACCAGCTGCAAAAGCTGCGTGAAGGCGCGCCGGTGAAGGCAACGATCACAGCCGCGAACGCCGAGCCGGTCTCCTCCACCAACAACGACGCGACGGGGAGGTAGCCGGTGTCGAAGTTCTTCATCAGGCGACCCATCGTTGCCATCGTCATTGCGATTCTTACCGTCATCATCGGCCTGGTTACGCTGACTTCACTCCCGATTTCGCAGTACCCCAACATCGTTCCGCCCGAAATCCAGGTGCAGGCCACTTACCCCGGTGCCGATGCGCGCACGCTTGTGCAATCCGTGGCAACGCCGCTTGAGGAGCAGATTAACGGCGTCGACAACAGCATCTACATGTACTCGCAGAATGCCAACAACGGCCAGTCGACCGTGTATGTGGACTTCGATGTCAAAACCGATCCCAACATCGACCAGGTGCTCACGCAGCTGCGCGTTTCGCAGACCCAATCGCAGTTGCCTGCGCAGGTCAACACCGCCGGCGTTCTTGTGCAGAAGGCGCAGACCTCACCGCTGATGATCGTGTCGGTCAGCTCACCCAAGGGTCAATACGGTGCCGACTTCCTTACCAACTACGCCATTATCAATCTCCAGGATGAGCTCACCCGCGTTCACGGAGTCGGCCGTGTGCAGGTCTTCGGCGGCCAATACGCTCTGCGCATCTGGGTGCAGCCGGGCAAGCTTGCCCAGCTGGGGGTCACCGCCACCGACGTGATCAACGCCCTGGGCGTGCAGAACAACGTGAATCCGGCCGGCCAGATCGGCGGCGAACCGGTGCCGACGGGCCAGCAGTTCACCTACACGGTGCGCACGCAGGGCCGGCTTGTGTCGCCGGAAGAGTTCGGGAACATCATTCTCCGGGCCAACCCCGATGGCTCGATTCTGCACCTGCGCGATGTTGCCCGCGTCGAGCTTGGCACCCAGGTCTACAACCTCACCGCGCGCTACAACAAGGCGCCTGCCGGTGTGCTCGGCATCTACCAGCTGCCCGGTTCAAATGCCGTAAAAACCGCGGCCGATGTGCGGGCGAAACTTGAGGAGCTGAAAGGGCGCTTTCCTTCGGGCCTGCAGTACGAGGTTCCGCTCGATACCACAAAGGCCGTGAGCGCGGGCATTCACGACATCGTCGTCACACTCGGCATCGCGCTCCTGCTGGTGATCCTGGTCGTGTTCCTGTTCCTGCAGGGCTGGCGCGCCACGCTGATCCCGCTGATGGCTGTGCCTGTATCGCTGATCGGCACGTTTGCCGTGTTTCCCCTGTTGGGCTTTTCCATCAACACGCTTTCGCTGTTCGGCCTTGTGCTCGCCATCGGTCTTGTGGTGGACGACGCCATCATCGTCGTCGAAGCGGTGGAGCATCTGATCGATGCCGAAGGCCTCAGCCCGCAGGACGCCACGATCCGCGCCATGGAAGAGGTCGGCGGCCCCGTGGTTGCCATTGCCATCATCCTGGCGGCGGTGTTTATTCCGACGGCATTTATTCCGGGCATCACCGGTCGCCTGTATCAGCAATTTGCCGTGACCATCGCCGTTTCGGTGCTGATTTCGGCCTTCAACGCCCTTACCCTCAGCCCCGCGCTGGCGGCGCTGCTGCTGAAACCCAAAAACAAGAATCGCAAGCCGAGCCCCATGCAGCGCTTCTTCGACGCCTTCAATCGCTTCTTCGGCAGAACCACGGACACGTATGTTTCCGCCTCCAAGGTGTTGATTCACAAATCCGGCTTTGCGATGATCGGCCTCGCCGTGGTCGCGCTTGTGGCGGTGATCATGGCGATTCGCTTGCCGACAGGCTTCATCCCTACCGAAGATCAAGGCTATCTTTTCGTCGCGCTGCAACTGCCCGACGCCGCCAGTCTGCAGCGCACGGATGCCGCTGCGCAGGAGGTCTCGGACGCGCTCCTGCACACGCCGGGCATCGGCGGCGTTATCGCCGTCAACGGCTTCAGTCTGCTCACTCTAACGCAAAGCACCAACACGGCTTTTTTCTTCGTTACCTTGAAGCCGTGGGACGAGCGCAAGTCCAAGGCCGAACAGCTGTCCAGCATTCAAGCGAATCTGCAGCAACGGCTCGGCGGCGTGGGCCAGGGTCTGGCCTTCAGCTTTCCGCCGCCGGCCATTCCCGGCATCGGCACCTCCGGCGGCGTCACCATGGAGATCGAAGACCGATCGGGCTCGGACGACCCTGCCTTTCTGACCAGGAATCTGTACGCCTTTCTCGGTGCCGCGTCCAAGCGCAAGGAGATCGCCGTCGCGATACCTTCGTACCTGCCCGCGGTTCCGCAACTGTATGCCGATGTGGATCGCGAGAAAGCAAGCGAACAGCAAGTCGCTCTCCCCGACATCTACACCACCATGTCCACATTCATGGGCGGCTATCTGGTCAACTACTTCAATCGTTTCGGCCGCCAATGGCAAACCTATGTCGAAGCGGAAGGTTCATCGCGCACAAGGATCGACAACATCGACCAGTTCTATGTGCGCAGCGCCAATGGTGGCCAGGTGCCGCTTAGCACCCTGGTGCATGTGAAGCAGATTTCCGGCCCGGAATTCATTACGCACTTCAACGAGTTTCCCGCCGCGCAGTTGAACATCGCCGGCGCACCAGGGTACAGCTCCGGCCAGGTCCGCGCCGCGCTGGAGGAGGTCTTCGCGCAGACGCAGCCCAGGGGCATGGGCTTCGACTATTCCGGCATGAGCTACCAGGAGCAGCAGGCTGCGCTCGGCGTGCCCACGTGGGCCGTGTTCGGGCTTTCGATCGTTGCCGTCTTTCTTATTCTTGCCGCGCTGTATGAGAGCTGGTCGCTGCCGTTCAGCGTTCTGCTGTCCACGCCGGTCGCCATTCTGGGTGCCTATCTTGCGCTCAGCCTGCGTGCGTTTGAGAATGACATTTATGCCACCATCGGCCTGATCATGCTGATCGGGCTTTCGGCCAAAAACGCCATTCTCATCGTGGAGTTCGCGGTGAGCAACTACAAGGGCGGGCAATCCATCGCGGACGCCGCGCTGAATGCCGCACGCCTGCGTTTCCGCCCCATTGTCATGACTGCGCTTGCGTTCATCTTCGGCTGCCTGCCGCTGTGGACGGCCACCGGTGCGGGTGCGGTTTCACGGCGCATTCTCGGCACCGTCGTCATCGGCGGCATGTTGTTAGCCACCGTCCTCGGCATCCTTCTGATCCCTGTCTGCTTTGCCGTGGTCGAGTATCTTTCGCACCGCTGGAGCCACGGTGGAAAGGGCACCACCATGGACTCTTTACATGCGCCGGAACCCCAACACGCCGACGCCGATGACAACCAGCGGCAACAGCACCCGGCCTGAAAGGAGACCGCCATGCAATGCACTTCCAAACCACCGTGCACGCGACGCCGTCTCCTTGCGCGTTGCGCCTGTTATTTTTTCGCCAGTCTGCTTCTTTCCGGTTGCAACATCGGTCCCAAATACAAGCGTCCCGCCGTTCCTGTGCCGCCCGCGTTTCGCGGGGCCGACAACACCGACGTTTCGAGCGATCCGAAAAGCTCGCTCGGCGACCAGCAATGGGCGCAGGTGTTCCGTGAGCCGGAGCTGCAGGGCCTTATCCGTACAGCGCTTGAAAACAACTACGATCTCCGCATCGCGGCCGAGCGCGTGCTCGAAGCCGAAGCCCAGGTCAGGATCACCCGCGCACAGCAGTTCCCGCAAATCACCCTCGGCGGTACAGGCATCGGGGCGGAGTTTCCCGACACTCTCGGAAGCTCCATCCAAAGTCCACTCACTTTCGGCAGCTACAACGTTTCCGCTGCCTGGACGCCTGACTTTTGGGGCATCTATCGCAAGCAGACCCAGGCCGCGCGTGAGCAAATGCTCGCCCAAAGCTGGGCACAACGCGCCGTTCGCTTAAGCCTTGTGCAACAGGTCGCCACCACCTATCTGCAGCTGCGATTGCTGGATCAACAGCTGGCCATTTCACAGCAAACCCTGAAGGTGCGGCAGGATTCCGTGAACCTCACGCGCACGCTCGAACAGGGCGGCGCCTCTCCGCTGTCCGATGTTCGTCAAGCCGAAGAGCTGCTCTACACGGCGAGCAATCAGATTCCTTTGCTCGAGCAGGAAATCCAGCAAAACGAAAATGCACTTCGTTTGCTGCTAGGCCAAGACCCCGGCCGGGTCGCGCACACGGATCCCCATGCGCTTTCGCCCCCGCCCGCGGATCTTCCCGTAGGCCTGCCGTCACAATTGCTGGAGCGCCGTCCCGACATCCAGCAGGCCGAAGCGCAGCTTCGCGCGGCCAATGCGCAGGTGGGCGTGGCCCGGGCGCAGTTCTTTCCGCAGCTTTCTCTCAACGCCTCCGGTGGTCTGGGCGGCAACACCTTTGCCAACCTGTTCAACACCTCCGGCCAGACGGTTTATGGCTACGGAACGTTGGCCCAGCCGCTGTTTGAAGGGGGCAAGCTGCGCGGCGGTGTGCAACTCTCCGAACGGCAAAAGCAGGAAATGGTGCTGGATTACCAGAAAAGTATCGTTACGGCCTTGCGCGACGTTTCAAACGCCCTGATCGCGGTCAACAAGCAGCGTGCCGCCCGCATCCAGCAGCACAAGCTGGTAGCCGCCGCGCAGGACGCCACGCGCCTCGCCCGCATCCGTTACACGGGCGGCGCCACAAGCTACCTGGAGGTTCTCACCACGTCCACGACGCTGTTTTCCGCGCAGCTGAACCTGGCCAGTGCGCAGCAAAGCGAAGCCCTCACCCTGGTGCAGCTCTACAGCGCCCTCGGTGGTGGCTGGCAGTAACGCAGCCGTTCTATCCATGCGCTGCAACGGAATCAAGAAGCCAAACGCAGCTTTGCTGCATCCTAACCGGGCAAGCCCAAAGGCAGCAAGAACGCCTATCCCCCTTTGCCCGCCCGGATCGGACGACACCCGCTTCCGTCCGGCGAGCACGGAGATGTGTTCATGACCGTACCGATCACGCTGAACATCAACGGCGCACGGCGGAAACTGGAAGTCGAGCCCTGGGTCACATTGCTCGATCTGCTACGCCATCGCCTTGATCTCACCGGCTCCAAAAAGGGCTGCGACCACGGCCAATGCGGTGCCTGCACGGTGATTGTTGACGGCAAGCGCATGAACAGCTGCCTTCTTCTCGCGGTCTCGAAAGACGGCGCCGAGATCACCACGATTGAAGGTCTTGCCTCGCCCCTGGGCGAGCTGCACCCGGTGCAGGAAGCCTTTGTCGAGCACGATGCCTACCAGTGCGGCTATTGCACACCCGGGCAAATCTGCTCGGCCGTGGCCGTGCTCGCGGAGGGCCGTGCGCACACCCGTGGGGAGATTCGCGAAGCCATGAGCGGCAATCTTTGCCGCTGCGGTGCGTACACCAACATTGTCGACGCGATTGAGGATGTCATGGGCAAAACGGGCACCGACGGCCGGCTTCAGGAGAAAGTAGAGCATGTCTCGCTGGCAGGGGTGAGCGCGTGAACCGGTTCGCCTACCATCGCGCCGAAACCGTGGAAGAGGCGATTGCGGTTCTTGTAGCGGATCCCTCTGCAAAGCCGCTTGCGGGCGGTACCAACCTTGTCGATCTCATGAAGTATGACGTCGAGCATCCCTCCGCGCTCGTCGACATCGGCCGCCTTCCGCTGAAGGGAATTGAAGAGACTCCGGAGGGAGGCCTCCTTCTCGGTGCCCTCGTTTCCAATGCCGACACTGCCTACGACCAGCGCGTTGCCGCACGCTATCCGCTGCTCGCCGATGCCCTTCTCGCCGGCGCTTCCGGTCAGCTGCGCAATGCCGCTACAGCCGGCGGCAACCTCCTGCAGCGCACCCGTTGCTATTACTTCTATGACACAATGACGCCGTGCAACAAGCGCAAGCCGGGCTCGGGCTGTCCGGCCATCGGCGGCGTCAATCGCATCCATGCCATCCTCGGTGCCAGCGACAAGTGCATCGCCACCAACCCTTCCGATATGTGTGTCGCGCTGGCTGCGCTTCAAGCCATTGTCGTTGTGCAGGGCGCCCGTGGCATTCGCCGTATCCCGATGCACGACTTCCATCGTCTGCCGGGCGACGAGCCGCAGTTCGACAACACGCTGCAGCCCGGTGAACTGGTCACCGCGGTGGAGCTTCCACCTTCGGCATACGGGATGCATTACACCTACCTCAAGCTGCGCGATCGTCAGTCTTACGCCTTTGCGCTGGTCTCCGTCGCTGCCGCGCTCGAAATCGCCGCCGATGGCACGATCAAGGCAGCGCGCCTTGCCCTGGGTGGGGTGGCTCACAAGCCGTGGCGGAAGCCGGAGGCCGAAGCGCTGCTCGTGGATCGGCAACCCGACGAAAAGCTGTTCAGGGAAGTTGCCCTGAAATTGCTTGAGGGTGCTGTGGGTCAGGGTGGAAACGATTTCAAAATCGAACTCGCGCGCCGCGCAATCCTTCGCGCGCTCGCGCAGGCTGCGGCCGGCACACCGCAGCCGATCGCAGACAAACGCATCGTGTAGATCGCAGCCGAAGCCTGTGTACATCGCAGCCGAACGCACCAGTAAAACAAGCATCGTGCAACAGCATATCGAGGGCACCATGATCACGTTTCCCGCATCTCCCATCCTCGGTCAGCCGACCCGTCGGGTCGATGGTCCGCTGAAAGTGACCGGTGCCGCGAAATATGCGGCCGAGTATAACGTTGCGGACCTCCTGCACGGGCAACTCGTTTCGTCCTCCATAGCGAAGGGCCGCATTCTGCGTTTCGAGACCGAGAAGGCGATGAAGATTCCCGGCGTCGTGACCATTTTCACGCACGAAAATCGCCCCAAGCTCTCCGGCGCTGCGAAAGACTATGAGGACCAGGTAGCGCCTCCAGGCGAACACTTCCGTCCGTTGCACGACGATCGCGTCCGGTTCAGCGAACAACCGATCGCGCTCGTCGTTGCGGAAACATTTGAGGCCGCACGCGATGCCGCGGCGCTGATCGGCGTTCACTACCGCGCGGAGCCGAACGAGACCTGCTTTGAAGATCGCTTGGAGACGGCCTATGTTCCGCCCAAAAAGCGTTCCGGTATCACACCTCCGCCCAAACCGCGCGGCGATTTCGGGAAGGCCTACGCCGCTTCGCCGCAACGGGTGAGCGCGGGATACAGCGTCGCTTTTGAGCACCACAATCCCATGGAGCCATATGCGACCACATGCGTTTGGAACGGGGACGGCACACTGACGGTCTACGACAAGACGCAAGGCTCGCAGAACGTGCAGCAGTATTTGATGGACATCTTCGATCTCAAACAGGACCAGGTACAGGTCATCAACAGCTTCGTCGGCGGCGGCTTCGGCTCCGGGCTTCGGCCGCAACACCAGGTGTTCTTTGCCGTGATGGCCTCTCGCGCGCTCCGGCGTTCGGTACGCGTCGTGCTTACGCGCGACCAGATGTGGGGCCTCAGCTACCGCCCGCTCACGCACCAAATCGTGCAATTGGGTGCTACGCCGGAAGGCAAGCTCAACGCCATCCGGCAGCACGCGGTGGCCAACACTTCCATGTATGAAGATCACCAGGAAGTGGTCGTCAATTGGGTAGGCATGATGTACGACTCACCCAATGTCGAGCTCACCTATGAGCTTGTGAAGCTCGATGCCGCCACACCCAGCGATATGCGTGCGCCCGGCGCCGTGATTGGGGAGTTTGCCAGCGAAAGCGCGCTCGATGAACTGGCCGTCCAACTCGGCATCGACCCCATCGAGTTGCGGCTCCGCAATTACAGCGAAAAAGATGAAAACACAGACAAGAAGTTCACCTCAAAAGCGCTGCGCGAGTGTTTCAAGCGAGGCGCCCAGGAGTTCGGTTGGGCGAAGCGCACCTCCGCTCCCCGCTCCATGCACGAGGGCAAGGAACTGATCGGCTGGGGCGTGGCCTCGGCGGCCTGGGAGGCGCAGTTTCAGAAGACCGCTGCCCGCGTCACCATGGACGCTCACGGCTATCTCACCGTAGCCTCGGCCACCTCCGATATCGGCACCGGAACCTACACGATTATGGCGCAAACCGGCGCCGACGCGTTTGGATTGCCGCTTGCTTGCGTAACCGCAAAGCTCGGCGATTCGGGCCTGCCCAAGGCGCCGGTGGAAGGCGGCAGCTGGGGTGCGGCGTCCACATGCTCGGCGGTGCAGGCCGCCTGCGAAAACCTGAAAAAGGATCTAGTCGCCGCAGCTCGAAAAGTCCAGAGCAAACCGCTCGGCCGTGCCGGCGTTCACGATGTGTATTTCGCCGACGGCCGCATCGTGCGCAAGGACGATCTGTCTAAAAGCGTAAGCCTGGCCGAAGCGGTTCGCGCTTCGGGCAAGGTCGAACTCAGCGCCGAAGCCACGGCGGCTCCCAGCCTCATCGAAAAGCTGCGCTACATCAGCTACACCCATGCGGCGATTTTTTGCGAGGTGCGCGTCGATGAAGAACTCGGCAATGTTCGGGTGGCGCGCATTGTTGTCGCCGTGGCCGCCGGCCGCATCCTGAACCCCAAGACCGCGCGCAGCCAGATTCTTGGCGGCGTTGTGATGGCCATCGGTTCCACGCTCGAAGAAGAGTCGTTTCTCGACACGAAACTTGGCCGTTTCATGAATCATAGTCTCGCCGAGTACCACATCCCGGTCAACGCCGATGTCGAAGGGATCGACGTGATTTTCGTGCATGAGGAAGACGAAAAAGCCAGCCCCATCGGCGCCAAAGGCCTGGGAGAAATCGGCATTATCGGCACCGGAGCGGCCATCGCCAACGCCATTTTTCACGCCACCGGCCGCCGCGTGTACGATCTGCCCATCACCGTGGAAAAGGTGCTCGGCATTGGCTAGACCGGCTCTCCAGCGACCATGCACGCGAACCCGCATTGCGGTGAAGGGGATCGTCCTCTTGGCCTCGGCTGTGCGTTGTACCCTCGCGCAAAGTCCGGCCTCGATGGTCGCAGGTCCGACCTCTGCGGTGCAGCTGCCGCTTTCCGGCGGCGGATCGCAGGCGGGCGGTGTTTCTGTAACGCAGAGCCCCACCGGCGGCGGCGGAGGCAACAGCATCGATTCCATCACCAGCACCGTTACGGTGATGCCTCCCTACAGCGGCAGTGTGCCCACAGGGAAGGCTTCGGACCGTACCCTTGCGCTTTCCCTGGCCAATGCACTGGCGCTTGGGCTGCGTTACAACCTCGGCGCAATCGAGCAAGCCGATGCCGTGGCACAGGCACAGGGCCAGCGCACCGTGGCGAGAAGCACATTGCTGCCCAACCTCAATAGCGGAATCAGTGAGACCTACGAACGCCAGAATCTGCACACCCTTGGCGTTTCGCTCCCAGGCGTTGCCGAAGCTGTACGGTTTAACTACTTCGACGCGCGCGCCGCTCGCCTGCAGCAAACCATTTTCGATCTTGTACGTGTGAACAATCTCCATAGTGCAAGCGAAGCTGTGAAGTCCAGTCTCGAGCAGGCCAAAAACGCACGCGATCTGATCGTGCTTGCCGTGGGCGGGAGTTATCTTCAACTGAATGCGACCGAGGCTCGCCTGAGCGCCGCCCAGGCCGAGGTGGAAAGCGCGCAGGCTGTGGCCAAGCAGGCGGCCGATCAATTTGCCGCCGGCGTTTCGGCCCGTGTCGACGCCCAACGCCCGGAGGTGCAGCTGCTTTCCGAGCAACAGCGCTTGCGCTCGCTCCAGGCCGAGCGTGACACGCAGAAGCTTCGTTTCGCGCGCATTCTCGGCCTCGCGCTGGGACAGAATTTCATCCTGTCCGAAGATTTTCACTTCGCTCCGCTCACCGGGTTCACACTCGACACCGCCCTGGATCGTGGCCTGCGATTGCGCACCGACCTCCGGGCCGCGGAGGCCAGCGTTCGTTCCGCAGAACGGGGCCTGAAGGCCGCCCATGCCGAGCGTCTTCCCAATCTCGCGGTCGACGCAAGTTTCGGTGCCGCCGGCACAACGCCTTCGTCTCACTCCACCGGTGTGTACACCGTGTCCGGCCTGCTTACGATTCCGCTGTACGAAGGCGGCCGTACGCACGGCGAAATCGTCGAAGCGGAAGCCGCGCTGCATCAGCGCAAAGCCGAGCTCGAGAACACACGCGGGCAGGTCGATCAGGATGTTCGGCAGGCGTTTATCGACTTGAATTCCGCTGCCGACCAGGTGGGCGTTGCAGGGAGCAACGTCAAGCTTTCGCACGAACTGCTTACCCAATCGCGTGACCGCTTCGCCGCCGGCGTCGCCGATTCGGTCGAACTCGTGCAGGCCGAACAAGCCGCTGTGCAGGCCGACGACGATTTCATCACGGCTGTTTACCAACACAATCTCGCGAAGGTTTCGCTCGCCCGTGCCATGGGCAACGCCGAAGCGACTCTGCCGCAACTGCTGAGGAAATAACGCATGCCCGATTCACCCATCTCCGCTCCCGAAGAAGCGTCGCACCGGCCAACGCCGGCTGAGGAGGGGAACAATCTCATCCTGCGCATGCTGTACGACGAACAGGCCCGGCTCCGTGCCGAGCTCGAAGCGGTGCGCTCCCAACAGGATGGAGGCAAGCAACACCCAGGCAAGGACGGCAGCGCCGAAGGGGAGAAGTACAAAGGCGGCGACCAAGACAAAGGCGGCGACCAAGGCAAAGGCGACAATAAGGACAAAAAAGAGGGTGACAAGGACAACAAAGGGGACGAAAACGGGGACAACAAAGGGGACGAAAAAGGCAAGGAAAAAACCGAGGGGGACAAGGACAAAAAGCCTCCACTCACCCAGCGTGTAGGCGGCTGGATCAAGGGCCACCCGCTGACCACGATGCTGATCCTGATCGGCCTCGTTCTCCTGGTCGTTGCCGTCTTTTGGCTCTTCCACTACCTCGGCAAGTACGAAGAGACCGACGATGCTTTCGTCGAGGGGCACACCGATCCCATCAGCGCCCGTATCAACGGCTTCGTCACGGCCGTGTATGTCGAGAACACGTACCGCGTCAAAAAAGGTCAGCTGCTTCTGCAACTCGACCCGCGCGATTACCAGGTCGCAAAGGAACAGGCGGCCGCGCAGCTCGGCCAGGCACAGGCCAACATTCAGGTGCAGCAGCCCAATGTGCCCATCACCGCGACCACCCAGGCAACGCAGGTCGTCAGCGCACAGCAGGATGTCGCGAGCGCCGAAGCCAACATCAGCGGTGCCGAAGCGCGCTTCGGGGCCGCGCTTTCCGACCTCCGCGAAGCCGAAGCGAATGAAGCCAATGCCGCCCGCGAAGAAGAGCGTTACAAACAACTCGTGCTCAAGGAAGAGGTTTCGCGCGAAACCTACGATAGCCGTGCTACGCAGGAACGCGCCCAGGCCGCGGTTGTGGTCTCGCGCCGGCGAACCGCCGAAGCCGACGCCAAACAAGTGACGCAGGCCCAGGCCTCGTTGCTCCAGGCACAGGCCCGGCTCAAGCAGGCACAGGTCAATTTGCCCCGGCAGATCGCCGCGCAACGCGCCACGCTTGCCGAACGCCAGGCCGCCGCCAAGCAATCCGTCGCCAACGCCGATCAGGCCGAACTGAATCTCGAGTACACCCGCATTTACGCTCCCGAAGACGGGATCATCGGCGACCGAAGCGTGCAGCTGAATTCGCAGGTCACCGCCGGGCAAGAATTGTTTGCGCTCACGCAAACCAACGACATCTGGGTCACGGCGAACTTCAAGGAAACCGAAATCACAAACATGCATCCGGGCCAATCCGTACGCATCCATGTCGACGCCCTCAAGCTCGATTTCGAGGGGTATGTGGAAGCGCTGCCCGGCGGCTCCGGCGCCATCTACAGCCTTCTGCCGCCGGAAAACGCTACCGGCAACTACGTCAAGGTCGTGCAGCGTCTGCCCGTGCGCATCCGCTTCAAACCCGGCCAGCCCGGGGCCGATCGTCTTGCTCCCGGCATGTCCGTCGAGCCCAAGGTGTGGGTGAAATGATGCGTCGTCGTGTTGAGGACAGGGCCTGATGCCGGGCGGTGCGGACAGCGGCTGGAAGCCGAAGTCGAACCCGTGGCTGATCGCCGTGGCGGTCATGATGGCCACCTTCATGGAAGTGATGGACACCTCCATCGCTTCCGTCGCGGTGCCCTACATTGCCGGCTCCACGGCTTCCACCACCGACGAGGCGGAATGGGTCCTTACCGTGTACCTTGTCGCGAACGCCGTTTTTCTGCCGGCCAGCAACTATTTCGCAGAGCGTTTCGGTCGTAAAAGATTCTTGATCACCTCCATCATCGTCTTCACGATCGCCTCCGTGCTTTGCGGCATCGCACCCACGCTTGGCTTTATTCTCATGGCGCGCATTCTTCAGGGAGCCGCCGGCGGTGCGCTGCAACCGCTTTCGCAAACCATCCTGATCGAAAGCTTTCCACCGGAGAAGCAGGGCCAGGCCCTTGGCCTGTATGCCCTTGGCGTCGTGCTGGCACCGGTGATCGGGCCGGCTTTCGGCGGATATCTCACGGTGGCCCTCTCCTGGCGCTGGGCTTTCTATATCAACGTGCCCATCGGCATCCTTGCCGTGCTTCTGCAAAGCAAAGTTCTTGAAGATCCGCCCTCCATCAAGAACGCCAGGCCGGGCAAACTCGATGGGGTCGGCCTCGGTTTGCTGGGGCTGTGGATTGCGGCCATGCAATACATGCTCGACAAGGGGCAGGAGCAGGATTGGTTCGGCGACATGCGTATCCGCTGGGCAGTCGGCTTGATGATCGTCGGTCTGATTGCGTTCGTCGTGTATGAGCTGAACCACCCCCGGCCGCTTGTGGATCTGCGCGTATTCAAAAATCGCAATCTTGCCATCGGGTGCGTCCTGATTTTCATCATGGGCATTGGGCTGTATGCGCTTACGACCATTCTTCCGGTGTTCTTCCAGGACCTGCTTGGCTATGACGCCTACAAAGCCGGTTTGGCGGTCAGTCCGCGCGGTCTTGGCTCCTTTGTGGCGGCTTTGGGGGTAGGTGCCCTGACGTCGAAGCTCGATCCACGCAAGATCGTCTCGGCCGGCTTCGCCGTGCTTGCCGCCTCGACGCTCTGGCTGGGTTTCGTTACCCTGCAGATCTCGCCGTGGTCCCTGTTCTGGCCTATCACCTGGAGCGGCTTCGGTCTCGCCATGGTCTTTGTTCCGCTTTCCAAGGTCGCCCTGGGTACACTTTCGACCAAGCAGGCCGGCACCGGCAGCGGCGTCTTCAACTTCATGCGCAACGTGGGCGGCAGTGTGGGCATATCGGCGGCCAACACCATTTCGCAGCGGCATTCCCAGGCCCATCGTTTCGAAATGCTGCATTGGTTCTCCGGGGCCAACTGGATTTATCAGCAAACGATCCATCTACGGACCCAGACCATGCTGCAGCACGCCGGTCCGCGTGTGGCCAACCTGCGCGCCATTTCATTGACCAACACAACCCTGACCAATCAAGCGCGGCTGTGGGCCTATGTCGATGTTTTCCGTTACATGGTGCCCATCCTCGGCATCTGCATTCCGGGGGCCTTTCTGTTGAAAAAGACCAAGCCGGGCGCAGGGGAGGGGGCAGGGTGACGGCGACGCCAAGCCGGTGGGGGCAAGGGGCAAACCGGCAATCCAGTGCCGCGAATGGTTCATACCATAACGGATCGGATCATGCTACTGTGAACGGGCGTCCCGTACCCGCTGCTGCACCCCGCGGGGATTTGTTCAGGTTCGCAGGCCGCATCCAAATCTTGGCCGGCGACTGTTTTCAGGGTAGCGAGTTCGAGGAGCCCCATGCTCGGTTTTACGGCGATTCGAGGCGTACACAACCGGAAACGGAGAGCCGCGGTGCTGTGCCTGGCGATCTGCTGGACCGTGCCGGCACCGGCAGGCGGCCAGGTGGCCGGTACCGCGCCGGCACCGCCCCCCTTGACCGTGGAGCAAATTGCCGCACAGCTGCAGCGCACCACCGACAATCGTTTGCTCACCTTGCGCAGCTACGAAAGCCTTCGCGTCATGACCCTGTCCTACAAGGGCAGATTGGCCGATAAAACGGCGTCGGAAACGGTGCAGATGACCTACACCGCTCCCGGCTCCAAGCAGTTCGTCATCCTTTCGGCGAGCGGCTCCCCTCTGCTGCGGGATAGCGTTTTTCAGCGCGCCATGGACAGTGAACAGGAGGCCGCCGGCCGCAGCGACACCCACATGACCCCGGCCAACTACGACATGAAGCTGCTCGGCACCGAACGCCTGCCCGAAGGTCAGTGCTATGTACTTTCCGTCGCGCCGCGCCACAAGAACCGCTTCACCTACCGCGGCAAAATCTGGGTGCAGAGCACAGACTTTGCCGTTGTCCGCATCGAGGCCGAACCGGTCGAGACGCCTTCCTTCTGGGTCAAGAACGGCTCGTTTCAGGCCGTGTACAGCAAGGTGGGCGGCTTTTGGCTGCCCCAACGCATGGTCTCCAACAGCCACATCCGCCTGGGCGGCGACGCTACGCTCACCATCCAATACGGCCCCTACCACATCCTCAGCGCCATCCCCCTGCAAGGCCAGGCTCCGCCACAGACGCAGGCGATGGAATAACGACTCCTCCGCGTGCACGGCATAGGCAGAAAGAAATAAAATCGCAGGGGGAACAGAGTGCCCGGAGAAACCAGATGGCGTCCAGCAATCCGAACAGCCCGAAGAGTCCAAACAGCCCGAACAACACGCCCAATCCCAACGATCGTCGCAGGTTTTTAAAGGCAAGCGGTGCCGTTGCCGCGGGCTTGCTCGTCCCGGGAGCGGCCAGCGCCGCCGCCGACGCACCGAAGGGCAAGCCGCTGCCGCCGCTGCCGTTCAACCCAAAAACCCATCACGCGATGCCCACACGCAACCTGGGCAAAACCGGCTACAAGGTAGGCATCTTCTCGCTGGGTGGCCAGGCCGCGATCGAATTGAGCAACAATTTCGATGTGGCTGTCCCGCTGATTGAGCGGGCGCTCGATCTCGGCGTGAACTATCTGGACACCTCGTCCATCTATGGCGGGCCGGATCGCTGGAGCGAGCAGTATGTCGGCACCGTGATGAAGACGCGCCGCAATGAGGCTTTTCTCGCCACCAAGACAAAGGAGCGCACACGGGATGGCTCCTTGCGCATGATCGAAAAAAGCCTCCGGCTGCTGAACACCGATCACGTGGATCTCTGGCAGTTGCACGACGTTGGCTTACCGGAAGACGTGAACGCCATCTTCGCCAAAGGGGGCGCCATGGAGGCCCTCATCGAAATGCAGCAGCAAAAGGTAGTGCGCTTTCTGGGCGTCACCGGCCACTATCGTCCCGAGGCTCTGATCGACACGATCGATCGGCATCCCTTCGATTGCCTGCTCATGTCGCTCAATCCCGCCGACCCCCACATGTGGAGCTTCCAGGAAAAACTGCTGCCGCTTGCCGTGGAAAAGCAGATGGGCATCATCGGCATGAAAATTCCTTCGCGCGGTCGCCTGCTGTCCAGCTGGACACCCCCTTCGGTGGAGGCGCAGAAGGGCATGTGGGAGGGCTCGGCGATCGCAACGCGCCCCGGTGTAATGACCATGCAGCAAGCCATGAACTATGCCCTGACACACCCGGTCAGCACGGTGATCGTCGGTTGCGACAACATCGGGCAGCTGGAAGAAAATGTGACCATTGCCCGCGAGTTTACGCCGCTTTCCCATGCCCAGATGGCCGCCCTGAACGAAGCCGCCGCACCGGTGGCCAGGCAATCGTTGTTCTATCGATTTACCGACCGCAGCAAGGGTTGATGCCTTCCTGAACGCAGACGGCGGGGGTGGCCGCTCAGCCCTCCCGGGCCCGCGCGGTTGCCCGTGCGATCAGCACCGCGCTGTACGCCGCCCCGAATCCGTTATCGATGTTGACCACGCTGACGTTGGGACTGCATGAATTCAGCATGCCCAGCAAAGCCGAGGCACCACCGAACGAAGCGCCGTAGCCGACCGATGTAGGAACGGCGAGAACCGGCACAGCCACCAAGCCGCCGACGACCGAGGGCAACGCCCCTTCCATGCCGGCGCAAACGATGACGGCATCGGCTGCGGTCAGTGACTCGCGCACCGCCAGCAGACGATGCAGGCCCGCCACGCCGACATCATAGAGCCGTGTCACCCGCGCCCCAAAGGTTTCAGCAGTGATCGCTGCCTCTTCCGCGACGGGCAGGTCGCTGGTGCCGGCGCAAAGCACGGCCACGTGGCCTCTCGCTTCGCGGTCGGCACCCTGCCGAAGCGAGATCGTACGCCCGGTGCTGTTGTGCAGCGCCCCTGGATGGCGCGCGAGCACAGCCTCGGCCGTGGCCTGCGAAGCCCGCGTCGCCAATACGTCCACACCGTCCGCGGCCAGCGCCGAGAAGATGGCCACGGTCTGTTCCGGCGTTTTGCCCGCCGCGTAAATCACCTCGGGAAGCCCGGTGCGCAGGCTGCGATGGTGATCGACGCGCGTGTGCCCAAGATCTTCAAACGGCAGCGTGGCGAGCCGTTGGGCGGCGGTGGCGGCGTCGGTTTCTCCGCGTTCCACGGAAGCCAGCAAATGTAAGAGGTCGGCTTGCGTCATGGGCTTATTTCCCGGCCGCTCGAAAGGCAGCCAGGGCAGATTCCTGCACCCGCTTCAAAGGGGCACCGTGCTTCATCGCGGCCGCGCGGCAGTCTTCGAACTCCGGTGCGGCGTTGCGCTCCTCGCCTCCGTCTGTGCCGACCTTTACCCGAATGGAACCGTACTTTGTCTCTACCGGGATCTGCGTCCGCGCCAGGCAGGTCCGACGGTCCTGCCGGATGCGCAGGCCGAGCGTCGGCGTTTCCCGCAGCAGCAGCGCCTCGAATTGGGCGCTGGCTTCGGGCCTGCACAACAGCGTCAGCAGTGTGCCGGGCCGGCCCTTTTTCATGATCACCGGGGTCAGCATGGCATCCAGCGCACCGGCGGCAAGAGCCATCTCGGCGACATAGGCGAGCAGCTGTGGCGAGGCATCATCCAGTGCCGTTTCGAGCACCGTGACCGCCTCCGCGGAAGCGTCAAACTCTGCCGCCGCGGGCGCTTCGGCCCGGGAAAAGTCCACCCCAACCGACTCCCCCACGCTGAGCCGAAGCACGTTGGGGAAGCCTTCGGGATTGCGTGTGCCCGCGCCGTAGCCGATGTGTTGCACGCGCATCGCCGGTTGCGGTCCAAAGGTAGGGGAAAGTGCGCGCAACAGGGCTGCACCCGTGGGCGTCACCAATTCCTTTTGCACATGGGCTGAGTAGGTGGGCACCTCGCGCAGGAGGTCGGCCGTGGCCGGCGCCGGCACAGGAAAGGTGCCGTGCGCACATTGCACGGTGCCGCCGCCGACGTTGACGGACGAAGCGTACCAGGCGCCGATGTTCAGGTGATGGATCCCGGCGCACGAAGCCACAATATCCACAATGGCATCGACCGCACCCACCTCATGGAAATGAATTTCCTCCACCGGCACATTATGAATCCTGGCTTCGGAGCCGCCCAGCAATTCAAATGCACGGATGGAAAGTTGTTTCACCGCCTCGTGCAGCGGTGCCGCCTTGATTAGAGTACATATCTCCGTGAGTGAACGCCCATGGGCATGCGTGTGCGCAACGCACTCCTGCTCGTGCGTGCCCTCAGGCTCTTCGTGGGTGTGGCCATGGTCATGGGCGTGGCCGATCTTGTGCTGATGCTGCAATTTCACCTGGTGCGAATGGGTGTGATGCTCCCCCTCGGCGGATTCGCCGTGCACGTGCCCAGGCGCAACGGAATGCGTGTGCGCCGGGCCTTCGGCTAGCGTACCGCCTTCCAGCACATGCACCTTCGTACAGGAAATGCCGCTACGGTCCACGGTTTCCGTGCGCAGACTGGCGTTCAGGTTCAACGCAGCGGTGGCGGTGTAAAGAACATCGGCGGGAACACCGGCATCGAGCAGGGCGCCGAGAAGCATGTCGCCGGCGATCCCGGCAAAGCAGTCAAGATAAGCGATTCGCATCGTGGCAGAGGACCTTGGCGGAGGTGATTACAGCGGCGACAGTTTACAAGCGCGGCAGCGGAAGCGAGTTCGACTGCCATGCAGCTATGGGAGCAGGGATTTAACCCCTGGCCGCCGCAATGGCGGAAAGCGGAAGCACATCGTTCATGGAGCCGGAACGGTACCCCTGCGTATCCAGGGTGACGTACACAAAACCGGCGGCACGTACGGCTGCCGTCAGGCGATCGAGGGTGTCGAGCGAAAGCGCGGAAGGCAACTCGGGCCGGGCGATTTCGATCCGGGCCAGATCGCCGTGGTGCCGCACCCGCACCTGGTTGAAGCCGAGCGCATGCAGAGCATCTTCGGCGCGCTCCACCTGTTCCAGGGCCGCGGCGGTCACCGGCCGGCCATACTCGATGCGCGAGGAAAGGCAGGCGCTGGCGGGCTTGTCCGAGATGGCCAGCCCCGCAGATCGTGCAAGGGCGCGGATTTCGCCCTTGGTCAACTCGGCTTCGGCCAGCGGAGCCAGCGCCCCGTGCAGGGCGGCGGCGCGCTGGCCGGGGCGGAGTTCACTGCGGTCGTCGACGTTCATGCCATAGGCGATGTGCCGGAAGCCGAGCTTTGCCCCCACCTCCGCCATGCGCGCAAACAGTTCGTCCTTGCAGTGGAAGCATCGTCCCGCGTCGTTGCGCTGGTAGTCCGGATTGCTGAGCTCCGCGGTGGCGATCACCCGCACGGGAAATTGACAGGAGGCCGCAAACGCAAGCGCGACGGCCAGTTCTTTGCGCGGCAGGGAAGCGGAATCCGCAATGACGGCCAGCATGCGGTCCCCAAGCACGCGATGTGCTGCCCAGGCCAGAAACGCCGAGTCGGTACCGCCCGAATAGGCCACCATCAACGAGCCGAGACCGCCCAGGATGGCGTCCAGCCGCGCTGTTTTGTGCTCGAGCTCCATGCTTATGATTGTAGGCCCAACGCCCGCAATCCCCGATGTGCGCTACAGAAGCGCCTTATTTCGCCACAGCCGCAGCCTGCCGGGAGCGTTCTTCGTCGGCCTCCTCCTCGGTGCCTCCCGGCCGGCTGCTAAGCATCTGCGCACTCGCCGAGCAGGCAAGCGAAAGCGCGACGGCCAGCCAAAGGATGCGACGAAAACCGAACACAAACGCGTCATTCACCGCTTTCCGTATGCGTGGATCCTTCGTCTGTACCGCGGCCAGCTGCGATCGTTGCGCTTCCACCGCCTGCATCTGTGCAGGGGGCAGATGCAGCGCTTTCAATCGCGGGTTCAGGTTGGCATGAAAGGCCGAAAGCAGAACCACACCGAAGACGGCCACCGAAAGCAGCCCCGCCAGCCGGGAAATGGCGTTGTTGATGCCGGAAGCGATACCGGCCTGCGCCACGGAAACGGAGTTCAAAACCGCCGTGGTCAACGGTGCCACGCTGATGGCCATGCCGATGCCGAGCACCGTCACCGCCGGAAAGAAGGTAGACCAGTACGATCCGCCGACACCGGGCCGCGCGGCCAGCGCAAAGCCGGCCGCGGCCACCACCGGACCCACGGTCAGCGGCACGCGCGCGCCGTATCGCTCAATCAAACCGCCCGACCAGCGGGATAAAACAAACATCACCAGGATCAAGGGCAGCAGCGCCGCGCCCGCGCCCGTGGCGGAATAGCCCTGCACCTGGATCAGGTCCAGCGGAAAGAAGAAGAGCAGCCCGCTCAGCGCTGTGTAGAGAAACAGCGTGATCAGGTTGGCGCCCGCAAACGTCGGCCGTCGAAACAAACCGAGCGGAAGCATCGGTGCCTTCACCCGGCTTTCCAGAAAAAGCAGGCCAAGCAGCGCTATGGCTCCAATGCCAGCCGCTACGATCACAATCGGGGTGGACCGGCGTCCCTCGATCAGCGCAAACGTGATCCCGGCAAAAGCGACCGTGGCCAGCAGCGCACCGCCCCAGTCCAGCTTGTGACTCATCTCCTCGTTGCGGCTTTCCGGCACCCGGAAAACCGTAATCAGGAGGATGGCAGCAGCGATCGGCACGTTTATAAAAAACACCCATCGCCAGGAGGCGTGATCCACCAGCCAACCGCCCATCACCGGCCCGATCGCGGCAGTCATCGCGCTTGCCCCCGACCAGATCCCGATCGCTGTGCCGCGCGTCTCCGGGGGGAACGAAGCGCTGATCAAGGCGAGGCTGCCGGGCAGCAAAAGCGCGGCGCCGATGCCCTGCAAACCGCGCATGGCGATCAGGACGGGGATCGATCCGCTCACCCCGCACAACGCAGAAGCCGCGGCGAAAATCACCACGCCCACAGCGAACACAAGCCGCCGGCCATACAGATCGCCCAGGGAGCCGCCCGCCAGCAGAAGAGAGGCAAGAAACAGTGCATAGGCCTCCACGATCCACTGGATCTGGTTGGCGGTCGCGTGGAATGCATCCTGCAGCGCGGGAAGGGCCACCGTCACCGCGGTCCCATCGATGAACGCCATGCTGGAAGCCAGAATGGACGCCATCAAAATCCAGTTGCTGCCCTTGGTCGCGGCCGATCCGTTTGTGTTCTCCGCATCGTGAAGCGGCTGGCTATGTCGATCGAATGTGTGCACGGGTTCTCTTACCAGCATACGACCTGCATGGCGCCCGATGATGTTTCACCCGCCGGCTGATCGCGGCTGCGGGCGTTTCCTCCTCCATCGTGGCTGCCCATTGTTCCGCACCACGGTCCCTCCGCGCCCCACCGTGGTTGGGCTCGTTGCACCGAAGGAGCAAATTTTTTTGAAGAATCGCGCGGTTTGCAGGTAGTGTTGCGTCAGCCATCCACGCCGGGCATAGCCCGGTACGCTGCCGCCCCGCCGCGAAATTTGGAATGGTTACGTCTGCGGCAGGAACACGGCAGCTTCTCACAAATGCCGCATCCAGGCACAACATGGCGCGTCAACTTTAGTCGCTTCGAATGGACGCCCGGCAACCCAAAAGAGCGCAACTTGGTGGGGTCGCCCCAGGGTGTCGTCGATTTGCACATCCCGGAACGTTGGGGATACCGGCGCTTTCAGCCGTGACGTTATGCTGTCACCGCTTGTGTCACGATGACCGTAACGTCATGCCACGGTCATCGTGTAGTTCGTTCCTTCCCATCGGTTTCCCTCCGGCCAGTACAGAGTGAACACCACGCGGGCGCCCGCCTCCGCCTTGAATGCAACCAGGTCGGCGTAGCTGATGTTGAGCGGGCTCGGGATCGATTCCGTGTCGTTGATCGTGGCCCAATTATCGGAAGACCAATGCACGCGGAAAGCGCAATCGGCGAGCACGCGAAGAGTTTGGTCCGCACTCATGAAGCGAAGCTTCCGGTTCGGCTTCCAGATCGCCAACTTCGCCAGCTTGGCACGATTTCCGCCGTACCTTGCCACGATCTCGGGCAGCCTGTCATACACTTTGCCGTCGGCGGCGGAACGCAACAGCTTGATGTACTCCGCATGGGCCCACACCAAGGGCATCGCGGACCCGGTCGGCCGTCCGCAAAACATGTAGGCTTCGGGCAGATCGGCCGTATCCCAACTCTGCTCCGGAATCAGACCGGTTTTCGAGGCCAGGGCTTCCATGGCGCGCAGATAGGGCGCCGGGTTCTTGCCGGCGGCTAACTCATAGTGCCCGCGTTCCCCGGTCAACAAAGGCCATACCCGGCCCTGGCCATGGCTGGTGAACGGCGCACCGTCCTTTTGCTGACCGTACCCGTCGTGGTTGTAGCGGTGCCACGTAGGCCCCATCGGCGTATCGGTTTTGAGGATCGCATCCATCACCTTGATGGTGTCGAGAATGAGCGGATCATCCGCCTTCCGAATGCCATAACGCACAAGCTCCAGAAATCCCCCGTCCACAACGTCGCGCGCAGGGAACTCACTTTGCTGGTCTGGGGCAAGATTCGCAATGTGCAGCATGCGCGTTTCCTTGTCCTCGGCCGGATGCTCCTGACCGACCGCCTCCGGCAGAATGCGCATGTAGTAGCGCGAAACGCCCGGCAGCAGCGATCCGTTGTCGGTGACAAGCCATTCCTCCAGGTGCTCCTCAAGGTAGTCCGCATGCTCCTCGACAAACCGCGCAGCTTCCTGCTGACCGCGAAATCGCATGTAGGCCGCGGCCCCGATCAGGGCGGCAATGCTGGCCGCAAGGGTTGAAGGCGAATACCCTGACGCCTCCTCCCATCGTTCTTCGCCGGTGACGGGGCCGTTGCGAATCAGGTAATTTGCACCCTGCGTCAGCAAAAAGAGCGGATCGAAATCGCCGAGCGCACCTTCGCAATGCAGGCGCCACGCCAGCATCATCGGAAACGCGGTTTCATCCAGCTGCACGCCGCTCCAGTAGGCTTCGCCATTCACCCAGAAATTCTGTGCGAATCCACCATCCTTGTGCTGCGAAACCGCAAGAAAAATCAAGGCGCGCAACGGTGTGACTCGATCGCCGGCGGCCAGCAACGCGGTGGCGGCGTTCACCATGTCGCGCGTCCATACAAGGTGGTACCCGCCGCTGTCCTTGTCGCCCTTGGCCTCACCCCAGGGGGTGGAAAGCGACGCAATGATCGCTCCGGCAAAGGATTTGTCCTCATGCGCCAACAGCAGGCTGAAGCTGCTGTTGTAGAGATTTCCCTTGTCGGGCCGAGCGCTTTTCAACACCTTCTGTTGCTTTGCCGCGGCTTCCCACTGCGCGTTGAACTGCTTCAGGTGATCGTCAAAGGGTGTGCCCAGCGATTGGAGCAGGGCCGCAATCGCGCGGTGCTCGCTGTCCCCAAACGCAAGTCCGAGCGTGAACTCTCGTGTGCCGCTCAGATCGAGTTCACCGGTAAGCGCGATGTTGCCGTCCGTTGCGTGCTCGAAGTGGAAGTCCATCCGGAAATCTTCGTGCAGATCCGTCCATCCGTCGCTATGGCCCACAAATCCGCAGGAAAGCTGCGAAAACGGAACGGTGGCCGCCATTGCCATCCATTTACGGCCCTTCTGCGCCATCAGGATCTGCCGCCCATTGGATGTGGTCACATAGCCGTTGTTGCCCGCGCCGCCAATTTCCAGATGCGGCGCCGCCAGCACATACAGCTTCAGCCCCGCAAGAAAGGCCTCATCCTTTCCGGAGAGAACGATGTGCTGCAACAGGCAAGCCTGGTGCGGATCGGCGATGATTTGCTTGGTGATCGTGTACCGTCCGTCCGGGTCCACGTTGGTGCATCTGTATCCAAGGGCATGGTCTGCAATGCGCTGGCCGGTGATTTCCAGATCGCGCTTTTCTTCATGAAAAAACGTGGATCCATCCGTGATCAGGAGCTCGACATCGCGCAGTTGCGGGCGGTCTACCGTGGGGCAGAAAACCTCCGTTACGATGCCCTTCCAAACGGTGAACCAGATGTGGCTGGAGGCGGAGTAGGCTGTACCGGCGCCCAACTTGTTGCTGTGTGCCCACCGCGGTTCTATGCCCGGCTTACCGAAGGCTTCCTGCCCTTGATTGGTCCCCATGGTCGTGCTGCCTCTTTCTTTCCCCGACGTATCTGTTCCAGGACGAAGCTAATTGCATCAGATGCGGTATAGACAACCGATGTGCGGTACGTCACAGAAAATTCCTCGGTCGCAGAGCCCCGCGGATACTTAGAAGTGAAATCGAACCCGGCGTCTGCAATGTGTGGATCGCAGATCGTTCCAAGTCTGTCTCAAAAGTCTGTTTGGAAGTTCAAAGAACGTAATCAAAGGTGAAGCCAGCATGAGCCGCAAGAGTTCGACCCGATCCGTCCTCCAGGCCACCGCCTGCCTCGCTAGCGTCTACACGCTGTGGTCGGCATTGCGCCGTTTAGAGCAGCGTTCCGTCCATGCCGCCCTTGGACGCGGAAAGCGGTTCCTGATCCTTGGCGGCGGATTTGCCGGCGCGGCCGTTGCACAGGAACTCGCACGCCTGCTGCCGGGTGAGGATAACGGCGAAATTACCCTGATCGATCAGGACAACTACCTCCTCTTTACCCCCATGCTGACCGAGGCTGCCGGGGGCGAACTGGAAACACGCCACATCGTCAGTCCGTTGCGTACGCTCGAGCCCCGTGTCCGCTTCGTCCAGGGCTGCATCACCTCCGTCGATCTGCCGACAAGGAGCGTGGATGTCGCAACCGGGTCGCCCCGACTCGATTTCGGCAAAAGAACGTTCAGCGCCGATCACCTCATCTTTGCCCTTGGATCGGTCACCAATTTTCACGGCACACCGGGCGCGGCGGAGCATTCCATTTCCATGAAGAGCCTGGGCGATGCGCGCAAAGCGTTCGGGCGGGTTTCGGCGTGCCTGGAAAGCGCCGCGCTCGAAGAAGATGAGGCGCACCGTAAGGAACTGCTGACGTTTGTTGTGGCGGGAGGCGGGTTTACCGGCGTGGAAACCATGGCAGCCATCAACGACCTGGTGCGGGACAGGGCGGCAAAATACACCGGCAAAGGTGCCGCGGATGTGCGCACCGTCATCGTGCAGCCCGGCCCACGGTTGCTCCCGGAGCTCTCCGAAGCACTGGCTGACTACACTTTGCAGAAGCTAAAGGAGCGCGGTGTGGAAGTGATGCTGAACACAAGCATCACGGCCGCAACGGAACGTGCAGTCACGTTGAAATCAGGAGAAAGCATCCCGGCGCGCACCTTCATCTGGGCTGCCGGCGTAACGCCCAATCCGCTGCTTGAAAAGCTTCCCGCGAAAACGGGCAAGCATCACGGCCTGATTGTCGAAGGCACCTGCCAGGTGGTGGATCAGGAAGGCGTGTGGGCGCTGGGCGACTGCGCGGAGATTCCCGACCCAGCCACAAAAGGCACCTATGCTCCCACCGCCCAAAACGCCACGCGCGAAGGGAAGCTGGTGGCGCAGAACATCGTTCGCCTCCTGCGCGGGCAGCCCGCCAAGCCCTTCCGTTACACCGCCATCGGTGAGCTGGCGCTGGTCGGCCGGCACTCCGGCGTTGCCCGCGTATACGGACATAACTTCTCCGGCTTCATCGCCTGGGCAATGTGGCGGGCCGTTTATCTTGCCAAAATGCCAAGCGTAAGCCAACAGGGTCGTATTCTCGCCGATTGGTTCCTCGATGGTGTGTTCGGCCGGGTTCCCGAGCCGCTCTCGATCGGCTCATCGCAGCAGTAACTCCGCGGGGAATCAGCTTCCCGTCTCATCGTGGGCGTCGGTCTCATCCGGCACCGCCCCGTCCAGGCGAAAGCGCTCAAACACGGCCGCGCGCCCTCTGGAACCTTCCAGCAGCAGACCCAGGCGCAGTGCCCGGTCCCATGCTGGAAGGTCCGAGGCGTCATACACCCCGCCGGCCTGGACCCAGTCCGCTCCCTCGGCACAAAACGCGAACTGCAGCTCATGCACTGCCCCTGCCGTTCCCACACGCAGCCGCACCGGGCGTGGGCTCCCCAGCGCCGCCTGCCAAAGTACGGTTTGCGTGGCACCGCGACGCTCCCACAAGGTCAGGGATCCGCCCTCCCCGTCGCTGCGCAGCCCCAGGCCGATCGTATTGAACGGGTCACCTACCACGGCCAGCCCCGCCCACAACTCCGGGGCGGGATCCTCCAAAGCAACCAGCGTCACCTCGGCAACGTAATGCTGCCCCGCCGGATTTACGATCGCCATCAAGGCCGATTCCACCGGTTGCGCTGCCATGGAGGACATGGGCGGGACCCCCAAATGCAGACGTCCGGCCCGCACGCTCACCTCCGGACGTGTGTTCACCGGCCACTGCCACGAAAGCCCCAGGGCAGGCGCGCTGAAGTCGTCGGCAAAGTGAACCGGAGCTGCCCGGGAATGCTCTTTGGGGCCGCGACCGGCGTTGATCACCGGCCAACCACCGGCACCGCCGTCCGGCCACGTGATCTCATCCAGAATCGCTTCACGGCCCACATACACCGTGCCCTGCGCGGGATACGCATGGTACATAAGATAGTCACGGGCGGGCGCGCCTTCCGATCTGGGGGTGTGCACGGCCGTTCCGTGACCGGGGCACCGCCAGCGATCGTTTGCGCCGACCAGCGGATTGCTCGGCAACTTTTCCCAGGGTCCCAGCAGGCACTCGGCCCGCGCCACCCCTTCGGCATACTTGCACTCCTTGCCGCAGCAGGTGTTGCCCGCATAAAACATGTAAAACCAACCTCGCCGCCGAAGGATGTAGGGTCCCTCGACGACACCCTCCTCCCATGGTTGATCATTGACGATGAGCATCGTTTTTTCGCCTGTCAGCCCGAGCAAATCTTCCGAGAGCGGCTGCGCCCAGATGGGTGTAGGCAGATCGTAGGCGTTGCCGTCTTCCTTCCAGATCAGGTACGGCTCCCCGTGCTCATCCCTTGCAAAACAAGGATCGATGGACCCATTCGCCTCGCAAACCAGGGGGCCATGGTCCACATACGGGCCCTCGGCTGCATCGGCCGTAGCCACCGCGACACAAAGCGGCCCGCCCCGTTGCTTGCCGACATACCAGAAGAAATATTTCCCGCTCACCTCATCGTGCACGAGTTCGGGAGCCCAGAAAGACCCTTCGGCCCATGCCGGCTGCACGGGAAATACGGTACCCACCAGCGCCCAGGTCACCATGTCCGGGGAACGAAACAGCGGGAACTGCGGCGACCACTCACCCGATGTCGCTGACGCCCAAAACGTGCTTCCTACCCGCAGGATCGTGGGATCCGGGTGGTCGCCTGGAATCAACGGGTTGGACCAGATCTGCGGCTGGGCCGGAGAAGGAGCCTCGAGCGAAAGCTTTATTTTTGCGGAGCGCACATCGCTTACGATGCACTGGGTGCACCGAAGACGCAAAATGCAAAAAGGGGGGCGCGACCAACATTCGCACCCCCTTTCTGTACCCGCGGCCGCCCTGCACGGCTTTACACCGACAAACTCAAGATGCGGTTCAAACGGCCCACAAACAGAGCCGGCTCCTTGGGTGCTACACCCTCCATCAAGAGGGCTTGATCGAACAGCAGCCACGCCGCATCTTCGGCCACGGCGTCTTCGGGCCGGGACAGCAGCTTTTTCACGATCTCGTGATCGGGATTGATCTCGAGCGTGGGTTTCGGTGCCGGCATATCCATTTGCCCCATCTGACGCAAAATTTGCTGCATCTGCAACGAAGGCTCGGACTCATCCGTGACGATGACGGAGGGGCTGTCCGCGAGACGAACCGACGCCCGCACCTCCTTCACGCGCTCGCCCAGAATGGCTTTCAACCTGTCCAGCAGCGGCTGCAAAGCCTCCGCCTTGGCCGGCTCCGACGCGTCTTGCAGATCCTTCAGATCCTCGCTTGTCGAGCTCTTGTTCACGGCCTTCAACTCGATGTCCCCGTACTTCTCGACGCCGGAAAACACGATCTCATCGATCTCGTCATCCAGCAGCAAGACCTCGAAGCCATTCTTTTTGTAAATCTCCAACAGCGGCGAACTGCGCAGCAGCGTTTCATTGCCGCCGGTGATGTAGTACAGGCTCTTCTGGCCTTCCACCATGCGGGATTTCACATCCGCCAGGCTGGTCAGGCCCTCGGCCTTTGTCGACTTGAAGCGCACCAGGTCCAGCAGCGTTTCGCGGTTCGCGTAGTCGCCATACAACCCTTCCTTCAGCGGCCGGTTGTACTGCGTGATGAACGTCAGGTACAGCTCCGGCTGGTTCTCCGCAATGGCTTTCAACTCCGAAAGAATTTTCTTCACGCTGGCCGTGCGAATGCTTGTCAGCACCCGGTTCTGTTGGAGAATCTCGCGGCTCACGTTCAGCGGCAGATCTTCACTGTCGATAATGCCGCGCACAAAGCGCAGGTATTGCGGCAGCAGATCCTTTGAGTCGTCCATGATGAACACGCGCTTCACATAAAGCTTCACGCCCACCTTGTACTCGGCCTGGTACAGATCGAGCGGCGCTTTCGCCGGGATAAAGAAGAGCGTGGTGTACTCGAGCGATCCTTCCGCCTTTGTGTGGAACCAGAAGAGTGGATCCTCCGGGTCGCCCGAAATCGATTTGTACAACTCCTTGTAGTCCTCGTCGGTGAGCTCGCTTTTCGGGCGTCTCCACAACGCGCTCGCCGCGTTCACCTGCTCCGTAACGCGGTTCTTGACGGACTCCTTGGTCTCGGCGTTCCAATCGCTTTTGTCGAACGTAAGAAAAATCGGAAACGCGATGTGATTGGAATACTTCTTCACAATCTCGCGCAGCCGCCAGCTGTTGGCATACTGTTTGCCCTCTTCGTTCAGGTGGATGATCACCGTTGTGCCGGCGACCGCCCGCTCCGCCGGCTCAATCGTGAAGCCGGTCTTGCCGTCGCTGGTCCATTTCCAGGCCGTTTCCTCGCCGGCCTTGCGTGAAATCACTTCTACCTCGTCGGCCACCATGAAGACCGAATAGAAGCCCACACCGAACTGCCCGATCAGGTTGGAATCCTTCTTCGCATCGCCTGAAAGCTGCGAAAGAAAGCTCTTCGTGCCCGAGCGCGCAATGGTGCCCAGGTGCGAAATCAAATCTTCTTCGTTCATGCCGATGCCCGTATCGGCGATCGTGAGGGTGCTTGTCGTTTCGTCCAGGTCCAGATCGATGCGCGGATCGAACGGCAGCGTCTTGAATTGTTCCTCGGTCAACGAGAGGTGGCGCAGTTTGTCCAGCGCATCCGAAGAGTTCGAGATAAGCTCCCGCAAAAATATTTCCGGATGCGAATACAGCGAATGGATGATCAGCTGCAGCAGCTGACTGACTTCAGTTTGAAATTCACGTTGCGGCATAGTGTTTCCGAAAAGCCTCTATGGGAGTATACGAGCGTCGTCGTGGCTTGCCCAACTGCCTCGCCTCGCCGAGGTTTGCGCGTCCCTGCGTCCGGCTCCGCAGCCGCTTCACTCCTCATGGTTGAGGGGCCGTGATCAGGAAACTTTTCTGCGTCCCCGCCCTGAGCGTTGCTAAGCTTACACAATGAACAGAGGATCTTCGGTGAGCGGGGAAGCGCCGGGGGCGTGGAACCTCCTTCTTCTGCTCCTGGTCGCGCTCTCGGTGCTGGGCCCGCTGGCCTTCGGGCTTCCCGTCCTGGGGTACCTCAATGGCTTTGACAGCAACTTCGCCCTGGAGTTGACCCGCGGCTACACCGACGCGCTCCGGGCTGGCGACTGGTTTCCACGCTGGCTGCCGGCGGCGAATGCCGGCATGGGCTCCCCGGTGTTTTACTTCTACGGTCGGCTGCCGTTTCTGGTCGCCGCCGTGCTGGGCGTGGTTCTGCACCTCGGCCAGGTCGGGGCACTGCTGGCTGCCTTCGCGTTCTTCCGTACCCTGGCTTTCGTCACCTGCCGGGCCTGGCTGCGCACCGTCACCCAACCGCTTGCCGCCGACTGCGGGGCGCTCTTCTTTCTTGTCGCGCCGTACACCATGTCGCTGAACGTCACTACCCGCGTCGGTTTTGCGGAAGCGGCCGCCACGGCCTTTCTTCCCTGCCTTTTCCTGCAGCTTGACCGGCTTCTTGCGGGTCGCCGGTCGGTCGCCGGTGCCGTCGCCGCGCTCAGCCTCATCTACGCCGCCATCGCCTGGTGTCATGCACCCCAACTGCTGTTGTCGGTAGCGGTTTCGTCCCTGTACGTTCTGCTGCAGCGAAGTCTTCGCGGCGGTCTTGCCAACCTTTGCGGCGTTGCGCTGGGCGTTCTTCTGGCGGCGCCTTCGATCTGGCCCGCCCTGCGCCTCCAGGGAACCATCAGCGCCGAAGGCTGGCGAGGAACACCCCACCTGCTTCTGCGAAACAACTTCCTTTTCACGAGTGCACGGCGCTTTTATTACGGCTTCTACAAGGTGGACGTCGATCTGTACGCCACATGGCTGATCTGCCTGCTTGTTCTTCTGCTGTATGCGCTGGATCGAAGCCCTGCGCTGGATCGAAGCCCTGCGCTGTATCAAAGTCCTGCGCTGGATCGAAATCCTGCGCTGGATCGAAGTCCTGCGACCATTGGCTTGCGCCGCCCGGGCCGTGCCGCCGCGGAAACGCTGGCCGTCGTTCTGGTCGCCGTTACGGGGCTTGCGAGGCCCATTTGGCTCCTCCTTCCGTCGTTGCAGGCGGTGCAATTTGCCTGGCGCCTGTTTCCGGCCGGGCTCGCCCTTGCCGCCGCCCTGGTCGCCCTTTGGGCCGGCCCCCGCCAGCGACGTCTTTATGTTTGCCTTGCGGCATGCGGCTGCCTCGCCGCGGGTCAGGTCGGTATCACCGCCCTGGGCGCGGCCGTTTCGCTCACCCGGTGGCCCCTGCACTTTGCACGCCACGAGGCCGTGGCGTGGCGTCTGCCGGTCTTCGCGCCGCCGTCCCAACGCGAACAACCCGCCTACGCCCGCCGCCGCAGCTTCGTCCCGGAGTACATCCCGGCCGACGCGCGCCGCGCCGGTTGGCAGCCCTCACGCCGCGAGCAGTTCCTTCTGCCCGGTCCGCTCGTACCCTCGGCATCGGTTCTCACTTCCGGCCTGCAGGAGATTCCGCAAAGGGACGGAACACTTCGGCTCACGGCCAATCTGCCCGCGCCCAGAAGCGTCGATCTGATGCTCTTTTATTACCCCGATGAGGTCGTCCGGGAGTTGCCATCCCTCGTCGTGCACCCGGATCCGCGAACCGGGCTTGCCAGCATCGATCTTCCCGCCGGCCCCGCGACTCTGACCATCGCGCATAGCGCAACGCTTCCCCCCGTGCGCTGGAGCCACCGTGCCTCGATCGCAGGGGTGATTCTCCTCCTGCTTTGCACTCTGTTCGCGCGAAGGCAAGCCTCCGCCCACGCTGTTTGAGAAAGCACCCTGTCCCCTTCAAACGGCAGACGGGAGCACCCAAACGAAAAGGTCCACCGAAGCAACTCCGGGGGACCTTCCACTGCGTTCTAGTCTAGGCGTCGATGTCCACCAACTTGTGGCTGATCGCAAACAAAGCCAGTTCCAGCCGCGTCGAAACACCGGTTTTGTCGAAAATATTCGACAAATGCCGCTTCACGGTTTCTTCCGAAATGGTGAACTGCTTGGCAATGTCCTTGTTCGAGCAGCCTTCCACGATGCACGTCACCACTTCCAACTCACGCGGGGTGAGACCGTAGGTCTTGCGCTCGGGCACGGCCGCGGCCTTCTGCATCAACTCGTGCAGCGCGCTCAGCAGGTTCACGACACGCTTGCCACCGATCCAGTAATCGCCATTCAGCACCGCACGGAGCGATTCTCCCAGGTCGGCCGCCACCGATTCCTTCAACACGATGCCGCGGGCGCCGATCTGCAGCGCTTCGATCACCTGCTGCGTTGAAATGGTGCTCGTCAACAGAAGAATTTTCACGCGCGGCGAGCGGCTCATGATCGCCCGCATCGCCTCCAGGCCCGGCAGTTTGGGCATGGCCAGGTCGAGCAAAAGAATATCCGGCTCGAGCTCCAGGGTCTCCTGCACGGCCTTGTCGCCGTCTTCAGCCTCACCCACGACCTCAAAATCCGGGTCGCCCATGAGCATGTTTTTTACGCCGAACCGGACCACCGGATGGTCGTCGGCGACGATGATACGGATGGCGCCGCCACGATTGAACGGCGTGGGTGTTGTGGCCATCAGGGAAGAGCCAGGTTTACGCGGGGCTGTGATCATTCGTGCTCTCCTGCAGGAGCTATTTGGTTGGCGAACTTGGTGTCAAGCATACGCCGGAGCCGCGCGCAGGCTGCTGAAATTGCATCGAGGTCAAATACGTCAGAAGCCGTACCTGCTTCCACGGCTCCGGCCAGGTCGCTCAACTCGCGCGCTCCGACCATACCGCAAAGTCCTTTGATTGAATGCGCTTCCCGTTGCGTCGCTTCGGCATCTCCCGCGGCGGCGTACCCCGCCATACGGTCCCGGCGCAATTCCACATCGTTCAGCGTCATGGTGTACAACTCCGCCAGTTGGACCGGCCGGAAGCTCTCGCCAAGGGAAGCGAAGATAGCCTCGTCCAGCACCGGGCCGGTGCCCGGCATCCGGTTGGCCTTGCCGTCCGCAAAAGTCGCTGAGGCCGCTGAAACCGCTGAACCGTCCTGCGGCCCCGTCCCGGCCGTCTCCGGCACGGCTTGCCCGGCCGCGGCCACTGCCTGCGGTGCGGCAACCGATTGCAGCGCCGCTTCCAGATCCGCATACCCGAACGGCTTCAACATGAACGCATCCAGGCTGTCGAGCACACGCTGCTGCGGCCGGCTGCCGCTCATGCCCACCAGCCGGGCCGAGGGTCCCATGGCCCCGCGAAGCGCCTGCACCAGCGCATCGCCATGGAGGCCGGGCATCAGCATGTCGGTCAGAATAAAATCCGGCTGGGGCGACGTCGTCAGCCTGTGCAGGGCCTCGTCGCCGGATTCCACCGCATCCACCTCATGCCCTTGCATACCGAGCAGGGCAAGCAGCAGATCGCGCATCACGGCGTCGTCTTCCACTACAAGCGTGCGGCTTCGATTTATAGTTTCAGTAAGCACAGATTGCTGTTCTTTAGCCACAATACATTGAAAGCTCAAGGCCTTTAACCTACTCTGACCCCCATTAGGTACGCTCTACCACGGATGTGTGATAAAGGGTAGTCGAAGGGGTACAGTGCACCTTGCCCCGACCAGGGGAGCGCTTACCATCGCCATTGGCGCTCACTTTCCGTTCCCTATCGGCGCCGCTGCCCCCTTTGCAACGTTCCGTGGGCAACGCCTCTGCCTGCCGTGTCAGCTCTCCGGCCATGCCAGCGGCTCCACTCACCTACGCATTAGCCAGGTTATCGATATTCCACGACGTTTCCGGCGAGACCCGCACGCTTGACTCCGAAACTGCTCCCTTTGCTCGCCCTGGCCTGGCAGACGGCTCTGCTCGTCAACATCGGTTCCCCGGCCGACCCGGAGCACCTGCGTTACGAACGCGCCGTTCACCTGCCGTCGGTTCCCGGGGGCAGTGGCGTCGCCTGCGTCGCGCTCGACGCTGCGGTTTTCGCGCATGCCGCCCTTCCGGGTGCAGCCGATCTTCGCCTCTACCGCGGCGACCCCGGCTCCTTGCCCCAGGCCGAGGTCCCCTATCTGCTCACCGAAAGCGGTCCCGAACCGATCGATGCAGCGGCCGTTCGCCCCTCCGGCATCGCACGTACCCGCGGCGAGCTGCATTTCGATCTCACGATGCCGCCGCGCGCGTATTCCGAGCTCCGCCTGCAGATGAACGCCCGCGACCTCACCCAGGATTTCGTCGGAACCGTCCTCGTTTCTGCCGAAAGCGCCGGGAAGGGTCCTCGCAAGCGCTCCTCGCTGGGCAATTTCGCGATCTTCGATCTCCACCGGGAAGGCCTTGGCCGCTGGACCACGCTGCCCATGGCCGAAAGCACCGCACCGGTGCTGCACCTCACGCTCGCCCTGCGCACGCCCGCCGGCCAGCCCATGGCGGACCTCCCCACGACGCTTGTGGAACGGGTGGACGTGCCGCCCAGCCGCGAGCGCCAGACCGTCTATACCCCGGTGGCCACCACGACGTCCTTTGCCCAGCGCGGCGGGGCGACGGTGGCGACCCTGCACGTGCCCGCGCATGTGCCGGTCGAGGAACTGCGGATTGCCCCTGCGCCCGGTCCGGGCCCCAATTTCGCCCGCGCTGTCGCCGTGACTGCCCGCGCCGACGACGATCCGTTCACCGAGCCGGAGATCCTGGATGCCGGCCTTCTGCAAACCACGCGCATCCCCTCCGGCGATCCCCGCCTCAACCCGATCGACGTGGAAGAAACGAACTTTCCGTCCACCCTCGGTGCCACTCTCGCCAGCCCCGCCACGGTTGAGGTTGCGGTTGCCAACGGTGCGGGTGCCCCCCTTCCGCTTGCCTCGGCCACGCTCGCCATGCGCGAACGCCGCCTTTGCTTCACCGCCCTTCCGGGTGCGGTCTACACGCTTCGTTACGGCGATCCCGCTCTTGTGGCGCCGTTCTACGCCGACCCTCCCCAGGCCTCGGCCACCGTCCTCAACGCCGAACTCGGCCCGCAGAAACGTAATCCACACTGGACCACGCGCCGGGACCATCGCCGTTTCTTCGACCGCCACCCCGAGCTTTTCTGGATGCTCGTGCTCGCCTGCACCGGCACCATGGGCGGAACCGCGCTCCAATTCGTCCAAGATCGGAGGGAGGGCGCTCGCCGTTGATTTCGACACTGCAGCATTGGAGGCGATGGCAGGGAGTTCGTCGGCGAAATGGCATCCGGGGCTTGCATTTGGTGACGGCGCTGGGCCTCCCGCTGGCAGGCTCCCTCGTCGCACAAAGCACCCCGGCACCCCCGTCCGCAGCCGCACAGACCGATCTGCGCCCCGGTCGCATCCTTCTGCAGGCAAAGCAGTTCGCGTCCGCGAAGCATTTCTTTCAGACAGCGTTGAAAGATCACCCGGAAGACATCCCGGCCCGACTCGGCCTGGGCGATGCAGAACTCGGCCTGCACCAATATGAAATCGCCGAAGCCTCCTACCGGGCCGTCGTTGCACGGCAACCCGAGCTTTGGCAGGCCCACAAAAACCTGGTGGTCGTTGAAGCCGCACTCGGCCGCTGGGAGGAGTTTGACGGCGAACGCAGGGTGCTTCGCCTGGCCCGGGAGCGCGAGGCCCCCGGCATCAGCCCGCGCGAAAGCGACGTCATCGACAGCTTCGACATCGGCCCCGCGCACTGGGTTGTGCGCGCTTATTTCCAACCTCTCGGCCGCTCCGAAACCGTCTACAACTTCGAGCGTTTCTCGCCCGCAGGTCGCGCCGAGGCGTACATTTCGCTGGAAAATGCCGCCGCCGCCCAAACCGCGCTGCGTCCCAGCGATCTCCGCATCGGCACCCCCGAAACTCCCGCCGCACCGTCTGAAGAGAGGGGAAACCTTGCCCTGAACTGGTACACCGGTACCTCCCACGGCACGATTGCGCGCTACACCTGCGGTGAACCCAGCTACGAGAAGGTGCGCGCGGAGGTCCTCGCCTACCTGCGCACGCACCCTGTGGTTGCGCCCCTGCGAAGCCGGTAGGCCACGGAGGTTTCGGCGGGGGAAGGCGAACGCGGATTCCCTTCGGGAATGACAACGAATTGTGGGCTGCAAAACGTCGACGAGGAAAATGCCGACAAAATCATGCCGACAAACAGCTGATTTGTCATCCTGAACGAAGTGAAGGACCTGCTTTCCCCCGAGCAGGGCCACATCAGCGGATCGCTGCATCCACCTCGCTGAAATAGCTCGGCGGCTTCAACAACTCACGCGGTTTCGACCCGTCCGCCGGCCCCACCAGGCCATCCCGCTCCATGGTGTCGATCAGGTGCGCCGCGCGTCCATACCCGATGCGCAACCGGCGCTGCAGCAGGCTGGTCGAAGCCTTGCCGAACTCAAACACCAGCCGCACCGCATCGTCAAACATCGGGTCGGCCTCGCCGCTCTCGATTGCCGCCCCGGAACCGTCTTCGCCCTTCTCGTCCTTGGGCCCGTCCAGAAAGCCTTCCACATAGTTCGCCTCGCCCTGCGCCTTCCAGAACGCCGTTACCCCGGCGATTTCCTTTTCGGTCACAAACGGTGCATGCACCCGTTGCAAACGGCTGGTGCCGGGTGGCAAAAACAGCATGTCGCCCCGCCCCAGCAGGGCCTCCGCCCCGTTTGTGTCGATGATGGTGCGCGAATCGATCTTGGTCGCCAGCCGAAAGCTCATGCGAGTGGGCACGTTGGCCTTCAGCAGGCCGGTGATCACGTCCACCGACGGCCGCTGGGTCGCCAGCACAAGGTGAATGCCCACCGCCCGCGCCATTTGCGCCAGTCGCGTGATTGCCTCTTCCACGTTGGAGCGATCCAGCATCATCAGGTCGGCCAACTCGTCGATCACGATGATGATGTACGGCAGCGGTTCCTGGTTGCGGTCCTCGAACACGTGGTCCGAGCCCGGATCGAACAGGTGATTGAACTGGTCGAGATTGCGCACATGGTTGGCCGCCAGCAGTTTCAACCGCCGCTCCATCTCGCGTACCGCGTTTTTCAGCGCATTGGCCGCCAGTTTGGCCTCCGTGATGATCGGTGTGAACAGGTGCGGAATCCCCTCATACATCCCCAGTTCCACGCGTTTCGGATCGACCAGAATCATGCGCACCTGCTCCGGCGTCGACCGGAACAGCACGCTCATGATCATGGCGTTGATGGCCACCGATTTGCCCGATCCCGTCGATCCCGCGATCAACACATGCGGCATGCTGGCCAGGTCCGCCGTCACAATGCGCCCGTCGATGTCCTTGCCGAGCGCAATCGGCAGCCTCCATTTCGTGCTCGCAAAGTCCGGGCTCTCCACCACATCGCGCAGCCAGATAGTTTCGCGGTCCGGGTTCGGCACCTGTATGCCCACGGTGGATTTCCCGGCCATGCGCTCGATCAGCACGGATTCAGCCGCCATGGCCAGGCACAGATCATCGGCCAGCCCGGTCACGCGGCTGTACTTCACGCCCGCGTCGGGGCGGAATTCATACGTGGTCACCACGGGTCCGGGGTTGATCTGCTCCACGCGCCCGGCGACGCCGAACTCCGCACATTTTTCCACCAGCACCTGCGCTTCCGCGCGCAACGCATCCTCACGCACGATCGTCTGGTTGCCCCCCTGGTGCAGCAGCGTCGAAGGCGGCAACGCATAGCCCTTGACCGACTTCACCGGTTGGAAGCCGCGCAGTTGGTGCGCATCGGCCCGCGCGCCGAAGGCCATATTCTGGTCCCGCACATCGGCGGTGGGGGAAGGCGAGACCGGCCGCGGAGTCACCGGCGCCGCAGCCGCCGCAAGTGCTCCAATTCCAGATCCAGCCGAAGCCAGTGGGCGTGCAACCGGGGCTCCCCAATCCCGCATGGCGGACGCAGCCGGCTCAGGGGAGGGCGTGGGATCCGGCATCGGCGCAGGATCGGGAAACGGTGAGGGGGTGGGATACGGCGAAGGCACCGGGACCGGTATCGGCACGGTGGACGCCGAGGCCCGGGGAACCAGTCGCGGCCCCGCACCGCCCGCGGCGGTCGTATTCAGTGCGGCGCTCGCCTCGTCCTCGTACAGGATCGTCCGGAACGACGGCCGCTCCGGGGCATCCAGCCAGCCATCGTCCTCCACGGCTGTCTCGGGGTGGGGCCTCGCGGGCTCGTTTGCCTCGCCACCCT
>CAXTBI010000007.1:0-87582 GCA_964242195.1 uncultured Acidobacteriaceae bacterium
CCCGGCACCTCCCGCATACTGCAGGGGGCCACCTCCTGTGCTCTGGTGTACACCATGCGCCGCTTGATCTGCCGGACTCCGACCGCTTCCCTCGCTTTCGCACCCGACTCAAGGAGCCGCCGCCTTCTCCCTTGTGCCGCCCTGGCCCTTTTGTCGCTTCCCATCCTGGGCTCCCCTCCGCGTTTTGCCGCCCAAACCGCAGCCCCGGCCAGGACCACGCATACCGAACCGGAGTCCACTCCCAACTCCGTTCCCATCTACGGAGCGGTTACCGGGCACGTCTACCTTGCCGGCTCCAACCTGCCGGCGCGTTTTGTGCAGGTCGCGCTGCAACCCATCAACATACAGGTGCCCAAGGATGTTCCCGGCAAGCCGGTGCAAGGAAATTTTGCGGTGTACCAAAGCGACCTCAATGGCGCCTTCACCCTGAATCGTGTGGTGCCCGGAAGCTATTACCTTGTCGTCAAGTCCCCGGGGACGTTGTCTCCGCTCGCGGCTTTCTCCCTCGCCGAGCTGCAACACCCGGACGCGGATACGAGCAAACGCATCGCGGCGAGCGTGCCCATGGTTACCGTCGTTCCCGGTGCGGCCGCCAACGTGACGCTTACCCTGCAGCCCGGCGCACGTCTGGGTGGAATAGTCCGCTTCGACGACGGCACAGCCTTCGCCCAGGCCGGGGTTTCCGTGCAGCGCCGCGATGCGGAAGGCAAGTGGACCAGCCCCCGCGCCAGCGAAAGCTATGCTCAGACCGATCTCGAGGGCCGCTGGGAAATTGGCGGCTTGCCGGACGGCGTGTACCGCGTGCACGTCGATTTGCAGGTCCAGGAACGTCACCAAAGTGCTCTGCTTACCGACAGTTCCTCCTCCTGGAATAGCACCGTCACATCTCTCCCTATCTACGAGGGCGACACGGTCCGCGAGCGCGATGCGAAAACCGTGACGCTGGGCACGGCCGAAGTACGCGGAGATCTGAACATTACGATCCCGGTCTCGAAAATGCACGCCGTTGCCGGGACCGTGGTCGATGCGCGCACCGGCCAACCGGTCAACATGGGCCGCGTCACGCTCAGCTTCGCCGATGACGGCAAGGAACTCGCCTCCGTTCCTCTGGATTCCGAGACCTTGACCTTTACTTTTCCGTTCGTTCTTGAAGGCGAATACAAACTGGGCTCCAAGGACGCCCGCACCGTGCGCTTCGAGCAAAGCGGCGATGGCCCCTACGACCCCTTTCACGAGCATCGCAAGGAAGTCGTCCTGCGGGCCTACGCCCCGGGCGAAATCCCCGTGATCGTGCAGGGCGATCTGAGCGGCGTCAGCCTCCCGGTAACCAGCAAACCCGCAAAAGATCAGTAAAGCTCAAGAAAGCTTCAAAATCGGTGCCGCCCATTCAGCCTTGCCTTCACGCGTGGGGTTCTGCCTCGATCCGGTCAAAGCACGCTAAAACGCCTCGCGGGGATTCCGCATCTATTCTTGGCAGTCATGGACCGTTCCCAGTACACCGCCAAACCGCTGCTCAACACCCCCATTGCGTTCGTACCCGACACTTTTATCGATGTAGACGGCGTGAAAGTTGCGGCGCAGGTGGGTGAGCCGCTGATTTCGGCCATCAATCGTAAAGCCGCCATCGAAGGCATCACCGGCATCCCGCAGGTCTGTTACCTGCCGCCCATGGGCCCGGTCAACACCTGCGACACATGCATCGTGGAGCTCAACGGGGAGCTTGTGCGCTCCTGCAGCGCCACCGTTGCGCGAGGCCAGCAGGTCCTTTCCGCCTCCGATCGCGCCGACGTTGCCAAACGCGAAGCCTTCGACCGTATCCTCGAGAACCACAACCTCTACTGCACGGTCTGCGACAACAACAATGGCAACTGCACCGTCCACAACGCCACCGCCGAGCTCAATGTGCAGCACCAGGTGCGCGAATTTCGTACCAAGGGCTACCAACAGGATCACTCCAACCCGTTCTATCGCTACGATCCCAGCCAGTGCATCCTTTGCGGCCGCTGCGTCGAGGCCTGCCAAAATGTCCAGGTCAACGAAACCCTCACCATCAGCTGGGAACGGGAGATGCCCCGCGTCATGTGGGACGGCGGCGAGACGATCGACGGCTCCTCCTGCGTTAGCTGCGGCCATTGCATCACGGTTTGCCCCTGCAACGCCCTGATGGAAAAAAGCATGGTCGGCCACGCGGGCTACCTCACCGGCCTTCCTCCAAAGGTGCTCGACAACATGATCGAAGCCGTCAAGGGCATCGAACCCTCGACCGGCTACCCCGTCATCCTCGCGCTTTCTGAGACGGAAGCCGAGATGCGCAAACAGCGCGACAAGCGCACCAAAACTGTGTGCACCTACTGCGGCGTCGGCTGCTCGTACGACATCTGGACCCGCGACCGCCACATCCTCAAAGTTGAGCCCGCGCACGGCCCGGCCAACGGCATCTCCACCTGCGTCAAAGGCAAGTTCGGCTGGGATTACACCAACTCCGATGAACGCCTCCGCAAACCGCTGAAGCGCAGCACCACCGCGGCCGGTGCCGCCACCTTCGTCGAAATCGAGTGGGACGAAGCCATCGAAATCGTACGCGAACGCTTCACCGCGATCAAATCCCAACACGGTCCCGACGCCCTCGCCTTTATCGCTTCCTCAAAATGCAGCAATGAGGAAAGCTACATGGTGCAGAAGCTGGCCCGTGCCGTCATCGGCACCAACAATATCGACAACTGCAGCCGCTACTGCCAGACCCCGGCCTCCAAGGGCCTGAACCGCACGGTGGGCTATGGCGGCGATTCCGGTTCCATTTCCGACATCGAAATCGCCGATCTCGTCATCGTCATCGGCTCCAACACTACCGAAAGCCATCCCGTGCTGGCCACGCGGGTCAAGCGCTCGCACAAATTTCGCGGCCAGCGCCTCATCGTCGCCGACCTTCGCCGCCATGAAATGGCAGAGCGTGCCGACCTGTTCCTTCGACCCAACCCGTCCACGGACGAAGTCTGGCTGTTGGCCGTCGCCAAACACCTCATCGACACGGATCGCCATGACGCCAAATTCATCAAGCAGTGGGTCAATAAATTCGAGGAATTCCGCAAGTCGCTCGAGCCCTACACCCTGGAGCACGCCGAGCGGATCACCGGCCTCTCGGTCGACCAGCTCAAGCAGGTAGCCGATGAGATCTACGCCGCCAAAAACGGCGTGTGCATCCTTTGGGCGATGGGTGTCACCCAACATTGCGGCGGCTCCGACACCTCCACCGCCGCCTGCAATCTGCTGCTTGCCAGCGGCAATTTCAGAAAGCCCGGCTCCGGCGGCTACCCCTTGCGCGGCCACAACAACGTGCAAGGCGCCAGCGACTTCGGCTCCATGCCGGACGTCTTCCCCGGCTACCAAAAGGTCGACGACGCGGACATTCGCGCCAAATTTGAAACCGCCTGGGGCGTCACCCTCCCCGTCACCAGGGGCCTCGACAACCGCGAAATGATCACCGCCATCCATGAGGGCACACTTCGCTCCCTCTACATCACCGGTGAAGACACCATCACCTCCGACGCCAACGCCTTCGACGTCGCCGAAGCCCTCAGCAAGCTCGACTTCCTCGTGATGCAGGACATCTTCTTCTCCGAAACCTGTAAATACGCCGACCTCATCCTCCCTGCCTCGCCCACGCTCGAAAAAGACGGCACCTTTGTCAATACCGAACGCCGCTTCCAACGCTTCTACAAGGCCTTCGACCCGCTCGCCGACTCCAAACCCGACTGGCAAATTTACAAACTCATTGCCCAGGCCATGGGCGCTGCCGGCGGCTGGAACTACAATCATCCGTCCGAGGTCATGGACGAGGTCGCCCGCCTCACCCCCACCTTCGCCGGCGTCACGTACGAGCGCCTCGAAGGCTACAAAAGCCTCCAGTGGCCCGTGCACGCCGATGGCACCGACGAGCCGCTCCTCTATACCCGGGAATTCCCGTTCCCGGACGGCAAAGCCATGTTCCATCCACTCGTGTACATTCCGCCCAGTGAAGAGCTCACCGAAACCTACGATCTCCACGTCAACAACGGTCGCCTCCTCGAGCATTTCGAACAGGGCAACATGAGCTATCGCGTGCCCGGCATCAAGGACATCACACCCAACATCTTCCTTGAAATCTCCCCCGAACTCGCCCGGGAGCGAGGCATCGAAACCGGCCAGTTCGTTCGTCTGGAAAACAAGTACGGGCAGGTGAAGCTTTCCGTCCTCGTGACCTCGCGGGTGCAGGGCAAGCAGATCTATATGCCCATGATTTCCACGGAAGAAGCGGTCAACAAACTCACCAGCATGCACGTCGATCGCGCCACACACACGCCGGCCTACAAAGAAGTCGCCGTGAAAATGACCATCCTGCCTGAAAAAGGTCCCTCACCCCTGCCGCGCAGAAATTTCCGCTTCGGCACGCGCACCCCCACCGACGGCGTCCAGGTCGAAAAGAAATGGCAATACCAGGACTACTGGCTCCCCGGCACCCGCCTCAAAGACAAACTCGTACAGATCAAAACCACCGAGCCGTCCTAAACGCGTTCTGGATGGTTACGTACCAAATACCCCCCACCACCAACCACGCCCGAAAGGCTTTCATGGCAAACCCGATCACCTTCACCCCGCTGCCCATCGACCCGCACGTGGAGCTCATGCGCAAGGTGGAAGCCGCTCCTCGCGAACACGCCGAGGCTCTTCTGGTTGCCTGGGACACCCTGCAAACGGCGCACGATCAGGGCATTCTCGACCTCATCCAGGGCTTGATCGGCGGCCGTGACATCATTGCCGGCAAACTGGCCGAGGCCGTCGTTCTCCCTGAATCGATCAACGCGATTCGCAACCTCATCGCACTCGGTCGCATCGTCGCCGCGCTCGACCCCGATATGCTCCATCGCCTCGCGAAAGCGATGGACCAGGGAATGCAGGGCCCCCAACCCGACGGCCAAACGCCCAGCCTCTTCCGGATTGCCCGCCAGGCTACCTCGCCCGAAGGCAAACGGGGTCTTTCCTTTGCCGTGCAACTTCTCGTGGCGCTCGGTACCGCTACGGAAGGCTGACCGGCGCGCAAGGCAATCCTAGGTCCAATTGAGATTGGTTAGCGAGTTTGCAGGTAGCGTGATCTCGCAAACGGCACTCGACGCTCGAACCTTTACCGTGCGCTGGGGGCCGGTGTTGCTGAGAACCAGGCACTTTCGGCCATCAGGATTGACGAAGCCGACATGCGCTACCCCCTCGATTTCGCCAGTGGAGTCGATGACCCGCGCTCCTCGGCGTGCGGCATGGTTGTAATGCTTGATCACCCAGTAGTTCGGGTTGCGTGTGATCTCCTTTGTCTTCGAATCGATGGTGGTTGTGCCCTTCGCATGCACAAAGGGACCAATGTTCGGATTCCCATGCTCGTCGAGCGCTACATTCCAATCGATGACGCAACGTGCCCAGTTCCGCAAAGCCATCGCACCCCCGGTACCCCCCTCGGCGATCGCGACGTCCGGGGGCATCTCGTTGCGCAAGGAACTTAGGTCCATCACTCCCGCTTGGGCTTGGTCAGTGTTCGGCTGGGTCATGGGCCCGGGTGTGGCGGCGGTCCGGTTCGCCGCGGCTCGCGTCGCAATCGCAAAATGCCCTTCCGTCCAATATTGGTTGATCGTCGGAAACGCGTCGTGAATGCGCGTCATCGCGGTCACGGAACCCACGTACGGGTGCCAGGCCACACCGTCGACATACTTGAACACGTCGGGATCCTCAAGCGTGTTCAATACACGGCCCCACAGGTTGAAGTTGTGGTCCAGAAGCCAGATTTTCGTTTCGAGACGGGTCGCTCGCAGGGCCGGGCCGAGGTGTTTGCTGATAAAAATCACCTCGTGCTCCTGTGCCCATGCGCATGCAGGCATGCGTTCCGCCTGCTCCGTATCCGTCTCGTTTTGCGATGTGATTGCATTTACGCGAACGCCCGCCGCCTCGTAAGCTTGCAGATACCGCACCAGATAGCTCGCATAGGTGCCGAAATTGCTCGGCTTCATGTTGCCGCCCAGCATGCTGCCGCCGTTCTTCATCCAGCCGGGCGGGCTCCACGGGGAAGCCAGGATAAACAGCTCCGGACGGATCGCACGAGCTCTGAGCAATTGCGGAATGAGGTACGAGCGATCGCGCTCGATGGAAAAACGCTTCAACTCCGGGTCGGGTTCGCCCTCGTCATAGCTGAACACCTCGGTAGAAAAGTCGCTCGACCCAACACAGATGCGAATTACGTTCATGCCAAGCTCCGCGGGATCGAAAAGCTCGTGCAGGAACTTCTCGCGGGCCGCGGGGCTGAGCTGGTTGATCATGAACGTAGCCGCATCCGTCATTGCCGCGCCAAAGCCGAGTATCTCCTGGTAGGTCCTTGCAGGATCGACCGCGATGACGGCTGTTTCCGACTCGGAAGCCGGCCTCCACTGAAGGTCCTTTTCTCTCGAGAAGCGTTTCGAACCCGAGGTCTGTTCCACTGTGACAGGTCCAGGAAACTGAGCGAACGCTGAAACTGACCGGGACAGGACGGCGAGTCCAGCGGCTCCGAGTTTAACGAAATCGCGGCGTGTGGCTGGGGACGGCATGGGCGTTCCTTTCGCGTGGAAACAGGCGTGAAGAACCATCGAAATCTTGAATGGTTCACCGAAACGTCAGAACACACATCGGTCTCGATGAAGACGTACAGACATGTATAGAGAACTGCCCGGTTCCCTGTCCAGGGTCTGCCATACCCGGCACGATGAACTACGAAGCAAAACCGTGCTTGCGTTCATTGCAACTACCCTTTGCACGCGGTAGGTGGTGTTGGGCCGTGTCCAAATGCATCTTTGTACTGGGGCCGCAGAGGTTCGCTTCCCGGCGCAACCATTGCTCGAACAGGCCGGGCGACGTGCACCTTTGCGACTAAAAATTCAGCCACCGGAGACGGCGATGACGAACGGGCCATCCAGGTATGACGTAATCATTGTGGGCGGCGGGTCTGCCGGCTGCGTCATGGCAAACCGACTGAGTGAAGATCGGTCGCGAACCGTTCTTCTCCTGGAAGCCGGCCGCGGGTACGCGCCCGACGAATTTCCGAACGATCTAACCAACGCGGCGAGTATCGGTATCGAGCCGACCCACACCTGGGGATACCAAAGCGTTCCGGGATCCACGGCCCACAGCATCGCGGCCTATGCCGGACGTGTGCTCGGCGGCGGTTCGACCATCAACGGGGGCATCGCGCGACGCGCGCGGCCGAGCGATTTCGCCCGCTGGGAGCAGGATGGCTTGCGCAACTGGTCCTGGCCCATCGTTCTCGAGGCGTACAAAGCCTTGGAAAATACGACGGCAGGTGAGGACCGTTGGCATGGGCGATCGGGTCCATGGCCAATTCACCAGTCGACGATGGATGAGCTTACCCCGGCCGTTCGTGCCTTTGTCGAAACAGCGGCGGCCGCCGGGTATCCGCGCGTGGACGACTTCAACGGCGATCAGCAGGGCGGTATCGGGTCCGAGATGAAGAATGTCGTGGATGGCAAACGCCTCAACACCGCCATCATCTACCTGTCAGCCGATGTGCGGGCGCGCCCGAATCTGTTCATTCGAACCGATACCCAGGTAGATCGAATCGGTTTCGAGGGCGGACGTGCGACCACGGTCCACCTCGTGGACGGCGAGGTCATTCAGGCCGGCGAAATTGTCCTTTCGGCCGGCGTGTATGGCAGCCCGGCCATCCTTTTGCGTTCCGGGGTCGGTCCGGCGCGACACCTGCACCAACTCGGCATCGACCTCGTCGCCGACCTGCCCGTGGGAGAACGGCTTCAGGAGCAACCCATGTACTCGTTGGGCTACCTCCTCAAACCATCCACCGGAGCGACACCGCCAGGCGGCAGCGGTCTTCTTTGGACTCGGTCGACCGAGGCACGGCAGGACGAACTCGATCTCGAGCTCTCCATCTCCGTCCAACCAGACCTGGACGACCGGGGCGAGAGGATCCGTGTGCTTCGCATTTGGGCAGCCGTCGTCCTTCCTCGATCCATCGGCACCGTCCGCTTGAAAAATCGCGATCCGCAGGTCACGCCCCGCATCGACTACAACCTGCTGTCGGACGCCTCCGATCGTCGTCGGCTGCTGGAACTCATGAAATTGGCCCGAAACCTTGCAGGGAAAGAGCCGATGGCCAGTATGATCGATCGCGAGGTGCTGCCGGGACCGCAGGTGCAGACCGACGTACAGCTGGAAGCGGCGCTCGACGCGGGTTTGATGACCTTCTATCACGGGACGGCGACCGCTCCCATGGGAGGCGACACCGATCCAGCGGCCGTGGTGGACGGAGTGGGCCGTGTACGCGGGGTAAACGGCTTGCGCGTTGTCGATGCGTCGATTCTGCCGCAGGCGCTGTCCACCCCCATCAACCTCACAGTCCTGATGGTCGCGGAACGAATCGCCGCGACCTTTGCCTGAAGTCCGGGATACGCTCTCGTGAGGCCGGCGCAGGCAACAATTAGCGCATCGACTTTGCACACGCGCACCTCTCGCAAGCATAGGCTGAATACATCACCACCGCGCCCGCAACTCTGGTGCGCGGCGAGCCTGTCAGGGTACCCCACCCCCACCCCAAGACAAGGCGTAAAGCTTGTATTCGCAAGACTTTGATGGAAAGTACGGGGGAGGGGTGTACAGGCAAACTGGCCCCGCAAGACATCGGCCCGGGGACGACCTGAACATTCGTGCTCAGGGAGCGGCGACGGGCGCCCCTATGCGAGGGTTGTCCGAGTTGGACGGCTTCTCGCGTTTATGGGCTGCTAAGGAGCTGGAGAGAAATCCCGCAACCGGTCCACTGTCGGCCCATCCAGTTTTTGTAACAGATCCACCATCAAATCCACGGTCTTGTCGAAGTCCCCCCGATTCACAATACCGTTGTGGGCGTGAGTATAACGAACCGGAACCACCAGATTGACCGTGGGTGCCCCCGTGCCTGACTCCTGCATCTCGGCCGAGTCGTCCCCATAGCCTTGTACCAGGTCCAATTGCAAGGGTATTCCATTGCTCTTTGCCGTCTCCTGCACGAAGCGTACGAGCTTTCGGTTTGGGATCTCGCTGGAGTCATAGAGAAAGATTCCGGGACCGCCACCCAAGTGAGCTTGTGTCTCCTCGGGCCGCCCACCCTGGTCGTTGGCAATGCCGCCCTCGATGGCTAGCCCTAGATCGGGCTTTACCAGATTAGAAGCGGTGCGAGCCCCGCGGAGCCCGATCTCCTCCTGGGTGGTAGCCACGAAGAAGATCTGGTTCGAGTGAGGCAGCTTGGCCAAACGTTGCATGGTACGGATCAACACTGCGCAGCCGATGCGATCGTCCCAAGCTTTGCCCAGGTAATTTTGGGTGCCGTTCATTATCGCAAATGCCGAATCCGGCACCACGGGATCACCCGGTTCAATTCCGAGGGATGCCGCCTCCGCCGGACTGTTAGCACCAACATCGAGGAAAATTGAATTCCGCGGAATCACCTCCGTACGTTCCGCTGGTGTGATGACGTGAATGTCCCGTATGCCGGTGACCGCGATCACGGGTCCTTTGCTGCCCAGAATCACCCAGCGCTGATCCACCAGCGCCTGGTCCAGCCAGCCGCCCAACATCTGCATGGTCAGCTGACCATTCGTGCCGACACGCCGGATCATGCCGCCCAGCTCGTCCATGTGCGCATCCACCATGATGCGTGGACCACTAGTGCCGAGTTGCGCGATCACCGATCCCATGCCGTCGTAACGCACGGCCACCGAGGCTACGGGCTTCATCTCCTCAACCATAATGGCGCGGACTGGATCTTCCGCTCCAGGCGGCCCCGGCGCGTCGGCCAGGCGCTGTAGGAGGCGAACGGTCGTGTCGGGTTGCTGTGCGCGAACACAGGGGCCACAGACGACGAGGAGCGGCAGCAAGGTCGCGAAAGGGCGCTTCAGATTGAATTCCATAGGCGCAGCGTACCATTAGAAGTGCTGCCTGGCCTATAGCCTGAGAAGGAAGACACATGGAGACGGATCGGCCCATTATAGGAATTTGCTGCCCTACGTTGAAGGATCTCGCCTACAACCGCCAGTGTGTACCGCAGTACGCCGAGGCCGTTCGTTCCAGTGGTGGTGCACCTCGCCCCTTGGCGCTGGACCTGGATCGGCAATCCTTGCATAAGGAGCTTGCAGCCTGCGCAGGGTTCATTCTGCCAGGCAGCCCTGCCGACGTGGATCCCTTCACGTACGGAGAGGATCGCCACCCTGCAACGGCTGCTGCCGATCCGGCCCGCGAACAGTGCGACCGCTTCATCCTGGAGCACGCGAAGACCGCAGGCAAACCGGTCCTGGGCGTTTGTTTCGGCTTGCAATCCATAAATACCTGGAACGGCGGCTCACTGGTGCAGGATCTCTTACCCATCCCGGTCAACCATGCTGCCGGTTCGAGTGTTGCCGTCGCACACACCGCGGGGATTGCAACTTCGAGCCTGCTGGGTAGCCTGCTTACCGACACTGAGGCGCCCGGCGATGGCCGTTTTCGCCGTCTAGCGGTAAACAGCAGTCATCATCAAGCTGTTTCACGACCGGGAGACGACCTTAAAGTGGTCGCACGCTGCCCAGAAGACGGCACCATAGAAGCCCTGGAGGGAAGGATCGGCGCGGCTTCGATGCTCGGTGTGCAGTGGCATCCTGAACGGAACCTGGAGCTTAGCCTCGCTTCACGCGGCCTCTTCGCCTGGTTAGTCCTGAGCGCGGCTGATGTTTTGGAGCGCACCGGAGGGTCTGCTCGTGGCAACGCTGTCTGACACGGTGTTTGAGTCGTTACTTTCTCCCTATCTTCAAGCACCCCTCCCAGGAATCTCACGCGTGGTCACTGGAACAAGGGACGCACCGCTCGAAGCGCTGATACCGGTGCTGGGCGTCTACCTTGATCTGCTCCTTCGCTGGAATGAGCGTACAAATCTGACTGCTATTCGGAATCCTGAGCAGATAGTCCAGCGTCACTTCGGGGAAAGTCTGTTTGCGGCCCGGGTGCTCGCTTGTAAGCTGGAAGATGGAGCGGCGGTACTGGATGTCGGCTCAGGGGCCGGATTCCCGGGCTTGCCGATCCAGCTTTTCCTGCCGCATGTGGCCGTGACCCTAGCCGAATCACAAGGGAAAAAATGCGCATTCCTTCGAGAGGCCGCGCGTGAGACGGGTGCCACAGCGGAGATATGGCCGGCTAGGGCTCAGGAGTTGCCTGCGTCGCGACGTTTTCATGCAGTTACGATGCGCGCGGTCGATAAACCGAGCCAGGCCCTCGCGGAAGGACACAAGCGACTAGTTGCGGGGGGATATTTGCTTCAATTCGGCGGTGTTGACTGCGAAGAGGGTGAGACGATTGCGGTACCAGGGCTAGACTCGGGTGTCATCAGAATCGCTCGAAAGTGAATACCTTGGGGCCTGCATCTAGCGATCGATTGTTCCACGTGGAACAGTGTCAGTGCTCCAACGTTGCACGTAGAACTTCGCATCTTCGTACTCTTTGTTCGGGGATCTGTTAGGCTTGCCCGGTACCCATGCCGCTCCCCGCAACTCATACTCTCCGCCAAGTGAAATCAAGCAACCTCAGGGCCAAAGTTGTTGCGGTTGTCAACCAAAAAGGTGGGGTGGGGAAAACCACCACGGCAATCAACGTTGCTGCCGCCTTTGCTCTCGAAGGCGTCAAAACCTTGCTCGTAGACTGCGACCCACAGGCGAATGCAAGCAGTGGACTTGGCCTCAGCAAGGCTGACGACCGCATTTCCATCTATGACGTTCTTGTCGGCGACATCCCAGCTACAGACGCCATCTTGCCCACTCGCATTCCGCTTCTTTCACTCATCCCCGGAACTCGCAACCTGATTGGAGCGAACCTGGAGTTGGTGGAAATGCCGAACCGTGAGCAAAGACTGCGATCCGCGCTGCAACCCATACGGGAGAGTTTCGGGTTTATCGTTTTGGACTGCCCTCCCGCGCTCGATCTGCTCACATTGAACGCGCTAGTGGCGGCCGACCGCCTGCTTGTTCCCATGCAGGCCGAATACTTCGCCCTTGAAGGAATTTCGGAGCTGATTTCAACACTCGATCGCATTTCCGCCAGCTACAATCCCGGGCTCGGCCTCGAGGGCGTGCTACTCACAATGTTCGACGAGCGCACGAACCTTTCACAGCAGGTGCGGGCAAACCTCCGCGATTTCTTCGCCGAGAAGCTCTACACCACCACAATACCCCGTAATGTGCGGCTGGCAGAAGCGCCCAGTCACGGCGAGCCGGTTGTTACCTACGATCCACGCTCCCGCGGCGCAGAGGCTTATCGCGAACTCACCAGAGAAATCTTATCGCATAACGGCTACGCGTTGGTCAAAGCTGTCAGCAAGCGCTGACGCTTTGGTTGGATTTTTGCCAAACCTGCAAATCGGTACAGTAGGAGCACGATGATGTACACCCCTTTGACCCCCGACATGAAACGCCGCGCCCTAGGCAAAGGGCTGGATTCTCTTCTTCCTCCCCGACTCGTCTCCGAACCCACACGTTCCGGCAGCGACGCCTCTGGACAGGGCGTTCCGTTAGAGATTCCCCTCGAGCTCATCGACCGCAACCCCTTTCAGACGCGGTCGAACTTCGACGAAGCGAAACTGACGGAACTTACGATCTCCATCGAAGCCAACGGCGTGGTGCAACCGATCGTTGTTCGGCGAGGAGAGAATGGCCGCTATACGTTGATTACGGGCGAGCGGCGGCTTATGGCCAGCAAGCAGGCGAAGAACACGACCATTCCTGCGGTTATTCGCGAGGCCTCCGATCAGCAAACGATGGAGATGACGGTAGTCGAGAACCTGCAACGCGCGGATCTGAATCCCATGGAGCAGGCCAGGGCTTTCGAGCGGCTGAGTAAAGAGTTTCATCTAACGCAGGAGCAGATGGCGCAACGCACAGGGAAAGATCGTGCCTCTGTATCTAACTTTCTACGGTTGCTACGCCTGCCGGACGATGTGCAACAGCGTGTCGAGACCGGTGAGCTGAGTTTCGGGCATGCACGCGCGTTGCTGGCTTTGCCAACGCCGGAGGCCATGGGCGCTGCTGCACAGAAGGTGCTCGCGCTCAACCTGAGTGTGCGCGCCACAGAAACTCTGGTTCAAGGTCTGCTCAATCCGGATCACCGCGGAGAGAGCAAGGCCAAGGTCCCGCCGCTCGATCCCAACGTTCGCCACGCGCAGGAACAGCTGCGCCAGTCGCTTGGCCTGAAGGTTACCATCGACGACAAGCAAGGACGCGGCCGGGTGATCATTGAATATAGTGGAGTGAGCGACTTCGATACGATCCTGCAGGCTTTGCGTAAGCGCGGTTAGCCCATTTTATTACAGCGCCCCTGGTTACGTTCTTAGCGACGAACGAGAAAGCAACAAATGCGTGCTACCGCCCTGGAATACCGGCTCCGCTTTCCGCTGCAGACTGTGGTCGTCATTTTGGGCTTTTGGCCGTTCTGGGAGCAGTGGCTTGGTGTCTCCACAAAATCCACATGGCTTACTCTCAGTGCTGCCCTGGCGCGGGCCGGATGGCTGGGTTTTCAGGCTGCCACGGTTGTGCTTCTCATGGCAGCGCTGCTTTTCACCGTACTCGGAGCATGGTTTCGCGTTTCGGGTTCGGCATACATCCGAGCGAGCTTTAGGGACCCGACCAGAATGCCCGGCGACGCGCGGGTAGCCGGCCCATTTCGCTACACCCGCAACCCCCTGCCTCTGGGTACTTTGCTCCACGTATTCGGGATTGCTTTGCTGATGCCGCCGGTCGGAGCTCTCTTCGCCATAACGTTGACCTGGATACTCCAGGTGCGTCTGGCACTATCGGAGGAGCTGTTTTCCGAAAACTGCTGCGGACAGTCTTACCATGATTACATGGCGCGGGTTCCTCGTTTCCTGCCCGCGCCACGGCCCCGAATGCCCGCCTCCGGAATCGCGGGCCGATGGGGGCAGGCTTGCCTGAGCGAAATCTACTACCTGGGGGTGGTGATTACGCTGCTCTTTTTTGGTTGGCATTTCAATGCGACTCCGTTGTTTCAGGGCATCCTGATCTCATTTGGTGCCGGGATCGTGGTGCAGGCTTTGCTACCTGGAATCTTTCAGTCGACTCCACCCGTAAAGATCTAGCCACTTCAGCGTGCAGAGACGCTTTGGCCGATTGCGGCAAGCTACTATGATTTGTGCTCGCTACCGTTCTCGCTCCCATTCCCCCAATGCTGGCAAAACGTGTTGACTCCCTACCTTCCACCGACGAATGGAGCTTTGAACCGAAGTGGGACGGCTTTCGCGTTATCGTGTTCCGTAATCGGGACGAAATCCTGTTGCAAAGCCGAGACTTGAAGTCGCTCAATCGGTATTTTCCGGAACTGATCGATGCCCTGAAGTGTCAATTGCCGCCACGGTGCGTACTGGATGGAGAGATCGTGATCGCGAGCAATGGAACGCTCGATTTCGATGCTCTTTCGCAGCGCATACACCCGGCCGCATCACGGGTCAGGCTTCTTGCACAACAGACCCCGGCAGCCATAGTGTTTTTCGACCTGCTTGCTGCCGGTGAAGGAGAGCATCCCGAGATGGACCTACGGCAGGCACCCTTTTCGGAACGGCGTGTCGCGTTGGAACGGCTGCTAGCCGACGCGAAGGCCCCGCTGCACCTCACGCCGGCAAGTCGGGACCGATCGACCGCCCAAGACTGGTTTGCGCGTTTTGAGGGTGCCGGCCTCGACGGTGTGATCGCAAAAAGGATCGACAGCGTTTACGAACCGGACAAGCGCACCATGCTGAAGATCAAGCATGAGCGCGACTGCGACTGCGTAGTGGCCGGATTCCGCTGGCATAAGGAGGGCGAGGGCACACTTGTGGGTTCGTTGCTGCTCGGGCTGTACGACGATGAGGGAAAGCTGCAGCATGTGGGCACCTGCGCCAGCTTCTCGCAGGCGAAGCGCCGAGACCTGGTCGAGTTTCTTGCGCCCTACCGCGAGGGCGCGCAGGAACGTCATCCGTGGGCGAGTTGGAGCGAACCGTCAGCGAGTGCGCCTGGCCGGATGCCGGGTGCCCAGAGTCGATGGAGCGGAGGGAAAGATCTTAGGTGGCAACTGCTGCGCCCCGAATTGGTTGTAGAGGTGGCCTATGAACATATGCAGAGCAATCGTTTCCGGCACTTGGCCCAATTTCGCCGCTGGCGACCGGATAAATCGCCAAGTACGTGTACCTACGCCCAACTCGAAGTCGTTGCCCCCCAAGAGTTGCAGGCGATCTTTGCACCGGCGCGCTAAGTCGAATCGCGGCTTGTCGAGCCGTCTACTTCCGAGTCCGTTTGCTCGCTGTCCGTGTTTGCCCGAGTGTGGGGTTGTCATCCGGATCAGGTATGCCTTGAGTCGGGCGAAGCTCTTCGGGCACATGGCGCAGATTCAGCCGAATGCGATACCAGACATAGGCGCTGCCTCTCATCCGATCCACAAGAATGTCCTCAACAGCCAGGTACGGCGTGATCTCGGGGTGCGCGGATTTCCAGCGTTCCAGGCCCGCTTGCGCGGCGCTCTGCTCCGGCGATTGAGCTACCGTAATTAGCGGAAACTTCGCCACGCGGCGAGGGACCGCGTTGGCGGGCCGTTCTGAGGCGTTCTGGAAAGGCGTCGGCGTGGCATTTTCCTCGGAACTCAACGCGACCGAGCGCTTACGGAAGCGTTTGGGTCCGAAACCCTCTTCAAGTTGGGCTTCAAAACTCTTCTCCGAAGATTTTGCACGCGACGATTGTACACGGGCCGGTTCTCCTTCCGCTTTGCGGAAGTGGGGTGGCCAGGGGGCATCCCCCATTCCTTCGGAGGCGTCGCGCTCGGCCAGTGCGAGCAACGAAGCCAGGGAGCCGGCGTGTTCGTTCATGGCAGCGTGCGGATCGCCGAGTGCGACGAAGCGATCTGGCATGGTGAGCACGGTAAAGTTTTCCGGTTCCGCAGCCGCTACCTCATCCCAGGCGAGAGGAGCAGACACCCGAGCATCCGGCAGGGGGCGTATGGAGTAGGCAGAGGCGGTCGTGCGGTCTTTGGCGTTCTGGTTATAGTCCAGAAACACGCCATGACGCTCCTCTTTCCACCACTTTGACGTGGTGAGTTGCGGCACCCGCCGTTCAACAGCTCGCGAGAGCGCCAAAGCGGCACGCCGGACCTCGATGAATCCCCAATGCGGCTCGATTCGCACGTTGATGTGCATTCCGCGTGAACCACTGGTTTTGGGCCAACCGACAAGACCATGCTCCGCCAGGACCTCTCGCACTTCCAGAGCCGCACGGCGAACATCGTCCCAGGGTACCCCGGGGCCGGGATCGAGATCGACGCGCAGTTCATCCGGATGGTCCAGGTCGCCGGAACGTACCGGGTGCGGATGCAGTTCCATGCAGCCCAAATTAACGATCCAGACAAGGCCCGCAACCCCATCCACTACGATTTCCTCGGCCGTTCGTCCGGAAGGAAAGCTGAGCATTACGGTCCGCAGCCAACTCGGGTGGTCAGTCGGTGCCCGTTTTTGGTAGAAGGGCTCTTCGTGAGCACCATTCACAAAGCGCTTGAGTACGATCGGGCGATCGCGAATGCCGAACAGAGCGCCCGGCGCCACCGCGAGATAGTAGCGAACCAGATCGATTTTTCGAAGCTGCACCTGGCGGGAGAAATACAGCTTTTCAGGGTTGGAAACCCGTACCTCTTGTCCGTCGAGATGCAGGTATTCGGAATCGTCTTTCTTCGCCATCGTTCAATCGACCCAGCCTTCGCGCCAGCTTACACCCATTGCTTCCAATCATTGCCTTCGGCAAGAGCTTTCAAGGCAGTAAATCTTCGTTTCACCAGTCGCCGAACGTAGGGAACCATGATCAAATGCGCGGCCAGGTCGCCGAGCGGCCCAAACGGAAGGGCGAAATGCACTTCGTCTTCGAGAATCGTCGCGATGTGGCCGCTCGAAGAAGTGAGCTGCCGCATCCAGTGGTCATGGTGGAAGCTGGCGAACCGGCCTTGCTCCTGTGTGTCCTGGAACCAGGCAACAGGTTGGCCCGGAGCTTCGGCGTGCAACTCCGGCCCGTGACCGGCAATGATTTGCGCGGGCCGCGGAGCCGCGTAACCCGTGATCAGGGTATGGTGCTCCGTCGGCAGGCCGAACTTCCAGCCTTTCCACGCAACCCGGCTTCCCGGACCCACACGCCCACTCCGAACGCCGCCCACAATCTTCATCCCGAGCGTTTTTTGCACCAGTTCAACACGCGTTGAAAGTGCCCAGACACGTTCCAACGGAGCATGCACCACAGCCGTGTCATGGACGACTTCGACCCTGGGCTCGCTCACGCGGCACTCTCCACAAGCAGCCTTTGTTGGAGCAGCGTGACGAGCGCCGCTTCCTCTTTGTGGAGGGCGGAAGCATGCACGGCGATCTCGTGATCCAGTTTTTCTTTTACGTCTTCGATCTCTTGCTTGATTTCATCAATTTGTTCCTTCGCCTCGCGTGTCATGTGGCCGCTCAGGTAGGCTTCCAGCACCGCGGGGTGGACGTAGCATTTGCGGCAAACGGAAGGCGTGTTGCCCAGCTGTGCGGCAACCGCGGTAATTGCCTGGAGAACGTTCTTTTTTGCCTGCTTTTCCGTGGTGTATGGCTCGAACTGGCTCAGCAGCTGACTGGCCAGCACGGTGCCGGCCCACGTACGAAAGTCCTTCGCGGTGAAATGCTCGCCGGTGATCTCGCGAAGGTATTCGTTGACATCGTGCGAATCGATCGCGTGCCGGTGCCCATCATGGTCGAGGTATTGAAATAACTCGTAGCCAGGAACTTCCTCACACCGCTTGATGATCTTCGCTAAGCGCTTGTCGGCCAGATTGATCGTGTGATGTACGCCGCTCTTTCCTTTGAAGTCGAACGTGATTTTGTTCCCGTGCACCTCAACGTGTCGATGACGCATGGTAGTCAGACCATAGCTGTGATTTTGCTTGGCGTACTCCTCGTTGCCCACGCGAATGTGCGTGGCTTCCATAACGCTGATGACGGTGGCGAGCACTTTTTCGCGCGACAACCCCGGCAGCTTCAAATCGTGCTCCACCCGATGCCGAATTTTCGGCAGCGCCTGGGCGAAGTGCGCCATGCGTTCATATTTGTTGGCATCGCGCACCTCGCGCCAATGCGGGTGATAGCGGCTCTGCTTGCGTCCACGTGCATCGCGGCCGGTCGCCTGCAAATGGCCATTGGGATGCGACGTGATCCAGACGTCGATCCACGCAGGTGGGATGACCAGCGATTTTATGCGTTTCAACGTGTCGTCATCCGTAACGGGCGTACCGTGTGGATCCACATAGTGGAAGGCGTCGTTCTGCTTTACGCGCCGGATCCCGGGAGAGTGGTCGCTCGTGTACCGTAAACCGGCGGCTTTGGCGAAGGCTTTCGGATCGATGGCAGGGTCATGCTCGAGCGATACGATGGTTTCCTGCACGGCGGGATTCTTCAATGCCGGAAGCTTATCTCCAGTTCCCTGTCTTGGCCGCCCTGTTCTTCTCGCGTTCCCTGATTTGGTTGCGCTGGCTTGCATGTTTACTGGGATGCCTCGTAACGGGCTGGTGTCGACGCTCACGCGTCCTCCCATACACAACTTTGGCGAGATCGTTGCACCGGTCAATGTGGGCTTTGTCACTTTAGACTGAAGGCATCCAACCCGGTGAGGACCCTTTCATGCATGGATTTTCCGAGCATCAACTGCTCGGCGCCTTTCTGGCGATCGCCGTTGTTCTGCTCGCCGCGCGCAGCATGGCTGAAGTCAGCCGCCGGCTTGGGCAGCCCGAAGTTCTGGGTGAACTTCTGGGTGGATTCTTGATTGGTCCCTCTATCCTGGGCGCTTTGTTCCCGTCCGCCTTCGGTTCGTTGTTTTTGAATCCTTCCGTTTCCATGGCACTGCAGTTACTGTCCTGGATCGGGGCCATCCTCCTGTTGATGATCGCGGGCATGGAGGCAGATCTAGCCATTCTTAAGCAAAAAGCTGTGCCCGGCCTGCTTGCCGCGGCCGGGGCAATGGGCGCGGCGATCGGCGTCGGCACGGAAATTGGTGTGAAGTTCTTCCACCAGGACCCAACCAGTGCGTTCTTTTTGGGCCTGGTGTTGTCGGTGACTGCTGTCAGCGTTGTCGCCAAGCTGCTGATCGAACGTGAAGCGCTCCGCCGCGACTATGCCCAGGTCATGTTGGCGGCCGGAATTGCCAGTGAAGTCGTGGTTTGGCCTCTGATTTCCATCGTGTCTTCCGTGCAGCACAACGCAAATCCGTTCGCCGCCGGGCTTCGCGCTACGGGCCTGGCCATCCTCTTTTTCGCGTTCATGTTCACCTTGGGCCGCCGCTTTACCTTTTGGGCGATGCGCCGCGTTGCGGACGTAATCACTGTTCCCAACAGCGAATTGTCGCTGATTCTGATCCTGCTTTGCATCTCCGCGGCGGCAACGACGCTGATGGGCCTGCACCCCTTACTTGGCGCGTTCGTTTTCGGTGTTCTGCTCAGCAAGGCTCCGCGCGCCACCCCTGCGCTCAAAGAACGTATCCAGGCCCTTGCCATCGCCTTGTTTGCACCTATTTTTTTCGGGCTCGCCGGGATGCGCGTCAACCTATTCAAGTTACGGGGCGTGCAATCCATAGAGGGGATACTGATTCTTCTCGTTGTGGCCGGATTGGCCAAGGTGATCCTGGGCTCGCTGGGCGCGTCTGCGGGCAAGCTACCACCCTGGGAGGCCGCAACGGTCGGCGTCGGCCTGAACTTAAAAGGTGGAACCGATGTCGTCATCGCCATTGTAGGTACTGAGCTCTCCCTCCTGTCATCTGACCTCTACACGGCTTATGCAGTCGTAGCCATTCTCACGGTTGTGATCTCGCCGCCAGCGATACGGTGGATGGCCGCGAAAACCCGTCCTGGCGAAGTTGAACTGAAGCGTCTGAATCGTGAAGAGGCCCGAAAGCTCGCGTATTTCGCGGGTTGTGAGCGCGTCCTGCTGCCCATGATTTCCGAATTCCTGCCGGCTCATTCGGCCATGCTGGCTTCAGCGATCGCGGCCGGAAAACATGCGGAAGGCGAACTGTTCGATCTCACGGAATTGTCCTTCGACCAGGACACGTCGCTCACCCGTGCCGCCACACCGGATGAAATTGTGCGGGCGTCCAGTACCCTCTCGCATGCTTCGGATTATGAGCACGTCGGTCTGGAGCGTATCGCTTCAACAGCCGAGGACCGCTACGCCGCCGTGGAAGCGGCAGCCGTGGGGCAGCACCTTCTCATGCTGGGAACCACGGGGGTCACCGGCGATGTCGCTCTCAGCTTCGGCCCCGCGCAGGACCGCCTTGTTCGCGAGTGCACCACGGACATCCTTCTAACTGTTTTTGCGGGCACTGAAGCGCCCTCCATTCGACGAATCCTTGTCCCTGTCAATGGATTGGCGCACTCGCTGGCGGCTGCGGATGTGGCGGGCTACCTTGCCAAGGGCAGCGGCGCGGAGGTCGTTCTGCTCACCGTTGTCTCCCCGCGCCAGGGCTCGACGTTCTGGAGCAGGCGCAAGCATGAGGACCATCGGCAAGCGGGTTATGCCACCACGGGTGAGGCAAAAACTCGGCTCGCGCGGCTGGAAATCCAACTTACCGAAAAAGTCGTTCTGTCCGAAAATGTCGCCGAGGCGACACTCGCGGAATTGAATGCAAATTCGTATGACATGCTTTTCCTGGGCAGCGTAAAGCGTTTTAGTGGGCAAGGCATATCGCTTGGACGAACAGTGGAAAGTCTGCTGCAGGCGGCTCAGCTTCCCAGTACCGTACTGATCTCAGGCGCACCCGAGGCCTCCGCGAACGGCTCCGCGTGAGGCAAATAGGGCGGTCCTGCACAAGAACAATTGCGATAGATCTGCCTGTAAGTCGGCGAGAAGTTCTAAGCGCCTGTGGATGGTCAAACAGATCGGGGCACGGCGGTACGAAGTACATCCTAGTATTCCTCAAGAAACTCGATAGGGGTATACCACTTAAGTCTCAGGCATCCGACCATCCGTTCGTTCCCTATCCGCGTTACTTCTGTACAAGGTCGAGTGATTGAGTTCGACCTTAGGGAGATGTGCAGTGGAACGAAATCTGACGCAATTAGTAGACAAGGCGCTTTCCCGTCGCGGCTTCCTCGCCGGCGCGGGTGCCTTGGCGGCGGGAACAGCCGTCGCCGGATGCAGCAACAGCGGGCCGGCAACGACCCCCGTGGTGCCTACAGTTACACCCTTCACGGATGCGGATTATCTAAATTTCGCTCTGAATCTGGAGTACCTGGAAGCTGAGTTCTACTTGCGCGCCGCCACGGGCACAGGCCTTTCCGCTGCAGATACCGGCAACGCCACCAGCAAGACCACGGGCGGCGCACAGGTTCCCGGCCTGACGCCGATTCAAACGATGTACATCAACGAGATCGCGCAGAACGAGTTGGATCACGTGCGCTTCCTGCGCGCCGCTCTCGGCTCCTCCGCACAGCCGGCCCCGGCCATCGACCTCACCGCCAGCTTCAACACCTTGTCCATGGCAGCCGGTCTCGGCGCTACGTTCAACCCGTTTGCCAATTACAACAACTACCTCATCGGCGCGTTCATTTTTGAGGATGTCGGTGTAACGGCGTACCACGGTGCCGCGACCCTGCTTACCAGCAAAGTGTATCTGGCTGCCGCCGCGGAAATCATGGCGGTCGAGGCCTATCACGCCGCTTCGATCCGTTCGCAGATCGTCGCCGCCTCGCAAGGTGCCAGCGGAACGACATTGGTGAGTATTGCCAACGCCGTAGAGTCCGTTCGCGCCAACCTGGGCGGCGGCAACGAAACCACGCTCAGCGCCACCGGCATCGTCGCAGCCGACGCCACCAACTCGATTGCCTTCAAGCGCACCACGGACCAGGTGCTGCACATCGTTTACGGCAACGTCGCGGTTGGCACAAAGAGCGGCGTGTTCTTCCCCAATGGCCTCAACGGCAACATCAGCGTCACCACCACGTAAGGGACGAAAATCATGGCTACGTTAGAAACACAGCAATTAGATGAAGTCATCGCAAGCAGCCGCCGACGGATGCTGACCCTGGGTGGCGCAGCGCTGGCAGGCCTTGCCCTGACCTCCGTCGTGCAGGCTCAAACCACGCTCACCGACGCCGACTACCTGAATTTCGCGTTGAACCTCGAGTACCTGGAAGCGGAGTTCTACACCCTTGCCGTCACCGGACAAACCATCGACCAGGTCGGGCTTGGGCTTACCGGCACAGGCACCCAGGGTACGGTGATCACCAAGCCCGGTGGCCCAACGGCTTGCCAGGTTCCTTTTGCCATCGATCTCGTAAAGAGCTACGCGACGGAAACCGCCAAGGAAGAGCGCAATCACGTGAACTTCCTGCGTGGGGCCTTGGGCGCGGCGGCGGTAGCGCAGCCGCAGCTCGATCTGTACAACAGCTTCAACGCCCTTGCCGGACTTCTAAATATTCCCGGCCTCACCTCGTTCGATCCGTTCGCGGATGATGCGAGTTTCCTGCTCGGCTCGTACATCTTCGAGGATGTCGGCGTGACCGCGTACACGGGCGCAGCCCCGGCCCTCACGGTGGCGGCGAACCTGGACGCCGCTGCCGGCATTCAAGCGGTAGAGGCATACCATGCGGGTCTGATTCGCACCACCATTTTTGGTTTGGATCAAATGCCGAACACCGTGAAGTCCGCGGGCGGCACCGTTCCGGCGGGTACGCTGCGGGCCGTGACTACGGCTATCTCAAAGCTGCGCGCCTCCGTCGACGGAACCAACCTGACCTCGCAGACCCGCACCAGCGGCGACGATCTGGGCGTGGGGATGCAGATGGTTGCCCTCAACACAACCACCATGAACCTGATGGCGAGTTCCTTGGTAGACGCCACCACGACGAGCTCCATCAACGCCCCGAGCAGTACAGGAACGGCCGGTTCGCTGGTCTTCTCCCGTACCGCGCCGCAGGTGCTGCGCATTGTGTACGCCAATCCGGCTGGAACCCCGGGAGGCTTCTTCCCGGCGGGCCTCAACGGCAACGTCAAGTAAATACGCCGTAGCCGTGAAAGGGGACGCTCTCAGGAGCGTCCCCTTTTGTACTGGCTATCAGAATGGTCGTCCCGACCGCAGCACACAATTTCCTCATTCGCGAAATGGCGATGCTTGTAATTTCGTCCGTAGTCCTGTCAATTTTGTGCAGTACCCGACAAATTGCCGGGGTCTCTCCATTTCGGCTTTGCTTCGGTGGCGATGGCGCCTTTATACCCCCAGAACCGCCGCTGAAGCTGGAGATCGTTCCCTTCTTTCCGTGTAAGTGAATTCCCTGTGCTCGTAATCATCCCGCTATACTAGCGAGTTATGAATCCAAACAAGGCGTTGTGGGAGAAAGGCGACTTCACGGCCATCGCGGCGATGATGCGCGAAGCAGGTGAATCTTTTGTGAACACGCTGAGTGTTTCGCCGGGCATGATGGTGTTGGATCTGGGATGCGGAGATGGAACGACCGCCATTCCGCTCGCGCAAATGGGAGCGGTTGTGACGGGCATCGACATTGCGCGCAACCTGGTGGCGGCTGGAAACCGACGTGCGGCGGTGCTCGGTCTGAGGAACATAACGTTTCAGGAAGGCGATGCTTGTCACCTGGAAGGCGTCGCGGATGGTTCCTTCGATTTGTCGCTGTCCGTGTTCGGGGCGATGTTTGCGCCCAAGCCCTTCGATGTGGCCAAGGAGATGGTGCGCGTGACCAAGCCGGGCGGACGGGTGGTCATGGGTAATTGGATCCCAAACGACCCAACCTTCGTGGCGCAGGTACTGAAGATCAGCTCGGCGTTTACACCACCTCCGCCGGACGGCTTCGTGAGCCCGATGACCTGGGGCTTGGAGGCACATGTTGTGGAGCGTTTTGAGCAGGCGGGCGTAGCAAAGCACAACATCTCGATGATCAAGGACACATTTCTGTTGCGCGCGCCAGACAAGAGTCCAGCGGAAGTGATCCAGGTTTTCCGTAACTTCTACGGCCCCACCCTAAATGCCTTTGAGGCTGCCGACAAGACGGGAAACGCGAACCAGCTAAATGATCAATTGATCGCGCTGGCTGAGGCGCAGAACATAAAGTCGGGCGGCGGTACAGAGATTCCGGCGACATTCCTGCAGGTAACGGTGAACGTTTAGGGTGTCATCCCCTCCTGGGTTTGTCATCCCCACCTGCAGTTGTCATCCCGTAGCCCAGCGAAGGGATCGGCTTTCCCCTCAAGCGCCGCAGCACTCTGCCGAACCAGCAGATTCCTCCACTACGCTGCGGATGACAATCCACAAAGAGCCATCCAGAGGAAGACATCCAGGAGGGACCTGCACCTGCGGTCCAACTAGACTAAAGCTCCATCGCGTGTTCCGCGATCGATGTTTTGGCCCGTTCCACAAAGTCGGCCACGCTGCTGGAGCCCTGATCCCCTTTGCCCCGCACCCGCACACTCACCGAATCCGTTTGCATTTCCTTATCGCCCACCACAAGAATGAATGGAACCTTCGCCAAGCCGAAATCGCGGATTTTGGCCTGCATCTTGCCGTTGGAGTCGTCCAGTTCAACACGCAGCCCGGCCGCGGCCAAACGTTGTTTCACGGTTTCCGCATACGTCAGGTGTTTCTCATTTGAAATCGGCACCAGGCCGACCTGTACCGGCGCCAGCCACAGGGGGAACGCCCCGGCATAGTGCTCGATCAGCACGCCAAAAAAGCGTTCGACGGAGCCGAACAAGGCACGATGCACCATGACGGGCTGATGCCGCTCGCCATCCTCGCCCACGTACTCCAGATCAAAGCGCTGCGGCAGATTGAAGTCGAACTGCACGGTGCTGAGCTGCCACAATCGGCCGAGCACATCGACGAGCTTGATGTCGATTTTGGGACCGTAAAAGGCGGCCTCCCCCGGAAAGCTTTGAAAGCTCAAACCGCGGCGGGTCAGCACATCGCGCAGCGCACCTTCCGCATGCGCCCAATCCTCATCCGTACCCACAAAATCGCCGGCTTTGTGCGGATCGCGTGTCGAAAGCTCGACACGATATTCGTTGAACCCGAACGTTTTCAGCACCGCCTCGGCGAAGTCCAGACAGGCCTCGATTTCGCCGGTGATTTGCTTCGGGGTGCAGAAAATGTGGGCATCGTCCTGGGTGAAGCCGCGCACGCGCAGCAGCCCGTGCATGGTGCCGGAGCGCTCATAACGATACACATTGCCCAACTCGGCATAGCGCTGGGGCAGATCGCGGTAGCTTTTGGGCGTGGACTTGTAAATCAGGATGTGGCCGGGGCAATTCATCGGCTTCAGCCGGTATTCGGCGTCGTCCAGTTCCATCGGCGGGTACATGTTTTCGCTGTAAAAACCCTCGTGGCCGGAGATTTTCCAAAGTTCGCGGCGCATGATGTGCGGCGTGTACACCAGCGAGTAGCCACGCCGGACGCACTCATCCCGCATCCAGTCTTCCATTGTTTTGCGAATCAGGCCGCCCTTGGGATGCCAGAAGATCAGACCCGCGCCGGCAACCTCCTGGATGCTGAACAGATCGAGTTGCTTGCCCAGAACGCGATGGTCGCGCGCCTTGATCTCTTCCAGGTGCTTGAAGTGCGCTTCAAGATCTTTGCCGTTGAAAAAGGCGGTCCCGTAGATGCGCTGCAGCTGCTGGTTGTCTTCCTTGCCCAGCCAATAAGCCCCGGCGATGGACATCACCTTGAACGCCTTGATGCGGCCCGTGGAGGGCACGTGCGGACCGCGGCAAAAGTCGGTGAAGTTCCCGTTTCTGTACAGCGAAATTTCGTCGCCGGGCGCGGTGAAGCGCTCGATGAAGTGCACTTTCATGAACTCGCCGGCATCCCGATACGCGGCCAACCCCTGTTCGCGCGGTTCAACGACGTGCAGGAAGGGCTCATCGCGCTTCACGACCTCGGCCATGCGCGCTTCAATCGCTGCAAGGTCCAGTTCCGTAAAGGGAATCTCGCGGTACACGTCATAAAAAAATCCGTTTTCGGTTGCCGGTCCGTGACCGAATTTCGTTTCCGGAAAGAGTTCTGCGATCGCCGTGGCCATCACATGGGCCGCCGAGTGCCGCAGGACGCGCAGGGTAGCCGGATCGGACTCCTTCAACAACTCCAAAGCAACGTCCTCGGTCAAGGGTGCGCGCAGATCGACGAGTCGCTCGCCGGCGAGATCCGACCCGGCATACATGGCCTCCTCGGTCTGGGCGAGTTTTGCTTCGTCCTCGGCTGGCTCGGCCTGGGCTGGCGCGGTCAGCGGCTTGATACGCGCGACAACCACGACCGCGGCCAGTCGCGGCGAAATGCTGTTGGCGATGTCCAGCGGTGTGGAACCGCCGGCAACCTCGCGGATGGAGCCGTCAGGAAGCTGAATTTTTATCTGCTCGTTCACTGTTCTAACAGTAGACGCTGCGGTTGTTGCGTTCAAGGAGAGAGCTCGTCCAAAGAAACGCCTGTTAAGAGAACACCATAAAGGCAACGCCACGTGGACCGGTGCGGTATACGGCTTTTGCGCCACCTTTTCCCGTTCCGGCACACCCGTTGCCCAAGACGCCGCCTCCCGGCAGCGGATGGGGTCTGAGTGGGGGTCAAACGGGGTCGCATGTGCAGCTTGCGCCTGACCGAGTTGTAGCCCAAGTGGCGAAATCGCTCGATTCACGGCCAAAACCCAGGTCCCTATGAGAATCACAAAGAAAAAGCCATTAGGCAAATGTCCGCGGAGTGACGAAAAGGGAGCGAAGACACTGCCTCCGTTCGGTCCGGCGCGGCTTTTCAGAGTCAGAATGGGAAAAATACAGCCAAGGTGTGAGGTCGGAGGCGGAAGGATGCATCGTGTGGGGCGCGCCTTCGGCCTAAGTTCGAGATACCCCGATAGCCGTCTATCGAAGCGGGGCAAGGTGGATTCCCCATGCAGATGCTTTGTAAAATTTCAACCGCTTACAGTGACGTACGTTGCCCGGTCTGCCAACAGGGTTTTCTGGTGTACTGGACGCGCCTGAACGCTTTTCATCGCGAAGATCAGCGCGAACGCCTGATGGAGGGTTTGCGCCTGCACCACACCGATTGCTTGCTTTCCGACGCGCACCCACCCGCCTTCCACCTCGCCGATGGGTTCGCGGTACAGCCCTATGGCGAAACGACGGCGCCCTCCATGCCCACCCTGCTCGGCGTTTACAGCTAGCGCCCAGCCGCAAGCGCCCGCGGCACCGGTAAACAGCTGGGCGGCAAGGCGTATGCTGCACCTTCGCTACAATGGTGAAGGCCCGGGACGTTTCCTCGGGCGGAGACACGCGTCGCATGAGTTGGTTTGTTCGCAACGATCACGAGATTCAGCCCACCCCTGACCATGAGGTCAGAACCGAAGGGCTCTGGGTCAAGTGCGATGCCTGCCGCAAACTCATTTTCAAGGCCGATCTCGACGCCAATCTGCAGGTATGCCCATACTGCGGCAAACATTTTCGCATCTCGGCACGCGAACGGATCGATCTGCTGCTGGAGCCGGGCTACAGTATCGTGGATACGGGCATGCGCTCCACCGATCCGCTGGATTTTTGCGATCTGAAGCCGTACAAGACGCGGCTGTCTGAAACGCAGCGCAAGACGGGTCTCGACGACGCCGTCCTGAACGCCCTCGGCAAGATCGGCTGGGCGGACGTGGTGCTCAGTGTGATGGCGTTTGAGTTTAGCGGCGGCTCCATGGGGGCGGTCGTGGGCGAAACCATCGCACGCGCCGCCGACCGTGCGCTGGCGGCGAAAATTCCCCTGATCATCGTCTCCGCTTCGGGCGGCGCGCGCATGCAGGAAGGCATTGTCAGCCTGATGCAGCTGGCCAAAGTCTCGGCCGTGCTCGCGAAGCTGGATGAGGCGAAGGTACCGTACATCAGCCTGATGACCGACCCGACGACGGGCGGCATCACGGCCAGCTTTGCGATGCTGGGCGATTTAAACATCGCGGAGCCCGGCGCGCTGATCGGCTTCGCCGGACCGCGTGTGATCGAGCAAACCACGCGCCAAAAGCTGCCGGAAGGTTTCCAGCGTTCCGAGTTTCTGCTCGAGCATGGCTTTCTCGACGCCATTGTGCCGCGTAAGGACCTGAAAACCTACCTGGCACAGGCCCTGGGCTGGATGACAGCCAACAAGCCCGGGTAGCGGAGCCTCGCCTCCGTTTTGGATCCTTGATGACCGTTGCGCAACCTTCCCGAACCGCTATGCGCGTTGCCCTGCGCCGCGCCGCGCACCAGCTCGTCGACGACCGGCCATTGATTTTCGAAGATCCCTTTGCCGTCTCCATCCTTGGACCGGAGGCGCGGGACGAACTTCGATGCACCCCTACGGCCCTCCGGCGGCCGTTTTCCGCAGCCCTAAGAGCATGGGTGGTGGCACGCGCTCGCTTTGCCGAGGACCTTCTCGCTCCGGGCATGCTGTCCCGCGGCGTGGAGCAGTACCTCGTCCTTGGCGCGGGATTGGATACCTTCGCGCTGCGCAACCCATCTCCAGATCTCCGTGTGTTCGAGGTCGATCACGCAGCGACGCAGGCATGGAAGCGCGAGCGGCTACAGGCAAGCCGACATCGTCTGCCGCGCAACGCAAGCCTGGTTCCGGTCGACTTCGAAAGGGAGTCTCTGCCAGCGAGGCTCCTGCAGGCCGGGTTCGATCCCGCCCTTCCCACCCTCACCGCCGCCTTGGGCGTTGTGCCGTATCTGACCCCAGAAGCCTTTGCAGACACCTGCCGATTTTTGGCGGGTTTGCCGGACGGCTCCAGTTTTGTTTTCGACTACCGGCAACCGCGGGAGGCGCTGCCCACGGTCGAGCAGCAAATGCATGATTCGCTGAGTGCCCGCGTTGCGCAGGCAGGTGAGCCGTTCCAGCTGTTTTTCACCCCGAACGCATTGCAGGAAACACTTCTGCGTTACGGCCTGGCGGTGATCGATGACCTCGGCTGTGCGCAGATCAATGCGCTTTACTTCGACGGGCGCATGGATGGCCTGGCGGCGCGGGGAAGCGGCGACCGGCTTTGCCACGCGCAAGCGATTCCAAAGCGCTGAAGCCGATCGCCCCGAAGCCCCACAGCCTAAAAGCCCAGAAGCCTAGAAGCCCAGAGCCCAGAAGCCCGGAGCCTAGAGCCTATTCGCCGCGCTACGGGATGACACAAGGAGAAGGCTCAGGTACCGCAGCAAACAGTTGTATCGTTCGCCTCCGGTCGAGATGAACCCTTTTTTTGAAAGCTTGGGAAATGCATAATTGCGCCGTCGAAACCGAGCCTGCAAACCGGTCTACAAACGGCTTGGGCTCCGCGATGCGAGAATCGAGGTGGCCCCTGCTTCCGAATGAGACCGGAAGCCGCAGTGGAGCCAGGTGCATCGGCACATTCATGCAATACGAAGAAGCTTTAGAAACCCTGGCCGCTCTCGGCCCCGAACTGCGCACCGGCGCCGCGCTGGCGGGCGTCGCACCTCCGCGCAAATTCTCGCTGGACCATATCCGCACCCTGTTGCACGCGCTCGGCAATCCGCAGATGCGTTTTCGCTCCGTCCTGATTGCCGGCACCAACGGCAAAGGTTCCACTGCGGCCACTTTGGCTTCGATCCTCGCTGCGGCAGGTGTGCGCACGGGCCTGTACACGTCGCCGCACTTGATGCGGGTCAACGAACGCATGCGGGCCTTCGACGGCGGAACGCTGCCCGAAATAGCCGACAAGGATTTCGGCCGGCTTTTTGGGCAGGTCTACGAAAAGGCGTGTGACCTGGTCGACCGCTGCCTGCTTCCGCACACCCCCAGTTTTTTTGAGCTGCTCACGGCGGTAGGTCTGCTTTTCTTTGCCGAGCGGGGCGTCGATCTGGCCGTCCTGGAGGTCGGTCTGGGTGGGCGGTTGGATGCCACCAATGTTGTCGAGCCGATCGTTTCGGTGATCACCGACATCGGCATCGATCACACGGAATTCCTCGGGAACACCATGGCGGAGATCGCCACGGAAAAGGCCGGCATCCTGCGCGAAAACGGTGTCCTGGTCACCCTCTCCCAGCACCCGGAAGCTAACGCTGCGATCGGGGAACGTGCGTTGGCGCTGCACGTTCGCGGCGTGGACGCCTCGCGTTGTCTACCCCCGCACGGGTTCACCGGCGTGCCAGAGCTGACCGCTCAACCGGTACACAAACCTTGGAACAGCCCGCTACCAGCTCCAATGCCGTTCAATCTGAACGAGTTGGAAGGCCCCGTGCCTGTGGCTCACCGTTCGGACTCGGGCCATGCTGAACCGATCGCCCCGCTTCGGGAGCCATCGCCGCTGGGTCGCAACGCGTATGCCATTCCCATCGATAGCGAAATTCTTCAACTCGATTCCCCGTTAGCCGGTCGCCATCAGCAGCGCAATCTGGCGCTGGCCGTGGCGACTGCACTGGAGTTGCGCGCCAACCATGGTATGTCGATTCCGAACGAGGCGATCGCGGCGGGGGTGCGGTCCACCGTGTGGCCGGGGCGGCTGGAGTGGCTGCCGGCGCAACCGAACGCTCCCCGACCGCACGCTCCGTTGCTGCTGGACGTTGCGCATAACCCGGCCGGGGCCTGGACGCTGCGGGCCGCGCTGGCGCAGCTGCCGGAAGACCGCCCGCGCACGCTGATTTTCAGCTGTCTTGCCGACAAGCGAATCGACGAGATGGCGCGCATCCTGCTGCCGCTCTTCGATGCCACCTCCGGCGACCCGGCACGACGGCGCGATCACATCGTGTTTGCACCGATCGCCAATCCGCGTGCGGCCACGGCGGGGCAGCTACTTGCCGTAGCGCACGCGCTCGACATCCCCGCTCACTCCGCTCCACACGTCCACGCCGCGCTGGGGCAGGCCCAGGCGCTGACTCCCGCCGAGGGCGTGATTGTGGCCACCGGCTCCGTGTATCTCATCGGCGAATTGCGCGTCCTGGCCCTGGCAGAGCGCACCGGGGCGGAACCTCCAGCCGCCGCGGGTACCGCATAACATGCCGCCCATGCCCTCGGTCCCTGGAAATCCCCTTCCCGAGCCCGGACCCCAAATAGCTTCACAGCCCAACCCGCCCAATTCACCGGTGCCGTCCGCGCTGCGCTGGCTGACGTATCTTTTGCTGCTGCCGCTGATCACCCTGGCAACAGCGTTTTTTGGCTGCATCTCCCTGGTTTGCGGGCTTTGGGACACGGACGGCCATCAGCAGCATGCCGTCGCTCGGCTTTGGGCCCGTGTCCTACTGCGGCTGGCGCTTTCGCCGGTAACGGTGGTGCATCCCGAACGCCTCCGTGGGCTGGGCACGGCGGTCTTTGCCAGCAATCACCTAAGCTATTACGATACGCCGGTTCTGTTCGCGAAGCTGCCGTTTCAGTTCCGCATCCTCGCCAAGGCCCCGCTTTGGAAGCTGCCGTTTATCGGGTGGTATCTCCGGCGCTCGGGGCAGGTTTCGATCGACAGCAGCTCGGCCCGCGCAGGGGTGGCCAGTTTGGGGCGCGGGGTGAAGGCGCTCGAAAGCGGCATGCCGTTGATGATTTTCCCCGAAGGGGGCCGCGCCGAAACGGGCCAGCTCAAATCCATGGTTGCCGGTGCGGCCTGGATGGCGCTGAAAGCGCAAGTTCCGCTGGTGCCGCTAACGCTGATCGGCACCTATGAGCTGCTGCCAATGCATGTCTACGCCCTGCGCCCCCGTCCACTGAAGTTGATTGTCGGCGAACCCATTTCAACCGTCGGCCTCACCACACGGGACGCCGAACGGCTGACACAGGAGCTGCGCGCAGTGATCTACAAAACCTACACCGCAGAATATGTTGGATAGGTCAAACATATGCGTATTAGCTTAGCTGTTCCTGTGCGGCACTCGTATGATTCCCAGCCCACGAGGATCGCTCTCTGAGGCTGCGGCAACACAAATTGGCGCCAGAACTTCGAAAGCTTTGTCTAAACCGTACTTCGTTTTCGAAGCTAATGGGTACTCACTTCTAAACAGGGCATAGGCACAGAAATCGGCCATTTGGATAAATGGAGAATTTCGTGAGTCACGATAGACAATGTCCTCTACCAGACGCTCTACTGGCATATTTTTGTATGTAAGCCCGCCAGGCCACTTTCCATAGCGACTTGGAACCGGGTTGTAGATACCCATGCGACGAACCACATGGGAGTAATCTTTACCTTCATCGTGGATTATTACTGCATGGCTGCGCCACTCGGCCATCGTACGATTCAGGCGGGTCACGAGTCGCTCAAATAGTTGACGCTCGCTTGACCGCGGTCCTATCGCGTTCAACATACGGATCTTAGGCAAACCAGCGCAGATCCCAAGAGCCTGACGAAATATTTCGCATCGCCTCGATTTCGATACAATATCCGGTCCAATGTTACCTCGTCCAGCAACGAACTCCGTTGCGTGGAGCTCCTTAGTGATGTAGATCCCATCGGTCTGCTTAAAGAGCGCCGAAAATCCAGCATTATGGCGCGACTGGTCCGCCAGACGGATTCGTGAACGAGCAGCGCAGAGTAGCATCTGACTTTCTCGTCACCCGAATCATCAAAATACGCAAGAAACATATTGTGTACTTGTTTCGCTCGAACTACACTATACGAGCAGGGCTGGCCCATTCCTAACGATGGGAGAGGTGTCCGGTTCTGCTATAACTGTCCGCGTGGTCCGCGTCAGATCCGCATGGGCATCAGGATGTAGCGGTAGCGCACATCCTCGTTGCCGTCCTCGGGGCGCATTTGGCCGGCGGATTGCGCGTCTTTGAACTCCAGTCGCACTTCGCCGGCGTTGCCGATCGCCTTTAAGAAGTCGACCAGGTAGCTGGAATTGAAGCCAACCACCAACGGATCGTAGTTGTACGGCGTCTCGATGACATCTTCGGATTCGCCCGCATCGGTGGACTGCGCGGAAAGCTTTAACTCGTTCTGCTCCATGCGGATGCGGATCGCGCCGGAGCGCTCGTCCGCGAACTGGGCGACGCGCTGGATGGAACTCATCAGGTCCTCCGAGCGGACGATGACAAACTTGTTGTTGTCACGCGGCAGCACGGCCTCATAGTTGGGGAACTGGCCGGTGAGTTTGCGGCTGGTCAGCACACGGCCGCCGATCTTGAAAAAGAGCGTCTGGTCGTCGTCGGCGAACTCGATTTGCTCGGCTTCCGTGTTGGCCAGCAGGCCATTCAGTTCGGCAAGCGCCTTACGCGGAATCAGCGTCTTCTTCTCGCCGGAGATGCCTTCCAGGCTCTCACCGATCTTCTCGATGTGCGCCAGGCGGTGGCCATCCGTGGCCACCATGGCCATGGAGTCCGCCTTGAGCACAAGGAGCGCGCCGTTCAGTGTGTAGCGTGACTCCTCGTTGGAGATGGCAAAGATTACCTTGGCGATCATGTTGCGCAGCGCCGCCGCGGCGATCCTGTAGCCCCCTCCTTGCGGAAACTCGGGGACCTGCGGGAAATTCGCACGCGCCATGCCCACCATTTTGGTATTGGAACGTCCCGCACGGATCCCCACCCAGTGGTTATCCATCAGCTTGATGCTGATGTCGCCTTCGGGCAGCAGGCGAATGTAGTCGTAGAGCTTGCGGGCGGGGATGGTGCAGGCGCCCGGCTTTTTCACCTTCGCGGCGCAGCTTGTCCGTAAGGACTGGTCGAGATCGGTCGCGGTGATGGTGAGCCGGCCACCCCCGTCTTCCCCCATCGCCGCCTCGAACAGGAAATTTGAAAGGATCGGGATGGTTGTCTTGCGCTCCACCACGGACTGCGCCGCGGTAAGCTCACGCAGCAGTTCAGCGCGCGTAACGGTGATTTCAAGGTTGCCGGTCGGCGCGGCAATTTCTGGCGTAAGCGTAGCGGTTGACACTTTCGGTTCGTCTCCTGCGGTTGGCCTTGATTCTAGGCGACGCGGACCCTTTCGCGCTGCCTTTCTGTCATGTGGATTAGACGGCATTTGTGTGCCGAACGTGTCGAGCCGGTTCCCGGGCCTGCAACGGGATGGAATGCGAAGGGGGCTTCTAAAAACCAAGTTTTGTGGATAGTTCTTTCCCGTAATCACAGCCGTTGTCTGTGCAAGGGTGGAAAAGGGGCCTATCTCTCGTCTGCTCAGGCGGATACCGACGTACACGAAATCCAAAACGGAGTTTCCGAAACGGGAAATCGAGAACATCCGGTGCAAGGGGAAGAGTTCGGCTCCACGTTCTCCCGGTTTTCCGCAGCGGGGTGCAACGCCGTGCGCGCAAAGGAGCGGCGCTAGGTAGTGAAACGGTCCACAAACCCGGATTGGCGTGGGTTTCCAACGATCGCTTTCCCCACAGGGCCGGCTTCGGACAGAGGGAAACGGGTACACAACGGCTCTTGGAGCTACTGTCCCCGCGGTTGGATTTCGGGAGCGCCGGGCGCGTCAGAGAACGCCGATGTTGAGGAAAACAGGGCAGTCCGAGCGTGGGCGGACCTCCGCCCCCTTGGCTTTTGTTCCCGCCCGGCATGGAATAGGTCATTGGGCACACAGGGCCACAGGGCTCAGCAGGCGCAGAGCACGCTGCGGTTTTGAAGGCAGCATTTAGGGAATTCGTTGCTTTGCCTCCGAGCGGAAGCCAAGTGGAGGCTAGACTTCGTGTGGCCGGTTTGCCAGATTGTTCGGTCGCTCTGCGCGCCCTCCGCCCCGCTCCGTGGCACGCCGTCTCTCCATGGGAACACGGTAGCCAGCGGGATAGAGCGCAACAAAGCGTCCCTGCCCTTCGCCGGAGCTTGCGGTTTGCAGACCGGAATCGCGCAGCAGCAAATGCAGCATGCGGCGCTCACGCGAGTTCATCGGCGGGAACTGAAAAGGCTGCCCTGTCTCGGTTACGGTCGCAACGGCTGCCTGCGCGGTGGATCGCAGGCCGGCGGTGCGTTTGGCCTTGTAACCGTCCGTGTCGAAGCTGACGCGATCATGCTCTTCCGGCTCCAGCCGCAGCATCTTGGCGGCGATGTGCTCCAGCGCGCGCAGCAGGTCGCCGTCACGCTCCAGCAGCAGACCGGCATCGGGCCCTTTGCACTCGACATAGAGATCGCGCCGCTCCAGGCCGTCCGGGTCCGCCGCCCCGGCACCGGCCGTGATACGGAATCGGAGCCGAAGGCCTCCTACCGTGGTGAGGAGCCGCATCAGTGTGGCCAACACTTCCGCTGCGGGCGCGAGGTCTTCCATGCGGTGCAACTCCGTGTGGTTGTCCTTCTTCCGGTGCAAGGGGTACCCGAGCAGACAAGCCACGTTTTCTACTATACGAAACTTAAGACCGTCCCGTTTCGCCGCGCAAACAGTCACCGTCGCGCCTGGATGGTCTTTCCCCTCGCCCCGGTTGTCAGGGTCTTCTTTTTGGCCCGATTCAGTTGTAGCTGGCGCATTTCGCGGCCCAGCGAGGTACGGTTCATCACCAGCTGCTGGATCATCATGATGATGTTGCCGACGTTCCAATAGAGCGCCAGACCGGAAGCGTAGCTCCATGTCCAATACCCGGAAATGGCAGGCATCATAAAGGCCATCATCCGCTGCTGCTGTGGATCCACGCCCGGCTGCGGCATGTAGAACTGCACCGCAAACGAGGTCAGCACCATCACGATCGGGAGAATGTGGTAGGGATCTGCGGCAGCCAGGTCGGGCAGCCACAGAAAATGCGCGTGCCGCAGTTCGACCACCTTGGTCATCATGGCGAAAAAGGCGAACAGCAGCGGAAACTGGACCAGCGTGGGGATGCAGCCACCGAAAACGTTGACGCCGTTTTCCTTCTGGTACGCCATGATTTCCTGGTTCATGGCCGCAGTCTTCGTGTCTGTCGGGCCGGGGTTGCCATGCTTGGCCTTGATGGCGTCAATTTGCGGTTGTATACGTTGCATTTTGAGCGCCGAACGCATGGAGGTGATGCGCAGGGGCAAAAGCACCAGGTTGATCAGGACGGTAAACAGCACGATCGCCCATCCCCAACTGGAGACCACATGCGCGTGCATGAACTGCAGGCCCAGAAAGAGGAATTTTGCGATGGGCCCCCAGAAGCCGAAGTCCAGCATGGCTTCAAGCGAGTGGCCTGTGACCGAACTGACCGATTTCAGCACCGGTACGGCTTTGGGGCCGACGAAAAGGCGGGTCTGCACATGGTTCGTGCGGTCCCCGATAGCCGCGCCCAGTACGGGCACCAGTGCCGTGCCCTTGGCCGGGGCACCCTGGCCCACGCGGCGCGCCACCTTGCTTACATCGATCTCATTGTGCAGTGTGACCAGGGTTGCATCGTTGGGACGGTCGGGCAGAAACACCGCGCCGAAATACTTGTCGGCTGCGCCGGCCCAATCGAACGGGCCCTGCACCGTGGCGCCACCGACCACTTTCTTAAAGGCATCATGGTGCTCCTTGCCGTCGCTCATGGTGTCGATGGTCGAGTCGGCATAGGCCTGGGCATTTTCCATATCGCCGAAGCCAGCGGGCCAGGCCAAGGTGGCCGCCACCGGCGCCCCGTTCACAAAGACCTGCGTGTCGGCATGGACGACATAGTCGGAGCCGAAAGCAAAGGTCTTGATCACCTTTACCCCGTTGGCGCTGTAGTTGAAGCTCAGGCTCGCCGGCGATTGCAGGGTGCCGGTCGCCGAAGGCAGGTAGAGCGCCTCGCTCAGCTTGCGTGTGAGTCCGGGGTTGTAGGTATAGAGCGAAAAGGGGTAGCCGTAAAGACGAGAAGCCCCTTCGTGTACAAGATCCAGCGGGTGACCGGCGTCATCCTTGTAACGTTTCAATATCCACGAACTGACCTGCCCCCCGCGATTGGAGAAGGTGATGCGGTAGAGCTCGTTCTCCACGACCGTGGAGCTTTCGGCGGCGGCCGCCACACTCGCCGCGTCTCCCGCAGCCCCGGGCTGTGAGGCCGCCGAGGGGAGAGCGGCCGTGTTGTCCACACCGGGATTGGTGTTCGCCGGAGCGGTAATGCCAGCCGTTGCTTTGGGCGACTCGGTTTGGGGATTGTGTTTGGTGCGCCAGAATTGCAGCCCAAACATCACACCGACCATCACCAGCAGCATCAAAATAAATTGGCGGTTATCCTGACCGCCCGAACCGGCGCCGGAGCCCCCGGCGTTGGGATTTCGAAACTCTGGCAAGGGAACTTCCTATTCTTAAGCCTGCGCATCTTCCGTGCGCGAAGCTGAGCGCAACGCACGGACAAAGCGCTACCGTCCATGGTAAATGCAGAGTCGGGAACGAAGGTCCCCATGGGATTTTTCGTCACCGTCGCGGTTTACGGCACGGGGTCAAAGCCGCCCCGCCCGAAGGGCTGGCAACGCAGCAAGCGCCACAGGGCCAACGCGCCCCCGCGCAGAACTCCATGTTTTGCCACGGCGGCGTAGGCGTACTCGCTGCAGGTGGGCAGGTAACGGCAACCGCCGAGTGCGGAGGTGTGCAGAAGAGGGGAGAGCAAACGCTTATGCAAGACCAGCAAGGCACCGGCGAGGCGCTCGCGGGGGGGTCGGGGGAAGCGCCGCTCAGCGATGGGCATGAGGCGGCACTTGCGTTGTTGCCGAGGGCTCCCCCGCACCGGACACTGCGTCCGCGTGGCGCCCCTGTACGGATTTGGCCGGTACGGACCTTGCTTGTACAGACTTGAAGATAAGGGCGACTTCACGCTGCAGGAGGGGGAAATCCGCATCCAGAACGCTTCGCTTCGGGTGCAGCACGATATCGACCGGAAGGCTGCCCAGAAGTGGCAGTGCGGAGCGCACGAGTGCGCGAAGCCGCCGCTTGATTCGGTTGCGGTCCACGGCCTTGCCCAGCGCCTTGGGCACAGTGAGGCCGACGCGCGGACCGGTCGTCTCGCTGCGATCCGCCTCCGGCGAACCGGGCGCGCGCAGCACACTGAAATAGGCAAGCTGCTTGGCCCACTGCTTGCGTGACGTCTTATAGACCCGCTGGTAGTCGGGGTGCTTGCGAAGACGATGCTGGGTGGAAGCGCTCATGGTTGGAGGCCGGGACTCGGTCCGCCTGCAGGATCCGGTGCGCCCCCGGGCCGTTCAGTGAGCGGGCGCGTCATGCGAGTATGGGCATCGAGCTGTGGAGCATCGGGCTGGCGGAATCCGGCTGAGGGCATAGCCGCTCCGGAGTGAGCTCAAAGCCGGTGTACTCCTGCATTCCCGGGCAGGAAAACTAATCGCGGAAGCCGGGGGAAACGGCGATCTTGTGGCGGCCCTTGGCGCGGCGGCGATTGAGCACAGCGGCACCCGCCTTGGTCTTCATGCGGCTAAGAAAGCCGTGGACCTTGCTACGGTGGCGGCGGTTGGGCTGAAATGTACGTTTGGGCATGATGGAATCCTGTGTCTGAGCTTTTCGGCTGCGACTTCAGCCGGCTCACACTGCTCGGAGCCAGCCGCGCAACGGGATCGACACCCGTACGGCAGCAAGTCCTGAGTATAGCGTACGGCGGGGCTGCGAACAAGGTTCAAGTTGAGCTGCCGAGCCCGCCAAGGGAACAGCTTGGATCGCCGCCCGGCCCTCGCCGTTGCCCGGCAGAGAACCACCCTTCGGTTCTTCACCAAGGCTGGTGCAAGCCGCCGTGACCCCAGGAATTTCGGCTGCGAGACGACAAAACTCCCCTCGCCGACGTGCTAGGATCGACTTCGTTCCGAGGAAACACGGGCCCGCACTCCGGAATCGAAAGCCGTGCTCTTCCCTGTCACACCTCCACTTCCCGCGTTGGCGGGTTACATTTCCAGGACGTCTCTCGGTACTCCGACCGTCGCCGACACGGTGGCGCTCGCAGGATTCCGCGTCCCTTTTCCCCGGCTTTTCCGGCCGGTGTAGGACCCTGTTTTTCCGTAGATTTCACCGATGGCACACGCATCGTTGGCACAAGCATCGGTGCCGAACGTACTGCCGGATGTTTCAGATCGCACGCCGCACAGATAACTTAAGGATCCGCACGCAATGTCCTCTGTCCCAGTCTCCCCCGCTGTCCTGAATCCATGGGTGCGCATCCTGGGTGCGCTTGAGAAAAAGGTCAATCGGCAAACGTTTGAGACCTGGTTCAAGCCCACACGGTTTTCCCACACGGAAGGCCGCACGCTGTACGTTCGTGTGCCGAGGGCCGATTTTGAAATCAAGATCGGTGACCGGTATGGCGATCATATTCACGAAGCGATCGACGACCTCGGCCTGGAACTCGATGAGGTGAAGTTTCAAGCGCCGGCGGCCGAGCCGATCCCGGCCCGGGTTCGCGAGGATGGCGGTTTTGCCCCCCAGCCCACGCATTCGCCCGCTGCCCCGCGCGCCGGTCGCCATCCCCTGGCGTCGCCGCCTCCCCCTCCCGGCGCCCCCGGCCCGGAGCAGAGCCGCTTCGATTGGAACACCGCCGCGCAGCTCAACCCGCGCTATGTGTTTGAGCATTTTATGGTGGGCTCCGGCAACCAGTTCGCCCATGCCGCGGCGCAGTCGGTTGCGGAGCGGCCCGCGCGCACCTACAACCCGCTGTTCGTCTACGGGGGCGTCGGTCTGGGCAAGACGCACCTGATGCAGGCCATCGGCCACGGCGTGAAAGCGCGCTTGCCGCACGCCGCCATCTCCTACATCACGGGGGAAGCGTTCACCAACGAGATGATCAACGTGGTTCGCCACAACCGTGACGGCATGCCGGCGTTTCGGGATCGCTTCCGTTCGGTCGATGTGCTTCTGCTGGACGATGTGCAATTTTTGGCCAACAAGGAACGCACGCAGGAAGAGTTTTTCCACACGTTCAACACGTTGCATGAGGCAGGCAAGCAGATTGTGATTGCCTCTGACCGGCCACCCAAAGAGTTGAGCGGCTTTGAAGACCGTCTGCGTTCGCGCTTCGAGTGGGGCCTGGTGGTCGACATCCAACCCCCCGATCTGGAAACCAAGGTTGCCATCCTGCAACACAAGGCGGACAACGACAGCACGGAGCTGCCGACCGATGTGGCCCTGTTTATCGCGAGCAATGTACGCACCAACGTCCGCGAACTGGAAGGGGCGCTGGTGCGCCTGTTGGCCTGGTGCGGTCTGCACAACACGGAAATCACGCTGCCCACCGCGCAGCAGTGCCTGAAGCAGTTTATCGACACGCAGGTGCGCAAAATCACCATTGAAGCGATCCAGCGAGCGGTGGCCGAGCAGTTCGGCATGCGCACGGCGGAGCTGAAGCAGAAGAACAACGCGCGCCAGATCGTTGTTCCGCGCCAGATCGCGATGTATCTAGCCAAGCAGATGACGGAAGCCTCGCTGCCGGAAATCGGGCGGCAGTTCGGCGGCAAGCACCACACCACGGTCATGCATTCCATTGCGAAAATCGACGAGCAAAGGCGAAATGACACGGATCTGGCGCGCACGTTGGGCAAGCTGCAGGAGATTCTCGGGTAGGGTCGAGTGCGCATTCGCACAACCGGGGGCCGTCTCGACCGAGGCGCTCCGCCGACAAACTTTTGCCGTTCGGCGCGGCTGTTTGATCTGCAACTGCTTGATCTGCGAACTGCTTGATCTGCGAATTGCCGATCTGCGAACTGCCGATCTGCGGCCCTGATTCTCGCTCCGTGGCCCGGATGCAGATCCCTTCGGGGATGACAAACCGAAGTCCGGGTGTGCGCCGGTCGTTGAATAGAACCGGGCAACACAGCAGTTTGCAGCCTTGTGTTGGAGCTGGGGATCCGGTTTGGCGAAAGCTTCGCTCGGAAGTGACAACGCTGCGTGGGGTCTGCACCGGTCTGCACCGGAGCGCAGCGAGAAAGCCCCGCGCGGCCCCGATGTACCCCACGAGTTACCATCGCGCGGTTACCTACTCTTGAGTAACTTTCACAAACTTAGGTGTTGGATCAATCGAAAGTTGTAGTACGTTTGCGGGAGCAACAACAGACCCAATTTGGCAACGTCCAAGTTTGCCGGCCCTGGCTGAGCCTCGATGGAGGTCTCCGTGAAAGGCCGGTGGCTGGCGTAGGGGATTCCGCGCTTTCACGAGCCTGGGAGAGCTTCGCCGGAGGGTCTGTTTGTGCGTCCTCGGGCCCCGCGGCAACCGTTCAAAACGCTCAGCATTCCCCCATCCTCGTCGAGGTGTGCCGGGGATGAACGCAGCGGTGGGAACGGTTATTACCTTTGTGGAGCAGAACATGTCCTTCCGGTCCCGCACATCCCGTTTCGCCCTCGTGTTTACAGGGGCGATCTCGATTCCTTTCACGGCTTCGGCCGCCTGCCATCACGTCAAATGCTCCGTGGATTTGAACGCCACAGCCACGTCAACGGTGCCCGTCATTGTGCAGTACACAAACGATCCTTCCGATGCGGAAGTAGCCGCCGTCAGCACTTTTGGCGCGGTATCGCAACGGAGCCACAGCATCCGCGCGGTTGCGGCCAAGGTATCCGCTTCGGATCTGGAGTCGATGGCCAGTCTCCCCGGGGTGCGCTACGTTTCGCTCGATCACAGGCTTGCGGTAACGCAGGCGGCGGCGACCCCCATCGGCACAAGCCCCGAGTTTACCGCCGAGCCGATCAATGCGCCGTGGGCGAACGCAAAGGGATACACCGGCAAGGGGATCGGTGTCGCTGTGATTGACAGCGGGATCAGCCCCGTGGCCGATCTTGCCGGACGCGTGGTCTACAGCCAGAACTTCGTTGCCAACGAGACCACGACCACCGATGGCTTTGGGCACGGCACGCATGTGGCCGGGCTGATCGCCGGGGGTGGACAAAGCTCCACGGGAGCGGCCTACACCCGTACCTTCACCGGCATTGCGCCGGGGGCCAACCTGATCAATCTCCGCGCCCTGGACGAAAATGGCGTGGGCTCGGACTCGGCCGTAATCGCCGCCATCGACCGTGCGATTGCGCTGAAAGGCACGTACAACATCAAGGTGATCAACCTTTCGCTGGGTCGTCCCATCTACGAAAGCTACACGCTCGATCCGCTGTGCCAGGCCGTGGAACAGGCCTGGGCCGCGGGCATCACGGTGGTGGTGGCGGCAGGGAACGATGGCCGCAACAACGCCTTGAACAACGAGGGGTACGGCACCATCAATGCCCCCGGCAACGATCCGTACGCCATCACCGTGGGGGCAACCAACCCCATGAATACGGCGACGGTGAACGATGACGTGATGGCCAGCTACAGCTCCAAGGGGCCCTCGTTCATCGATCAGGTGGTGAAGCCGGACATCATCGCGCCGGGGAACCTGGTAACCAGCCTGCTGGCACCCGGGTCCAGCCTGCAACCGGAAAACCCCACCTTCTACACCCCCTTGTCCTGGTACATCGCCGGCGGGGGCACGAGCGCCTCGACGACGTACTTCCCTCTGAGCGGCACAAGCATGTCCACCGCCGTGGCCAGCGGTGCGGTCGCCGATCTGCTGGGCGCCGACAGCGCCCTGACACCGGATCAGGTGAAAGCCCTGCTGATGTTCAGCGCCAACAAGAACGTCATTCCACGAACGTATGTGCTGACCGATGCCGGCGTGACCTATACCGATCACGACGACATCTTCACCGTGGGCGCGGGCTACCTGGATCTGCAGACCACGATCCAGAACGCTTTCGCGTATGGCAGCTACATCCCGACGGGCGCGCCTGCACTTTCACCGGTAGCGGTGTATGTGCCGGAAACCAACCAGGTCGGGATTGCCACCGGCCAGACGGCGCTTTGGGGCAAAACCGCGCTTTGGGGCAAGACTGCCGTGTGGGGAGCAACGGCCCTGTGGGGCAAGAGCGCCTTTGACAGCAGTTCCACCGCCCTTTGGGGCAAGACCGCCTTGTGGGGCAAAACAGCCCTTTGGGGCAAGAGTGACCCCAACGCGTTTACCGCTTTGTGGGGCGCAACGGCCCTTTGGGGCGCAAGCGATCCAAACGCGTTTACCGCTTTGTGGGGCAAGTCGGCTGTTACCGGCGATACAGCCCTGTGGGGCAAGGGAACACCGGACGCGGCGACTGCTTTGTGGGGCAAAACCGCCCTTTGGGGCAAGAACGCGGAGGACAGCGACACCGCTTTTTGGGGCAAAACGGCTCTTTGGGGCAAAACAGCCCTGTGGGGTAAATAAGCGAACGGCCGCCTTTTCAGGGCATGCACGGAGGGCGCCGTCTTCGGAGGGCGCCCTCCGTTTTGTGCTGAGTCTGGGTGGGCAAATGCATAGAGCATTTAGTGAAGTTCCCGCCCGGGGCAGAAGGGATGAGGTAGGGTGTACCGTATGCAGCCTCTCGTTGATCCCGCCTTTGTGGCCGGCCGGCTGGGCGAGTCCGGCTTTGTCCTTCTGGACGCCACCCTGCCGCCCGTCGGCGTGGCGCAGCCGCCGGATCCCCGCTCGCGCTACCTCGAGCGGCACATACCTGGGGCTGTGTTTTTCGATATCGACGAGCTTTCGGATTCGCGCACCTCCCTTCCCCATACCTTGCCGGAGCCTGGGGAGTTTGCCCGCGAGATGGCGCGGCTGGGGGTTGGCAGCAACATGACGCTGGTGGTGTATGAGCAGGAAGGCGTATTTTCCGCGCCGCGTGCCTGGTGGACCCTGCGTGCCTTCGGTGTGCGCGAGGTGTATGTGCTGGACGGCGGTCTGCGCGCGTGGGAGGCCGCCGGGTTCCCGATCGAAAGCGGCTATGTCGAGCGGCCGCCCGCGTACTTCCAGACTGCGCCGGATCCCAATGCGGTGCGGTCGCTGAGACAGGTGAAGGCCTTGCTGGAGGCCGGAGCGCAGGTGCTGGATGCGCGGTCGGCGGGGCGTTTTGCCGGGGCGGCCCCCGAGCCGCGGCCGGGGTTGCGGTCGGGCCACATGCCGGGAGCCCTCAATGTGCCGTTTACGGAGTTGTGCGCGGGGGGCCGCCTGCGGTCCCCGGAGGAGTTGCGGGCAGTTTTCGCGGCCAAAGGCGTGGCGCTGGACCGCCCCATCACGACCACCTGCGGCTCCGGGGTAACGGCGGCCGTGGTTGCTTTGGCCCTGGAGGTGATCGGCGCACCGCGGGTAAGCCTTTATGACGGGTCCTGGGCCGAGTACGCCGCCCAACCCGGAGCCGTGATCGTCGAGGGCAGCTGAATCGCGAGGGCAGTTGAATCGCGAGGGCAGCGAATGCGCGAGGGCAGATGGGCGAGCAGACGGATACGATGGCTTCATCGATGATCACGCCAGAGACCTCACCAGAGCGCCGCGACCTCCCCATGGGCAAACATCCGGCCCGGCTCGTCAACACGCCCAGGCAGGTCCTGTTCGCGAGCCTGGTGGGCACGGCTGTCGAGTTTTTCGACTTTTACATCTATGCCACGGCCGCGGTTCTGGTGTTTCCGAAGCTGTTTTTTCCGGCCTCCGACCCGAACTCGTCCACGCTGGCGTCGCTTGCGACCTTTGGCATTGCTTTTCTGGCCCGGCCCATCGGATCTGCGCTGTTCGGGCACTTTGGCGACCGTATCGGGCGCAAAAAGACGCTTGTCGTCGCGCTTTCCACGATGGGCATATCGACGTTCTTGATCGGGGCCCTGCCGACGTATCGCAGCATCGGGCTTGCCGCACCCATTCTGCTGGCGCTGTGCCGTTTCGGCCAGGGCATCGGGCTGGGCGGTGAACTGGGCGGCGCGATTCTGCTGGCCGTGGAGAATGCACCGCCGAACAAGCGCGCCGTCTACGGCATGTTCCCGCAATTGGGAGCGCCGCTGGGTTTTCTGTTGTCCGGTGCCGTGTTCCTGCTGCTGTCGCGTTCCTTGTCCGAAGCGCAGCTGTTTTCGTTCGGCTGGCGCTTGCCCTTTCTTTCAAGCGCGGCGCTTGTGCTGTTGGGCTTGTATGTGCGGCTGACGATTACCGAAACGCCCGTCTTTGAGGCCGCCATGAAACGCGCCGAGCGGGTGGAGGTGCCCACGCTTGCCGTGCTGCGCCATCACAAACGCGCCTTGGCTGTAGGCATCCTGATCAGCCTTGGAACCTTTGTGCTGTTTTACCTGATGATCGTGTTTACGCTGAGTTGGGGAACGACGGCGCTGCACTACAAACGCAGTACATTCTTGCTGATTCAACTGCTGGGCACGCTGTTCTTTGCGGCGACCATCCCGATTTCCGCGCTGCTGGCCGAGCGTGACCGCCGGCCGGTGATGATCGCCGTGTCCGTGCTGATTGCGATCTTCGGTTTGTGCCTGGCGCCACTGTTTTCGGCGGGGCTCGCCGGCGTTGTGCTGATGAGCTGCCTCGGGCTTTCGTTGATGGGGCTGATTTACGGTCCGCTGGGAACGGCGATCTCCGAGCTGTTTCCCACGCCGGTGCGCTACACGGGCAGTTCCCTGGCGTTCAGCACGGCCGGCATCCTGGGAGCTTCGCTGACACCCTACATCGCGACCTGGCTGGCGGGGCATTACGGTCTGCCCTTCGTGGGGTACTACCTTGCCGGCGCGGCGATCCTGACCATTCTCGGTCTGCTGCTGAGTCCCGAAACCAGCCGGCGCGAACTCACGTAGCGGGGCCGGAAGCGGGCTGTCCGTACCGGCGAGCCACCACCGTGCATCACATCACCCGAGCGCGAATTTCGGCAGGCATAGGAGATCTGTATGGCGGAGAAACATATTATTCGAGGAATTTTAGCGGGCGTCGCGGGCGGCCTGGTGGCTTCCTGGGCCATGAGTCAATGGAGTGCGGGTCCGGGGAAGGCTATTAAAGACAAGCTGGAATCGCCGGAGGACAAGGAACGTGAGAAGGCCGCACAGGGCGACGACGGGGACGCGACCATGAAGGCCGCCGACGGCCTGGCCACGCCGGCACGCGGCGGCGCGCACCTGACGTATGAGCAGAAAAGCAAGGGCGGCTCCATCGTCCACTACACCTATGGTGCCCTGGTAGGCGGTCTGTATGGCGGTCTGGCGGAGTACTCCTCCCTGGTGCGTTCGGGGTTCGGTACAACCTACGGTTCGGCGCTGTTTATTGGGGGCGACCTGGTGGCGGTGCCGGCCTTTGAGTTGTCCAAGCCGCTGGAGTCGTTCCCGCTCGCCTCCTTTGCCGGACCGTTCACGGCACACCTGGTGTACGGCGCCACCACGGAGTTGGTACGGCGGGTTGTGCGCAGGATTCTGTAGCCTCAGAAGCGAAGAACCGCGCCGAGTCCAGCTTCTTGCAGGGTTTGGCGGTCATTGCTGCCGTATGCCCGGATGTTGCCGGCACCGTACTCCGCCCGCAGATCCAGGTGCGGGAAGACCGTGTAATCCAGGCCGCCCTGCACCTGGTAGGCGAAGACACCCAGGGTGTTCGGCTGCGTACCGTAGTTTGTCCCGACCCCGCCGGCCTCCGCTTGCACATACGGCTTGAACGGGAGCAAGGGCAGGTTCAGCGCAAGGCGAAGACCGGCGAGGCCGCCGTGGAGGGTATTCCCGTTTGTCTGGGGATTGCCGTTCGAACTGGTGTCCTCGAAATAGCGCGCATCCGCACCGAGCTTCACCGGACCGAGCCGAACGAGGTTGTCGTAGATTCCGAAGGTGCCGCCGTATGCGGAAAAGCCGCTTCGGCCGTCAGCCGAGCCAAGGAAGCCGCCGTTCCCCATCGCGTATACACCGATCTGCGCGTCCGCGGCCGGTGCCCCCGCGAGCAGCAACGGAATGAAGACCAGCAAGGGGATGAAGAAAACCCGACTCGCACATCGCTTCACCGTACATCGCTTCACCGTAGACGACCCCGAAAAAGAGTACATCTCAGGTAGACGGCGTCGGGGCAAGGAGGTCGCGGGATGTGTGTGTTGTCGCTTTCGGTTACAACACGCGACTGTATCGGTTACAACACGCGACTGTGTTTATAACCGGCGGCCGTCAATGCGACCAGGAGCTCTTCCACCTGTTCGCGCCCACGGGTTTCCATCGTGATATCGATCACCGTATCGCCGAGGTTGACACCGTAGTAAGCCCGATTGTGCAGCGTGTCGACGATGTTGGCGCGGTGTTGCGAGATAATCTGCGTGAGATCGGCAAGGGCGCCGGGACGATCGAGCAAATGGATGCGCAGGCGGATCAGGCGGCCATCCTGCACAAGGCCGCGTTCGATAATGCGGCTGAGCAGCGTAACGTCGATATTGCCACCGCACACCAGCACGCCTGTTCTGGTATACGCCGGCAAACCCGTACGGCGTTGCAGCACCGCAGCCAGAGCGGCGGCGCCGGCACCTTCGGCGAGGGTCTTTTCGCGTTCGAGCAGGATAAGGATGGCGCTGGCAATCTCATCCTCATCGACGGTAACGATCTCGTCGACGTACTTCTTGACTAACGGAAAGGTGGCATCCCCGGCGCGGCGCACGGCGATGCCATCGGCGATGGTGGTGGCCGGTTCCACGGTGGCGGGGTGGCCTTCGCGGAGCGCGCGCTGCATGCTGGGCAGCCGCGAAGTTTGCACGCCGATCACCCGCACCTCGGGCCGCACCGACTTGATGGCGCAACCGATGCCCCCGATCAGGCCACCACCGCCGACTGGCACAACCACGGCTTCCAAACCTTCGATCTGCTCCAGCATTTCAAGGCCGATGGTGCCCTGCCCGGCGATGACGAGCGGGTCGTCGAATGGGTGGATGAAGATGGTGCCTTCGGCTTCGGAGCGGCGGGTCGCTTCCTTGCAGGCCTCGTCGTAGTTGGCACCGAACAGGATGACCTCGGCACCGAATCCGCGTGTGGCTTGCACCTTCACCAGCGGCGTCGCAAGAGGCATCACGATGACGGAGCGAATGCCGCGCCGGGTCGCATGGTAGGCCACGCCCTGCGCATGGTTGCCGGCAGACGCCGCGACGACGCCACGTGCGGCTTGCTCCGGGGTGAGCATCGCAATGCGGTTCAGGGCGCCGCGCTCCTTGAATGAACCCGTCATTTGCAGGTTTTCAAGCTTCAGGAAGACATTTTGCCCGGTTGCCTGCGAAAGGGTCTCAGAGCGTGAACAAGGGGTTTTGTAGATCGACCCATGGAGCCGCTCACGAGCCGCCTGGATATCGGCGAGTGAGATGGCGAGACCGGAGGCGGACTGAAGCATCGTTCTATGGTGTCACGGACGCGGGTGCCTCGGGGGTGTCACAGACGGCAGCAGGATGTCTCGGTGGAGTTGCCGTAAAGCTAGCGGGAGGCGGTCGCGGCTTCGCGGGTGATCTCCACGGTACCCGTGAGTGGAAGCGAAGCCACCGAATCCCCCACGGAAACCGTGAACCGGCCCGGATCGATCGTCCACCGTTTGCCTTTTACATCCCAATACGCGAACGAGCGCGGGTCCAGGGGAACGGTCATGTGCACGGTTTCGCCCGGCGCGAGCACGGCACGTTCAAAGCCCTTCAGCTCATGTTTCGGGCGCGGCAGCGGGGCGTGCGTGTCGGTGATGTACACCTGCGCGACCTCTGCGCCGGGGCGGGAGCCGGTGTTGGTGACGTCGAAGGTCGCCGTTGCCAGAACCGGTTGGCTCGCAGTACCGCCGTCGCGTCCTTCCTTTACAACGTTCAAGTTGCTGAAACGGAAGGTGGTGTAGGACATCCCAAAACCGAAGGGAAACAGCGGCGTCACCTTGTTTTGTTCATAGCCGCGATAGCCGACGAAGATGCCTTCCCTGTAGAAAATCTTGTTTGCGTCGGGGCCGGCATCGGTCGGTGGATAGTAGTTGGCGAAAGTGGGGTTGTCCTCGGCGCGGCGCTCAAACGTGGCGGGCAGATGACCGGAGGGGTTCACGTCGCCGAAGAGAATTTCGGCAAGCGCCTGTCCGCCGGCCTGGCCGCCGTACCAGCCTTCGACGAGCGCGGGGACCTTCGCAATCCAGCGGGTGGAATCGACATTGCCGCCGGAGGTGACCGTGACGATCGTCCTGGGATTGGCGGCGGCCATGGCTTCGATCAGGGCGTCCTGGCCGTACGGCAGATCGAAGGTACGATCGCCGCCCTCGCTTTCACTGGTGACATCGCGGTTTGCGCCGAAGCCGGCCCCGACGATGACGACGTCGGCCTCCGCGGCGAGTTGCTTTGCGCGCTCATTGACCACCTGCGCCTCCGGCAAAATCGCTAAACGCAGCTTCCCGCCAAGGGCGCCACTTTGCCAGGATTCAACGACAACCTTGTGCATGCCGGCGCTTAGCGGCATGGTCACGTGCGGTTCGAAGGCGCGGGCAAGCCGCCAGTCGTCGAGGATCAGCTTGTCGTCAAGGAAAACACGGTCTCCGTTGCGTTCGCCCGAGCCCGCAAGCGCGACGAGGTAACTGCCGGCAGCCGGCACGTTGTAATACCCGGTGTAGCGGCGAGAAAAGCCATTCTGCGCCGAGGGGAACAGAGCCGCGAGGGTGTCTGGACTGCCGGGTACCGCGTCCCATCCACGGCCGGTCTCGTTGATGTGCCGGGCGTTGGATTGCCGCGCCGGGCCACTGAGTTCCTCCCCGGCAAACAGCTCCAGCTTCAGGCCGGGCTGGCCGCCTTCCGGCTCTGTGGTGTACACCGTGCGGCCCGCCAGGTCGCTCAACGTGGGCAGGCCGGGGTCGTAGAGCACGGTGGCGCCGGGGGCAACGTTGGACACGCCCTCCAGCAGGCTGATGGTGTGGAACGGCATCACCGCCGCACTGCCGCCACCGACGGGGAAACCGGGATAGGCGTCGGGGCCGACGACCAGCACCGTTTTCACACGGGCTTTCTCGAGCGGGAGCAGATTGTTCGCGTTCTGCAGCAGCACCGCGGACTCGCGGGCCGAGCGCAACGCGATGCGATTGCTCTCCGCGTCGTAAAGCGAAATAGCCGGATCGCGCTGCTCGCGGTCCAGCCAGCCAAACATGGCGGCGGTGTCGAGAATGTGCCGCACCTTTTCGTCGAGGGTGGCCACCTTGACAGCGCCAGACTGAAGGGCGGGGGTCAAGTTGGCGGCGTTCATGAATTTGCCGGTGGGCATTTCCAGATCGAGCCCGCCATTGGCTGCGCCGACCGCGTCATAGGTGGCGTCCCAATCCGACATCAGCGTGCCCTCGAAGCCCCATTCACGCCGCAGGACATCGATGTTCAGGAAGGTATTTTGGGTGGCGTGCTCGCCGTTGATCAGGTTGTAGCTGTCCATCACGGCGCCGACATGACCGCGCTTGACGGCTGCTTCGAAGGCGGGGAGATAGATTTCGCGCAGCGCCCGTTCACCGACGACGGAGTCTGAATCGTGGCGCAGAAACTCGGAGTTGTTGGCGTCAAAATGCTTGATCGTGGCGCTGACCCCCTGGGTTTGCAGGCCCGTTATGTAGCGGACGACCATCTCGCCCGCAAGGTACGGATCTTCGCCAAAATACTCGAAATTGCGCCCATTGCGTGGAGATTTGTAGATGTTGGTGCCGGGTCCGAGCTGGTAATCGATGCCCCGCGCGCGCCCATCCCGGCCGATGCTTTCGCCGACCTTGAGGGCAAGGTCGCGATCCCATGTGGCGGCAAGACCGATGCCGCCGGCGTAGGTGGTCGAGGGCAGGCCGCTGTTGGAGCGGACGCCGACGGGGCCGTCCGACATTTCGAACGTGGGCAGGTGCAGCGCCGGCATCGCGCGGACCGCAAAGCCGGTGCCGCCGATGTAGGCCAGTTTTTCTTCAAGCGTCATGCGCGCGACAATGGCGTCCACGCGGGTGCGGTCCGCCGGCGTGAGCGCGTGCGGGGACTGCGCGGGCGCAACCGGAACCGTGGCCAAAACGGCAGCCGCCGCAAATCCTGCGAGTACGGTGCGCAGAAGGCTGGGGCGGTTAGAAGACCAGGAACTGCGGGGGTCGAAAAGATCGCGAAACAAAGGCACAGGCGAACCTCACACGGGCGTGCGCCACCCAGTTGAACACGTTCGTGGCGCCCAGGGCTTCGGGTGCCAGCCAGTCTAGACAGCTTTTCGCTGGAAGCTTACTTTTTTCGTGCCGGCCAGGGTTTTGGCTTTGAACGAAGCCGCCGATGCGCCGGGTACCGGCTTTGCGCCGCTCTTGCCCTGGGCTGCCTTTTCGCGCAGGTTCTGCAGCTTCTGCGCCGCCGGGCTGAGGCCGCCTACCTTGATGCCGGGCCTGGGTGCCGCGGCTTTGGGAGTTCCGGGTTTGCCGCCGGGTTGGGGAATTGCATCGCTCATAAAAGACTCCTCTTACCTTAGAGGCTACTTGAAATTTAGAGGCTACTTGAAATCGAGGCAGCATACACCTGGCGGGGGCTATCCGGCTTTGGTGAACCGGGTCTCGTGTTTTTCCGCATGCCGCTCCAGGGCAAGGGCGATCAGCCGGTCGATCAGATCGACGTAGGGCACACCCGAGGCGTCCCAAAGCTTGGGGTACATGCTGATGGAGGTGAAACCGGGCATGGTGTTGATCTCGTTCAGCAGGATTTCCGCGGGTCCGCCCTCGAGACCGGGAGCCATCAGAAAATCCACGCGCGCCAGACCGGCGCAATCGCAGGCGCGAAACGCTGCGAGGGCCATGGAACGAATGCGTTCCTTTTCGCTTGCGAGAAGCTCGGCTGGAATGATGGAAACGCTTTCGTCGGCGCCACCGAGCTCATATTTCGCTTCGTAATCGTAAAACTCTTTCGCGGGTACGATTTCACCGATCACGGAGGCCTGCGGGTCATCATTGCCAAGGATGGCGATTTCCAGCTCGCGCGGCTTCACGCCGGGCCCGCCGACGCCTTCTTCGACGATCAATTTGCGGTCGAAACCCGCCGCGAGGTTCATCGCCGGGGAAAGCTCAGACCGGTCGTGCACCTTGCTGATGCCCACGGAGGAGCCCAGGTTTGCGGGTTTCACAAAAAGCGGGTATCGCAGGGCCCCTTCGATTTTTGCGGTTGCCGCGGCCGGGTCTCCGCGCCATTCCGAGCGCAAAACGGTGAGAAAGGGCGTTTGCGGCAGATTTGCGGAGCTGAACAGGCGCTTCATGGCGTCCTTGTCCATGCCGGCCGCGGAGCCCAGCACGCCGGAGCCGACATAGGCTACATCGGCGAGCTCGAACAGGCCCTGCACGGTGCCGTCCTCGCCAAAGGTGCCGTGCAGCACGGGAAAGACCACGTCTACCGACGTCCCGGAACCGGGGTCGGCAGCGGTGGAGGCGAGCGTCAGCACGCCATCGCTCCCCTCGGCGGCCGGGTGACCGAGGGGAGCGGCGGTTCCACCCGAGAGCAGGGCCTTTGAAGCGGATGCCGGGAGCCACCGGCCGGTTTGACTGATGCCGAGCTCAAGCACGGTGTAGCGGCTGCGATCGATGGCCTGCAGGATGGAGACGGCGGAGCGGAGCGAAATTTCATGCTCGCCGCTTTTGCCGCCAAACAGGATGCCGACCCGTATTTTTTCAGAAGGGGACCGATCGCTCATACGACGTGTTTCCAGTGTGCTCCTTCCACCGGCACGCTGGGTGAAAGGACGCGTCCAGGGAACCTCGCAGGGCACATGGAGGCTTGGCTGCCCAGCCTCTCTTAGCCGAAGCTTGCTTCCCGGTAGGACGTCGGTCCATGGCCTGCATGTCGATGCACGACCGATGCCCAAAGCCGGATTTCGAGGCGTAGGGCCAAACCGGAGGGAACGCAGAGGCTGGGCCTCAGGCTGCATGCGCGTGGGCAGCATGGATCGGCGAAGATGTTGCCCTGAGCAACATCGGCCTTCTATGCCGATTGCAGCAGGGAGGGCACCTCTGCATGATCGAAGGATGAATCTACGTCCGGAGTTGGCAGGCGACGATCCGATTGCGCTTTTCCGGGATTGGCTGAACCAGGCTGAAGCAACCGAACTCAATGACCCGGTGGCCGCGGCCCTGGCCACCGCTACGCCGGACGGCTCACCGAATGTGCGCATGGTCCTTGTGAAACGTGCCGACCAGCGCGGGTTCAGCTTTTTCACCAACGCGGAAAGTCTGAAAGGCCATGAACTGGACGAAAATCCTAAAGCCGCGCTGTGCTTTCACTGGAAGTCGCTGCGGCGGCAGGTGCGCGTACGGGGCGAGGTGACCGTTTTGCCGAACTACGAGGTGGACGCGTACTTTCACAGCCGCTCGCGCCGAAGCCAGATCGGCGCCGCCGTTTCCCTGCAGAGCCGACCGCTGCCGGACCGCGCCGTGTTGGAACAGGCCGTGGCCAGGTTTACGGAGGAGCACGCGGAGGGTGACATCCCACGGCCGGATTTCTGGCGCGGCTACCTGATTCATCCCCAAACGATTGAGTTCTGGCTCGACGGCCCGGACCGCCTGCATGACCGTCGTTCGTTCACAGCAAGCGAAACGGGTTGGTCGACGACGCTGCTTTACCCGTAGACGCTCCTTGCGGAGGTCCCTGGCGCCGGGCGGGAAAGGTTGCCCGGACCGAGCAGGAGCGATTCGGCGGGCGCGACGGGTGACGGGGATCTGCGCGGATGCCTGTTTCTTCTTGGACCGGCCACCGGCAAGTAGCTGCCGTTGGGTCCCGTGCGCTCAGGGTGTTGCCGTCCCGCATCTGCGCTACCACTATTGGGCCTTGACAAGGTCCAGTGCGCTCAATCAGTATCGAAGCCTGCTCCCATCGATCGCGATATGGACGTTGTCTTGGGAGCGCAAACGCTGGTGAGTTCAACAGCAAAACTTAGGCTCGATGTGCTTTGGAGGCATCATGAAGTTTTTCAAGACCGCAGCCGCAGGTGTTTCCCTGGCTGCTATCTCCCTGTTTCTCCCCCACGCCGGGTTCGGACAAGCGACGAACTCCGGCGACATCCGGGGTACGGTCACCGACCCCACGGGAGCGTTGGTCCCGGGCGTCACGGTAACGGTAGTGAACGTAAACACCGGCATCACCAAGGTCTTGACCACAAATTCCGACGGCCTTTACGACACGTCGTCCATCGTCGTCGGCACCTATAGCGTGACGTTCGAGGCCCCGGGCTTCACAAAGTTCTCACGCCCGCACATTTCGCTTCCGGTCGGTACCTCCACCGTAAACGCCGTGCTCCAGATTGGATCGACCAACCAGGAAGTCGTGGTGAACTCCGACATTCCGCTGCTGGAGACGGAATCCGGGTCACAATCGACGACACTTGAAGCACGGTCCATGCAGGCGCTGCCGAATGTCGGGCAGGATTGGCAGAGTTTTGCGATATTGATTCCCGGCTCGTCAGGTGTAGCCGGTGGTGTAAACCCAGGACAACAAATTTCTGCAAATGGCAACCTGCCGTATAGCAACGTGCTGTCCGACGGTGCGTCGGTCACCCTCGGCACCAGCGCCAACGCGGACGTCAACGTCTTTGAAACAGTGCAGGAGGTGCAGATTTCTACTTCTGCCTTCTCCGCCCAGTACGGCATCGGCGGCATCATTTTCAATCAGATCACAAAAGGCGGCACAGACCAATTCCATGGCTCCGCCTACGAGTACTTCCAAAGCAGTCAGTTCAACGCCAATAGCTATCAGTTCGGTGGACAGGCCAAACCGCTCGGGTTCTTACGCTTCAACAATTTCGGCGCTTCCATTGGAGGACCGATTGCCATACCTCACACCGGTTTGCGAAAAAGGGCATTCTTCTACTTTGATTATGACCAGATCATCAGTCACGGCTCGGCTACCGGTCAAAACGACGTTCCAACGGTAGACGTACTGAATGGGAACTTCACTGGTGCGGGGATGTACCCGATCTACGACCCTACGACGCAGGTGCTCGCGACCGACTCTGCCGGCAAGCAGTATCCCATTCGTAAATCCTTTGCCAGCGAGTACGGTTCTAACATTATTCCCGCCGCACTCTTTGACAAAGTATCTGCAAATTTCAAGAACTTCTTCCCGACGCCGACCAGCCAGATCGCGGGGGGACATTTCCAGACTGGAACGCCCAGTGGCTTCGGTACACAGCGTGCCAATTACTATGCACAGGTACCGCAGTCGAATCCGGAAAAACGCTACTTCGGCCGGATCGACTACAATATCAATACGAAGAACCGCCTGACGTATTCCATGACGCAGGGAGACACTCCGGCCTTCGGGCCGTCGACGCTTGCCCCCCCTCCTGTCGGAACGTCCAGCGCCGACGTTACGCGCCTCAATATGCAGGTAACCGACGTTTGGACGATAAGTCCGCATCTGGTGAACGAGGCCCGCTTCGGGTTCACCTACCAGGGAAACTTCTTCGGTGACGGTACGCTGGGCAAGGGCTATCCGGCGCAGTTAGGCTGGCAATTCGCCAAGGCCGATGAAATCCCTGGAGTTCAATTCCAACGAAATTATTCCTACGCTTGGATTCAGCCCTCCGGTAACCAGTTCATCTACAAAGAGAATGTATTCGATCCGTCCGATGTCGTCACCTTCATAAAAGGCAAGCACGTTCTCCACTTCGGCGGCGAAGTAGGCATCTACCGCAATGACAACACGCCCTATGCCGCAATCAATCCCGGAACTTTGGTATTCAACGGCGTTTACACGCAACACTGGACGGTGAGTCCACAGGACGGCATTGCGCGGCCTGATGGAAACACCGGTATCGAGTTCGCCGATTTCCTTTTGGGCGACGCGCAGAACTGGAGCGCTCAAAACGCCGGCGAGTATGGTGCACGTCTGAAGACCCCCCAGGTATTCATCCAGGACGACTATAAGGTGCGCCCGAACTTGACCCTGAACCTCGGTGTACGCTATCAGGTTCGCTTGGGGATTAGCGAGGTGAAAGGGAACGTAGGCACTTACGATCCCACCGTTCTGAATCCGGCAAACAATACCCTGGGTGCTTTCTGGTATGGGGCAACGCACGCCAACGGAAGGAACAACCTGCAGGACAATAAGTTCACCACGGTTCTTCCCCGAGTTGGTTTCTCTTACCTGCCGCATCCCAGCATGACCATCCGCGGTGGATTTGGTATGTACGCTTATAACCTGAGCCTCGATACCTATGGGACGGGAGGGGGCATGAGCGCCCTTGGCAACGTAACCACATACTCAGGGAACTATAACGATCCGACAAGTGGAGTAATCCCTGGTATCAAATTTGATGGTACGGGCACAGCCAATCTAACCGGGGCACCTCTCCCCTTTGTCTCACCGGGCACCAGTCCTACCCGATTCAATGGTCAAACTGTGCAATACGTGCAGCACAACACGCCTGATCCTGAGATTTACCAGTACAACCTTGGGATCCAGCAGGCATTTGGCAGCAACACAGTGTTCAACATGTCGTACGTTGGAAGTCATGGCTATCACCTCAATTTCCAGACGGATCTAAACCAGGTTCCTACAGCCCAACTATCCTCCCCTAACCGAGCTCGTCCCAATCCGAACTACAACTCAATTCTTGGCAGTACCAATGACACGATCTCAAACTATAACTCCCTGCAGACCGAGGTGAATCGTCGCCTTTCCCGCGGATTAAGTTTAGATTTCAGCTATACGTGGTCTCATTTCATGGACGATCAGGACTCTTCCGGTTTCGGCGGTCGCTCCGGCCCAATCTCCCGACAATACGCAGATGCAGCTTCCAATTACAGCAACTCCAACTTCGATGTTCGCAATGCTTTCAAAGGCCGCATCGTTTACGAGGTGCCCATTGGACGCGGACGGCAATTCTTCAATCATAATTATCTAGTGGATGCCGTGCTGGGCGGCTATCAAGTTTCAAGCACCCTACAGATACAGAGCGGCAACCCCTTCACGGTTTTCGCATATAACTCGAATTCGAATGCCGAGCCGGGTAGCAGCAGTACACCTTTCCCTAACTACTCGGGTGCACCTCTAACGCTTGCGGGCGGGCACACCAATCAGCAGTGGTTCAATCCAGCCGCTTTCACCCTACCGGCGGATGGTACCTTTGGAAATGTTAGGCGCAATTCGTTATACGGTCCGGGGCTCGAATACGTCAATATCTCCGCAGGCAAACGGTTCTCTATCTATGAAAATGTGAAGCTACAGATTCGCCTTGATGCGACAAATGCATTCAATCACCCCAGCTTTGCCAATCCAAACGGAAATCTGGTACCGTTCTCAATTCCGGCAACAGCGACAACCCCAAAAATAGATCAGCAACCCGGTCAGGCTTATACACAGGCTGGGGCGAGTAATGGAATCCTGATCAACGGAGTCACCGTGGGTGGACGTAATTTGCAGGGCGGGCTCCGTCTGGAGTTCTAACCTTCAACCGTGAATGGAGCGGACGGCGGTTGTCTCGTCGTCCGCGTTCACTTTGACCCGATTGTCGATCCTTGCTGCGGGCCTTCGGCAAGGGCCCCCTTGGATTCAGTTAGTCTTTAGTTATGGGTTTGCTTGCTACTCGACCGGCTCCATGGCTGTTGCTGCTAGCAGCGATTGCTGGGGTTTCCGCGTCGGCCCAGGCTCTTGCGCCAGAAGTTGACAGCGCTCCTGCGCAAGACGTGCGGGCGGCGCTGGCCGAGGCTGAGCATGGGGATCGCGCGGGTGCTTTGCGGCAAGCCGCTGCGATTCTTTCGAAATATCCACACTTCGTGCCGGCGATGAAGCTGGATGCCATGTTGCGCGAGGATTCCGGCGATGCGGCTGCGGCGGAAAAGGAGTATGCCGCTGCGTTGTCCCTGGCCCCGGATGACCCGGATCTGCTGTTCAAAGTCGGGCTTGCCGACCTGTTGCATGGGGACGCGAGCCGGGCTGTCGTGCGGCTGGCACGCTACACAACGCTTCAATCCACGGACGAGGAAGGTTTCTACTACTTGGCGCAGGCATACCACCGTGCCGGCCTGGATGAACAGGCGTTGAAGGCGATTCGGCGCGCTACGGACATTGCGCCGACCAGCGCACCCATCCTGCAGAAGTACGGTGAATTGCTGTGCAGCAGCGGCGACAATGACAAGGCCATGACTGTGCTGGCGAAGGCGCAATCGGCCGACCCGGCCCTTCCGCGGATCAATTTCGATCTCGCGGTGGCAAGCTACAACAATCAGGATCTGGAAGGGGCCGTGCGTTATACGACGCTCCAGACCCAGCTGAAACCTTCGGATGCCGAAGCCGTTTCGTTGTTGGCCTCCGCGGAGGAGAAGCTGGGGCAATGGGATGCGGCTCTGCCCCATTTGCAGCGCGCCCTGGCGGCGAGTCCCCAAAGCGCGACGCTGCTGTTGCAACTAGGCCATTGTCAGTTGGAGCTGCATCAGAACGAGGCGGCTGTGGGTTCGCTCCGGCAGGCGCTTCGGCTCGATCCGACGCAGCCGCTGGCGCACTTCTTTTTGTCACGAGCGTATGCCGCCCTGGGCAACACGGAGGGTGCTCGGCATGAGGCGGCCCTGCACCAACGCATGCTGCAGGAAGTTTCGTTCTCCTTGCCGAAGGCGCAGGAGCGACAAGAGGTGGAGTTGCGGGAGGGGGCGGCTAAATTGCTGGCCGCACACCATGAAGACCAAGCGCTGCAACTCTATGCACGCGCGGATCAAGACCCGGTTCCTTCGCCCGGTACACCGTATCTGGCGGTCGGCGCGACGTATCTGTCCATGGGGGATGGCGCGAAGGCAAAGGGGGCGTTGGATCATGCGTTGCGTCTCGACCCCCGCTGCAAGGGCGCGCATAGCTACCTCGGCATCCTGGCCTTACAGACGAACGATTTGGCCACCGCGGCGCAGCAGTTCGACGAGGAACTAAAGATCGATACGAACCATCCGCTGGCGCTTGCCGAGCTTGGCGAGGTGCGTTATCGGCAGGGGCAGTGGAACGAGGCGATCGCGCTGTTCGTTCGTTCAAAGACAAGCATTCCGAGATTCCTTTATATGCTGACGGATGCCTACTTTCAGGTAGGCAATACAGCGGCCGCGGATGTTACAGCCGAATCGCTGGCGGCCTACGCCCATGGGCAACCGGAAGTTATCGCCAGCCTCGTGCAACTTCTGCAAAGCCGAGGAGAGACCGGGGCCATCGAGCGGATCGAGCACCCGTAGCGGCGGGCGCCGTTATCTCGCGCGGATGGCTGGGGCGTGTTCCTTGCTTTCCACGACAGTGAGCACCTGGTCCGCCTTTACGTTCGTCAGCACCTGGTGAACGCCCGTTGGCCACCACAGATCGATGGTGTCGACGACCGTGGCATCGCCCAGCCCGAAGTGCACGCGCTTATCGCTGGAGGAGTTATAGCCCACAGCCGTGGTTGCTTCGTTGTATTGGTCTCCATGGGCAGCCGTAATCTTGACACGCGTACCCAGGCCATCGCGGTTGTCGGCAACACCGACAAGCTTGAGCAGAAGCCAATGATTCCGCTTGGCCGGCGGAAGTTCCGCGCCGGTGGTGTTCATCAGCAGTTGCGGCGAGCCATTCAGGACGGTCACCGCGGTATCGATGCGGCCGTTATTGCGGAAATCGCCGAAGGCTGCCCCGCGATGGGGTGCCGGCGAGTTGAAGGCCGGTCCGGCGGTCGAACTCACATCGGAAAAGTGGGTGCGATCTTGCCGACGATACACAGCGTCGGGCAGCGGAAACGGCCGGCGTTCCACTTCCATTTCGTTGTCCAGGATGGCCGCATTGGCCGTGAACAGGTCCTTCCAGCCGTCGTTATCGAAGTCAAAGGCTCCCGCCCCCCAGCCCGTAAGTTTCATGGTGGGTGCAGCCAAGCCGGCGACCCCGGTAACTTCCTGAAATTGGCCGTCGCCGAGGTTTTTGTAGAGCGGGAAGCTATCTCCAAACATGGCCGTGTGAAAAATGTCGGGCTTGCCGTCGTTGTCCATGTCGCGAAACTCGGCACCCATCCCGGCCACGGCTTTTCCGTTGTCCTTGTAGGCGACGCCGGCCTCGGTGGCTTCGTCGGTGAAGGTGCCATCACCGTTGTTGCGAAGAAGGAAGTTAGGGAACGTGTCGTTGGAGATGAAGATGTCGGTGTGACCGTCGTTGTTGTAATCCGCGAAAGCTACGCCCATGCCTTTGCCCACGTACTCGGCTATGTGTGACTGCGCCGAAACGTCGGTAAAGGTGCCGTCCCCATTATTGCGGTACAAGATGTTGGGCAAGCCCTGGAAATCGTCGGGCGAGCAGAAGGTCGCGATTTTTCTGACACTGCAAAGGGCCGCTGTTTTCAGGTTGTAATCAAGGTAGTTGACGACTAACAGATCCAGCTTTCCATCGCCGTTGTAGTCAAACCAGCCCGCGGTTACGGACCATCCCTTGCCTTTGCCGGGCAGGTTGCCGCCAACCCCTGCCTTGTCGGTTTTATCAGTGAAGGTTCCGTCGCCATTGTTATGGAGCAGTTGATTGCGATTGACTCCGGTGACGTAAAGATCCACAAAACCGTCATTGTCGTAGTCACCCGCCGCCACGCCCATGGAGTACCCGACGCCGCCAACGCCAGCTTTCTCGGTTACGTCGGTAAAGGTGCCGTCGCCGTTGTTATGGTAGAGCCGGTTCCAGAAAGCTGGCCCGGTTTTTTCGAGCGACGGAATGGCTGCCCCGTTGGTGAAGAACAAATCGAGCAGGCCGTCATTGTCGTAGTCGAACGCCGCGACGCCGCCGGCCATCGTCTCAATGGAGTAACGCTGCGGTGTGATGTTGCTGTTGAGCTTGAAGCCAATGCCGGCGCGCCCCGCGGCGTCCTCAAAGGTTATGGGTGCGACAGGAGGAGGTACCGCCGCTGCCCTGGGGGCGTTCTCCGCGTTGCTCGCGCCGGTGGGCGTCTGCGCATACGCGGGGTATTGCCTTGAAATGAGGAACGCACAGAAAACGAGCGAAGCCAAACAGCGAGGCAGCCGCGTGAGGGTAGGCGGGCGGTTCGTGCAGACAGGTGGAAGGGTAAACATACGGCGTTTCGCCTCTGGGATGGCGATCAACTCGGCATCGACTCACCCGGACGCACGATCCGGATGTCATGATCGGTGAAGTTTCCATGCATGCTGGGAACCGTTACTTTGGGCATGTGACACGTGGTGCACTGACTCCCGGCCTCCGGGCAGACGGCAGCCGCCTGGACCGCATGGCCCCCGCCGGGGCCCGCATGGTGGCAGCTGACGCAGTGGCGATCGTACACCGTGGGATCGCGCTCCAGCGCCCGGTGAGGATCGTGACAGGCGACACAGGTTAATCGCTCGTCCTCCGTGGCGCGCCAACATTTGCTCTCCTCCAGTCGGTATGGCTGGAAGCGCACAACGGCCGTGCTTGTGTTCCCCCCTGTCGCGAGCAGGGCATCGGAAAAGGTGCGATGGCAGGAGCCGCAAAAGTCGATGGAATCGGCGGGGGACAACTTCCCGGGGTTGAAGATGGCGGTGCGCAGGGGGGAGCCTGACGGCGCCGCAGCGTCTTTTCGTTCCCCTGTGGCATGCTCGTGGCCGGGACCATGGCACGCCTCACAACCCAGGCCGGCTTCGGCATGGAGCGGGTTGAAGCCGGCGGTGGTCGTCGCATGCACCGTGTGGCAGGCGAAACAGCGGCGCGTTTCGTCCCCTGTGAGCACCTGTCCCGGGGTGCCGACCGCGGTGTGCGGATCATGGCCCAAGCCCGTCGTCACGTCCAGGGCTCCCTCTTTCGTGTAGTAGGTGAGCTCACTCTGAAACCAGCGGCCTTCTGACTGGTAGAGGAACGTTCGTCCCAAAACGCCGTCGCCCATCACCCAGTCAAGGTTTTGTGTGGAGCCATGCGCTCCCGGGCTTGTCAGCGTGAGCCCTCCTTTAGCGCCAGCCGTTAGAAAAGAGAGCAGATCTGGAGAACCGAACCGCACCTCCTTGCCAGGGGGCAGGAAGTGAGCCTCCGCCGCCGGCGTCGCGGCGCGCACCATGGCCGAAGGGCGCGCGTGCACCTCATCTGTGTGGCAACCGATGCAGGCGCTTGAGCCGGCAAAGGCGGAGAGCGGAAAGCTTGACTTGGTGGGCCACCATGCTTCGGTTTGCAAGCGCTCTTCCGTGGTGAGTTGGGTACCCTCGGAAGGGTGTTGCGCGTACGCGCGAGGTCCCCAGGAGATACTCAAGGTGACTGCCAACGTGAGCAGGAGGCCGCGGAGGAAACGTGAGCGCAGTCCCAGCGATGCCCTGGATAGATTGCCCAACGGGTGTTGCCGCCACACCTCGCGGAGCTCGGGCGCGATTCGATCGAGGTTACGCAAGAGCGGAAGACACACAGAAAACAATACCATCGGCCGCAGAACAAGGTCCAGGTTCGCCAGGGTGAGGGCCCGCGCTCGTCTCGTTTCACACCATCGAAAGGGTCCGCCGAATGAGAACTCCCTCGGTCGAGCTCTGCGACTTCCGTACAGAACCGGCGTTACAGCACTGACCCAAAGGTTGCAGCATTTCCCCTTGCTTTCCGCCCGGACACCCCCACGGGCTGCCCGACAGGTTACGTTTCACCGATGGAACGTTACCGATGGGTGTACAGAAGAGTGTCTTCGACAATAAATTACTTGACATTCGTAGGTGCTGTCCGCTGTTATGGGTTCCGCAGCCGCCACAGTGAATCGTTCATCCTGGAAGAAAGAAGGAAACGACTGGGTTAGGCTGCGAAGATGCACCTTTTGAGAGGAAGGCCTAGATGAGGCAGTTTTCAAGTGTACGGCAGACAAAACGAACGCTCCTGGCAGCAATTTTGAGGGGCCGCGCGGGGCACAAACTCACAGCTTCCGTGCTTGGCACGGCGTGCCTGTTCGCCGGTGTGAATGCGAAGGGCCAAGCGGCCAACGCGGGCGATATCCGCGGAACCGCCTCGGATCCCAGCGGCGCGCTGCTTCCCGACGTCACGGTCACCGTACTGAATACGGGCACCGGGGTCACAAAAACGCTGACCACGAACCGGGACGGCCTGTACGACACAGGTCCCATCGTCACCGGCAACTACACGGTTACGTTCAGCAAGAGCGGCTTCGACAAGTTCACGCGGACAGGGTTGAATCTCGATGTCACGACGGTCACGGTGGACGGCGCGCTCAAGGTCGGCAACACCAACGAGACGGTCACGGTCAACACGGACGTTCCGCTGATCCAGACGGAAAGCGGCGACCAGTCCGCGACGCTGACCTTCAAGTCAATGGACCAACTTCCCAACACCGGCGGCAGTGGCACGGGCCCCAGCTGGGAAAATTTCACCACGCTAATCGCGGGCTCGGCGGCAACCCCCTCGGCACCGCTCGGCAACCAGCCCGGCCAGGCAGTTTCGGTGAACGGCAATCTGCCGTACAGCTCGATTCTCTCGGACGGCGCGGAATCCACGCTGCCAAGTTCCGCCAATGCGGATACCTATGTATTCGAGGTGGTGCAGGAAGTCAAAGTCAGCACGTCGGCCTTTTCTGCGCAGTACGGAGTCGGCGGTATTCTTTTCGACCAGATCAGCAAAAGTGGAACCAACCGCATCCACGGTGCGGCGTACGAGTACAACCAGAACGACGCCTATAACGCCAAGCCGTATAATTTCGGCGGTGGAACGATCCAGAAGAACCGGGTTCGTTTCAATAACTTCGGCGGCTCCATCGGCGGTCCGATTTGGAAAGACAAAGCGTTCTTCTACTTCAACTACGATCAGATCGTAAACAATTCCGCGGTGAGCAACTATGCCACCGTGCCAACTTTGGCGGAGCGCGCGGGTGACTTTTCGCAGTTCCTCATACCCGGTGTGACCTGTCTTGCGACTACGCCAACATCTGCAGGAAGCAGCGCCGGTTGCATTTATGATCCGGCAACGCAGGTCACGGTGAATGGGCAGATCGGCCGTACACCGTTTGCAGGTAATATCATCCCGACGGCACGCTTCGATGCTGTCGCCAAGAACATTCAAACATATCTGCCGTTGCCGAATCTCCCTGGAAACCTAAAACCAGCAGGTTTTAACGCCAAGGGTGACTATGTGCCCTTTTCAGACGCCAATAACTACTACTACCAGGGAACACAAGCCAACCCATTTAAGAAGTACTTCGGACGTTTCGACGTCAATGTCACAGGTAAAAATCACCTCACCGGAACGGTAGCCAAGCGCGACAATCCTTATCTCAACATTGGCCAAAACATCTGCCCGGTGAACTGTTACACCGCCGACGTGGACAGCACCAACGCGCAGCTTACCGATGTTCACAGCTTTAGCAGCACCTTCGTGAACGAGGTGCGCATGGGCTATACTAACCAGCTGAACTTTTTCGTTGGCCCGACCTTTGGGGCAGGCTTCCCACAGAAACTCGGCTGGCAGTTTGCCAAAGCGGATGGTTTTCCGAACATTAATTTCTCCAGCGGCATTCTTAATCCTGGGAACGGCATCAACGCCATCTACAAAGAACACGTCTTCGATCCTTCCGATGTGGCTACCCTGATTCGCGGTCGTCATATCCTGCACTTTGGTGGTGAGTTCCTTGTCAACGAGGACAATTCGACGGCTTGGGGCAACATCAACCCTGGATCGTTCAACTTCAACGGAAACTATACCAAGGGTAGCTTCTTGGATAAAAATTCTGGCAGCGATTACGCCGACTTCCTGCTGGGCACCGCCCAGTCGTGGAGTGCGCAGGTACAGCCGGAATATGCTGGACGTCAGAAAACACCGCAGGTCTTCATTCAGGATGACTTCAAAATTCGTCCAAATCTGACGCTGAATCTCGGTCTTCGCTACCAGGTCCAGCTTGGATGGAAGGATGCCAAGAACGATCAGGCTACCTTCGATCCTTCCATCCTGAACTCGGTTACCAACACTCCCGGTGCGATCTGGTTCGACGCGAACAAAACCAACGGCCGGTCGTCGCTGCAGCAGAACAAGTACGACATCATTCTGCCCCGCGTCGGATTTGCCTACACGCCGCACCCCGACACGGTATTTCGCGGTGGTTTCGGTATTTATTCCTATGACTGGAGCCTGGATCAGTATGGTCAAGGCGAAGGCGCAGCCATCCTGTCCAGCGGAAACGTCTCGGATAATACGAAGGGCATCGCTCCTGTAACGACCCTGGCCAGCAACGGTGCGAATCTGCCCTACGCTGTAGTCAGCACGGACCCGGCCAGCAAGAACGGCCAGGACTTCAACTATGTACCCTACAACACACCTGTGGCGCGCATCCTACAATATAACGGCGGCATTCAGAAGCAAATAGGTCCTAATTTCGCAGTTCAAGTCGCTTACGTGGGCAGCCACGGATACAACCTGGTTTTCCCTTCGGGGATCAATCAACTAACTCAGGCCAATCTCGGCAAGGGGCCGGCTTTCCGTCCTTTTCCGCAGTTTGGAAACCTGAATGGCTACCAGGTCGGTGCCATCTCGAATTACAACTCCCTGCAGTTGTCTGTGACAAAGCGGCTGTCGCGTGGCTTCAGCTTCGACACCAATTACGTCTGGTCCAAATTCCTGGATGAAATGGATTCGTCAGGCTGGGGCAGCCGCGCCGGGACATTGCAGTACCAGGACCCGTACAACTTCCGCGCCAATTACGGACCGTCGAACTTTGACATCCGGAACGCATGGAAGGGCAGCGTGATCTACATGATCCCGTTCGGCAGGGGAGCGCAGTTCCTCAACAACAACCGCTTTGCGGATGCCTTGATCGGTGGCTGGCGTGCTTCGGCGACCTTCCAGGTACAGGACGGCAATCCGTTTACGCCAACCATCAACGGTAATCTGGATAACAGTAATGCTTTGGGTGCCCAGAACTACCGCCTGCGGCCTAACCTTGTGGGTAACCCGATTGCCCAACATCCCACCCTGACCGAATACTTCAACACGGATGCTTACTCAACGCCGGCAGCCAACACCTATGGCAACGCTTCACGCAACAGCCTTTACGGTCCCGGCTATGAGAGCTTCAACACCTCTCTAGGCAAGACATTCCATTACAACGAAACCATCGGTCTTTCTATCCGGGCCGATGTGAACAATATCCTGAACCATCCCACCTTTGGCGTGCCGAATACCGACACAACCAACGGCGGTGGCTCGATCACCTCCACCTCCAACCAGAGCCGTAACATGCAATTGAGTGCGCGGTTCGCGTTCTAGCGATGTGACTCCAAACCTGCGGGAGGGGCGATCTTTCGACGCCTCTCCCGCTTTCCTTTTCCTTTGCCGTTCGTATTCGATAGTGTGAGTGTTGTGTTGCGGAAGTGGAAGTTTCGGTGGGTCGTCGCTTCCCTGCTGTATTCCGGGGTGCTGCCGGCACAGGGGCCCGGCGGTGGTGCGCAAGGGCATTTGCAGCGTGCCCACGCCTTTTTGGCGGAGCGGAAGCCGGAGGCAGCCATCCCGGAGTTTCGGGCCGTGCTTGCGGAGGATCCGAACAACGCCGATGCCGTCGGCAATCTTGGCGTTTTGTTGTATTTTGCGCACGAGTACAGTGGTGCCGAGCCGTTGCTACGCCGCACCGTCGCCGCGCAACCCGTACCCAAGCTGCAGGCGCTGCTGGGCATGTGTGAGCGGCGCAATGGGGACGTAGGGGCGGCTCGCAACGATCTGGCGGCGGCTTTGCCCGGCCTGGCTGCGCCGGGTATACGCAAAGAAGCCGGCCTGGAACTGGTGGAGCTGGAAAGCGCCGCGGGCGACCTCCCGGCGGCAGCGGCAACCGCATCCGCGCTGAAGGCAAAAGCGCCGGAAGACCCCGAGATCCTGTACGCCACCTACCGGGTCTACACGGATCTTGCGGGGGAGGCCATGCTTGGGCTGTCCCTGGCCGCGCCCAACTCCGCGCAGATGCACCAGGCGATGGCGCATGAGTTGCTGCGGGCGCGCGACATGAAGGCGGCGATCGCGAATTACCGGCTGGCGATTGCGGCGGATCCGCATCTGCCGGGCGTTCATTATGAGCTGGCGGAAGCGCTGCGCACGTCGCCCGAACCGGCGCTGAAGGCCGAGGCCGAGGCGCAATACCTGCAAGCGGTACAGGAAAACCCGGCGGACGAGCGATCGATGACGCGGCTGGCGGATGCGGTAGCCGAACGCGGCGACCATCCCAAGGCAATCGGGATGTATCGGCAGGCGTTGACGCTGGCGCCGGGCGAGGTCGATGCAGGTGTGGGTCTGGCGCACGAGCTGGTTGAGACGGGCGATTTGGCCGGCGCGCTTGCGGTGTTGCAGGCCATGGAGAAGGCCGATCCCACGGATGTGCTGGTGCACTTTCGCCTGAGCGCGTTGTATCGCCGCATGGGGCGACCGGCCGACGCGAAACGCGAAGTGGCCGAGTATGAAAAGTACAAGGCAATCAAGGAAAAGATGCGTGCCCTGTACAAAGAGATGCGGGCGGATGCACCGGGGGACAATGCGGCGCAGCAGTAGACCACGGAAGGCAGCCGGACGGCTTGCGGCTGCCGTGTTGCTGGGGGGTGCCGTTGCGCTCAGCGGGCTTACCGCGGCGCGTGGGCTGGCGCAAAGCGCTGCGAACAAGGTGCCGCAAGTGGCCGACATTACGGCGTCGACGAAGATTCATTTCGATCACCTGGCCAGCCCGGAAGCGAAATACATTGTGGAATCGATGAGCGGCGGCGTCGCTTTGCTGGACTTCGATGGCGACGGCTGGCTGGATATCTACTTTACCAACGCGCCGAGCGTGGCGATGGCGCAGGCCGGCACCAAGGCGCGGGGTGCGCTTTATCGCAACAACCGTGACGGCACGTTTACGGATGTGAGCGAGAAGGCCGGCGTCGCGTCGCCGTGCTGGGCCATGGGCGCGGCGGTGGGCGACATCGACAACGACGGATGGCCCGACCTGGCGGTCAGTTGCTTCGGTGGCGTTGTGCTCTATCGCAACAATCGGGACGGGACTTTCAGCGATGTCACGCAGCATTCCGGTCTTGGGCAGGACAAGGGCTGGGCGACGGGTGTGGCGTTTGGCGACTACGACGGAGACGGCCTGGTCGATCTTTTCGTTCCGCATTATGTCGATCTCGATCTCGCGCACCTGCCGGCGTTCGGCTCGCAGAAGACGTGCACGTACCACGATGTCGCTGTCCAATGCGGCCCGCGTGGGCTGAAAGGGGCCCCCGATACGCTCTATCACAACAACGGGGACGGCACGTTTACCGAGGTGAGCCGGCAAGCGGGCGTTGACGACCCGAACCACTATTTCGGACTAGGCGCGGTGTGGTCGGACTTTGACAACGACGGCAGGCTGGATCTGCTGGTGGCCAACGATGGTGAGCCGAACTACCTGTACCACAACGAAGGCGGCGGCCGCTTCAAGGAAATCGCGAACGAGGCGGGTGTGGCTTTGGGTGAGGATGGCAACGAGCAGGCCAACATGGGCCTGGCGTTGGGCGATTACACGCGTACCGGCCGGCAAAGCATCGCGATTTCGCACTTCAGCGAGGACTATGCCGTGCTCTACCGCAATGATGGGAACCTGAACTTTACGGATGTGGCGCATGCGGCCAAAGTGGCGCAACCCACGCTGCCGTACGTCGGCTGGGGCGATGCGTTTCTGGACACGGGCAATCGTGGGCTGCTGGATCTGATCCTGGTGAACGGCCATGTGTATCCGCAGGTGGACAATGCCAAGTTGGGATCAACGTTTCGCGAGCCCAAGCTGCTGTTTTGGAACAATGGCGACGGAACGTTTCGCGAGGTGAGCGGAGAAACGGGCACGGCGCTGCGCGTTCCGCAGGTGAGCCGCGGACTTGCCGTGGGGGATTTGTTCAATACGGGACGCCTCAATGTGGTTGTGGAGAATTTGATTGGCGGACCGATGATCCTGGAGACCAAGCCCGATCCAGGGAACCATTGGGTGAGTTTCGAACTGGAAGGCAGCCCCTCGAACCGTCTGGCCCTGAATGCTCGTGTCACTGTGCGCACGGGTGCTGTCCAGCAGATGAGCGAGGTGCTCAGCGGTGGGAGTTATCTCTCGCAAAGCGATTTGCGGCAGCACTTTGGACTAGGCGCGGCGACGGTCCTCGACGAGGTAAAGGTGCTGTGGCCGGATGGAAAGCAGCAGGTGTTCCATGGCCTGGGTGCGGACGTGTTCTATAAGCTAAAAGAGGGCGGCAGTCCGGTGCAGCGTAAGTTTGAGGTGAGCCACGGTAAGTAAGGAGTTTTCAACGTGCTTAAGCCAGAGTTGCGTCACAAAGTAGAGTTCTTTTGTCGAATGAAGTGCCCGTACCGCCCACATGCTGGCAACCCTGGTTGTTGTGCTTGGGGGCCTGCGTTCCCTGTCTGCGCAACAGGCGTTCGCATAGAGCGAATTACCTGGGGTTGTACAAGCTTGACTCGCCGCCCTGAGCGCAGTGAAGGACCTGCTTGCCTCGGAGTTTGAGGCACGATAGGCCAAGAGCAGGTCCTTCGCGTTGCTCAGGATGACAATCCTCATTACTCCTGCACACGTGTAGGTGAAAGCTCCTAGTGGTGACGCCGAACTGAATGAAATCGCCTGCACCTACCCACTTACACGTTGAACTTGAAGAATAGGATGTCCCCGTCTTTGACGATGTATTCCTTGCCTTCGGAGCGCAGCAGGCCTTTCTCTTTGACGGCCCCTTCGCTGCCGAGGGTGAAGAGATCGTTTGAACTGTAGCAATCGGCTTTGATGAAGCCGCGTTCGAAGTCGGTGTGGATGACGCCGGCGGCGCCGGGGGCTTTGGTGCCGCGTACGATCGTCCAGGCGCGGACCTCCTGCACACCGGCGGTGAAATAAGTGATGAGGTTGAGCAGGCGATAGCCGGCGTGGATCAGGCGGTCGAGACCGGGCTCGGCAAGGCCCATGTCGGCTAGGAACTCACCACGTTCGTCGGGTTCGAGCAGGGCAATTTCACTTTCGAGCGCGCCGCAGATACTGACGACCTCGGAACCGTCTTCCGCCGCGCGGGCTTCCACCTTTGCCGTGTAGGCGTTGCCGGCAGCGAGCGCGGCTTCGTCGACGTTGGCGACGTAAAGCATGGGCTTGGCGGTGATGAGGTGGAGGTCGCGGGCGGCGACACGCTCGTCCTCGGTGAGCTCGACGGTGCGGGCCGGTTTTCCGGCTTCCAGTGCGGCTTTCAGCTTGGCGACAGCCTCGCCTTCGGCCTTGATTTTGGGATCGGTGGCGTTCTTTAGCAGCTTTTCGAGCCGCCCCGAGCGCTTTTCGACGGTGTCCAGATCGGCGAGCAGGAGCTCGGTGTTGATGGTGTCGATGTCGGAGAGCGGATCCACGGTACCGGCGACGTGGACAACTTCAGGATCCTCAAAACAGCGAACCACATGCACGATGGCGTCGGTGGAGCGGATGTGGCCGAGGAATTGGTTGCCGAGGCCCTCACCCTTGGAGGCGCCGGCGACCAGGCCGGCGATGTCGATGAACTCCATCGTGGTGGGGACAAGAGATTTCGGTTTGATCAGCGCAGCAATTCTATCGAGGCGCGGGTCGGGAATCGAGACGATGCCGACGTTGGGGTCGATGGTGCAGAAGGGGTAGTTCGCGGCCTGCGCCTTCGAGGCTGTCAGCGCGTTAAAAATGGTGGACTTGCCTACGTTGGGCAGACCGACGATTCCGCAATTCAAAGGCATGGGTGGAACGTGCTCCTGAATCCTTATTGAAACACGCAGGCCCGGGCCAGGGTAACAGGCCGGGTCCGGGTGACGCGGTTACCAAGGAGATGTAGACATATCCCCCGCAAGTGTTAAGTTTGGTTCACCACGCAAGAGGCTCCAAAGCATTCGGCGGGACGGCTATTGTCGCCAGCCGCAGCGAAAGGAGAAGCGGGTACGGCCGGAATTGCAGCCGGCTGGCCCATGCCTGCAGTGCGCGAGCAACAACGATTGCACTTCTTTTTAGGAGTTTTGCCATGCGTCTCTCTCTATTGTTCCTTCGGGCAGCGTCGCTGCTGGTGGTTTTGCCCGCTGGGGCCGCCCTTTCATCGCAGGGCCAAACGTTTTCCGCGATTACGGGCACAACACCGGTGTTTACGGGCGATCTCGCCAATCGCGTGCCTTCAGCCCTGCCCCCACACCACAAAAAGACGGACGCACCGCTGATGTATGCGCGCATCCGCGACGGGGTGTACAGCGTGGATGGCATGGTGGGCAAGGTACGGCTGAACTATGACGTAAAGGCCGCGAGCTACCTTTACCTGTTTATGCCCGGGGTAGGGACGGCGCTGGTGTCGTTGGCCCCATCGGCGGACGCGGTATCGGTGCCGGCGGCTTACCACGAAGGCCAACTCACGGTGCATGTCGCCGACCATACCTTCAACGTGACCGGGATCGAAAGCCTGGTGAACGACCGTGGGGCGGTGCCAGGGACCCTGTTCGTCAGCCTGGACCGCAGCGCGTGGAAGCTGGGCCGGACGCCCATGCTGGGCTATGGAAGCACGGTCCGGGCGCCGTTCGAGTGGCCGGGTGTCTCCCCCGTGACGGCGGTGGCTGGGGCAGAGGCGGACGAGAGCGCTGCGCCGGTACCGGCTAACCTGTTGCCGCAACGTGTGGGGTACCGTGTGCCCCCAAATGGGACACGGTAGCGCGAAATCGGTCACGGTGTACACCTTCTGTCCGGGCGCACCTGCATTCGGGTGCGTCCACTCCCCGCAGCCGGGCATCGGATAGCGGGTGGCTCCCCTGGACAGAGTCGGCAGTCGCTGTCGCAAGGGGTGCCGGAGGCGGGAAACGTGCAGATTGGCATGGACAGCTTTGTAGAGATCGCGACGGCACCGGGCACCAACCTGCCGAGGGCAGGCGTTGAGCGCGTGCGGCAGATGCTCGATGAGGTCGAACTGGCTGACCGTGTGGGTCTGGATGTGTATGCGATCGGCGAGCACCACCGCGAGGAATACATCGCGTCCGCGCCGGCGATGTTGCTGGCGGCGGCGGCTGCCCGTACAAAGAAGATTCGGCTTTCGAGCGCCGTCACGGTGCTGAGTTCGGAGGATCCGGTGCGTGTTTTCCAGCAGTTTGCGACGCTGGACCTCATCTCCAACGGACGGGCTGAAATTATTGTAGGACGGGGCTCGTTTACCGAGTCGTACCCGCTGTTTGGCTTCGATCTGAAGAACTACGACGAGCTTTTTGCCGAAAAGCTGGATCTGCTGCTGCACCTTCGGGATGAGGTGAAGGTGTTTTGGGAAGGAAAGCACCGGGCCTCGCTTACAGGGCAAAACGTGTATCCGCGTCCGTTGCAAACCCCGTTGCCCGTACGTCTGGGCGTGGGTGGAACGCCGGGCAGCTTTGCCCGCGCGGGCACTTTGGGCCTGCCTCTGACGGTCGCTATTATTGGCGGGGAGCCGCACCGTTTTCGACCCATGATCGACCTGTACCGTGAGTCGGGTCGCCGCGCCGGGCACCCTCCGGAATCTCTGGATGTCGCGGTGCATGCGATCGGCTATGTCGCCGAAACGGATGCGGAGGCGGCCGAGGAGCTTTGGCCGGCCTACGCGCACACCTTTGGACGCATCGGTCGGGAGCGGGGCTGGGCACCGATGAGCCGGGCCACGTTCGATGCGCAACTCGGGCCAGTTGGAGCGTTCGTCGTCGGGTCGCCGGAGACGGCGGCGGCCAAGCTGCGGCATATCGACGATGTGCTTGGGGGCGTTTCTCGCGTGAGCTTGATGATGAGCGGAGGCCCCCTTCCGCATGCGGGGGTCCTGCGCTCGATCCAGCTGCTGGGCGCGGCGGTGAAGCCGGCTGTTACCAGGCAGTTGACAGTGGCATAGGTCCACGGGGATGCAGGGCTTCTCGGGTCGAGACAAGGCTGTGAGGAATCAAGGGCCTCGCGGGCACTTGGACAGGGTGCACACTGCCTTCCCGAATGTGGGCCGAGCAAAGAACAACATCGGTTGAAGAGGAATGGGCAAAGGAAGCGCCGCATCGGACTACTTGCTGCACGGCAGCTGAAACTTCATAAGGAGTATGACGTACTATGCCCACGACACGGATCAAGACCACGCTGGAAGCCATCAAGGGCGGTGTTCAGCAGTTCACCATTGAAAAGGCCACTTCCAATATCGAAGGATGGGAAGACTACCTCTCCAAGCATGACCATGAAGGCGTGAAGAAGGTTGTGCAGGATCTCGGCAAGCTGAAGAAGCTGCTGCATGCGAAAGAGTTGGACGGTGAGGGGATTCGCAAGCTGGTTGCCAAGATGGGCAAGGATACCGTTGCCGTCGCGGGCGACGAGCAAAATGCGAACGCAAAGCACATTCGCGAGCTGGGCGAAGCGCTGTCGCAGGCCTCGGAAGACGGTGCGAAGGAATCCGAGAAGAACGAAGAGCCCGCCTCCAGGAAGTAGTACGTTCAACGGAATGCCGCGTGATACGAGCACCATCACGCGGCTTTTCCGCAAAGGCTGGCACCCGGTACCCAGACCCGGCATGGTCCCGGGTGCTGCGCTACAGGCGGACCGTTGTACCGAATCCCAGGCCCTCGTGATTCGCCCAGCCCCAGGCCATGCGGGGTGTGTTGTGAGCAAGCCCGAGGCGACCATCCGGTCCGAGGAGGATGATGCCGCCATGGCCGCCTAGCCGGCGGTGCAGATAGGCGATGGCGTCGGTGGCGGCTTCCTGAGGGCTGCTGCCGGCCTTCACGCGATCGGTCGCCCACTTGCCCAGGACGAGCTTCATGATGGGTTCGCCCCAGCCGGTAAGCGAGGCTGCTGCCGAGGTGTTGTCGGCATAGCAGCCGCAGCCGATCAGGGAAGAATCCCCGACACGACCGGGCGTTTTGGCCAGGGTGCCACCCGTGGAAGTTCCGGCGGCGAGATCGCCGAGGGCGTCCAGCGCCACAGCGCCTACGGTGTCATGGGAGTGCAGTGTCGGATCGTCAAACTGAAGTTCCGAGGGCAGCCCGTGCCGGACGGCCTCGTCCACAGCAGTTTCGGCCAGGGCGGGGTCTCTGGATAGGGAGGCGGAGCCGGCGAAAGTGGTATCGGGCAGGCCGGCGGCTTCGTCGCGCAGATGTTCGCGCAGGCGTTCCCTTTCCCGTGGGATAACCAGATCGCGGTTTTCGATGAGCGGCGCCCCGTGCGCGGCGGCAAACTGCTCCGCACCCTCGCCGACGAAGTAGACGTGCGGAGACCGGTCCAGCACCAGACGGGCCGCGTGAATGGGATTGCGCAGGCGCTCGACACAAGCGACGCCGCCGGCGCGCAGATCGGCGCCGCTCATCAGAAGTGCGTCGCATTGCACACGGCCGTCGCGGGTGAGGAAGGAGCCGTACGCGGCGTCGAAGGTGTCGTTATTTTCGAGCACCTCAATGGCGGTCCCGACGGCGTCCAGCGCGGAACCGTGCCGCGCGAGTACAGCCCAGCCCGCGTTCAGGGCGTCGCGCATACCGTGCTCGTGCGCAGCGACGGAGGCCTCCGGCATGGCCCAGGCACCGCCGTGAATGAGGAGGACGGGACGGGGCGGGCGAGTCGAGGCGAAGGGGCTCATGCGCTTCTGAGTGTACGGGAGCAGAGCAGATCCTTCGCTGCGCCGAGGACGGCAGGGGCTCGGGAAGTCTACTCTGCCCAAATTTTCGAAGTCGTGGGGGACGGTCCACGAGTGACTAAGAGTGGCTACGGTTGACTAAGTGTGGCTAAGAGATCAGGGCTGGTTTGCCGGCGCTGGCAGGCGGGTGAGGGCAGGTGCCACAGAGGAATAGGATTCGCGGTGTTCGATGACCGCGTCAGGGTACTTGGGGACGCGCACAGCGAGTCGGTGGAGATCCTCGCCGGCCGCGGCTGAGGAGGTTGGGAAGTGTGGGACAAAGCTCAATTGGTAGCCGTTGTGAAGGCGATTGGCAAGTGTGTTGAGGCTGCGGTCGAAGCCGTTTTCCGAGGAGAAGTTGATGTATTCGCCTCCTGTTTGGCGAGCGAGTTCCTTCGGAACATTCTTGCGAAAGGCCTGAACAATGGCGTAAATGAGGCTCGAAGGGTTGAGCATGCCCGTGGGTGCGTGCTCTTTGAAGCGCTCGGTTTCTTCCGCGCGAAGGGCGGAGAAGGCAACCGATTCGACCACAGTGTTGGAGCTTCCGAGCGCCTCGATCAACAGGGCAGGGTCCGTTTTGCTGCCGTGATCGCGGGTTTCCGAGATCAGCAGGATGACGCGCCGGCCGGGGGCGCGGCGATGGTCGAGGAGGCGATTGGCAAAGGCAACGGCATCGAGAATGCCGTTGCCGGGGTCGTCTTCGCAGGGTTGCAGATCGGCAAATGCCGCGTCCCGCTTTGCGGAATCACTGGTGAGGTTGGTCAGCATTTCGAGCTCTTTGCCGAAATCGACCAGGGCAACCTGTGCAGGACCGCCGCCGGCGATGGCCTCGACCATGGTTGCGAGCCCCTTGATTTTGGGACCTTCGATGGCCGCGGAACGGGAGCATTGCACAACGACGACCAGCGAAAGAGGGAGAGGATCACCTGAGTCGTCCAGGCGGACGCGTTGCGGTACACCGTCGGCCTCCAGGACGAAGTCCCCGGCGTGCAGGCCATAGATTGTTTCACCCTTTTTCGTGCGAACTTCCGTGGGAACGAGCACAAGTTGGGAGTTCACGGTGAGGGTCGAGATGGGGGGAAGGGTCGGGGGCGTCCCGAGCGGATCCGGAGCATTGGCCGGGCTCTGGCCGAAAGCGGGACTGAGACTGACGCAGAGGATCCACCAAAAAAGCCAAGACCGCTGATGTATGTGGAACCCGCCCATGGCAGCAGTGTAGCGGCGAGGATGGGCTCGGCGGCAGGTACCGGAAACAAGGCGCAATCCCGGAGAACGGTTGGAAGTGTCTGCGCAACCGTTCACTGCAATATATCGCCATTCGCTGTAGGGGGGATGACACTTTTAGGGGAAGCACCCTAGGGTAGAAATGCACCGGTAGCCCCCGGGCCGATTTTGATTGACACGCACCACGGTAGAAACCGATCGACCAAGTAGCCTAGGGCGGACCGAGCCGCATCGGATGACAAGCAGGCGGCGACATACTTCAGGAGAAGCAAGCGATGGGTAAAGCAATCAAGTTTCTGGAAAAAGGCGTCGTGTACGGCGCGCGCGCGGGTTGGACCGTGTTTTCGAAAATCAACGCGATCAGCCCCAACAAGAGCTTCACTCCCAAATGGAGCGACAAGCCGCTGCTGAAGAGCTACCAAAAAGAGAAGCCGCCGCTTGGCTGGCCACGTACCACGGATTCGCTTTGCCCTAAATGCATCCCGGAGATTCGGCAATCCATTGTGGATGGCAAGCTGCCCCACGAGATTTTGTTGAACGAAAAAGTCGGCGAGATCAAGGCCCAAATCATTGAGCGTGACGGTCAGATCCTGATGGTGAAGGACTGCCCGATTCATGGCCACTTTGAAGATGTCATGTCTATCGATACGGCGATGATGCAGCATCTGGAAGAGGTCTTCCCGGGCCGCGACATCCGTGCCCACAATGATGACAAGCTCCACAACCACGGCACATCGACAGTGACGCACGGCCGAGGTTCGGTCCTGACGATCGATCTCACCAACCGTTGCAACATGATGTGCGATCCGTGCTTTATGGACGCCAACCAGGTCGGCTTTGTGCATGAGTTGACGTGGGACGAGATCAAGACAATGCTCGACAACGCGTTGCTGATCAAGCCACGTCGCCAGATGAGCGTACAGTTTTCAGGCGGTGAGCCCACGCTTAGCCCCTACTTCCTCGACGCGGTGGCCTATGCCCGCAAGGTTGGCTACAACTCCGTGCAGGCCGCGACGAATGGAATTGAATTTGCCAAGTCGAAGGAGTTCGCGAAGGCGGCCGCGGAAGCCGGCCTGCGTTACGCGTACCTGCAGTTCGATGGAATCGGCAACGCGGCAAACTCGCATCGCAAGGTCGGCAACGCGTTCGACGTCAAGCTGCAGGCGATTCATAATCTGCATGAGGCCGGCGTCGACATCGTGCCGGTGACGACAATCATTAACGGCATCAACAATGAGCAGGTGGGCCGCATCATCCAGTTCGCGCTGGATAATCCGAAAAAGATCAACTTCCTTTCGTTTCAGCCCGTCAGCTTCACTGGCCGGGATGAGGCTGTTTCCGACGAGCGCCGCGCTGCACAGCGTTACACCTTGTCGCATCTCGCGCACGACATCCGCGATCAAACGGGCCTGGGCGACTCCACGCGCGACTGGTTCCCTATCTCCTTCATGTCGACCTTTTCCGATTGGGCCGATCTGGTGCATGGGCCGGAACACGACTGGGGTCAGCTTTCCTGCGGCTGCCATCCGAACTGCGGCATCGGCATGGCACTCATGATCGACAAGGAAACCAAGGAAGCGGTACCGGTGACGGCGTTTCTGAAGGCCGATCAGCTTGCAAAAGATATCGCCAAGGTCAACGATGCGGCACGCGGCAAATTCTTCACCATCGTCGGCGCTACGCTGGCGCTGATTCGCAACTATGAGCCCACCAAGGCTCCGACCCACTTCAGCATCTTCTCGCTCCTGACGAAGTTCGATAAGTGCTTCGGTGCAACCGGCCGCAACTACGGCAAGGTTACCGCCGACCGTACGCAGGCCGATATCGACAAGCGTCGCGGCGATCGCTGGAACTTTTTGTTCATCGCGGGCATGTGGTTCCAGGACTTGTTCAACTATGATTTCCGGCGTACCGAGCAGTGCATCATCCCCTACGCAACGCAGGAGGGTGAGATCAGTTTCTGCGCGTACAACACGGGTGTGGGCTGGCGCAATATCATCGAGAAAATGCATATGACGTCGTCGCTCACGAAATGGTATGAGGAGCACGGACGGCACGAGATTTTTGCGGGTGGAAAGAAAGTCGGCATTGAGAAGCAGGAGAAGTATGACCTCGTCCTCAACGACGCCCATGTAAATTCGGCCGCGAACGATACCTTTGAAAAGTCGGGCGTAGCTAAAAACGCGCGTGAAGAGAAAATTCGTGCACGCGACGCAAAGTTGAAGTCGGATGCCGAAAACGCACGCATGGCCAAGCTGTACCGTAAGGAAATCCTGAAAGAGCCCGAGCTGCCGGGTGGCTTTGTAGCGCTGGGCGAGATCGGCCGCCTGGGTATGGGGGGCATCACGCCGGCTTCGGTCCCCAACTCCAAGGCTGAGGTCGTTACGGAGATCGAAGAGCCGGTCGCCGGCGACTAAGGTGGAACGCTTCATTGAAGAGCTGGAGAAGGTCTCCGAAAGGAGACCTTCTCTATTGCACACAACAACCTTGCTTGCCTGCCCGAACTCGTGCCGACCAGGAGCCGGATACGTCGAGCCTGGTTGTGTCCACTCACCAGCGCACACGATGGAGCAGATTCAAAGGGTGCAGGGCTGCGCTTCCGCATCGGTGCCTTGCACTCGCGACACCTTTTCTTCGGGCATGCCTGGTTCAGGGCAGCTTGCCGGCGATCGCCTGGTCCAGCGCAATACCGTTCTTTTCCAGCAAATCGCCAAGTGCGTGGTCGAGCTCGATTTGCGCCTTCTTCCAGTTGGATCGAGCTGCGATCTCGGTGGATCGTGCCTGCGCCAGGTACGCTTCATTCTGCAGCACCGCCAAATCGGTCGACTGCCCTACGCTCAACTTGTCGCGCTCCGCGTCCAGCAACTGCGCCTGGTAGTTCTGGCTCGCGCTCGCGGCCTTGTAGGCGGCTTCCGCGGTTTGGAGCGCGACCACCGCCGTTTCGATATCCACACGCACCTGCTGCGACAGCTTTTCCGTGCGGCTCTGCACCAGCCGCAGCTGCACCGTGTCACGGGCCGCGTCTGCTTCCGCCACACGGTTGCGCAACGGCAAGGTCAGCTGCACGCCTGCCTGGTAGATCGTGGAAACGCGCAACCCACCGAGCGCGAGGTTCTGCGGCGTGGTCGGCAGCCCCGTGCCCGTCGAGCCCAACACCTCGTAGGCCTGCTCGTTCGATCCGCGCGTTTCCGCGTTCGCGTATACGTTCAGCTGCGGCAGCGCGGCGTTGCGGCTCGCGCTCGCCCCGATCTGCCCAGTTTCCACCTGCAGCCGCGCCTGGGCCAGATCCGGCCGTCGCGCCAGCCCCTGCCGTATCAGCGCGGGCACGTCCGGTAAATCGAGCCGGTCCGGCACCACGATCCGGTCGGTCGGCACAATCTCGTCGAACTCGGCTGAAAACAGCGGCGACGCGGTCCGGGACAGCTGGTTGCGCAGGATGATTTCCTCCTGCTTGTAGAGCCCCTGCGCCTGGATCAGATCGAACCGGCTTGAGCTTTCGACCGCCAGCGCGCGGGTCAGCTCCACCGGCGCCAGCGTTCCCGTCATCACCTGATCCCCGTCATCCTGCCGCTGTTTGGTCGCGGCGCGCAGGCTTTCCCGCTTCACCAGCACGTTTTCACCCAGCGACACCAGGTCGAAGTAGAGCCGCGAAACTCCATAGATCGTGTCCAGCACCTGCTGCTCGAACAGCAGATTTGAAATCTTGCGGTCCGTCCGTGCGATCCGCAGGAAGCGCAGGTTTACCTCACGCCCGCGGCCCCGCAGCAGCGGCTGGGTCAACGTCACCGACGTGCTCGGACGATAAAACGGGTCCGCTTCCGACATCGCACCGTAGATCACCTGCGGATTGTTGTTCACCACGGCGGTCAGCTGCAAACCACTCGAAAATCCCTCCACGTAGCTAAGGTTCAGCGCGACAAAATTCAGCGCCTGCGGCTGATTGGCCAGCCCGCCCGCCGCTCCGGAGCCCGACCCGCCGGTGCCTGTGAGGCTCACCGAATCCGAGCGCCGGAAGTAACCCGCCGTCCCAATCAGCTGCGGATCGAACAGCGGAAGGTTCGGGCCCGGCGCATATCCGAAACCCGGTGCCAGCTCGCTCAGCGAAAGTTGGGTCTGCGCCGTGGAGTTCAGGCTGGTCAGGTCCGTGACCGTCGGCGTGGTTGGATTCGCGTTCACGGTGGCCGTGTTCAAAAGCGGTGACCCCGGGCCACCCACACCGCCCGGCGTTTCCACGATGCTGTAGTCGAACCCGCGCAGGTTGCCGCCCCCGGCCGCCCGCACCTGATCCGTGCGCGCCAGGACCAGGTTGTAGCGCTCCGCTTCCACGTCCAGGTTGTTTTCAAGCGCCAGCGCGATGGCGTCCTGCGCCGTCAGGTACAGCTTCCGGTCGTGGATCAGCCCGTGCAGCCGCGCCGCATCGCCCGGAAACAGGGGCGGCACGGTCGGCCGGCGGAACGGTCCCAGGAAGCCAAGAAAGCCTGGCGTCAGGCTGGAACTGCTTTCCCGCCCGGGCTCGGTTCGATCGTTAGCCGCAGCGCGAAGCTGCTCCGCCGCTGCCCCGGGGGTCGCCACGTGGGGTGCCAGCGGCGAAATCTCGGGCGGCTGCATTGGGGGTGCGGGGGGTGCGACCGGTGCGGGCGCGACCGGCGTTTGCGCCCGCAGATCCCGCACCCCTGCCCACCCCACAACCGTGCCAAAAGCGACCGCCAAACCGTACCTCGACATCGTCCTCCGCGCCGCGTCCCGCCCCGCACTTCGTGAACCCGCCCCTCGTGATCTCGCTCCTTGCAATCCAGGCTCGCTCATGGTTTGCTCTCGCTTTGGCTTTTCCGCTCCTGCCGCACACCCTGCTTGCCTTTGGGCTGGTTCTGGTTCCCCTGCGCCTGCTTGCCTTGGAGATTCTGGTCCGTGATGCCCTGGTTCCCGTAGCGCGTGTCGCCCCCTGGCGGCGTGTTCTCGCTGTCCGGCTTGGTCGGCTGCGCGGCGGCCCCCTTGGCCTGCTGCGTTTTCACCGGGGCGCCCTCCACAACGTCATCCGTGATGTCGGTGACGATCTGGTCTCCAGCCTTCACACCGCTCACAATCTCGACCGATCCGCCCAGATCCCGCCCAATCACCACCGGCACAAAATGAACTTTGCCGTCTTGCACTTTGGCCACCATCGACCGGTCCTGCCGGATCGTGATCGCGTCGCCATCGATCAGCAGCGAACCGCCTTGGCTGCCGGGCTCCGCCGCAAAGCTCGCCACCGTATACATGCCCGGGTACAGCTTGCCGTTGCGATTCTCTACCTGCAGCTCGGTCAGCATCGTCCGTGTGTTCGGGTCCACGGAGTGCGCCGTGCGCGTCACATTGCCTTGAAACGTCGCTCCCCCAAACTCCTGAAACGCCAACTGGGCGTGGTCCCCGGCCCGAATGCTGGTGACATACCCCTCCGGCACCGAGACCAGGATGCGCAGCTTCTGAATCTGCGCGACCCCGAACAGCGGCCCACCCTGGCCTGGCGACTGCGCCGGAGTCCCCGCGGAGCTCGCCGACCCTGAACTGCCCGCGTTGTTCGTTGCTCCGGCCTGCTGCGATCCTCCGGACGCCGAGATCTGTCCCTGCGGCGCGGCCGCGGTCTGCTCACCGCCGCTCGACCCCCCCGCCGAGATCAGCGCCCCCACATCCACGTTGCGCTGCGTGACGACCCCCGCAAACGGCGCGCGCACATACTCATAGCTTTGCAGCGCTTCGGTGCGGCGCAGGTTTGCGCGGTACGCCTCCACGTTGCGCTGCGCAGCCGCCACATTCGCCAGCTGCGAGCCGTAGTTGGCTTCCTGCGTGTCCCCATCCTGGCGGCTGAACACGCCTTTGGCCACCAGCACGCGGTAGCGCTGCACCGTGACCGTCGCCAGGGCCAGCTGCGCGCGCTGTTGTTGCAGCTGCTGCTCGGCCTGGCGCACCTGCTCGCGTGCCTGGTCCACCTGCTGATCCAGCTCCGGCGCCTCGATCACCGCGAGCAGCTGATCCCTTTTGACATGATCGCCAATGTCCACCAGCCGGCGCTTCAGGTACCCATTCGCCCGCGCATAGATGTACGCTTCCGCCAACGGGATCGTTGTGCCCGGTACCACATATCCCGCCTGCCCCTGGCCCGCTTGCACGGTCTCCACCTGCACCACCGGCTTCGCGTTCTTCTGCTGCTCCGCGAGCGCCGAGGCCTCCCGATCACGGCGGTGCTTCGGGATCCAGCCAACCAGCAACACGATGCAGAAGATGAGCGCAAATACCGCCAGACCGATCCACAGCGGCTTGCGATTCGACGGCAGGTGCACGCGCTCCTTCAGCGGCGGCGCGTGCTTCTTACGGCTGGACTGTGTGTCCTCAAAGCTGTGGCCCAGCCGGGCATCGTCGCTCGCATTGGGATCGGCAAAGCTCGCTCCCAACGCGCGATCTTCCGCAGAGCCGGGCTCCGGGGCATCGCGGCGCGCCTGTCCTTCCTGTTCTCTACGGAACTCCTCATGGTTCGTCATGCTGGCTGCTCCTGAGCGCCGCCCGCTTTGCCGTTCCCCTGCGCGCCTGCCGTTTCGCCGGCCTCCTCGTCGATCTCACGCGAGTAGTCCACGGGAGCGTGCTTCTTCAAGATCGAATAAATTGTCGGCACCAGGAACAGCGTTCCCAAAGTCGCAAACAGCAGGCCCCCGATCACCGCTCTTCCCAGCGGCGCGTTTTGCTCGCCGCCCTCACCGAACGCCAACGCCATCGGCAGCATCCCGATGATCATCGCCAACGCCGTCATCAGCACCGGCCGCAGCCGTGTGTGTCCGGCGTTCAGCGCAGCTTCGCGCTTGTCCTTGCCGGCCAGCCGCTCATCGTTGGCAAACACCACCATCAAAATCGAGTTTGCCGTCGCCACCCCGATGGTCATGATCGCACCCATGAGGGAAGGCACGCTGAACGTGGTTTGGGTGATGAAAAGCATCCACAAAATACCCGAAAACGCGCACGGAATCGCCATCAGGATGATCAACGGGTCCAGCCAGCTTTGAAAGTTTACCGCCATCAGTAGATAGACCAGACCGATCGCGAACACGATGCCGATACCCAGGCGCACAAACGAGTCGTTCATCGTCGCCACTTCGCCGCGCAGCGCCAGGTGCGTGGTTTTCGGCAGCGTTTTGTCGGTGTCGTCCAGAATTTTTTGAATCTGCGAGGCCACGCCGCCGAGATCGCGCCGATCCACATCGGCGTAAATATCGAACGTCGGCTGAATGTTGTAATGGTTCACGATGATCGGCGATTGGTCGCGCCGAAACGCCGCCAGGTTACCCAGCAGCTGTGTCGCATTGGCCTGCGGTGTGGTCACCGGTGTACGCCCAAGGCTTTGCAAGCTGTCGATTCGATAGATTGGCGTTTGCGTCACAATCTGGTAATTCACGCCGGTAGCCGGGTTGAGCCACTCATTGGGCGCGGTCTGCCCCGTGCCCGTTAGCGAAATCAGCGTGGACTGCGCTACATCCTGCTGCGTCAGCCCGATCTGCCGCGCCTTGCTGCGATCCACGTTCACCTGCATGGTCGGGTAGTTGACCTGCTGATGAATATGCACATCCACCGCGCCCGGAATCGCCGCGATCTGGTGTTCCAGCTTGCGCGCCAACTCGAAGTTGTTCTTGCCGCGCCCGATCACCTGGACGTCGATCGGCGCTGGCAAACCGAAGTCCAGAATCTGATTTGTGATGTTTGCCGGCGTAAAGAAGAACGTTGCATCCGGAAATTTGCGCGGCAGATCCTCGCGCAGGGCCCGCATATACAGCAGCGTGTCTTTCTTGCCAGGCTTCAGCGCGATCTGGATATCCCCGTCCGTATTGGAGATGGTCGATGAGTTGCCGAACGCCAGGTTGATGCCGCTGTTCGGCAAGCCGATATTGTCGATAATCAGCTGCACACGATCCGTTGGCACGACCCGCCGAATCTCGCGCTCCACACCGGCGAAGAACTGCTCCGAGTCTTCGATGCGCAAACCCTCGGGCGGCGAAACGTGCAGATCCATCTGCCCCGAATCCACATACGGAAAGAAGTCGCGCCCGATGAAAAACGTCATCGGCAGCGACACGATCACAAGCAGGCCGAACAGCGCAATCGTCAGCCCGGCATTCTCCAGACACCACGCCAGCACCGTTTTGTAGCGCCGCTGCAGATGCTCAAACTGGCGGTCGAATTTCATGTGCCAGCGCCACACGAAATTCCGCTTTTCTTCGCGCCGGCTTTCGCCCTCATCCTGATAGAGCCCTATCTCCTCGCCGAGCATGAAGTGCATCATCGTCGGCAGCAGCGTGCGCGAAAGGAAGTAGCTTGCCAGCATCGCGAACGCTACCGCCATGGCCAACGGCGTGAACAGGTACTTCGCCGCTCCGGTCAGCAGCACCACCGGGAGAAACACGATGCAAATGGAAAGCGTGGACACAAACGCGGGTGCCGCCACCTGCTGTGCGGAGTCAAGAATCGATCGCGTCAACGGCTTCTTTTCCGCCATGTTGCGATGCGTGTTTTCGATCTCCACGGTGGCATCGTCCACCAGGATGCCGACCGCCAGCGCCAGGCCCCCAAGCGTCATGACGTTGATCGTTTCGCCCAGCGCCGTCAGGAGGATCAGCGACGTTGCGATCGAGAGCGGAATGGAAATGCACACGATCAGTGTCGATCGCCACGATCCAAGGAACAGCAGAATCATCAGCCCGGTAAGCGCCGCCGCGATGATGGCCTCGCGCGCGACCTCGTCGATCGAGGACCGCACAAAGATCGATTGATCGAACAGCGGTGTAATCGTCAGCGCGCCCAGCCCCGCGGTCAGCTGCGGAATCATCTTCCGGGTTTGCGACACAATGTCGAGCGTCGACGTCTCACCGTTCTTGAGCACCTCCAGCAGCGCCGAGCGCTTGCCGTTTTCGCGCACAATATTGGTTTGCTCCGCAAAGCCCATATGCACCTGGGCCACATCCTTGATGTACACCAGTGCGCCGTTGGCCGCGCGCACCGGCAAATCGTTTAGAGCCGAAACCGCCGACGGGCTGGAGTTGGTTTTGACAACATATTCGCGATCCCCCATACGTGCGGTACCCGCCGGCAGAATCAGGTTCTGCTGTGAGATCGCCGTCGACACATCGGTTGCCGAGAGATGATGCGCGAACAGCAGGTTGGGGTCCGCATCGACCATCACCTGCTTCACCTTGCCGCCGAAGGGCAAAGGCACGCTCGCGCCTTTTACATTGGCCAGGCGTGGTCGCACAAATTGCGTGCCGTCGTCATAAAGATCGGCTTCGCTCAGGCCCCCACCGCTTAGACCAAGCTGCACAATCGGCACGGAGGACGCATCGTACTTCAGGATAAAGGGCGGATACGTGCCCGGCGGCAGAACGCGCAGGATGGTTTGCACAACGGCGGTGATCTCCGCCAAGGCCAGTTCCACTTTTGCTTGCGGCTGAAAAAAGACCTTGATGACCGCAACGCCCTGGTAGCTTTGGCTTTCAGTGTGCTCGATGTCATTCACCGTCGTGGTGAGCGCGCGTTCGCACACGGTCACCACGCGGCCTTCCATCTCCGTCGGCGTGAGGCCGGCGTACGTCCAGACGATCGTCACGACCGGGATGTTGATGTAGGGGAAGATGTCCTTCGGCGTTTCAATGGCCGAACCGATCCCCAGGAACGCGATCAGCATGCACACAACAACAAACGTATAAGGGCGGCGCAGGGCCAGCCGGACGATCCACATAGTTCCCTCAAGGACGCACGCAAACTCGATTGGCCAGGCAATAGGGCGATCGCGCCGGTGAGGGGCGGCCGCCCGCTGGCTTGAAGGAAGAATTTGTTTCCGAGAACAGCAAAGGCCGCGACTCCGATTGGGCAGCCGCGGCCAGACACCGTTCTCGTTACGTCAGCGTAAGCTTCAGGATGTAGTTTAAGCTTCGTCGCCTGCAAAAAGCGCTTGTTCACTTCAGGCCGGTGCACAACGTTCCAGCGCGCCGTTCAGGCTCGTCACACAGGTTCGAGGGTGCTTGTCGCGGTGCAGCTGCACGGCGGGTTCGGCGATGGTGGGCGCCAGCGCGCATCGCCGCAAGGCAGGGGAGGAAAAGGGAAAGCCATCTTCGAGCTCCTTCAACGGACTGGGGTGAAAGGTCGCGAGCTGATCGGCGTACGCAGGGTTGGATGCTGCCATCGGTGGATCGATCTCGTTCTTCGCAATTTTGCGAGGGGCGAGCCTTGATCCTTGTTGATGAGACACCTTCAGCGGGTTGCAAAACAGTGCTCGTTTGCCATGGCCGGTTTACCAAATCGAAGCGACCCGGCTCAACTTTGCGACACGGTCGGCGCGTTACAGGTGGCCCATCGCAAACAGCCCATCGCAAACATACAGAGCACCCGAAGTTTCAGGATTTTGGTGACGTGAATCTGCACGGCAACCGAGGCATGGGATCTGTGCGGGGTGGACTGGTTAGCCGAAAATCGGGTCGCATGGGCGATGGGCGTTTGTTCATCGCGGGCACGGAGGGCTAGATCGAGCTGCGCGAATACATCGATTTCGCGGGCAGGCCGAGAGGCGATCATCTTTTTATGGTCAACACTTTGTAGTCAACAACAGGGAGACGCGCTATATTGACTGCAAGAATGTGGAGATTTTTGAGGTATTTGGAGCAGCGTTGCGAGGCTGATATTTGAGGGTTCGGTGGAGCTCACGAGGCTCCCCGTCGGCGCGGTACCAACTTGAGTGAAAGTGATCGATGAAGGTACATGCAAGCTGCGGGCAAGGCGATAGACGGCAGATCACTTTCGGCGGGACTGCACAGTAGCCCACGAGGAACGGACCCCGGCGGGTCTCAACGCACAGGGTCTTGCGGACCGGAGGTTGGAGAACGATGACCCAGCGTTCCGAAACCGCGGATCTTTCCACCGATGATCTGATCCGGCTGCCGGACAGCATGCAGCAGCACGGGTTTTTTCTGCTGACGGAGTCCAGCTGCGAGACCGTGCAGGTGGCCAGCGACAACGTCGCCCGATTTTTGCAGATGCCCTTGGATTCCATCCTCGGCTGCTCGCTGGCGGAGTTCCTGAACCCTGAGTTGCTGCATGCACTGGAGCGCCTGCGCCAGACCCCGGAGACCGAGCCGGCGAGGCTGCTGACGTATCTGGGGACCTTTCCGTTGAAGGAGCAGATGTTCAGCGTAACCACGCACCGCACGGGTGATTCGCGGGCGGTGGAATTCGAGCTGCAGGAGCGCCCGGTCGATGCGGAGGTGATGAACTCCGTGATCACGAATTTTGTATTCACTCTGGGGCGGGTGAGAACCGAAGCGGAGCTGTGCGACGCGCTGACGCGACAGATCGCGGATCTAACCGAGTTTGATCGCGTGCTGCTGTACAAGTTCAACGGCGAAGGCAACGGCACAATGTTGTCGGAAGTCAACAATGGAAAGCTGGCGAGCTATCTTGGGCTGCGCTTTCCGTTTTCAGATATTCCGCAGCATGCGTGGGGCCAGTATGTGCTGAACACGGTGCGGACCATCCCGGACGTGAACTATGTTCCGTCGCCGCTGGTGGGGGTGGCAGGCCAGCCAGCGCCGCAACTGGACCTGTCCATGAGCGTGCTGCGCAGCAAGACGCTGATGCACCTAGAGTACATGCGGAACATGGAATCGATGAGTAACATATCGATCTCGATTGTGATCGAAGGCAGTCTGTGGGGTGTGATCAGCGGTCATCATGCGGTGCCCAAGGTGGTGCCGTACCTGGTGCGCAGCGCCTGCGACATGCTGTCCAAGCTGGCAAGTACGCAGTTTGCCGTGCTTGCGACTTCGGCGCGACTGCAGCAATCGGTGCGCTTCCATGCGGTGCAGCGCAGCCTGCTGACGGTGATGGCGACGGAGCAGAACCATCTGGAAGGGCTTTCGCGGCAGCTGCCGATGCTCACGCGCCTGACCGATGCCCAGGGCGTAGCGCTGGTGGTGGACGGGCAATGCGCGCGCAGTGGCGAAACGCCGGAAGATGCGGCGATTGAACGCATCGCGGACTGGCTGGAGACGCAGCCGGAGCTGGACACCTTTGCCAGCTCCCATCTGAGCGTTGAGCTGCCGTGGGCCGAACAGGTGCAGGGCGTGGCGAGCGGTCTGCTGGCGGTGCGGATCAGTTCCGTGCAGCGGCAGTACCTGCTTTGGTTCCGGCCGGA
>CAXTBI010000008.1:0-1013 GCA_964242195.1 uncultured Acidobacteriaceae bacterium
GGGTGCCCCATTCTTTCGCAGCTTCACCGCGAAAGGGTGGGGTCGCCCCCGCCCAGGCCATCTCATCGCCTCAACGATCTCAATCGAAACGGGCCCCAGGCAACTCCGCCAACGACCGGAGGCAAAGCTCCGGCCCTTCCGCCGCCAGCTGCTCCCACGAAAAAATCCCCGTAGCCACCGCGATCACTTCCAACCCATTCGCATGCGCTGCCTGCACATCGGCCGGCGTATCGCCCAGCACACAAACCGCGGCCGACGCGCTCACCCGCGCGCGCACCCCGGCCAGCGCCGCGCGAAACACGTCGGCCCGCGTCTCGAACCCATCGCTCCATCCGCCCAGGTCGAAAAACTCCCACAACCCGCAAGCCTCCAGCTTGGCCACCCCGATCCGCGCAAAGTTCCCCGTAGCCGTCGAAAGCACCGCCCCGCGCGACCGCAGGTGCGTCAACACCTCCCGCACCCCCGGCAGCACATCGATGCGGAAATCCGCGCGGTTGGCCTCCACCTCCGCACCCATCCGATCGGGTATCTCACGCATCCGCGGCCGCCAAACAGCTTCCGGCACACCGCCGGACGCAAACGCATGGCGCAGAATGCCCCCATCCGTGTTGCCATGCAAAACCACACCGTCCAGGTTCAACTTCCGCCCGGCCACCGCACTCAACGCATTGCAAAATGCAAAGTAATGCACCGCATCCACGCAATTCAGCAACGTCCCATCGATATCGAACAGGTACGCGTCGAACCCATCCCACGCCCGCGAAAGCTTCGTTTCCAAGATCATTCCCCAAGGCTAGCAGCCGCCTCTAACCGCTGCCGTCGCTCTTCTTTTCGTCATTCCCGAAGGAATCCGCGTCTTACTTCTGCCGCTGCCTCTGCCGTTGTTTCTGCCGCTGTCTCTGCTTTTCTTTCTGTCATTCCCGAAGGAAACCTGCTTCCGCTTCTGCCGTTGCCCCTCTAACGTCACTCCCAACAACCCGCGTCTTACTTCTGCCGTTGTTTCTGCCGCTGCC
>CAXTBI010000008.1:1113-3335 GCA_964242195.1 uncultured Acidobacteriaceae bacterium
TCTGCTTTTCTTTCTGTCATTCCCGAAGGGAACCTGCTTCCGCTTCTGCCGTTGCTCCTCTACCGTCATTCCCGAAGGACTCCGCGTCTTACTTCTGCCGTTGTTTCTGCCGCTGCCTCTGCTTTTCTTTCTGTCATTCCCGAAGGGAACCTGCTTCCGCTTCTGCCGTTGCCCCTCTACCGTCATTCCCAACAACCCGCGTCCCCTCAGCGCACCCGCCACCGGCACAACGCACCCCTACCGCCCGCCGTAGCGACAGGCCAACTCCCGCCGGACCCGTTCCATCAGTCCCGCCCAACCCCCCGCGCACTCCGCCCGCCACAACCGCAGCGACGGGTACCACGGCGAATCCGACCGCCGGCTCATCCATCGCCAGTCCGCCTTGTGCTGCAACAGCAGCCAGCACGGCACACCGAGCGCCCCCGCCAGATGCGCCGCCAGCGTGTCCACTGTAATCAGCAAATCCATCTGCTCCGCAACCGCCGCCAGGGGCAGCAAACCATCGCCAAACTCATACGCGTCCCGCCATCCATCCGGTAACGCACCCGCCTGATCTCGTCCGCTCCGCCCCTCCAGGCTCCAAAACTCCGGGCCGCCGACACCCGCCAGCGACTTCACCAGCTCAAACGGAATCGACCGCGCAGGGTTCCAATGGCCCGCCGTCCAAACCACGCCAACCCGCAGCCGCGAAGTCCCCCCACAGCCCGAACCCAGACCCGAAGCCAGACCCGAACCGCGCACCAACGCCGCCGCCTCGGCCCGCAGCCGCTCCGGCAGCCGTAAATACCCCGCGCACGGCGCCAAATCGCCTATCCCCACCCGCAGCAGGTACGGCAACTCCATCACTTCGACCTGCACGTCCCACCCCGGCGGCTCCGCGGGCGCATCCGCCCCCCACGTGATCACCTCGCCCACCCCGTCGAAGCAGGCCGCCAGTTCCACCAACCGGGGCGGCACCTCCACCGTCAGCCCCGACGCCATGGCCTGCAGCCGAGGCAAAAAACGGAACATCTGCACCGCATCCCCAAACCCATGCAGGCTCCGCAGCATGACCCGCTTGCCCCGTAAATCCTCACCATTCCAAAATCGGTGCGGGTCCGGCCCCCCTCGCCGACGAATGGCATCGCTTTCCCGCCACGCCGCCTCGAAATCGCCGCCGAGCATGGCCGCCATCCACCGATTGCCGGCACATCGATCCGGCTCAGCCCCGGCCCGCTCCGCCCGCTCGGCCATCCGCACCGTCGCCGCGAGATCCTCCTCGGCCAGCGCCGCCTCCGCCGCCAAAATCAGCGCCTCCGCATCCTCTCGCAGCCCCTCACTCACCGCGAAAACGCACCCGTTTCCACCCCGGAAGCCGGGTACACCGCATGCGGCCCATCCGGCGGCACCGCCACGGCGCGCCATTTGCACACATACACCTCGTCCTCCGGCCGCGATTCGATCGCAAAGCCGGACGATCGCAGCATCGCCTCCGTGCACGCCCGGTTCGGCACCCACCAGTTCGTCTCATCGTGCGAGTACCGCCGCTCGATAAAATGCAGCTTCGGATACCCCGGCTCATCGAACGGTGCCGGTGCGGAAAACTCGTAATCCTCCGCGACTTCGGCGACCTCGAGGCTCCCCCGCTGCATGCTCTGAAACAGCAGCACATCCTTTGCCACATGCTCATGGATCAGGTCCAGCGCCAGCAGCGGATGCCGCAGGTGGTACAGCACACCCATAAAAATCACCAGGTCGAACCGCTCGCCCAGCCGGGCCACATCCCACACCGCCATCTGCCGGAATTCCACGTCCAGCCCCGTCACCTCCGCCGCAAACCGCGCCTGCGCCAGGTACCCCGTATCCGTGTCGATCCCCAGCACCCGCTCCGCCCCGCGCCGCTTCATCTCCAGCGAATAAAATCCACCGTTACACCCAATGTCCAACACACTTTTGCCGCGCATATCCGTCGGCAGCGCACCCCGAAAATTGGCATACTTCACCTCCGGGTAATTCCCCAGAAAGTGATCCGGCGCCGTCGCAATCCCCCGCAACCGCATGTTGTGGAACCACGGCCCCAACTCCTCGATCTTCCCCTTCACCTGCTCGTCCGTCATGGCCGCCGGTGCGGTCTCAGCGTGCTGCGCTTGCGTTTCGATCATCTGCCTCCGAAGGGACTCTGCTTCCGCTTCCGCCTCTGCCTCTGCTTCTGCCGTTGCCGTTGCTTTTCTTTCTGTCATTCC
>CAXTBI010000008.1:3435-25151 GCA_964242195.1 uncultured Acidobacteriaceae bacterium
GCCTCTGCCTCTGCTTCTGCCGTTGCCGTTGCTTTTCTTTCTGTCATTCCCGAAGAAAACCTGCTTCTGCCCTGCCTCTGCTTCTGCCGTTGCCGTTGCCGTTGCTTTTCTTTCTGTCATTCCCGAAGGGAACCTGCTTCTGCTTCTGCTTTTGCCTCCGCCATTGCCGCTGCTTTTCTATCCGTCATTCCCGAAAGCAACCCGCTTCCGCCGTTGCCTTTCTACCCGTCATTCCCGAAGGGAATCAGCGGCGCACCCGCGGAACTAGGAACGACTTCCCCCAAACCCCCATGCACCGGCAACCCGCCCCCCTCCAACAGCCGAATCGCCGCCCTGTACCCGTTCAGCGTCCCGGTATCGACATACCCTTGCCCATCCCGCACGCCGACCGCCCGTCCACCCTCGGCCAGCCACGCATTCACCAGCGTGCCCATGTACTCGTCGCGGCGCTCCGGCCGGCACCACAGGGCATGCAGCTCATGCAATACCCGCCCCGGCATCTTCATCGCTCCCCAGATCCACGGCGTCGACGCCCCGCGCCGTTTCACCTGGATCTCAAGCACATCCCCCTGCTCGTCCGTCACCACCGCGTCGAACAGCTCTGGACGCTCCACCGGAAACAGCAGAAAAGAAAACGCATCCTCCGGCAACCCGCGCATCCCATCCACCGGCGACCACACCGTATCCGGCAACCCAATCAGAACGCTCTCCTCCGGCGAAATCAGCGGCAGCGCCCGAAAAATCGCATCGCACAAACCACCCGGCTGCCCCTGCACCACATAGGCAATATCGGCACCCCACAACCGCGATCCGTAATACGCCAAAATGTCCGTTTTTCCCGGAGAAATCACAAAACAAAGCTTGTCCGCCCCGCCCAGCACCATGCGCTCCACAAGGTACTCGCTCACAGCCCGCGGCCGCTCGACCCCATCCTCAACCCGACTGCCCACCGGCAGCAATTCCTTCGAAAACGCCAAAGGCTGAATGCGACTCCCTGCGCCCGCCGCTGGAATAATGCCCCACATAGTAGAACTCGCCTTCTCGAACTCAAACCTCTTGAAACTCGACCCTCTTTGGTTGTCATTCCCGAAGGGAATCTGCGTTTGCTTCTGCCCTTGCTTTTCTTTCTGTCATCCCCGAAGGGGATCTGCTGCACCAACCCCGGAAACCAACCGCAACCCGTCCAGCACCGCCTCCAAATCCAGCACCCGGCAATCCGCCGTATGCTCCCGCAGCGCCCGTGCCCGCGCCGCCTCCGCCACCCGCCCCAGCTCCACGTCGGACAAGCATAACGTGTCCAGCACCTCCTCCGCCGTGTCCACGCACAGGATCTCTTCCCCGGGTGTAAAGAACTGCGACAGTCCCGCCCATCCATCACTCAAAAGGGGCACACCGCACGCAGCCGCCTCAAAGAGCCGTCCCGACGGGCAAAACCCATACTCGGCCATCGCCCGCCGCGTCACATTCAACGTAGCCCGGCCCGAGCAGAAGAACGCCGGGTGCACCGCCGGTTCCAGATGCCCCGTAAACGCAATATTCCGCGTCCATGGAAACCCGTCCGGATACTGCGCCCCGCCAATCAGAAACCGCTTCTCCGGCAACCGCCCGGCGGGTTCCAGAAACAGCCGCGTCAACGCCGCCTGCCGATCCTCCGCATACGTCCCCAAATAGCTCAACTCCGCCCGAAACGCCTCTACCGGCGCCACTGGATGATGCGTTTCCGGATCCACCGAGCCGTACAGCGGCGCCACAGCCCGCGCCCCGAGCCGCGTCCGCAACTCCTCCAGCGCCCGCCCGCCCGTATAGCTCAGCACCAGGTCGAACCCGCCCAGCCCCTCCGCCGGCAGATACCCAACTTCCGCCCCGGTGCGCAGCGCATCCAGCGTCACCGGCGTGTCCATGTCATAAAACGCCCGCACCCCGCGCGCCTCTTCCAGCACCATCCGCGAAGCCTGGACACCGTCCGGGCAATAACTGGTCACCATCGCCAGGTCCGCCCCGCGCAAACTGCGCTGAACTTCGTCCCGAATGGCCCCGAAATCCTCGTAAAGCCGCAGCGTTCCACCCTTCGGCAGCGCCGTCAGATCGCGCGCGCTGGCGTAATACGGTGCATCCTTCTCAAAAAACGTCACCGCGTACCCACGCCGCAGCATCGCCTTGATCAGGGAGCGCCAAAGCGTCGCATGGCCATTGCCCCAGGAAGACGACACCGTCAGGCCAAAGATCACAACGCGCATACCCACCCTCAAAAACAGCAAAAGCTGCCCGGGAGGCAGCCGCACACAACACGATCTTCAAATACCTTGCTTCCGGGACTCGGAGATGGCTCCTGAGGTAGGACTCGAACCTACAACCCTTCGGTTAACAGCCGAATGCTCTGCCATTGAGCTACTCAGGATCGACCGGAAGCGCACAGCCACAAGGCCGCACTCACTCGTTTATAGCAAACGCGACGAACACCGTCAAAACAACCCCGGCAAACACCCCGGCAAACACCCATCACGGAAACAACAGCACGGCAAGGTTGTAGCTGCTGAACGGCTGCGAACTCCGTCTCGCCGCACACGCCCCCACCACCGCCCGGTGGTACCGCCCCGATCGCAGCCGCGCCTGCAACTCGGCCGGCAGCGCATCGAGCTCCCCCGTCGTAAATCGCATCACAAACCACGGCCGCCGCGCCCCCGCATACCCCTCCTCCATCGTGCAGGTCGTACGCGCCGCCCCATCGCCTACCTCGACGTTCAGGTTCGGCGTACCCCGTAAAAGATCCGCAATCGCCATCTCCTGATCGTCATAGGACACCGCCTCCACATCGCGGTCGAAGTCCTCCACCGCATACAACTCCCCGCCGCGGCTGCGCACGCTGATGCCCACCCGGTCCACCGCCGGATCCAGCAGATTCTCCCGGTGCCCCGCCGACGCCATCCACGCCCGGTGAATCGTCACCGCATCCGGCGCTTGCGCCACATTCTCCTCCACCACACTGAACCGCGCCCCCGCACTCCCTGCCCGGCCCGCAACGTCCGCCTCCCCCGGATATTGGTGCGCGATCGACTCCCGCGCCGCCATCTCCAGCGCATGCGAGCAAGCCGCCCGATACAGCGCCGGATCCCACCGCAGCGCTCGCAACCCACGCTCCTGCCGCTCCGCATTTGCCGCCTGGAACAGGTACTGCTCCGCCACCGATGCCGGTCCCTGCGCCGGCACCGGCCTCCCCACCCACAGACAACTCAGCAACACCGCCAAAACAAGCCGCATGGGAGAGCAAACCCCTCACTCAGAAAAAGGCTGCGGTGCAGGTGAACCAAAAATCGAAAAATTCAGCCATGCTCCATCGGCACAGTGGACAAATCTCCTCCTTTAGTGCCGCTGCGGCACCAACTCCGGCAAACGCTCCCGGTACCGCACCATCAAATGAAACAACTTGCGCGCATGCCAGTACCGCGGCACATACCGCGTCGGTTCGCTCATCGCCCGGAAAAACCAGCCCATGTACAGCTTGTCCGCCCACACCGGGATGTGCACCTGGTCCCCGCTCAGAAAAGCAATCGCCGCCCCAATGCAGTGAATCGCCGGCAGGTAGCTCAACTGGTGCTTCAGATACAGCCCCACCCGCTCCTGCGTCCCGCCCCCCACCGTCAAAATGATGTGTTTCGGCTTGATTCGCTCAATCTGCTCCAGCAGCCCGGCGTCCTCGATCGCCGCCCCATACGTCGGCGCAATGTACACACAGCTCCTCGGCACGGCGATATCCTGCCCCTGCAGCCAATCGCAGTTCCGCTGCGCGCTCACATCCCGCGCCATCACCCAAAGCGTGTTGCCCGGCTTGCGCACCTCGTCATCCTTCAACAGCTCCCGCAGGTACTCCAGGCCCGAAATCCGCGGCATATGTTGCCGTTGCATGCGGTTCCAGATCATCACCATAAAAGCCGAATCCGGCAGCACCAAATCCGCTTCCAGCATGGCCTGGCGATAGTTTGCGTTCGTCTCCACCTCACGCAGCGAAGGTGCCGCCGGCACCACCAGCAGCCCGCCCAGCTTCATGCGTTCGATCGCCTGCCCCGCCGTTCCACTGAAAAAATCAATGCCAAGAATCGTGGTTTCCTTCGAGCTCATCGCCGCCATCTGGATCTGCCCCTTTTGCCGGCCTGGGCCTCCCCCCTTTGCAACGATGGAGGTGTCTCTACCCAAGCCAACACGGAGTCTAATTAGCCAGAATGGCAACACGCCCTTCCACTTCCCGGTCAGCCCTGCGACTTTAGTCGTGCACCCACCCGCCTTCTGGTCACTCCGCCCCCTCCCTCCGCCTCAAACCTCCCACGCCGTCCATACCCTCCCGGCCGAGGCCCACGTACACTGGGGCCATGTGGGCACCCTCCTTCCGGCGGCTGCGATCCAATCCCCTGATCGCCGCCGGCGGCCTCCTCCTAGCCCTTTTTGTCCTGCTCGCCCTGCTCGCCCCCTGGCTCGCCCCCGCCGATCCCGCCCGCATCGACCTCGCCCACCGCCTCACACCGCCCTCCCCGCACCACCTCTTCGGTACCGATGAGCTCGGTCGCGACGTCCTTTCCCGCATCATCTTCGGTGCACGGATCTCCCTCGGCGTCGCCGCCGCCGTGGTCCTGCTTTCGCTCGCGCTTGGCCTCGTTTTCGGTTCGCTCGCCGGCTTTTATGGCGGCTGGATCGACACCGTGCTCACCGTCTATCTCGGTAACGCGTTTCTGGCCCTGCCCGGCATCCTGCTCGCCGTCGCCGTCGTCGCTTTCCTCGGCCCCACCGTCCCGGACCTCATCGTCGCGCTCGCCCTGCCTGCCTGGGTCGGCTACGCCCGCCTGGTGCGCGCACAGGTCGCCCAGGTGCGCGAACGCGAATTCGTCCAGGCAGCCCGTTCGCTCGGCGCCTCGGACCTTCGCCTGCTCACCCGCTCCATCCTTCCCCACGCCCTCCAACCCGTGCTCGTCCAGGCCACCGTCGGCATGTCCGCCGCCGTCCTCGCCGAAGCCACCCTAAGCTTCCTCGGCCTCGGGGTCCAGCCACCCGCCGCCACCTGGGGCGCCATGCTCAACGCCGCCCGCTCGCACCTGTTCGAGTCGCCCTTCCTCGTCCTCTTCCCCTCACTCGCCGTAGCCTCCTGCGTCCTCGCCTTCAACCTCCTCGGCGACGGCCTACGCGATCTGCTCGACCCAGCCCAACGCAGCCGAGAGGGCAAATAACGCCGGCTGTTCAGTGCGCACATCAAAACGACATAGCCGTCAAGGATGCAGCCGTTGATCTAGCGGGTCTTGCTCTTTGGTTGTCATTCCCGAAGGGAATCTGCATTTTTCTTTTCGAGTGCTCGCCCAGCATCCCTCCATTTCAATCCGCACCACAGCCACCTTCTTTTGCCGCGTGATGAACTTTCCGGCTCCCGGGCCCGAAGAACAGTGCGGAGACCCCATGTGACGGATGACCGAAAACTTCGAAACGACACGGCGCACGATGCCGAGGCTTTCGACGCCATGTATCGCGACAACGCACCGCGGCTGCGTGCCTTTCTGCGCCAGATCGTAGGTTCGTTCCAGGCGGCCGAAGATCTGACGCAGGAGATCTTCACCCAACTCTGGAGCCGGCCGGACCGCTTCGATCCTAGCCGCGGCACTGCCCGGGCCTACCTCTTCGGTGTAGGAAAACATCGGGCCGCGGAATGGTGGCGGCGTAGAAAACCCGAAGACCCCTTGCCGGAGGAACGATGGACCGCCGGCGATCCGGAGCGTGGATCGTTAATCGCGGATGCTTTGGAACGCTTGCCAGAAGAGCAGCGAACCTTGCTTTGGCTGCGAGAGGTCGAGGGCCAAAGCTATGCCGAACTCGCCGTCATCCTCCACATTCCTGTGGGAACGGTGCGGTCCAGACTATCGGCGGCGCGGGGTGCGCTGCGGGTCCTCTGGCTCGGCAAAGCGAAAGAAAGAGGGAGAGTGCATGAGGTGCGATGAAGCCAGGGAGTTCATATCGGCCATGTATGACGGCGAAACGGTGCCGTCGCACGTGGTCCAACACACGGCAGGCTGTGCGGATTGCCGGGAATTGCTAAAAAGCTACGTCGAGATGGGAGCCGCGCTGCGCAACAACGGCAGCCTTCTCATCGCGGAACCGGTCCCGGATCGTACATGGCGCACAACAGGGAAAGACCAAACCACATGGTGGGAGAAAGGTTTGCAAAGGATGCGTATCCCGAGAATTGCGTTCGCTTCTCTACTTTTATTGCTTATCGTTTTGGGCTCGCGCCTGGCTCTGGTCGAGGTGCGCGCGCACGAGGATGGTTCGGTGCTCCTGCTTACGCTCACGCCGGCGCAGGGCAACAGCGTTCAGTGTTTCTTGTCGACAACAGACACGGATCACAACCATTGCGGAGGCCTTGCGCAAACGGACGGCAGCAACCTGTTCTACGGCGTGAAAGCGCTAAAAAAGGAGGCCGGTCGTGTGCTGCTCTCTGTTCGGCTCAGGGTCGATCCGCTAGGGCCTGGTGGCTACGGTCCCGACACCGACAGCAGTCTGCCGGAGACGCAGATCTGGTTCACACCCGGCGAAACCCACTCCCTGCCCGGCACCGGGAAGCTGCAGCTTGCGCTCGCGGGCCAATGGGCCGATCACATTCCGGTGACACTGGGAAGTAATGCACTGCTCGACCCGGGACCCAACGAAATCAGGCTCACCTCGCCCTTGCTCCTGAAAAACAACAAAGTCGCGGGTGAAATGTTCAACTCGTTTGCGGCCGCAGATAGGTCCGGCGAGGGTGCCTTCCTGTACATACCGGGCGAGGGGCGCTTCATCCTTTCCTCAACACCGATCGAAGGAGCGATCTTAGCCAAAGTCCAACTCAACCGTGTTTCGTTCGAAAGCAACGGACAGGCGTACATCATCGTTACAGGAACTCCGGTAAGCCGTGAAGCAAGCCTTTGGGTCCTCCACGAGATCGGATACAAACCCACACCCGAAGCGGGGCCCGAGCTGGGTGCTAGACCCGTAAGCAAACTCTTCCAGTCTCCTAAATAGTGAATGGATGCTGCGTCAGGGTTCAGGAGCTTCTAGGAAGTCTCTGATCAAGTACTCCCGTCCCGGGAATTCGCCTCTTGGTTGTCATTCCCGCAGGGAATCTGCGTTCCTTTTCGGTTGCCGCCCCGTTAAAGGGACTTGATCAGACCTTTCCTAAGGCAACGTAGCGGTTGGTGTAGAGGGCTTTGTCTTTCCTGTTGTCACTCCCGAAGGGAATCTGCTGTTGATTATCTCTACGCCATTCCGCTAATCCGCTCCAAGGAAGGTCTCATTTATCCCAGAGACGAGAAGGCATGGCTTCAGCCGTGCCATAAGTGACACGTTTGCAATCCGGCTTTAGCCGCATAGGTACGTCTTTGCTTCAGCGGGTTAGCAAATCAGACCTTCCCCAAAGCAAATTACCTTCAAATATGCAGGGGGGTAATAAGCATTGTCATCCTGAGCAACGCGAAGGACCTGCTGTTCGACTCCGATGCCTCAAAGCTCCGGGGCGGACCAGGTACTTCACGGCGTTCATGGTAAACAAACAACAATGCGCCTAGGCATTCTCTCCGACACCCACGGCCTGCTCCGTCCCGAAGTTCTTTCGGCACTTCGGGGCGTTGACGCCATCCTGCACGCCGGCGACGTCGGCAAACCGGAAATCCTCGACGCACTTCGGGAAATCGCGCCCCTCACCGCCATTCGCGGCAACATCGATCGCTCCGGCCCCTGCGCCGCGCTTCCCGCCACCGAGGCAGCCGAGCTTGGTGGCCGACTCTTCTATCTCGTCCACGCCCTGCCCGACCTGGACCTGAACCCGAGAGCCGCCGGCATTGCCGCGGTGATCTACGGCCACAGCCACAAGCCCTCGGTCACCTGGAAAGACGACGTCCTCTACCTCAACCCCGGCAGCGCAGGCCCCCGCCGCTTCTCGCTGCCGATCACCCTGGCCCTGCTCGACATCGAAGGCCCCATCCTGCGCCCCGAACTCCTCACGCTGGACCTGTAAGCGCCTGGCCGATGTTCCTCAAACTTGTCATCCCGCCAGGATCTGCTTCCCCCCTCACCCCACCCTCACCCCACCGGCTTGTCATCCCGCAGCGATCTGCTTTTTAGCGATTCACTGCGCGCCCTGCTCCATCAATGGCGTAACCGACGCGACGGGCTCGGCAGGAGCCGCCACCGGCGTCGCCACCGCCTTCCTCAACGCATTCTCGCGTGGAGTCTTCACCCAATCCAAATGCACCGTCGACAGAATTTCGTTCATCTGCCCATCGATCCTTTGGATCTGCGCCTCCGTCAGGTCCGCCGCTCCGCTTGAAACCGAGCAAAACGTGTTCATGGCCAGGTCGAACCGGTAACACGATCCCTTGCGGTACGCCGTGTACACCTCGTCGCGAGCCTCCACACAGATCTTTCCGTGCTCGTCGTGCCCATGCGCGAAATTCATCCCGTCGATCATCTGCGTTTCCTGCAACTCCGTCGCGTGCGAGGCCGGCGCCGACGCTTGCCGTGCACAGGCCGCATCGTTGGAATGCTTCTGCACACTGAAATAAAACAGCGCGCCGCTCAACGTCGAATAGGGGTAAGGATTGAACTCGATGGCCGCCACGCTGCGCATCTGCGTGTCGCGTGTCGCTGTCCGGGCATCCAGGTGAAAGGTGCTCAGCTCCCCATCCTTGCGCTGCAAAGCCCATCCCCTGGGTATGCGAAACCCCACACCGAAATGGCTGTCGTGAAACACCTGCTGCTTGCCCCCGGCGGGCGGGGCATCAGGCACGGACACCGGAGCCTGACCATAAAGTGGCACAGACAACAGGCAGGCGGAAGCGATACAAAAGAGGTGGAAGTGATTTCGGCGGGAACTCATGCTGTGCTCCTATGGGCGCATGCGAGGATCTGCCAAAGCGTACAACGAATCGGTGATGAAGTTCACCATCACGTAAGTAACCCCGATGGCTAGGATGCAGCCCTGCACCAGCGGGTAGTCGCGGTTGCCCACCGCCGAAAGCGTAAGCCGCCCCAGCCCCGGCCATGCAAAGATCGTTTCCGTCACGATCGCCCCTGCCAGCAACGACCCAAACTGCAACCCCAAAATCGTCAAAATGGGCGTAATTGCATTCCGCAACGCATGCCGGTACACAATGCCGTCCTCCGAAACTCCCTTCGCCCGGGCCGTCTTGATGTACTCCTGACTCAGCTCTTCCAGCATCGCGCTGCGCACCATCCGCGTCAGAATGGCTGCCACGCCTAATCCTAAAGTAACCACAGGCAGGACGAGGTGTTGTAAAAAGTCGGCAGGCCCGACCCCTGCCCCGGACACCGGCAACCACCCCAGCTGGATCGAAACCACCAGAATCAGCACCGGTCCCAGGGCAAAGTTCGGCAACGAAAGCCCGGCCAGACTCCCAAAGCTCAACATCCGGTCCCCCGCAGTTCCCCGCCGCCGCGCTGCCGCCACTCCCGCCGGAACCGCCACGGCCGCCCCGAAAACCATCGCTCCCATCGTCAAGGCGAGCGTATAGGGATACCGCTGCCCAATCAGGTGCCACACCGAATCGTGCAGTCGCAGCGAGCGCCCCAGATCCCCATGCCCCAGCCCCCGCCAGTACCCGATGTACTGCTCGCCCATCGGCCGGTCCATGCCGTAACTGTGTCGGAGGGCGGCAATGTCCCCCGCCGAGGCCCCTTCGCCCATCATCAGGGCAATCGGATCGCCCGGCACCAGGTGAATCAGCAAAAATACCGCCGTCACCACAATCCAGAGAGCCGGCAACGTCACCAGCAGCCTCATCCCCGCTCTCCGAAGCGCCGGCAACCACACCGCTCCCATCAGCTCGGAACTCCCGCCATCGATCCCGCAGCGGCGGCCGACACCGCCTCCGGCGCCGTGTCAGTGGCTTCCACCCGCACTCGCGCAATGCGGTGCCGGTCCATCGCCACCACCTCGAACCGCCGCCCATCCACGTCCACCACCTCACCCTCCACCGGTATATGCCCCAAACGCGCCAGCAAAAGGCCCGCCAGGGTCTCCGCACCGGAGGTCCGCGGCAGCTCCCACCGCAGCTGCGTGGTCAGGTCCCGCAACGTCACACTCCCATCCAGCACCACAACCCCGCCACGCGCGCCGGCCCCGATCGACTTGCCCTGATCGAACTCATCTTCCAGCTCCCCGACAATCTGCTCCAGCGCGTCCTCCGCCGTCACCAAACCAAGCGTCGACCCAAACTCGTCCACCACGATGGCCAGCTGCCGGCACCGCTCCTGAAACTCCTGCAACAACTCCAGTGCCGGCTTGGTTTCCGGCACAAACAGCACCTCGCGCATCACTTCACGCACCGTCAACCCCGAGGCGCCGCGGTGTCCCATGCTCAACGCGACCCCCCGAAAATGCATCAGCCGGAACACATCCTTCGCATACAACACGCCCACAAACGCCTCACGCCCGCCGGCCGGGTCATACACCGGCACACGGGAGTGCTCCTCCTCTACAATCCGCGCGCTCGCCGCCTCCAGCGACATATCCGTCGGCAAACTGAAGATCCGTGTCCGCGGCGTCATGATCTCACTGGTCGACACGTCCCGAAGTTCCAACGCCCGGTGCACAATCTGTTCCTGGTACACCGGCAACAACCCCAGTTTGCGTACCTCGGAGGTCATCAGCTTCAGCTCCTCCGGCGAATGCGCCCCGGCCTCGCCCCGCAACGGTGCCCGAAACACCCGCAACGCCAGCGCCGCCGACCCATTCAACAGCCGAACCACAGGCCGCGACATGCGTATAAACAGGTCCACCGGCCCGGCTACCGCAAGCGCAATGCGCTCCGCCCGTTGCAGCGCCAGCGACTTTGGCACAATCTCCCCAAGCACCACCTCCAGGTACGTGATCAGGCAAAAAGCCAGCAAAATCCCCGCTGTATGCGCCACCGCCACCGGGTGCGCCCCCATCCAGCCCCGTTGCGGAAATCGCTGCAGCAGCTTTTCCGCACCCGCCGCCAGCGCCGGTTCACCCAACCCGCCCAGGGCCAGGTTCGCCAGGGTCACCCCCAGCTGTACCGCCGGCAAAACTTCATCGATATTGTGCTTCAGGCGAAGCGCGATGCGCGCCGTCGGCCGGTTCCGCGCCACAAGTTGCTGGATATGCGTTTCGCGCACACTCACCAGCGCGAACTCCGCAGCCACAAAGAAGCTGTTCGCCAGAATGCACAACGCAATCAGACTTCCATGCACCAACATCCAGTCCAGCATGCGCCTCAAGTGTAGCGGAGGGAGGTTCCCGCCATGAAACTAATCCCAAACGCAAGGGAACCCGGCCTCATCGAAGCCGGGTCCATCACGCCGACACAACCCCTACGCCAGCACGCCCTGCAGCTTCTGGTCAATGGTCGACTTCGGCACAAAGCCCACAATCTGCTCCACCACCTTGCCGTCCTTGAACACCAGCAGGGCAGGAATACCGCGGATGCCATACCGTCCAGGCATCTGGTTGTTCTTGTCCACGTCCATCTTCATCACCTTCAACTTGCCCTGGTTCTCGCTGGCAACCTGATCCACCACCGGCGCCAACGCACGGCACGGACCACACCAGGCTGCCCAAAAATCCACCAGAACCGGCGTGTCCGACTTCAGTACCTTTTCTTCAAACTCAAAGTCGTTCACCTCGGCTACCAAATCGCTTGCCATTGCTTCCTCCCTGACTCTCTCAGACCTTTGTGTCCGGCGCGCGCAGCGTTCACCGCGTGACTCAAACTTCGTTGACTGAATATAGGATGCGTCCCCTGTTCACGCGATGCATCCCGCATTGCCCCCGGAAGCTCAACCGAGTACCTCAACCGTTGTAGGCCCAGCTACCCGTACCGGCAGTAACGTTACCCCCGGGCCCAGCACCTGCCGCATCCGCCGCTCCGCCGCGCGCATCGTCGCTCGTTCACTCAAAATGCCCAGCAGCGCCGGTCCCGCCCCACTCAACGCCACACCGGCAAATTCCGGCGCCCCGTGCAGCTTGTCCAACTCCGCCAGCAGCCCGCAAACCGCTCGGCGTTGCGGTTGATGCAGCCGGTCCTCCATCGCAACCCGCAGCAGATCCAGCCGCTCCTGCGCGAACGCCGCCGTCAGCAACGCCGCGCGTTGCAGGTTGAAAATCGCATCCTCCCTCGAATACTCCATCGGCAACAAGGCTCGCGCCTCTTCGGTTGCCAAACCCGCCTCCGGCAGCGCCAGCAGCAGCTGCCAGGTCGAATCCACCGCGAAACTCGCCGCCACCACCTCCTCCCCGCACGGCACCGAAACCGTGTAGCCTCCATACCAGCAGGCGGCCACATTGTCCGTGTGCCCCTCCAACCGGCTTGCCTCCGCCACAATGGCTGCGTCGCCCATCCCCAACTGTCCAAAATGGTTGGCCAGCGCCACGCCCGCCAGCCTCGCCGCCGCGCTTGAGCCGCACCCCATTCCCAGAGGAATTTCGTTCTCAACAACCATCGACAGCGCTCCAGCAACCCTCCCGTTCGCCGCCATCACCGCACGGTAGCTTTCCAGGATCAGATTGCCCTCAAGCGCTCCGCAAACCTCCGCACCCAATCCCGAAGCGTCGATCGCATCGTGCCGTGCCTGGTGTGCCTCCAGCTGAAGCGTTAAGGACATCGCCAACCCCGCCGCATCGAATCCCGGCCCCAGATTGGCCGAGGTCGCCGGCAGCGTCAGCCTTACGCCCCCCGTCTTTCCCTGGCCGTGCCCGCTCATGCCGGCTGGCTCGCAAATCCAGCAATCCGGTCCAGCGCCGAAAGCACCTTGTCGGCATCCGCGTCCAGCACCATCGGTTCTCGCCGCAAACGTGCCATGGCCAGCCGATCCGCCTCGGGAAACGCCGCCTGCTCCCCCTCGCCGAACAGTTCCCCGCGATGAAACCGGATCGTATACTCCGAATCCTTCAACGTATGCCCGGTCAGCAGCAAAACAACCGTCTCCTCAGGCCCTACCCGGTCATCGGCCAGCAACTTCTTCAACCCCGCCAGCGTCACCGCCGAGGCCGGCTCACAGCCGATTCCCTCCGCTCCAATCTGCGCCTTCGCCAGCGCGATCTCCCCCTCATTCACCTGCTCGCACCATCCACCCGTCTCCGCCAGCACACGTACCGCCTTGCGCCATGAAGCGGGATTGCCGATCCGAATCGCCGAGGCTCGCGTTTCCGCCGTCACCGGCTCCAGCCGCAACCCTCCGTTCTCGCGCATGCTGCGGTACAACGGATTGGCTCCCTCGGCCTGCACCACACTGATCTTCGGTACCCGCGCAATGAACCCCAGGTGCTTCATTTCCGCAAATCCCTTGCCCAGCGCCGACGAGTTCGCCAGGTTTCCACCCGGCACGAGGATGTGGTGCGGCACCTGCCAGTTCGTCTGCTCCAGCAACTCAAAAGCCGGCGTCTTCTGCCCTTCCAGGCGGTAGGGATTCACCGAATTCAACAGGTAAATCGGCGCCCGTCGGATCAACTCGCTCACCACGCGCACACATCCATCGAAGTCCGTACGCAGCTGCACCGTGGTCGCACCGTAATCCATCGCTTGCGAAAGCTTGCCCCAGGCAATCTTGCTCTCGGGAATCAATACCAGGCTGCGCAGGCCCGCCCGCGCCGCATACGCCGCCATCGCTGCCGATGTATTTCCCGTCGAGGCGCACACCACCCATTCAAAGCCACTCGCCGCCGCCATCGAAAGCGCCGCCGTCATGCCCGTATCCTTGAAAGATCCCGTCGGGTTCATGCCCTGGTGCTTGGCCAGCAGCCAGTTCATCCCCAGCGCCTCCGCCGCACGCGGCATCTCGTAAAGCGGTGTATTGCCCTCGCGCAGGGTCACCACCTGGTTGGCATCCACAATGGGCAAAAGCTCCCGAAACCGCCACACCCCGCTCTGGTCCACCGCCATGGTCGACGTCCGGCGTTCCTCCCAAAGGTGCCGCAGCGCGCCAGGGTTGGGCTGCCACACACGTTCCAACCCACCTCCCTGTGCCCCTTCGCCTGACCCTTCGCGTGACGCTTCGCGCGCCCCTTCACTCCAGGGGTATTCCACCTCAAACAACTCACCGCAAGCCGCGCACCGAAAGTTACTCTGCGCCTGTGCCGCCGAAATGCGCGAACCGCATCCGATGCATCGTAAAACGTGAGTTGTGGCCGTGCCTTGCGCTATCGCTATCATGCGCTCTTAGACTAACGTAGGCATTACGCAAAAACGTCCCAACTCGGGACAACTCGGCCCTTTTCCGCCCGGATTTAGCCAAAAGTGGCAGGCCGGTACCCCGAAATGTCCCATTTTGCGACACAATCCTTCCCTTGCTGCCTTCCGCCCAGGGCGTCATCTCGACCGGAGGCGAAGCCGCAGTGGAGAGACCCCTGTATTCCGTCGGGTGCCCCACAAAGCTTCGCGACTCCGCCGACAGCAAAGTTCCTACACCGCCAGCAGCACCGGCTCCCGCTCCAGCCGCACCCCAAACCGCTCAAACACACCCAGCCGCACATGCTCCTCCAGCCGCAGCACATCGGCACAGGTCGCCCCTCCGCGATTTGTCAACGCCAGCGCATGCCGCGTCGATAAACCCGCCGCCCCCATCTGAAATCCCTTGCCGAACCCCGCCCGCTCCATCAACCACGCAGCGGAAAGTTTTACCTCGCCTTCCGCCGCCGGGTACCGCGGCACAGCCGCCATCTCGGCACCCGCCGCCTCGGCGATTGCCCCCAACCGTTCCTCTCCAACCACCGGATTTTTAAAGTACGACCCCGCACTGTACGTATCGGGATCGCCTTCCACCAGCACCATGCCTTTCCCTCGGCGGATCCCTCGCACCGCCGCGGCCACCTCCGCGAGGGTCGGTGCGGCGGACCAGCCCGCGAAATATCGCTGCAGGTCGCCGTAGCGCAATCTGGGTTCCCCTCCCGGTCGCAGCGTAAAACTCACCCTTGTCACGATGTACCGGCCCGGCTCGTCCGTGTTAAAGAGGCTCGCCCGGTAGCGAAACCGGCAAGCCTCATGCCGCAGATCGACAAAGGTTCCGCCCACGCGGTCAAACGCCCGCACCGAGGTAACGGTCTCGCTCACGTCCTGCCCGTAGGCCCCCACGTTCTGCACCGGGGTTCCACCGGTACTGCCCGGGATCCCCGCCAGGCACTCCATCCCGGCGCACCCTGCTTCGACTGTCCGGCTCACCAATTCGTCCCAGGGCTCGCCCGCGCCCACATCGAAGCGGCACCCGTTCTGCTCCACCCCTGAAATTGCGATGCGCAGTACCAGGCCGGGAAACCCCTCATCCGGTACCAGCAGATTGCTTCCGCCGCCCAGCACAAACAGGGGCAGCCGGTGTTCGTTGGCCCAGCGGAAGGCCTCCCTCACCTCCGCTTCTCCCCCGGCATCCACAAAAAAGCGAGCGGAACCGCCTAAACGGAACGTCGTATGCCCAGCCAGGGAAACGTTTTCCTGGAGCCTCATGGCTTGAGCCTACCTCATCGCGGAATCCGAAACCCTTGACACGCAGGGTAGACTGATCGCAGGGACAACGGAAAGAAAACACCTGCAGCTAAGCCCTTGTACCGGCGCACAAACCCAACCGTAAGCTTCCTCCAATGAAGACTTTACGCAAAAAGTACAAGGGAGGGGTCACACTCCCGCCTCACGGCAACGCACCAACCGCTACAATGGGAGGTGTAGCCAGTTTCGGCGGCATACGCAGGAGATCAACATGTACCCAGAGCTCATGGTAATTCCAATGCGCGAGGAACTCACCCGCGCTGGCATAAGCGAAGCCCGCTCCGCCAGCGATGTGGACAATGCCCTTGCCCAGCCCGGCACCGCAATGGTCGTCGTTAACTCCATCTGCGGCTGCGCTGCCGGCAAGATGCGCCCCGGCGTTCGCCTTGCCCTGCAGCACGGCACCAAACCCGACCGCGCCATCACCGTCTTCGCCGGCCAGGACCGCGAAGCCACCGAGCGCGCCCGTGCCAACTTCGGGGGCCACCCGCCCACCTCCCCCTCCATCGCCCTCTTCCGCGACGGCCAACTTGTCTATCTCATGCAGCGTTCGGCCATCGAAAGCTCGACCGCTCCAGCCATTGCCCAGGAACTGGCCCGCGCCTTCGACCACTATTGCGCCGGCACGGTTGCCTAACCGAAGCCGATCCCTTCCCATTCTGAAGCAGGGCCGGATTCAGTCCGGCCCTGTTCCGTTTTGGGAAGGTGATTCGCAACATTTTCGCCTCTTCCCTCTAATGTTCGCCTCGTATTCGCCGTTAACCCGGTTGTATGAATACCCTAGCGACCGTCCCCGCCCCCGCCTCCGATTCCAGCGCCGCCCACGCCTTTCATTCCAGCGCTGCGCTCGCGCTCACCTTGCTTGGACCCAGCGCCTCCATGTCCCAGCTCTGGTCGCAGATGCGTCGTCTCGCCCCTCATCTCCGTACGCTTCTGCTGACCGGTGCGCCGGACTGCGGCCAGGAGGCTATCGCCCGCCTCATGCTGGACCTTTCCTCTAAGCCGCGCCGCCGCTTCCTGGTCCTTTCAGCCTGCGAAGTCGAAACACACCTGGAACGCATCCAGGCATCTGCCGTTCCATCGACCGAGCTGTTCCTTTTCATTCCCGAGGTTCATCAACTCTCCACCGAGGCCCAGGAAGGCCTGCTCGGGCTTCTGCGCAGCCGCCGGGGTACGGACACAACGGTGGTTGCAGGTTCGTCGGAAAACCTGAAAACCCTGGTGAGCCTGGGCCGTTTTTCCGGGGAACTCGCTGACTGTCTCGGTGCCGTGCGCATCGCGGTTCCCGCGCTGAAGGACCGCGCCGAAGACCTCCCCATGCTTCTCAGCCAGATGATCAGCCTGCGCTGCCAAAACGAAGGGCGTCCGGTCCCCCAGCTTGCCGCGCCCATCCTACGCGCTGCGGTAGAGCACCCCTGGCCGGGCAACCTGCGAGAGCTCTCAGAAACCGTGGACGAAGCACTCCGGCTCACGGGCGTGAAGTCTGAGATGGGTCTGCCCGAATGGACGCGCGCGCTGAACCTGGGGCGGCTGCCCAGGGCCACCCCGGTGCCGGCTCGCATGATCCGGCTCGATACAGTGATTCAAGAGCATATCTACACCGTGCTTCGTGCCTGCAGCGGCAACAAGCAAAAGGCTGCGGACGTTCTCGGGGTCAGCCGCTCGACCCTGTATCGCATGTTGGAATCGCCGGCGCGCGACACGCCCTTGGCCCTGGCCAGCTAATCGAACGTGTGCGGCGGTTTGGGCGGATGGTAGGCTGGCCGCATGAACGAGGACACACAGACGCCCCAAGGCAACAACCAGACCCTTCCGCAAACGCTGGCGATGCTGGGCGCGGGCAAAATGGGCGGAATTCTTCTTCGCGCCTTTCTCACATCGGGTCTTTTCACCCGTGAACGCGTTTGGGCTACCGTGGCTCACGAAGAGAGCGCGGCGGCACTCGAAAGCGGAGTCGGCGTGCGCTGCACACGAGACAACCTCCGGGCGGCGCAAGCCGCGGATATCCTTGTCCTCGGTGTCAAACCCACTCAGGTGGCCGATCTTGTTCGACAAATCGCCCCGGCGTTGACCCCCGGTAAATTGGTGATCTCGATTGCGGCGTCCGTCACGGCAAAGGCCATCGAAGAGGCGGCGGGCGAAGCGTCGCATCCCGCCGTGGTCCGCGCCATGCCCAACACACCGGCACGCGTCGGTGCGGCCATGACTGCCTTGGTTCGTGGACGGTTTGCCACCCTGGAGCACGTTGATCTGGCCCGCCGTATGTTCCAAACCGTGGGTCGCGTGGTCGAGGTAGACGAAAAACACATGGACGCCGTGACCGGACTTTCGGGCTCCGGCCCTGCTTTTCACTACATCATTCTGGACGCTCTGACCGAAGCAGGCGTCAATGTCGGTTTGCCACGCGACGTTGCGCTGCAACTGGCGGCACAGACAGCGTACGGTGCGGCGCGCATGGTGCTTGAAACCGGCTCCCATCCGGCTTTGCTCAAAGATGAGGTAACCACACCCGCCGGCTGCACGGTGGACGGCATCCTGGAGCTGGAGGCCGGCGGCCTTCGCGTTACCTTGATCAAGGCAGTCAAGCGCGCCACCGAACGTGCTCGGGAACTGGCTCGCATGTGACGGTTCGATGCAGGCTGAGGGACGCTTATCGTGCTGTTGGCTGCGGCTCCTGGGCAAGGAGCGTAAAGTTCTTGTATGCGGCGCTTTTTCGCCTATCTCCGTAGCGGACAAGGGATCTCCGGCTTTGCCCTGGCCGCCCTCGGATGGATGCTCCTTGTCATCCTGGAGGGCGCGGTTGTGCGCGCCACCGGCTCAGGTGCGGGGTGCGGCAAGCACTGGCCGCTCTGCAATGGAGAGTTCATCCCGCGGCACCCACGCATCGCTACACTGATTGAATTTGCACACCGGTCCATCACCGCCGTTTGCACCCTTTTGGTGCTTTCGTTAGCGGCCTGGACCTTTGTTGCGCAGCCGCCAGGCCACCGCGCCCGCAAGGCCGCCCTCTGGTCCGTTGCACTTCTGGTGACCGAAGCCTTCCTGGGAGCTGTTCTTGTGCTCGGCGGGTATGTCGAGCACAACACTTCGGATGCCCGGGTCCTTGTGCAATGTGTGCACTTCACGAACACGCTTCTGCTTCTGGGTGCCCTGACGCTGACCTGGTGGTGGCAACGGCCGCGTACGACCCCCGTGCAACCAGGCTACCCCGCCCCTACCCGCGCGGCCTGGTTCGCGCTTGGATTCACCGTGCTCACGGGGGCCACCGGCTCGGTTGCCGCCCTCGCCGACACGCTGTTCCCCTCAACGAGCCTGCGCGCGGCCATCGCGGCCGACCTTTCCCCCAGCTCTCCTCTGCTGGTCCGGATGCGCTGGGTACACCCCGCTTCTTCGCTGGCTGCGGTGATCGCCATCGCCCTGCTCGCCGCCGGGCTGCACAAAATGCGTGGCCGCTGGCTTCTGGGTCTGGTCGCGTCCCAGCTCATCCTGGGCGTGGCCGATGTCCTTGCTTTGGCCCCGATCACCCTGCAGCTGCTGCATCTGCTCGGTGCCGATGTCCTATGGGTCGCACTCGTCGCCACCGCGGCCCAGGTTCTGGAACTGTCACCGGCCCGCGTCGTGGGCGAGGTGCCCAGCTTGAAAGGTGCCGTTCCCCGGGGCGTTTAAGCGGTCCGATGCCGGTGACGGGGAGCGACGTTGAAGCCCATTTGCCCAGAGCCGTTGGCGCGAGTACCGGAACCTCGTTCTACACCTGCGGTACACCTTTTGAAGCATTTCTGTAAGCCAGCCACTGTGGCCGGGCAAGGGGCCAGTGCCTTTACACGGCCCGGCGGTCGGCGCTCAGCTGCAGGCTGGCGGCGTACTCGGCCATGGCAATCTTCAACTGGTCACAATTCGGTCGCACCACGGTATGGCAGTAATTCAACAGGACCGCAGCGTTGGTGCCCCATTCTTTGACGGGAATGAATTCAGTAACGTTACGCATGAGCATCATACGAACATGGGAGGGGGTGTGGAAGGGTGGTACAGCTCTACACCGAAAGTGGGATACCCGCCGTTCTCGCGCCGGCGCAGCAACTTTAGCGACTTACGCGTGAAATCAGCACGCTCATCTCGCAATCGTCCCGTCCCTTTCTGGCGACGGGCACCCGCTTCCAGCTCTCACGTTCCGAACTGAAAAGCGCTGGCCTCGCCTCCCGCGAGTGGACAACGTCGAAGAACGCCCTTCTCCACGCGGCTTTGTCACGCGGCTTTGCCGAGCCGTTGCAACGGTTGGGACGCTTACCGACCAAGGGAGAACACGAACTTTGCACGACCCGGAACCGGCCGCTCCCTGCAGGTAAACTCAAGGGGACGTTCCTCGGCCCGGAACGCGCCCTCAGCAAAGGAGATGTGCTTGCCTACAGAGCTTTACTTCGAGGATCTTCGTCCAGGATTGCGCTTCAACTCCGAGCGCAGCTACCGGGTGACGGCTGAAGAGATCAAGGAATTCGCAGAACGGTACGATCCGCAACCCTTTCATCTGGACGAGGCTGCCGGCGAAAGCTCGTTTTTCAAGGGATTGGCCGGTTCCGGCTGGCTGACCGCGGCCATCGTGATGCGGCTGCGGGTAGAGTCGCTCCATATCGCGGGCGGTATCATCGGGGCCGGCGTGGAAGAGATGCGCTGGACGCAACCCGTAAGGCCGGGGGACGCGCTGCGTACCGAGGCGGAGATCCTTTCCGTTCGCTTGTCGCAATCCAGACCCACTTTCGGTGTGGTGCAGTCCCGGACCACGGTCTTCAACCAGCGCGAAGAGGTGGTCATGCGGTCGGTCGTCAACTTTTTCGCGCCACTTCGTCCAGAAGCCGGCTAAGCCCGGCTGAAGTCGGCATTTGCCGGGTTTTCTCCCCAACAATTTGGGCGTATGCTCAAAGGGTGCGGATGACGGTACTAGCCTCGGGCTCAAAAGGCAATGCCACTCTTGTCTCCGCCGGCGCCACGAACCTGCTGGTCGACGCCGGTTTGTCCTGCCGTGAGCTGCTGCGGCGCATGGCCGTCAGCGGAGAAGATCCTTCCTGCCTGACCGCTATCCTGATTACCCATGAGCATCTGGACCACGTCGCGGGCCTAAGTGTGCTGGCGCGGCGGCTGTGTGTTCCCGTTTTTTTCACCGAGGCCACCCATCGCGCCTGGACACGCATGATGACGCCCCGCAAGCGTATGACCTATGCCCAGTGGCTGGACAACCTTCGCCAGGAGCAGGCTGCCCGGCATGGGGCCCCGCCAGAGGGTACCCAAGCCGCGGACCCTTTAAGCCCCCTGCCGAGCCCCCTGCCGAGCCCCCTGCCGAGCCAAGCGCCGGACCATCTGCCCGCGCACCGGCTTGCCCTCCAGAACGTCGATCCAAACCAGGCAGCTGCCGTCAGGGTTAGCGTGGCGGCGCCTGCCTCGGTTGCGATCGCCGCCGAGGCCGAGATCGAGCCCTGTGAACCGGAAGAGACCCGGGCCGTCGCCCGCGTCGATCCCGCTTTTTTGCCTGAGGTGGAATATTTTCAGGCCGGCAAACGTTTTTCCATTGGCGAAATCGACATCAATCCGTTCACGATCCCGCATGATGCGGCCGATCCCTGCGGCTTCGTCTTCCATGCCCGCAAAGAAAGTCTGCGCATGGCCATCGCTACGGATCTTGGCTACATGCCGCCCAACGTCAAACTGGCCCTCCGGGAGGTTGACGTTCTTTTGCTCGAATCCAACCACGACCTGGAAATGCTGCGGGATGGGCCCTACCCGTGGTCGCTGAAGCAGAGGGTGCTTTCCCGTGTGGGCCATCTGTCCAATGCCGCCGCCGCCGACTTCCTTACCCGCGACTACGATGGCGGGGCACATACCATCGTGCTGGGCCACTTGTCCGAGCAGAACAACTTGCCGGACCTGGCGCGCTATGCGGCGGAAAAAGCCATCGGCGACCGGCTTTCGTTGCTCGGCAACCGCATCGCCCTGGCGGCTCAGGACGTGCCCCTGGCCCCAATCTGTCTTTAAGCTCACCGCCCCCAGGCTCCACACGACCCAACTTTTGTCGCCGAGTCAGGGGGAGGGACAGGGTTGGTCCCTTCCCTGGCCCAACATGGCCAGGTCTCCCTGTGAGCTACCATGGCAGCAGGTGACCCCGACGGTTCCCCTTTACCACATGCATCCCGGCCCTTCTCGGCAAAC
>CAXTBI010000008.1:25251-43436 GCA_964242195.1 uncultured Acidobacteriaceae bacterium
CTGATGTCGATCTTCGGGCCCCTGCCGCTCCTGGTTCGTCAACACGCCTTCGGCTCGATGCTCACCGCGCCCTTCAGCACGGCCGCCATTCTTTTCTTTGGGGGCAGCGCGCCGGACAGCATCCTTGGCCAGGGCCAGTGGTGGCGACTGGTCACGGCCAATTTCGTCCATGTCACGCCGCTTCATCTGCTCTTGAATATGTGGTGCCTTTGGAACCTTGGGTTGTTTGGCGAGCCTTTGCTGGGCGGGGCCGGGTTGGCTGCGGTCTATCTGCTGACCGGCGTGGCGGGCATGCTGCAATCGTTGGCCTTCGGCGTATTCACGGGCCAATGGAGCCTCACCGCGGGTGCCTCGGGCGCAATCTTTGGGATAGCGGGCATTCTGATTGTGCTGCTTTCCAATCGCCGCCTCGCCATGCCCTGGGCGGATCTGCGCAGCTTGCGGCAACAGGTCATTTTCTTTGCCGTGGCCAACCTGGTCATCGGCATGGCGCCGGGATGGCTTCCCGCCCTGTCGCCCCAGCATCTGCGGCTCATGCACCTCGACCCCGGGACCCTTCCCCGCATCGATAACAGCGCGCACGTGGGCGGGTTTCTGGGCGGCCTCGCCCTGGGTCTGCCCCTGTTCCCGCGTATGACGTCCGGCCGGTCCAGCTACAGGGCGCGGCAGGTTCTCGTGTTTGCGACCGCGGCCCTGGCCCTTTGCCTGTTGTGTTATGCGGTCGCTGCGTTCACGCGACCATCCCCGTTTCGCTAAAGCGGCTCCCCTGAATTGCCTTAATCCATCGGCCCATTCGCCGCCGACGCAAATTTGCGCACCATGGCCAGCAGGAGTCTACGATCGGTTTCGCCCAGGTTGGCCGAGTACCGCTGCACCTCGGTGAGAAAGTGAATCTCGGCCGCGTTCAGGCTGGGCGCACTCATCTCGCGAGCCTGCTCGCCGGCGAAAAACTGGCTGAGCGGCAAATCCAGAGCGACGGCAATCTTTTGCAGCGTCTCCAGCGAGGGAACCGTATGACCGTTCTCCACCCGCGACAGGTAGCAGCGAAGAAGACCGGTGCGCTTTTCGATGTCGCCCTGCGACATCCCACGCCCAAGGCGGAACTCGCGAATGGTAACGCCGATCGAAATCGGCGCCGACTGCGGCGGGACAGGCGGAAGGGGCGGCAGAGCTACATGCATGTTGGCCATTCATCGGAGACTATCTACCCTTCCCTTCCACCTGCAAGCCTCAAGTTGCCGGCGACGGTGAATCTTTGCACCACCCCAGATTCGTGTATATAGCGGCACCGGGATAAATAGCGGACGGACCGGCTCAATTGCCGAACGGAACCGAAACTGTTCCGCTCAGGAAAAAAGTCAGCCCATGTACAAGCCACCGTTCACATCGAGGGTGTGTCCTGTGATATACCCTGCCGCTTCGGAGCTGAGAAACGCAACCGCCGCGGCAATGTCCTCCACCGATCCGTAACGCGCCAGGGGAATCTGCCCCAGAATGCCGGCTTTCTGAGCCTCGCTCAAAACCTCGGTCATCGCCGTCTCAATGAAACCCGGCGCCACCGCGTTCACGGTGATTCCCCGGGAAGCAAACTCGCGCGCCAGGGATTTCGTAAGCCCGATCATGCCGGCTTTGGATGCGGCGTAGTTCGCCTGCCCGGCTGCCCCGGTTTCACCGACCACGGACGTGATGTTGATTACCCGCCCCCAGCGCGCCTTCATCATGGGCGAAAGCAGGGCCTGCGTCAGCAGAAAGGCGCCGGTTAGGTTGGAGCGCAAAACTTCTTCGAAGTCAGCCAGCTTCATGCGCAGCGCAAGACCGTCGCGAGCGATGCCGGCGTTGTTCACAAGAATGCCCACGGTCCCAAACCGCTCCAGCACTGCCCTTGCCCCCGCCCGCACCGATGCTTCCTCTGAAACATCCAGGAGGAAGGTTTCGGCAACCCCGCCCTTTGCAACAATCTCCGCCCGCACCTCGGCGAGTTTGCCTTGGTTGCGGGCCGCCAAGGCTACGGCGTGCCCCGCTTTGGCTAGGGACAGGGCAATGGCACGTCCAATGCCCTGCGATGCGCCCGTGACCAGGGCAACGCGCTTTTCCATCACGTTCATACGGAAACCAGCTCCTTCAATGTCAGCCTTGCCATAAGTATAGGAGTTCTTCGGACTTCTCTCGAATCCTCTCGCCGGTTGGGGGTCCGCCTGCCGGCGATGGGCGCGCCCGCTATACTTTGTGATCTATGCACACGCCGGTCTTCGACGATCCTGTTCCCTCCTCTGCACATCCGGTCGCCCTATCGCCGAAACCGCCGGCCGGCCGGCCGGAAACCGAGGTCTATGCCATCCACGGTGCTGAACCGGAGGTGCTGGCCTACGCCATGGCAAAATATTCCCGTTCGTCGCTGACCCTGCGTGAGTCCCTGGCGGAAATCAGCACGCAACGTGCCGAACAGTTCCTGAACACCTTCTATTTTCAATACGGGCACCGCTCCATTGCCGATCTTGCGCACGTTCCCATGGCCGTGGAGCGGCTCAGCCTTCTGGCGGCCATCGCACTTGTGGATGAAACCCGCTGGGACGGCCAGGAACGCTCCACCCGCTACCAGAATTTCCAGCGTTCCGGCTGGTATACCCCCCCTCTTTCCCCCGCCGGCCGTGCGTCGTTCGACACCTCCGTGGCTTCCCTGTTTGAGGCCTACGAACAGCTCAGCACAGGGTTTACGGACAAGCTGCGCGACACCCTGGCGCGGCCCGCTGGGATGAAGCCGGAGGCCTACGAGCGGACACTCCGCGCCCGTGCGTTCGATGTCGCCCGCTTCCTTCTGCCGTTGGCTACCAACACCTCGCTGGGGCAGATTGTGAATGCACGCACGCTCGAAACGCAGGTTTCACGGCTGCTTTCGAGCCCCCTGGCCGAGGTGCGCGACCTTGGTTCCAAGCTGCGGGACGCTGCACGCAACCCCGCCTGGGATCTTGCACGCGAACGCCTTGAGGAGCTCGCCGGCGAGGGCGTCGCCGCTTCCGATGCCGTCACCCTGATCGATCGGCTACTTCCCGAGGTACGCTCCGCGCCTACCTTGGTGAAGTACGCCGAGCCCAATGACTACCTGCAAAAAAGCTGCACCGAACTCGACGCGGCCGCTCGCGAGCTGATGGGCAACGCCCCCATCTACCCCGCGCCTCTGGTCGATCTCCTGGACGACGACGAAGACCTCGAAGTGGAGATCGCCACCTCCCTGCTCTACCCGCATTGCGCCTATTCCTATCGGCAACTCCGTGGCGCCGTGGGTGCGCTGCCCGAGGCACGCCGCAACGAACTGATCGCCCTCGGTGCGCGCCATCGCGGTCCCCATGACGAACTGTTGCGCGGCTTCAAAAGCGGCGACGGCTTTCGCTTCGACATCCTGATGGACATCGGCGGCTTCCGCGACATGCATCGGCATCGCCGCTGCACCCAGCTGATCCAGCAATTCAGCGCCTCCCACGGCTATGAGGAGCCGGTCTGCCCCGGCCAGCCCACGCTTGGGGACGCCGGCCTGGACCGCCTCTACCACGGGGCCATGGCGGACGCCCACGCCGCTTTCGAGCGCATGCGCTCCAGCGATGAGCCGGAAGCGGCCGAAAGCGCACGCTACCTGCTTCCGCTGGGTACACGCTGCCGCGCCCTGTTCAAGATGGATTTCGCCGAGGCACTCTATATCGCGGAGCTGCGTTCCGGCAGCGCCGGTCACTACAGCTATCGCTTGGTCGCGTGGGAAATGTACCGTGCCCTGGCCGTCCGGCATCCTGCCCTGGGCGCCCTTTTCCGCATCAGGGATGTGCACGAGCCGGTGGACCTCCTGCAGCGCTGATCGAACTTCTGCAGCGCTGATGAAGGGACGCGCACCCCCCGCCGGCTTACCCGGAAGTGGTAAGCTGTCTTCGCCTTCTCTTTGCTTTTTCTCGCTCGTCGATGCTAAACTTTGGCTTGAGCCGTCTTACAAAGGAGAGCACCTTGGCCGAAGATCGTAACAAAGCAATCGAGTCCGCCCTTTCGCAGTTGGAAAAGCAATTCGGCAAGGGCTCGGTGATGCGGCTCGGTGCCAAAGAGGCGATCGTTCCCATCTCCGTCATCGGAACGGGCTCTATTTCGTTCGACGCGGCTCTAGGCGTGGGCGGTGTTCCGCGCGGCCGGGTGATTGAGATTTTTGGACCCGAAAGCTCGGGCAAAACCACCATCACCTTGCAAATCATCGCCGAAGCGCAACGCATGGGCGGCTTGGCGGCCTTTGTCGATGCGGAGCATGCACTTGACCCCTTGTACGCAAAAAAATTGGGCGTCGATACAGACAACCTGCTGATCTCGCAGCCGGACTACGGCGAGCAGGCCCTCGAAATTACCGAAGCGCTGGTCAAGTCGGGCGCCATTGACGTCCTTGTGATCGACTCCGTCGCCGCCCTTGTACCCAAGGCTGAACTGGACGGCGAAATGGGAGATTCCCATGTCGGGCTTCAAGCGCGGCTCATGTCGCAGGCCCTGCGCAAGTTGACCGGCACGGTGTCGAAATCGCGTACCTGCCTGATCTTTATCAACCAGATCCGCGAAAAGATCGGCGTCATGTTCGGCAACCCGGAAACGACCACAGGCGGACGTGCGCTCAAGTTCTACTCGTCCGTGCGCATCGACATTCGCCGGATCGGGGCGGTAAAGGATGGCGATGTCGTAGTCGGCTCGCGCACAAAGGTCAAGATCGTCAAGAACAAGGTCGCCGCCCCTTTCCGGGATGCGGAGTTCGACATCCTCTACGGCGAAGGCATCTCGCGCGAAGGCGACACCCTCGATCTCGCGGTGCTGCACAACATCGTGGAGAAATCGGGTGCCTGGTACAGCTACGCCGGCGAACGCATCGGGCAAGGCCGCGAAAATGTGCGCAACTACCTCAAAGACAACAAGGAAACCTTCGCCCGCATGGACTCCGAACTTCGTCAGAAACTCGGGCTCAAGCAATCGGACGGGGTTGAACTTCCCCCCATTCCGCTGGACGGCGTCGTCCAGGCCACAGAAACAGTACGGGCAAGACGCAACTAAGCCGCCGTTGGCACGGGGCGGGATCGGCAGTAAAATGGGAAAGGGGAGAGTTGGCAGAGCCCGGTTGAATGCACCTGACTCGAAATCAGACATAGTCGCAAGGCTATCGGGGGTTCGAATCCCTCACTCTCCGCCACGCCTATACGGTTAGCACCTCCAGGACCTGGCACTGGACCGATTACTGGCTTCAGTACCATCGAGGACCGGGCCTACCGGCCTGGTCCTTTTGTGCTCCTGCCAACGCCGGTCGAAGCTGGCGGCCCTTCCTCCATAATGCGCTTTCTCCGACACTGATCCAGAAGTCGGCCGCGTCACCCAACGTCCTTTGCGTTGGCGGGAACCATCCGCCTCAACAACGACCTCGCGCCCAAAGAAAGGATTGCGATCTCGCGTGCGGTCACGCGGCCCGCTCCTTTTCGATCAAGCCACGAAGCAAGCTACTGGCGGACTCAACCGAAAGCGGACGCGCAAGAAAAAAGCCTTGCAGCGAATCGCACTGTGCTGCTTTCAGATGTTCCAGTTGTGCCTCGGTTTCCACGCCCTCGGCCAAGGTCCGAAGACCCAGATGGCGTGCCAGGGAAATGATCGCTCCCACGGTCGAGGCTTGCGTCGACGTCGTATCCAGACGAGCGATAAACGAGCGGTCGATTTTGAGCGTGTCGAGCGGAAGGGTGTGTAGGTAGGAGAACGAAGATTGCCCGCTCCCGAAATCATCGATGGAGATCGTGATCCCAAGCTCCCGCAGCGTACGGAGGCGCTCGGCAGCGGCATGCCTGTCGGCCACAATCCAGGTTTCGGTAATTTCCAGACCCAGTTGCGAAGGTTGCAATCCGGCATCCTTTAACGTGGTGGCCACGATCGTTACGAAGTCTTCGCGGTTCAGCTGTACGCCGGAAACATTCACGAACATACGCAAGGAAGGCAGGCCTTGCTCCTGCCATTCGACCATTTGCCGGCAGGCCTGCTGGAGCACCCAGTTGCCTATGGGAACAATCAGCCCGCTTTCTTCCGCTACCGGAATAAATACATCGGGGGGAATGTTGCCCCGTGTCGGGCTTTGCCAGCGCAGCAATGCCTCAAATCCCTCCAGCTCGCGATTTGTGCCGTAGATCGGCTGATACACCAGATGAAACTGGTCATTCGCAATCGCTTCGTGCAGGCCGGCCTGTATCTGGCTGCTTTGCTTCACCTCTTGGCCAAGCGCCGGATCAAAGAGGCAAACCTGGTTCCGCCCGGATCGCTTCGCGGCATACAGGGCCGTGTCGGCCTGCTGTAAAAGCACGGAGGGGTTGTTGCCGTGAAGCGGATACAGGCTGATGCCGATGCTCGCGGAAGCGGAAAATTGCAGGCCCTCTAAAGCAAATGGTGTGCCAAGGTGGTGCAGCATGCGCTCGGCGGTTTCCAGTGCCTCGCCTTCGTTATCGAGAAAGGGTAAAACCAGAATAAATTCATCCCCACCTTGGCGAGCCAGCGTGTCGCCTTTACGGCAGTTCTGGCTTAGCGTCGAGGTGATGTGCTGCAGGTATTTGTCGCCGACAGAGTGGCCCAGTGAATCGTTGATCTGCTTGAAGCGATCGAGGTCGATGTAACACACGGCGACTTTTGTATCCTGACGCCGTGCCGTCACGATGGCCTGTTCCAGACGATCTTCCAAAAGAGCCCGATTCGGCAGGCCGGTAAGTGCATCGTGCCTTGCTCCGTGCGCCAGTTGTTGTTGAAGCCGGTTATGTTCCACGGCCAGCCGGCCGAGATTCGCAGCCTCACTCAGCATCGGGCTGAGCCGCTCCCGCTCACGTTCCCCGACCTGTCCAAACAGGCAGATGACCCCGAGCATTTCGCCGGTGCCCGACAACATAGGGACCGACCACTCCCCAAGCCGAAGGAGATGTTTCTGGCTGTCGGAAAGCGGCACCTCGCGCTCACCGGGGGCCCCCGTTGCTTGCAATACGATCCGACCGCAACCCTGCGCTTCTTCGGGAACAGGGACGGAGTCGATGAGTTGACGCAATTCGCTGGGGAGCTCGGCCTCGGCACGCAGGTGCATGGTATCGCCCTCGCGAACGAGGATTGCGACGGCCAGGGTGGGGTTCACACGATGCATGCCCTCCGCCAGGCACGAAAGTGTGTGGCGCAGCGATTCAACGGCGACAATGCTGGCGAATACACCGGTTTTGCATTGCTCCCAATCGCGAGCCCGCACCTGAACGGTGATGTCGCGGAAAATCACCGCGGCGCCCCGGCCCATGCCATCGACGATCAAAGGTGTACTTGTATACGCCACGGGAAAGCAGCTGCCATCCTTGCGCCAAAACACTTCGTCATCCCGGTGGTGAGATTCGTGGCCCCGCAAAGCCGCATAGATCGGGCAATCTTCCCGAGGGTACGGAGACCCGTCCGCACGGGAATGGCGCACCAGGCTATGCTGCGTGTGTCCCCGCATCTCGGAAAACGACCATCCCGTCATTTCCTGGGCCGCCTGGTTGATGAAAGTCACGTACCCGTTGACGTCCAGACCGTAAATACCATCGCCTGCTTGTTCCAGAAGCAGCCGGCTCATCTCCAGGGTATGAAGCGGAGGCGCCTCGCCCTGCGCCGATGTCGAGGGTGTGGAAAACCTGCCTTTTTCCACGGCAGGTAGCGGACCTGCATGCGAAGCGGAACAGGCTGACCCTTGTGTACTCATAGAAGAGATCATCGACGCAGACATGAAAATTCTCTATAGCACCGGGGGGGGATGAGCGGAACCGCTCGCTGCCCACATAGCGGCACAAACTGGAGGCACTCCAGCCCCTGAACGTACCGCGGTCGCGATCCCCGGCCGCACGCACACGGTCCGGCGGTCACGGGAGCAACGCCGGGTCGAAGGCCCGGGCGCCGTCCGAGAGCCCCGCCTTTCGACCTTGCGAAAAGTTTTTCTTTTCGCGTTGGGCAAACATCCGTTCCTGTCTGTACACTCTGCGCATTAGTTTGGCTGTTCGATTTCGGTTTTGCAATTCTGCTGCGGTTCCTGCATGCACACGCCAGAAGATCCCGCTGCCTCCCTGTGGAGCGACCCTTCTTCGGGCCCTCGGTCCAATGTGCGAGCATCGTCGTTCCTCGTTCTGGGTTTTGGTGTTCCGCTCGAGCGTTTCAGCTCCTCCCCGGCTGAATAGAGGTACTTGGCGACGGAACCTTTGCTTTGCACCATCTTGCATTTGGGCTGATTCGAACGGAGAATCACGCCGAAACCGATCTACGGCAAGCCGTTCGCTCCGTGCGTTCGGCCCCTTTCGCATGGCCGCGGTACGGGAGTGCGCTCCCCAATCCGGCACCGGTGAGTTTCAGAACGAATAAGGAGCGACGAATGCGTATGCGGCCTGTCGATGTTTCCCTAAAGAAATCGCGTCTTCCTTTTGCCTTTCTATCTTTGGCCCTAGGTTTCGCCATCGGCGGCCGCGCTTCGGCGCAGACAGCCTGCGCGGCCTCCTGGAACGCGGCCACCGCCTACAACGGGGGCCAGCTTGCCAGCCTCGCCGGACAGAACTACACGGCCAACTGGTGGACGCAAGGCCAAAGCCCCGCCACCAATAGCGGCGGTGCCGGAAGTGGCCAACCCTGGACCGCCGCAGGTGCCTGCTCCAGCACGGGATCCGGCACAACGCCGCCGCCCCCGCCGCCGCCCTCCTCCGGCACCTGCTTTGCCGCCTGGAGCGCGACAGCGACCTACACCGGCGGCCAAGATGCCAGCTACGGCAACATAAACTACGCCGCGAAGTGGTGGACGCTGGGCAACAATCCCTCCACAAATTCCGGCAGCGGTGGGGTCTGGTCCGTGCTTGGAACGTGTTCCGCGACGTCCACGCCGCCCGTCACCCCGCCCACCACGCCGCCCTCCACGCCGCCCGCCGGCACAACGCATCTGTATGCACCCTACGTCGATATGAGCATCACCGCCGATGAAAACCTCGTCAGCTTCCAGGCCAGCGCGAACTTCAAAGCCGTCACCCTCGCCTTTCTGGACTCGGCAAACGGTTGCGGCGTCGGCTGGGGCGGTCTCGGCGGTGCCCTGCCCACCGATTCCCTGCCCAACGGCAACACCGTGCTTGCGATCGTGCAAAGCCTCCAGGCATCCGGCGTGCAGGTCATCCTTTCCTTCGGCGGTGCCAACGGGTCGGAGCCTGCCCTGAACTGCACGAGTGCCTCGCAATTACAAGCCGTGTACCAGTCGGCGATCGACCGCTACCACGTCAAAATGCTTGATTTCGACATCGAGGGCGGCGCCACCACCAACCAGGCCTCGATCACGCTGCGGGACAAGGCGCTGGTTGGCCTGAAAGCCGCAAATTCCGGGCTCGTCGTCTCCTACACCCTGCCCGTGCTGCCGACAGGCCTGATCGATAGCGGCGTCAACATCCTCAAAAGCGCCAAGTCGGACGGCCTCGCGCTCGACGTCGTCAACATCATGACCATGGACTACGGATCGGCGCTGGACAACGGCGGCGCCATGGGCACCGATGCCGTCAACGCGGCGATCGCCACCGAGGCGCAGGTGGTCTCCAGCGGGCTTTCTTCCACGATCGGCATCACACCGATGATCGGAGTCAACGATACCAACACGGAAATCTTCAGCCTGAACGACGCGCAGACTGTCTTGAATTTCGCCAAGGCTCACAGCTACGTCAGCCGCCTGGCCATCTGGTCCCTGGGACGCGACAACGGCACCTGCGCCGGACAAACTTATGCCTCGCCCAGCTGCAGCGGTGTGGCCCAAAGCGCCTTCCAGTTCACCCAGAACTTCAACGCCTATTGACGTTCGGGCGTGATGGCCACGATCCCAGCATCGTTTCGTGGTCATCCCCCAAACCTTTCCTGCAGGCTGCACCGAACTTGATCCGCAGCTTCGACAACCGTGCCGTTCAACCACCCTTGCTGTTCCCATCTTTTGGAGGCTCCATGTTTTTGCACGCTCTCCGTGCCCAACGCGTTTTGCCGCTGGCCGTTCTGGCGGCCCTGTTTTCCAGCATCCCGGCCGTTTCCGTTGCCGTCGCGCAAAACCTCAGCTTCCCCACAGCCACCGCCAGCCCCAACGTCGCCATGGGATCCGCGCCTTCGTTTGCCAACTTCAACGGCAAGCTGTACGCCGCGTTTCGCTCCAATGACAGCCGCAACATCCTGTTCATCAGCACATCGACGGACGGCATCAACTTCTCTGCCGGCACGCCTTATGCCAACTTCCAGATGGGCTCGGCTCCCTCGCTGGCCGTTTTCAACAACAAGCTCTACGTCGCGTTTCAGGCCAACGATCCAAGCCATCAACTGTTCATCACCTCTTCCACCGATGGCGTAAACTTCGCCACCGCCAAAGGCTACGGAAACATCCAGATGGGCGGCGCACCCTCGCTGGCCGCCCTGAACGGCATGCTCTATTTGGCGTTCCAGGCCAACGATTCCGGCAACGCAATCTGGATCGGCCAGTCCTCCGACGGCGTGAACTTCACCACCGGCATCGACGCCTCCGACAAGACCAACGCCGCGCCCTCGCTGACCGCGTTCAACAACAACCTGTACCTGGGCTTCCGTGCCAACGACAGCCGCAACATCCTGTATGTGACTTCCTCGTCCAACGGCAGCTTTCCGGCCGCCACGGCGTACCCCAACATCGCCATGGGTACCGCACCGGCCCTTGCCTCGGCCAACGGTGCGCTCTACGTCAGCTTTCAAGCCAACGATTCAAGCCACTCGCTCTATGTCACCGGATCGACGAGCGGGAACAATTTCCCCGCGGCGACCGGCTTCGGCAGCACCACCATCGGCGGTACACCCACCGCGGCAGCCTTCGGCAACGGTCTCTCCATCGGCTTTCAGGCCAACGACTCGCGAAACATCCTGTACACGACCAGCAACGGAGCCTCCACCACCAGCAGCAGCGGCGTGAACTTCAACTACACCATCTATCCCGGTTTCATCGGCATCGATCTTAACAACAACACCAAGGGCGCATGGAGCGACGGCCAGATCTACGTCGAGGTGCTCGCCATCGATCCCAACAACAGCACCTTCAGCTGGGTGCAGCCAAACGGTACCAAAACGCCCATCTCTGCAGGCGATGCCAATGCCTCGAACCATCTAAGCTACAACGGCACCAACTACCCGAACTACGCCTTCACCCTGGCGCAATCGAAGCTGTTGCTGCTCCCGCAAATGTATTCCGGGCGCATCTTCATCTCCTACGGCGCACCGATGTATATGACCTCGATCGGCTCAGGCCCGGGTGCCGGGTACGCCGGACCGAACGCGCAAAACACCGCCGATCCCAACAACAACACACACTATGACTGGTATGAGTTCACCTATAACAGTTCCGGCGTTTTCATCAACACCACCCAGGTGAACCAGTTCGGCCTTCCTCTCACCCTCGACGTGTACGGCAACAACCGCACCTTCCATCAGCAAACCGGCATCACGCAAACCATCGCCCAGATTGATTCGGAATGGAATGCGCAACTGCCCAGCCAATTCACCTCCACCCCCATCTCCAACCTCCGCATCCTTTCCCCGGCGGAGACCAACTTCGGCGCGGGCCAGGCCAACGGCAGCTATTTCGATAGCTACATCAACCAGATCTACAGCTACTACCAAGGCACCCCGCTGACCGTCACGTTGTTCGGCAACCGCACCTTCAGCGGCAACACCAACGGCAACACCTTCACATTGAACGAGGTCAATACCGGCAATGGTGCATTCCAGGGCGGCACAGGCTATGTGATCGGGCATCCGAACACACAGCAGGTACTGGTCTGCAATGGTCCCTTCGCCACGGGAGACCCCAACAACGGGGACCGCAACACGGTCGAGTTGGCCCTGGAAGCGCAACTCTGTGCGGCCATCAACCGTCACGTGGCCACCAACGTCAGCCAGTGGAATACCCCCTCGGCCTACTACCAGGCCGCGCCGGCTAACTACTACGCTGCCTTCTGGCACCAGGTCAGCATCAACAACTTGTCCTACGGTTTCTCGTACGACGACGTCAACGGCCAAAGCTCAACCATCACCACCGGCGCTCCGGAGCATATGGCCTTCGGCTTGGGCTGGTAAAAACCGCAGTGAACTGTTCTTTCCCTCAACGGCCGTGGCGGGTGTCCTCACCCGCCACGGCCAAACCTTTAGCAACCAGGCTTCGCGACGAATCGCCTTCGCCCCAAAAGCTTGCCACCGCCTGAATCCGGCAGGCCCAAGCCCCGGCCTACCCAAGCCCTCCGCCCCTCCGGCCTCCTGGGAAGGTTCCCCAACAACCCGGGCGTCGCAGGCCGCTTTGAACCGGACTTCATCGCCTTCGGGAAACGACTCCGCGACCAGGGAAAACCTCCCAAAGTCGTCCGCATCGCCCTCGCCCACAAACTCCTCATACGTCTGAACGCAAAAGCCAGAGACGTTCGAAATACTCAAACAAATACCCGCGCCGCTTGACAAGCAAGACAGTCGCTGAACGAAGCGAAGGATCTCCGGGTTCTGCTCGCGGCTCCGGTACATCTTGGCACCGCTATAGGCCTGGCTTCGTAGTTTTTGCCGAGGCGGCGGTTCCGGCCCAGCCTGGGTTTCTACCACCCACCGTCGGGGCGACACTCGAAAGCCTTTCGGCATGGGATCATGCGAAAACCTGTGCGCCACGGGCGGCCCGTCCGCACCACATGGAGGTTCCCCTCCAACACGCGCCGGCCGCGGTACTTGCGCGGCCACCTGCCACGATGACGGCCGCGACGCTCGTCGGCCAACGCCGCCAAAAGAACAGGCTCGAGAACAGCTCGCTGGGCATCTGCGGAACCGATGAGGTACATGACTCAAAACTCATCTGTCCCGGAACTCGCGGAAGTCTTTACACAGATCGAAAGAGCCAACCAGGAGAATAAACTCGACCGAGTAGAGAAGATCTGAACCAACTCCGACAACCAACCATTCCAGCACGCTCCCGCAGCCCTACTCTACCTATCGGAGCCGCAAACCGATCAACATGCCGTGCTCGACCACCTCCACCTCGCGCAGAGTAGACACCACCCAGGTTGCTCCTGCGGCCTTCAGTGCCTCGGCGGGGTACGTACCCTCCACGCCAAGCACGCGGCAACCCGCAGCGACGCCGGCTGTTACACCACTCACGGCGTCTTCCACCACAACGCAGTCCTCGGGTGGAAAGCCCAACACCTCGGCTCCGCGGCGGTAGGGTTCAGGGTCCGGCTTGCCGCGCTCCACCATCTCCGCCGTAACCAGGTGTTCCGGCACCTTCAGACCGGCAGCACCCAACCGACTCATCACCAGGGGCCGCGTTGCCGAAGTCACCACCGTCCAGCGATGGGCCGGCAAACCGTCCAACAACTCGCGTGCACCGCCAAGCACCCGCGTGTCCCCCGCATCGGCCACTTCGAGCTCTTCAATAAAGCGCAGGCCCTCCCGGACATCCACTCCGGGCTTTAGCATCTGCATCACCTCGATGGCTCGTGTACCGTGCGGAATTTCGACGGTTTCCGGATGCTCGACACCAAAATGCTCCGCCCAGGTGCGCCAACAACGCCGAACGCTCTCAATCGAGCTCACCAACACACCGTCCATATCGAACAGCATTCCTTCAGTAGCGATCGTCACCTCACCCTTCACGCTGCCTCACCCGCCAAAACAAATTCCTTCGCTGCGGCAAGAATGGACTCCACGCTCTCCACGCTGCAACTCTCGCAGTACACCCGCAGAAGCGGCTCCGTTCCGCTGGCACGCAGAAGCAGCCAGGTCTCGGCCGCATTCGGCTTCTCCGCGCAAGCTTTCTCCTCAAGGAAGAACTTGATACCGTCCATCGTTTCGGTCCGCAGCACACGCCGCCCGGCGATTTCGCTCATGCGGCCGTTCGCCCGCTGGATCGCTCCCTGCTTCAGGTCCTCGGTGATGTGCATGTCGATCCGCCCGTAGTGGTGCTCGCCATACTCCTGCTGCAGTGCCTCCACCAACTGCCCTAGCGTTTTCCCCTCATCCGCCATGACATTGCCCAGCAGCAAGCTGTTCAACAGGCCATCCCGCTCCGGCAGATGGCGGCTGATGCCCACTCCACCCGATTCCTCACCACCGATCAGAATGTCTTTTTCCAGCATCAGGTCGCACACATACTTGAAACCGATCCCATGCTCGTGCAGCGTCCGGCCATACTTGGCGGCAATGCGATCCAGCATCTTCGTCGTATTGAACGCCCTCGTCACATCGCCCGGCCAACCTTTACGGGTCAACAGCCATTGCAGGAGGATGGCAAAAATCTTGTGCGCGTCCACTACATTGCCGTGTTCGTCCACGGCCCCAATACGGTCAGCATCCCCGTCCGTAATCATCCCCGCGTCGCAGCCTTCGGCAACCACCATCTTTTGGCTCAGAGCGATGTGCGGCAGAATGGGCTCCGGGTTGATCCCCGGAAACGCCGGGTTCACCTCATTCCGAATGGCCACATACGGAATGCCGGCTTCATCAAAGATGCCTGCGATGTAGCCCTGCCCCGCTCCATACATGCTGTCGATCAGAAACCGAAAGCCCGACGCCTTGATCGCCTGCAGGTCAACAAAGCTCTTCAGCGCCGCCACATACGAGGGTGCGAAATCCACCTCTTGAATGCGGCCGGGGTTTGCCGCTTTTTCAAACGGCTTGTACAGATTTCGCTCGATCTTCGCGATAATCGACGGCTTGCCCGATCCACCGTAGTGCGCCTTGTACTTCACGCCGTTCCACTCTGGGGGATTATGGCTGGAGGTGATCATGACTCCGCCCGCGGCCCCGCGCGCACGCACCGCATACGAAAGCTCCGGTGTAGGCGTCACCTTGCTTGCAAAAAAGACGGGTATGCCCGACTCGGCGATCACCTCCGCCACCACCCCCGCGAACGTCCGTGATCCAAACCGCGTGTCATACCCAATGCACACACCCGTTTCCGGCTTCTCCTCGGCTAGAACGTACTGCGCAATGGCGCGTGCCGCCACACGTACGTTCTCAAAGGTAAAGTCGTCCGCGATGATGCCGCGCCAGCCATCGGTCCCGAACTTCACCACGCCGGCCGCGAGTGGGTTTTTTGCAGTTGCGTATTTGACGTCCTTCATCGCATCGGAATTCATCAAATCAGATCTTCCCGGCCAGCCTTCTTCAGCTCAGCCACCACCTTGCCCACATCCTGGGAACCCTCGCGCGTGGTGATCAGCAGCGCGTCCTCGGTCTGTACCACCACCAGATCCTTCACGCCCACAAGAGCCACTGCTTTGCCCGGAGCATACACATAGCACCCGGAGGAGGTAATCTCCACGCCATGGTTCGACTCCAGGACGTTGTCCTTTTGCACCAGGCCATCCTCGGCCATGTGCTCATAAAGCGCCGCCCACGATCCAAGATCGTTCCAGGCGAAATCGCCGGGCAAACAAAAAAGCTGGGAAGCCGCTTCGCCTTTCGCCGACCGCGGTTCCAGCACGGCGTAATCGATGGAAACCGATTCGCAGAGCGGATAAAGCCGGGCAAACGTTTCGGCAAACGCCGGTGTTTCCCACGTCGCCGCAATCTCTTCCAGCAGCTTGGCCATCTCCGGTTTGTGCTCCCGGATCGCTCCGGCCAATGTCGACGCACTCCAAAGAAACATACCGCTGTTCCAGACGTAATTGCCCGCACGGACGAAGTGTTTCGCTCGTTGGTGGTCCGGCTTCTCTGTAAATCGGCGTACCCGCCACAGCGAAATGCAGTCCGGGCCAACGCGCACCGGTGCCGACGCCGCTCCCAGCTCAATATAGCCGTACCCCGTCTCTGGACGCGTCGGTGGAACGCCGATGACCACCATGCGCGGTCCGCTCGCCGCCACCTGTACCCCGGCACGCAACACCAGGCGAAATCGCTCCGGGTCCCCGATTACATGATCGGAAGGAAACACGCCCAGAACGGTCCCCGGTGCCCGTTTCTCCAGCAGAAATGCCACCAACGCACAGGCGGGCGCCGTATTCCGTGCCGCCGGTTCCCGCAACAGGCGCTCCTGTAATACCCCGGGCAACTGCTCGGTAATCGTTGCCGCCAAAAGATCGTTGGTGATCACCCACACGTTCTCGTCAGTGGCCAGATCTTTCAGCCGCGCCAGCGTGCTTTGGATCATTGTGCCTTCGCCATCGAGTTGCAGCACCTGTTTGGCATGCGCTCGACGGCTGCGCGGCCAAAAGCGGGTCCCACTTCCCCCCGCCAACACAATAGCGGCAAACGACGGCGCTTCCGGATTTCCCTGCACTTCCATATGCTCACTATCCTATCGGTTCGTGCAGCCGTGCCAAGATGTCCGCGGTAACTCGCGTGGGTAACCAAAGCCACATTACGTCGCGCTCATGCCCTGAATCGCGACAGCAAATACGCGCCCCTAACCCAATCGGGTCAGAAAGGCACGCAGCCGCTCCACTCCCTTGTCGATCACCTCCGGCGCCACGGCATACGACAGCCGGAGGTGCTCCGCCGTGCCAAACGCCTCGCCCGGCACGGTCACCACATGGGCCTCGGTCAACAGCCTGGATGCCAGCGCGGTCGCCGTCGCCATGCCGTTCCCGGCCGCTTTCGGATCCAAAAAGGCCTTCACATTCGGATACACATAAAACGCACCCTCGGGCACCGTGCAGGTCAGCCCCGGAATCGTGCCGAGACCTGCCAGCACCCGATCGCGCAGCTTCTTGTACTCCGCGTTCATCTCCGCCACACAGGCCTGCGACCCCGTCACCGCCGCGATGGATGCCTGCTGCACCATGCTCGCCGTGTTCGACGTCGACTGCGACTGCAGCTTACTCATGGCCGCAATAATCGCCCGCGGCCCCAGCGCAAACCCGGCGCGCCAGCCCGTCATCGCATACGTTTTTGAAAGCGAGCCCAGGATGATCATGTGCTCCTTGCAGTCCGTGAAGGCGCCCGCGCTCACCGGCTCCCCTGCAAACGTCAGGTATACGTAACATTCGTCCAGCAGCAAATAAATCCCGCGCTGGTGCGCCGTTCGCACAATGGCTTCGAGATCCGCCGCGCTCATCACGGCACCCGAAGGATTGGAAGGTGTGTTGATCACAATCGCCTTCGTCTTCGGCGTGATCGCCGCCTCCACCATCGCTGCCGTGAGTCGAAAATTTTCCGCCTCGATGGTTTGCACCAACACCGGCGTCCCCCCGGCATATTGGATGATGTCCTTGTAACTCACCCAGTACGGCACCGGCAGAATGACCTCGTCCCCATGATCGATCAGCACTTCGATGGCATTAAACAGCGCCAGCTTGCCCCCGGTGGTAAACACGCATTCATCCGGCGTGTACGCCGATCCGAAATCCTTCGCGTGCCGGTCGGCGATCGCCTGCCGAATCTGCGGCACACCGGCCACGGCCGTGTACCGTGTGAAGTTATTCTCGATGGCGGCGATCGCGGCGTCTTTAATATGCCGCGGGGTTGGAAAATGCGGCTCACCCGCTCCAAAATCGGCCATATCGATCCCGGCCGCCTTCATCTTCAGCGATTCCGCCGTGATCGCCATGGTTGCCGAAATTTCTATGCGGTTGATCCTGTCGGAGAAAATCTTCCTGTCCTGAGTCGTCACGCTTTGTCCTCTAGACTGCTTGGCTCTTGAGAATATCGTTGTGCAGCCTGCTCTACGAGTTTAATGAGCGAAGCTAGTCCACGCTCTCGTCCCAGGGGTTCTGCCAGGGACCCTCCGGATTCTCCGGTCGAGATCCCTCTAAAATCAGCGCCGGGGCTAAGATCTCTATCTCATACGCAAGACGTTTCAGCTCCTTCAAGCGGCTGCCCGAGAGGGAGCGCGGCGCTCCGAGGACACGGGCCAGAGTGGGCAAATGCTTTCGGACAACAGCGTGTGAGCTGTTTACAGGCTGCCCAATCGCGTGCAGGTGTGCTTTGCAAATCTTTTCTGCTGCCATCTGCAGGTAGTGCAAGGCATCACAGGCGGGCAGATCGGCTTGTACTAACACCCTGCGAGCTGCCAGGTCTGACAAAGCTTGCTTTGCAAATGCACGAGACCATGCGACGTGCTCCGTTGTGCCGGCCAATTATGCCCCGTTTGCTTCTGAAAGGAGACTGGTAACCCCCCATGGCCGTTCGCCGAACCGTATCCCCTTCCCGCC
>CAXTBI010000008.1:43536-86490 GCA_964242195.1 uncultured Acidobacteriaceae bacterium
AAAGGAGACTGGTAACCCCCCATGGCCGTTCGCCGAACCGTATCCCCTTCCCGCCGAAATTGCGGAATTCAGCGGGTGAGACCTCTACGATCACGCTGGTGTAAGCGATTCCCTGGCTTGGGTCCGAAGAAAAACCGATCGGTTCGATGCCCACCTCAGGCGTTCCCTCGACGACCTCGAGCAACTTGATTGGTTCCTGAGGCAAATCTTCCTCCTCGGGGTCCTCGGCCTCGATCAGATAAACGCCCCTCACATCCTGATCAATGCGCATATGCATTGTCGCGAGCCGTTTGGCCGTGTTTAGCTTTTCAAGCTTCATTCCCTCTCCTTTCTGCCACCTTCGATCATCTGCTCCAGTCGCGCATGCACGTTGGGCGGCACGAGATCGCGCACATCGCCGCCCAGCCTCGCCACGCCCTTAATCAGCCGGGAACTGACATAGGTATATTTCTCGCCCGGCATCAGGAACAGCGTCTCGATTTCCGGCGCCAGTTTGCGATTCATCATCGCCATCTGCAGCTCATACTCATAATCCGAGATCGCGCGAATGCCTCGCAACACGGCTCGCGCCTGCCTCGCTCGTGCGAAATCCACCAGCAGCCCATCGAATGAGGCAACCGACACGTTGGGCAATCCGGCCGTAGCCTCGCAAAGCATCTCCTCGCGCTCTTCCACACTGAACAGCGGATCGGGCTTGGCCGTGTTCCGCAGCACGGCAATCACGAGTTCGTCCGCGAGCTTTGCCCCACGCGCAATCAAATCCAAATGGCCGTTGGTCGGCGGATCGAAGCTTCCGGGGTAGATGACGGTAAGTGAGGACATCGGCTCCAGCATACGCGTCGATTGTTGCTCGCGCTCGCCTCGTTGCAATCCATACGCCGTCTGCCGGCGTGGGACCGACCCCATTACCGGGCACCGGCTTGACCAACCCTACGCCACCTCCGCCCGTGGTCGAAGGTATTCGGTCACATACGCGCGCACGGCCTCATCCACTGGGGTAAAGCGCTTCCTGTACCCAGCCCCGCGCAGCTTGTCCATTTTCGCTTCGGTAAAGTACTGGTACTTGCCCCTCAACTCATCGGGCATCTCGATATACTCAATCGCCACGGGCAAACCCATCGCCTCGAACACTGGCGTCACCAGTTCCACCCACGTATGCGCCTGTCCCGTGCCACAGTTGAACAAACCGCCTGGCGCCCCCGCAGTTTGCAAAGCGAAATGCAAAGTGACATCCACCGCGTCCTTCACCGAGATGAAATCCCGCTTCTGTCCGCCATCCGGGAACTCCGGCCGGTAGCTCTTAAACAGCTGCACCTTCCCCGTCCGCCGAATCCCCTCGAAGCTTTTCGCCACCACTGAGCGCATATCGCCCTTGTGATCCTCATACGGGCCATACACGTTGAAGTACTTCAAGCCCACGATCCGGTCGAACAGCTCATGCTTCAACGCCCAGAGATCGAACATGTGCTTGGAGTACCCATACATATTCAATGGCTTCAGGGTAGGCGTGACCGCATCGGCATCGTCATAGCCCTGCGTGCCATCGCCATAGGTGGCCGCGCTTGAGGCATACACAAACCGCACATCGTTGCTCAGCGCCCAATTACAAAGCACACGCGTGTACTGGTAATTGTTCCGCAGCAGAAAATCCGCATCGCGCTCCGTCGTTGCACTGCAGGCGCCCAGGTGGATCACCGCGCGCGCCTCGGCAAACGCGCCCTCTTCGATCAGCCCAAGAAACTCCTCCGGCGAGACAAGATCCTCATACCGCAGCCCGAGTAAATTCTTCCACTTCTCATCCTTGCCCAATTCATCCACAAGGATGAGCTCGTCTTCCCCACGGCGGTTCAACTCCGCTACCGTATTGCGGCCGATAAAACCCGCCGCTCCGGTCACAATGATAGTTCTGGGCCTCGATCTCGGCATTCAACGCAGCCTCTCGCAACAACAGCCCCATCCTACATGGGCGAGCGGGCCGAAACACTCCCACCGGCGTTGCATCTCCACGCCGTCGCTGTCCCAAAACAGGACGCTCAAGCCTGCGGTTTCGGCGTAAACATCACAAACCGCTCCGCCTGCACCGTCCAGTCGCCCAACATCCACGCCGCCCGCTGGCTTTCCGCCAACCGCGCATGCTCTTCCAACAAACTGCGCAGGTTTTGCCGCAGCTCCGGCGAGCAGGCCGCAAAAGGCGTAGCCTCCAAAAATTCCGGGTGGTATCGCTCCTCCCCGAGCACGTCCCCGTCCTCGTCAAACACCCACGCCGTGCCGCCGGTCATGCCCGCCCCGAAGTTGATCCCGATCTCGCCCAGGATTACGACCTCGCCGCCGGTCATGTACTCGCATCCATGGTCGCCGATGCCCTCCACCACGGCCACCGCCCCCGAGTTCCGCACCGCAAACCGCTCGCCCGCACGTCCCGCGGCGAACAAGCGCCCGGCCGTCGCCCCATACAGCGCCACGTTGCCCAGCAGGGCATGCTCCTGGCTATTTCGCGCCGCCCGGCCCACCGCGCGCAACACCAGATCCGCGCCGCACAGGCCCTTGCCGACAAAATCGTTCGCCAGCCCACGCAGCACCAGCCGCATGCCCGCGTTCGCAAACGCTCCAAACGACTGCCCCGCCACGCCCTGGAGCGCAAAGGTAATGTCCGCCGCGTCGATCTCACCCTTGGCCCGCGCCAGACCCAGTTCGCCCGACAACCGCGCGCCCACCGAACGATGCCCATTCGTTATCGGGGACTCCACGCGGTACGCCTCGCCGCGCCGCACAGCGGCCATCGCCGGCTCCGTCCACCCCTCGTCCAGCGGCCGATCGGCTTCCGATTCATCGGGCCGATCATTCCGTTCGCCCATCCAATGCAACGGTCCGCTGCCGGCCTGTGCGAGCATCGGCGCAAGGTCCAGGTCGCCGCCGGCCCGCACCTGCTCCAGCAGTTCCATTCGCCCAATGGCCGCCTCGATCGACGGCAATCCGAACTTCGCCAACAGCCGCTGCAAATCGGTTGCCAACTCGCGGAAAAACGTCACAACATGCTCCGGCTTGCCGCGGAATTTCGCCCGCAGCTCCGGTTTCTGCGTCGCTATGCCCACCGGACATGTATTTAAATGACATTGCCGCGCCATATCGCAGCCCAGGCTCACCAGCACCGCCGTTCCAAAGCCAAACTCGTCGGCCCCCAACAACGCCGCAATCAGCACATCGCGCGCCGTCGCCAGCCCCCCGTCGGCACGCAGCCGCACCCTTCCTCGCATGCCGTTGGCCCGCAACGCCTGCTGCGCCTCCGCCACGCCCAGCTCCCAGGGCGACCCAACATATTTGATCGATGACAGCGCCGCCGCCCCCGTCCCGCCCGAGTTCCCCGCAATCACCACATAATCGGCATACGCCTTGGCCACGCCCGCCGCCACCGTACCCACGCCGAAGCTCGAAACCAGCTTCACACCCACCGGCGCGCGCGGGTTCACGCGCTTCAGGTCGTAAATCAGCTGCGCCAGATCCTCAATCGAGTAAATGTCATGGTGCGGGGGCGGCGAAATCAGACTCACCCCCGGTTGCGCATGCCGCAGCCGCGCAATCAGCCCCGTCACCTTGTGCCCCGGCAGCTGTCCACCTTCCCCGGGCTTGGCCCCCTGCGCCACCTTGATCTCGATCTCCTCGGCATGGGCCAGGTACTCCGCCGTCACGCCAAACCGCCCCGACGCCACCTGCTTGATCTTGTTGTTCAAGCTTGTGTGCACCGCCGGCGCCGCCACCCTCTCCGCCACAGCCGTGCCGCCCACTGCGTTGGGTGCCCCCTCCATCGCAAGGCGAAAAGTGGGTTGCCCGCCCCCCGAATCCGGCGCAGTCACCCCAACCGGCCGGTACACCACCGGATCCTCACCGCCCTCCCCCGTGTTCGACCGCGCTCCCATCATGTTCATCGCCGCCGTCACCGTCTGGTGCGCTTCCGGGCTCAACGATCCAAGGCTCATCGCACTCGCCACAAACCGCTTCACCAGCGAATCCGCCGGTTCCACCACCTGCAACTCCGCCGCCGCGGGCCGAATCTCCAGCAGATCGCGCAGCCGCACCGGCTCACCGGCATCCGCATCGCGCGAGAAAATCGCAAACTGCGCCGCCGGATTGGGGGCATTCACCACATTTCTGGCACTGCCTACCGTGGTTTGCAGCGCCTTCACCGTCGGCGGCTGCCATTGGTGCGGCTCACTCGCATCCGACTTCCGAAATCGCACCCATCCGAAATCCGGCAGATCGATCTTCTGCGTAACGGCTGCCGAACCCGCAGGCACCGCCCCCGCCTCCGCCGAACTCTCAGCAACGCTCGCCGCTTCCCATCCGCCCCGCACCCGACGCTCGATCTCCGCGAACCCGATGCCGGACAACGGCGCCGGCGTACCCGGAAAACACCGCTCCACCACCGACCCGTGCAGCCCCAGAATGTCGAACAAATGCGCCGATCGGTAGCTGTCCACCACGCTGATGCCCATTTTCGACATCACCTTGGCCAGCCCGCCTTCGAGTGCCCGCAACGTCATTCGCTCGCCGTCGGTGCCCTCCGGCTGCAGCGTTTGCGCCGTTTCGAACATCAGCCACGGGCAGACCGCACCCGCGCCATAGCCAATCAGCACGGCCGCATGGTGCAGATCGCGGCAATCGCCGGCCTCCACCGCCAGGCCGCAACGGGTGCGCAGACCGGCAACCGTCAACGCCGCATTCACAGCACCCACCGCCATCGCCATGGGAATCGGCAAGGCCGTCGCACACGCGCCGCGGTCGGTCAGCAGCAGCAACTCCGTTCCCCCCGCCACCACGGCCCTTGCCCGCTCGCAAAGCGCCTCCACCGCCGCCTCCATGGATCCCTCAGGCGGAAACAGGCAGGCTATCTCGGCAAACCGCAGCGTGTCCGCGTGCGGGTACACGCCCGCTCGCAGCGCCGCCGTCTGGCCCAGCGACAAAAACGGCGAAGGCAGGCTGATGCCCGGCAAGGGCGCATGCGTGTCCAGCAGGTGCGGCCAGGGACCCAGCCGCGTGTGCAAACTCACCACCACCGCCTCGCGCAGCGGATCGATGGCCGGGTTGGTCACCTGCGCAAACCGTTGCCGAAAGTAGTGATACAGCGGCCGCGGGCTCCTGGCCAAAAACGCCAGCGGCGTATCGTCCCCCATCGACCACACGGCGTCTTTGCCGGTCACCGCCATGGGCTTCAAAATCAGGTTCAAATCTTCCTTTGTGTACCCGAACCCACGCTGCAGCGCCGCGACCTCACTCGGCTCCGGCCGGCTCCCCACCGGCTGCGGCGAAAGCGGTGCATCCTCAAGCAACGTCGCATACGTCGCACTCGCGTCGAACATGTCCAGCAGCTCTTCGTTGTGCAACAGCCGGCCCGCCTCCAGGTCGACCACAAGCATCTGCCCCGGCCCCAGCCGTCCGCTTTCAACCACCTGCTCCGGGTCCAGATCCACCAGCCCGGCCTCGGACCCGGCGACCACCAGCCCATCCTCCGTTCGCGCATACCGCGATGGCCGCAGCCCGTTCCGATCCAGCGCCGCGCCCACAACATGCCCATCCGAAAACGCGATCGCCGCCGGCCCATCCCACGGCTCCGAGCAATCCGCGTGGTAGCGCAAAAATGGCGACACACGTTTTTCCGCCGTCGGAATGGTCGCCGGGGGCAACAGCATCCGCACGCTTTCCGCCAGCGTTCGTCCATTCTGCGAAACCAACTCCAGGACCTCGTCCAGGCTCGTTGAATCCGTTCCATCCGCGGTCAGAATCGGCTTGCATTCCGCCGGCAGCGTCGCTTCGCGTGCATCCATCCGCGCCCGGTTGCCCCAAACCGTGTTGATCTCGCCGTTGTGCGCCAGCTTGCGCCCCGGCTGCGCGCGATGCCACGCCGGCGTTGTGTTGGTCGCAAATCGCTGATGAAAAATAGCAAAGCGTGTGACATACCCCGGATCGGTCAGGTCCGGAAAGAAATCGGGCAGCAAGCGCCCCAGGCACATCGCCTTATAAACGGCCACCTCGGCCGAAAGCGAACACACGTAGCCCGTGGTCTCCCCGGCTTCCACCGCCCGTTCGAACACCTTGCGCGCCAGGTACAACCGCCGCTCCATTGAGTTTTCGGGCGGGCTGGACGACCCCTCGCCCGCCGCCTCGGCCACCAGGACATGACGAATGGCCGGCATCGTGCCCCGCGCAATCTCGCCCAGCACCTCGGTCCGCACCGGAACATCGCGCCATCGCAGCACGCGCAATCCCTTTTCCCCCAACGCGCGCTCCAGGGCACCTTCGGCCCGCGTCTCCCCCTTGGGCAAAAACAGCACACCCAGTCCCAGCTTCTGCTCCGGCGGCAGCGCAATTCCCGCTTCCCGCAACAGGAGCTCCCGGGGAACTGCCGTCATCAGGCCCACGCCATCGCTCGACAGCCGGTCCGCCGCGACCGCGCCACGGTGCGCCAGCCGCGCCAAGGCCGTCAGCGCCTTTTCCAAAATGTCGTGACTCGCCTGCCCCGTCGTCGTCGCCACAAAACCCACACCGCAGGAATCATGCTCAAAGCGCGGGTCGAGCAGGGACGCGGCACGTTGCCCTATCGCAAGGGGAGCGTCCTTCTGAGAAACCGGCGCGGGGAGCAGCGTGTTGCCAGGATCGGCTTCCCGCTCGTGGGGGACAGAGAAAAAGGGGGCCATGCTCCACTATACGCCGCAAAAAAAGTCGACGCCAATCGTGTGAATTGAATTCCGCGGCCGAGGTGAGTTCCAGCAGTATAGCGCCCGAACTTTCCGCCAAGCGGAAATCCCGCAAAAAGGCCGAAAATCCTCGACAAGGCAAAAGTTCACGTCCCGCCTTGACAAGGGAAATGTATATATACATTGAGTTTTGCATTTATATGCGGCGCGGCAAGGATTCTCCCTATCCGCCCTGCTCTACTCGGAGATCGAGCAAAGGCCGTCGATGAAACTTCACCGCCAAACCCTCATCCGGAAGCTGCTCCAGGGCGCGGCCGTGAGCAACCAGGACGATCTGCGCCGGCAGCTCGCCGGGGCGGGCGTCCATGTCACCCAGGCCACGCTCTCGCGCGACATGCGCGAACTGAAACTGCTGAAAGGCCCCCGAGGCTATGCCCTTCCCGACCCGTCCAATCCGTCCGGCCGCGGGGACGCCGATTTCGACGACACCCTCCCCGCCCTTGCCGATCTGCTTTCGAGCTTCGGCCTCCAGGTTCGCCAGGCCGCCAATCAACTCGTTCTGCTCACCGCCAAAGGCGCGGCCGGCCCCGTAGCCGCGGGCCTGGACGACGAAGAATACCCCGAAACGCTCGGAACCATTGCCGGCGACAACACCGTCCTCATCATCTGCGCCCATGAAGTGGCCGCGACGACCCTGCGCCGTCGCCTGGAAACCTACCTTGCCTAACCCGGAACCCATCCTGCATTCCCAACCTCCGCACCCAAGCCCCGCCAAAACCCGGGTGCCCCATTCTTTCGCAGCCCCATCGCGAAAGGGTGGGGTCGCCCCCGCCCCGGCCGAAGGGGAAACCACCAACCAAATACCGCCCCGCATCGCCGTCGCCGGCGTCTCAGGCTACGCCGGTGCCGAACTCGCACGCCTGCTCCTGCGCCACCCGGCCTTCCGCGGCAATCCGCCAATCTTCCTCGGCCGGCTCCAGGAACCCGACGCCGCCCCCCCCGAACACCCGGCACCCCTCACCCAACTCCACCCCCAACTCGCCGGCCTGCCCGGCACCGCCGATTCATTCGTCCACCCCTGGACCTGGGACGAACTCGCGCGCGCAGGCATCGGCCTCCTTTTCCTGGCCACACCCCACGAGCAGGCCCGCGCCTGGGCCCCCGTCTCCCTCGCCCACGGCATCCGCGTCGTCGACCTTTCGGGCGCCTGGCGCCTGCGCGATCCCGCCAACCGCGCCGTCTATAACTTCGAAGACCCCGACCCCGCTCTCGCCGAACGCACGGAGGCCGCCGCCGTTTACGGCTCACCCGAACTCCACGGCCCCGCCATCGCCGGCGCCCGTCTGGTCGCCAACCCCGGCTGCTACGCCACCTCCATCATCCTCGCCCTGGCCCCGCTCCTGCTCCCACGAGAGTCCCGTGCCGGCCTCGTCGACCTCGATTGCGGGGTCATCTGCGACGCGAAATCCGGCGTCTCGGGCGCGGGCAAAAAGGCCACCGCCACCACCCATTTCATGTACGCCGCCGACAATCTCTCGGCCTATGCCGTCTTCGGCCACCGCCACACCGGCGAATGGCTCGAACAGCTCAAATTAAGCCCCGATCAAATTCAGTTCACACCCCATCTTCTGCCCATCCCCCGCGGCATCCTATCCACGGTGTACGTCAAGCTGCGGGAGCCCCGCTCCCCCCAACAAATCCAGGCTCTTTTCGACGGTTTCTATAGCGCCGCGCCCCTGGTCCGCGTCCACCGCTCCCCGGCCCTTCCGCAAATTCAACACGTCGTACGCACCGCGTTCGCCGACCTCGGTTTCCAGCTATCCCCGAACGGCAAACGCCTTGTGATCGTCTCCTGCCTCGACAACCTCCTCAAAGGCGCCGCCTCCCAGGCCGTCCAGAACATGAACCTCATGCTCGGCCTGCCCGAAACCGAGGGGCTGCTATGACCAGAACCGCAAGCTCTTGCCCTTCTATTTGCCTTTCTTTCTGTCATTCCCGAAGGGGATCTGCTGTGCGCTCTTGCCTCTCTTTCTGTCATCCCCGAAGGGAACCTGCTTCATCGAGAAACCCGCCGGAGCCGCAACCATGAAATTCGTCGTTAAACTCGGCGGTGCCGCGCTCGAAGACGCCGCGCTTCTCGCCCGCTGCGCCCGCGCGATCGCCGATCTGGCGAGGGACGGCCACCGCGTTGCCCTGGTCCACGGCGGCGGCGTCCAGCTCACCCGTCTGCTCAAGCAAATGGGCAAGCAATCGGAGTTCGTCGCCGGCCTGCGCATCACCGACGCCGAAACCCGCGACGCCGCCCTGATGGTTCTCGGCGGCCGCGTCAACAAATCACTCGTCGCCGCCCTCGACCACTGCGGCCAGTCCGCGATGGGCCTCACCGGCGGCGACGGCCACGTCTTCCGCGCGCGCAAGAAAATCACCGAACACGATCTCGGCTTCGTCGGCGAAATCGCCGCCACCGATCCCAAATGGCTCGACGCCATCTGGACCATGGGCGCCGTTCCCGTTATCAGCAGCATCGCCCTAGGTTTCGACGGCGAGTACTACAACATCAACGCCGACGAAATGGCCTCCGCCTGCGCCGTCGCCACCCACGCCGACGCCCTCGTCTTCCTCACCGACGTCCCCGGCGTAAAGGACGCCGACGGGGTCGTCATGCGCTGGCTCAAACTCCCCGACATCCCCGCCCTCGAGCGCAACTCCGTGGTCTCCGGCGGCATGCTGCCCAAACTTCAAGCCTGCCGCGAAGCCCTCCTGCACGGCGTCAAACGCGTCCGCATCCTCCCCGCCACCGCCGCCGAAATCCTTCCCGATCTCCTCAGCTCCCGCGTCGACGACGGAACCGAGGTCATGGTCGCGTGACCCCTCTCACCATGCCCGTCATCTCGACCGAAGCGGATTCATCCGCGGGGTCGAGAGACCCCTGTATTCCCCCCAGCCACCAACGCCGGGTGCCCCATCTTCGCCGCAGCTTCATCGCGGCTAAGGTGGGATAGTCAAGCAAAGCTCGACCGCCTCTGCCCTTGCCTCCCTCTCTGTCATTCCCAAAGGGGACCCGCTCTTCCCCCCAACCGCCACACCACCCAAGGAGCCAGCCCATGCCTAACCTCCCCCAACTCCAGGCCGCCGAGGCCAAACTCCTGCTCCACACCTACGACCGCAACCCCATCCTCTTCACCCGCGGCCAGGGCGTCGAACTCTTCGACGAAAACGACACCCCGTACCTCGATCTGCTCTCCGGCATCGGCGTCTGCGCGCTCGGCTACAACCACCCCGCCATCACCACCGCCATCGCCCGCCAGAGCCAGGCCCTGCTCCACACCAGCAACCTCTTTTTCCATCAACACACCGCCGAACTCGCCCTCCGCCTCACCGAACTCACCGGCCTGGACCGCGCCTTCTTCTGCAACTCCGGCACCGAAGCCTGGGAAGCCGCGCTCAAGCTCGCCCGCGCCCACGCCGGCCTTCTGCGCTCCGAAGGCAAGCCGATCGGCACCAAAATCCTGGCCGTCGAGGGCAGCTTCCACGGCCGCACCATGGGTTCGGTCGCCACCACGCACAAACTCGCTTACCGCCAACCCTTCGCCCCCCTCATCGGCGATGTCGAATTCGTCCCCTTCAACGACACCGATGCCCTCCGCGCTGCCTTTTCCGAAGATGTTTGCGCCATCGCCTTCGAGGTACTCCAGGGCGAAGGCGGCATCCACCTCGTTTCCGAAAACTTCCTCCGCACCGCACGCGAACTCTGCGACTCGACCGGCGCCCTTCTGCTCCTCGACGAAATCCAGTCCGGCGTGGGCCGCACCGGCAAATGGTGTGCCTATCAGCATTTCCAGTACGGAGGAAAACCAGTCCTCCCCGACGTCACCACCCTCGCCAAACCGCTCGCCGGCGGCATCCCCATGGGTGCCATGCTCTGCACCGAATCCGCCGCCCGCGCCTTCACTCCCGGCATGCACGGCACCACCTTCGGCGGCAACCCGCTGGCCTGCGCCGTCGCCGTCGCGGTCATCGACACCCTCCGCACCGACAACCTCCTTGCCCACGTCACCGAGGTCGGCACCTACTTTCTCGACCAGCTCCGCAACCTCGCGGCCAGGTACCCGAATCTCATCCTCGATGTCCGTGGTCTGGGCCTTATGATCGGCGTCGAAATGGCCGACAGTGAACTGGCTAAGTCTTTGCTTTCCGCTATGATGGATCGTCACATCGTAGCGAACCGCACACACGAAACCGTGCTTCGTTTCCTTCCGCCCTACCTCATCACAACCGCGCACCTCGACCGTGCCATCAGAGCGTTGGGCGAGCTGCTCCACGAGGCCTCCAAACACCACCTCGCCTCACCACCCAACGCGTCCCTGCCCGAAGATCTGGTCCATGACTAACCCACGCCCTCAACAACCGATATCGCCCTCAGCCATCGAGATCGCGCTCAAACCGATATCGCCCTCAGCAAACATTGTCATCTCGACCGAAGCGGCATAGCCGCGTAGTGGAGAGAATCCCTGTATTTCCCCCGGTGCGCCCCCAACGCCCCGAATCTGCCCAGAACGTCCGGAGCAACCATGGATAACAAGCCCCTCATGATGAACCCACGCCCCAACGGCAACGGCCTTTCCAAGGCTTCGCTCGGCATCCAGTCCGACACCGCCTTCACCGAAACCGCCAAGGCGCTCACCGGCCGCGATCTCACCTCCATCGCCGATCTTTCCGTCCCCGAAATCGCCGCCATCCTGGAACTCGCCCACGCCGTCAAAGCGTCGCCCGATGATTTTCGCCACGCCCTCGACGCCAAGCAGATGGTGATGTTTTTCGAAAAGGCCTCGCTTCGCACTCGCCTCACCTTTGAGGCCGCAATGAACACCCTCGGCGGCAATGCCATCTTCGTCGACCAGACAAAATCCCCGCTCGGCGAACGCGAATCCATCCCCGATGTCGCGCGCAATCTCGAGCGCTGGATGCAGGTCATCGTCCTCCGCACCTTTGCCCACGAAACCGTCACCGAAATGGCCGCCAATGCCGGTATTCCCGTCATCAACGCCCTTTCCGACCTCGAACACCCCTGCCAGGCCCTAGCCGATTTCATGACCCTCGAAGAGCGTTTCGGCACCGTCGAAGGCCTGCGCTTCACCTACGTCGGCGACGGCAACAACGTCTGCCACTCCCTCATGCTCGCCGGCGCCCTGCTCGGTGCACACGTCACCGTCGCCACCCCCAAAGGCTTCGAACCCCAACTGAGCATCATCCACAAGGCCATCGAAATCGCCGAAGGCACCGGCGGCACCGTCACCCTCACCCACGACGCCCTCAAAGCCGCCGAAGGGGCCGACGCCGTCTACACCGACATCTGCACCAGCATGGGCCAGGAGCACGAAGCCGCCCGCCGCGCTCCCCTCTTCAAGCCCTTCCAGGTCAACGAAGATCTGATGTCCCGCGCCCAGCCCTCCGCCGTCTTCATGCATTGCCTACCCGCCCACCGCAACGCCGAAGTCACCGACGGGGTCCTGGACGGCCCCCAATCGGTAGTCTTCGACCAGGCCGAAAACCGCATGCACGCCCAAAAAGCAATCACCCTCATGCTGCTAGGCGGCGCCAAACGCATCCCCAACCGAGGCAACAACCGAGCCCCCAAAGGCCGCCGCTAGTATCCATTTCCGCTCCGCTCTCTTGTTGTCATTCCGCAGCGAAGCGGAGGAATCTGCATTTTTGAACTACCGGGTGCCCCATCTTCGCCGCAGCAACATCGCGGCTAAGGTGGGATAGCCGAGCAAAGCTAAACCACAGCTGCACTTGCTTTTCTTTCTGTCATTCCCAAAGGGAATCCGCGTTTGCACTTGCTTTCGCCCTTGCCCTTGCCTTTCTTCCTGTCATCCCCGAAGGGGATCTGCTTTCCGCCCGGAGCGCCACAAATGCCTGTCATCTCGACCGAAGCGAAGCGCAGTGGAGAGACCCCTGTATTCCTGCCAGCCGCCAACGCCGGGTGCCCCACCTTCGCCGCAGCCTCACCGCGGCTAAGGTGGGCATCGAGCAAAGCGCGACCGCAGCTGCACGCACTCCTTGGTTGTCATTCCCGAAGGGAATCCGCGTTTCGCTCGATCATCACAATGGCTCGGCTTTACAGACGCAATCTGGAAGGGCACGGCTTCAGCCGTGCCCCAGTCTTCCTCACACCGGGCTTCAGCCCCAGAGGTCTGATCGATGCAGCTCAATGTCATCAAAAATAGCCTCTCGGTCAGTCTTCACGACGGCATATTGGAGAGCCTCACCTCAGATCAACTTGCGCGTTCGGTGACACTTGTCGTCGATGTTCCATTCATCTGGACTTTTCACGATCTGTCCGAAAACACTCGGTTTCACATAGAGTTGAAAGGCGTTCGAAGGATAGAGGCTCTACAGTTCGCTCCATGGCCGGGCGACTTCACCATGCCGGCGGGTCTGTCGTGGGAGGAGCAGGAGAAGCTGCGCAGAGGCATTTACGACCAAGGGCGCATGCAATCAACCGACTGGGAGTCGTTTACTGCAAGCTTCGAGCATGTTGACTACTACTACGTCATGAGCGCGTCCATTCGTCCCACAGGAGATGCCTCCGTGCTCTTCACCCTGAACCTGATCAGTGAATCTTCGCACGAGTACCCACAGATTGAAGTCACTGCCGACGACGTGCACTTCTGGCTTCACCCCAGCCAGCGCGAGCTCTCCCTTGAAGAATTCAGAGCAATGGGCGGCTCGTATTGGGACGATTTCGGCAAACGTACCGCTTCACCACAATCGTCCGACTAAGAACGAACAACTAAGAACGAAGAACTAAAAAGGCTTGTGAATGTCCATCATCCTAGAATCCCTCCCCACAAACCAACGCGTAGGCATAGCCTTCTCCGGCGGCCTCGACACCAGCGCCGCTCTCCACTGGATGAAGCAAAAAGGCGCCATCCCCTACGCCTACACCGCGAACCTAGGCCAGCCCGACGAAAGCGACTACGACAGCATCCCGCGCAAAGCCCTCGAATACGGCGCTGAAAAGGCCCGCCTCATCGACTGCCGCGCCCAACTCGCCCGCGAAGGCATCGCCGCGCTCCAGGCCGGCGCCTTCCACATCACCACCGCCGGCGTCACCTACTTCAACACCACGCCCCTCGGCCGCGCCGTCACCGGCACCATGCTCGTCACGGCCATGAAGGAAGACGGCGTAAACATCTGGGGCGACGGCTCCACCTACAAGGGCAACGACATCGAGCGCTTCTACCGCTACGGCCTGCTCGTCAACCCCGCGCTCCAGGTCTACAAGCCCTGGCTCGACGCCGCCTTCATCGACGAACTCGGCGGCCGCGCCGAAATGTCCGCCTTCCTCCAACGCTCCGGCTTCGACTACAAAATGTCGTCCGAAAAGGCCTACAGCACCGACTCGAACCTCCTCGGCGCCACCCACGAAGCCAAAGACCTCGAGCACCTCTCCACCTCCATGAAAATCGTCGCCCCCATCATGGGCGTCACCTTCTGGCGCGAAGACATCGCGATAAAACCCGAGCAAGTCACCGTCCGCTTCGAAGAAGGCGTCCCCGTAGCCCTCAACGGCCAAACCTTCCCCGACCTCGTAGCCCTCATGCTTGAAGCCAACACCATCGGCGGCCGCCACGGCCTCGGCATGAGCGACCAGATCGAAAATCGCATCATCGAAGCCAAATCCCGCGGGATCTACGAGGCCCCCGGCCTCGCCCTTCTCTTCCTCGCCTACGAGCGCCTCCTCACCGGCATTCACAACGAGGACACCCTAGAGCAATACCGCGAAAACGGCCGCAAACTGGGCCGCCTCCTCTACCAGGGCCGCTGGTTCGACCCCCAGGCCCTCATGCTCCGCGAGTCCGCCGGACGATGGGTAGCCAAACCCGTAACCGGCGAAGTCACCGCCGAACTCCGCCGAGGCAACGACTACACCATCCTCTCCACCGACTCCCCCAACCTAACCTTCCACCCCGACCGCCTCAGCATGGAAAAGACAGAATCCACCTTCAGCCCCCGCGACCGCATCGGCCAACTCACCCTACGCAACCTCGACATCACCGACACCCGAGCCAAACTAGCCACCTACGCCCAAACCGGCCTCCTCACCCTAAGCCAAGGCACAGAAATGCCCCAACTCAACAACGGCAACGATAAGGAGTAGCCGGTCTTTGGATTAAGGAGTAGCCGATCTTCGGACTCCCTCTCCGCTCGCCCGCACCTTGTCATCTCGACCGAAGCAAAGCGAAGTGGAGAGACCCCTGTATTCCGCTCGAAGCGCCCTAACCCTCCGAGCACAACGCCAACCGGGTGCCCCATTCTTTGCGCAGCAAAGGGTGGGGTAGTCGAGCAAAGCTCGACCGCCGTTGCTGTTGCTGTTGCTTTTGCTTTTCTTGCTGTCATTCCCGAAGGGAACCTGCTGTTCGCTGTTGCCCTTGCTTTTCTTACTGTCATTTCCGAAGCGAATCGGCGTTCTTCCCGAAGCGCCACAACCGCCAGGGCCAACCGAGACGGGAATAGGCACCGCTTCAGTCGTGTCGACGCTCTGAACGCATACAAAGAGGTGAGCAAGATGCGATTACGGTACGGCGATGGCTTTGGACAGACGAAAGTAGGCGTTACCGTCTTCCAATGCTGCGTCGTGACCATCCGTTATCAATTGAAATCCTTCGGAGTTGCCACATACTTCAGCGTGGGTGAAGGACAGTTCCGTCACCGCTGATTGCAGACCGATCTGATCAGGCCTTACGCCGTATTTCTGTAAAAAGGAATCGGCGGAGTCTTCTTCAACAGAGACGAGCTGGATGGTTTTGCCGCACGCCATGGCTGACATCGATTTTATCGTCAGCCTTCGTCCAACCAACATCTTAAGTTGCTTTGAACTCAACCCGACTGGCTGCGGGGCCATATTTACGAAAGGACTGCCAATCTTCCATTGACCGACAACGCTTGATGGGACGGATTGCAGGAAACCTGAGGCGAAGAAGAGTGACAACGCAAACCGTACGAGCGATCTCATAAGCAGCCTTCTTTGTCTGTATCAGCAGCATAGAACAACCAGTCGAGAGTGATGTAAACAATGCCAAAGGAACCGAATCCGAACACGACGTGGTCAGGTCGCTTCCGCGAGCCTCTCAACCGCACCTTCGAGCAATGGCAGCGAAACTCGCAACCGAAGGTATTGTGCATGCTACTCACAGCGGCTCTCGCCTTAAGCGCCCGTGCGCAAGACGGACCGTCGAACATCCAGCCACCGGCAACGGTCACGTTTTACGTGCATGGGTCCCGCCTCAAAAGCGGAGTTCCCGGCACGAACACCGGCATCTTCTACGGGGCAATCTACGACGGCACGAAGCAGCTCTTTCCGTTCCACCAAGGATTCACCATCGCCAGGAACGATCGTTTCGCCACGTTGACCATGCCTCCAGGCCCTCATGACTTCGCAGCGTGGTACGGCAAGCATCCCACAAGCGGTCATCACCTCGCTGTAATGCTTGAGCCAGGAAAGCAGTACTTCTTCCGTGCTCAGTCGGAGTCGCGCGGCATCATCGAGGTTGAGATTGAGCACGGTCGTTTGGATCTCGTGACCTGCCAAACTGCCCACCAGGACGCGCCGGAGGCAAAACCGGTCCAGGTCAAGCATCCCTCGCCAGACTTTACGTCCATACTCGAACCGCTGCAATCCATGCCGCCCTGCGTCGTGACCAACCCGAACCCCTGAGACTTGATAATGCCCAACGAACAACCCACAAAAATGTGGTCAGGCCGCTTCCGCGAGCCACTTAACCGCACCTTCGAGCAATGGCAGCGCAGCTTCCCCTTCGACTGGCGCCTGCTGCCTGTTGAAGTAGCCGCCAGCAAGGCCCACGCCCGCACCATCGCCGCCGCCGGCATCCTCACCGCCGACGAACTCACCCAAACCCTCGACGGCCTAGATCGCGTCGCCAAAAAAACCGAAAACTGGGCCCACCGCATCAGCGCCACAAGCGGTGCCGAAAGCCAAACCGGCTTCCAGCTCGACTACGAAACCTCGAACGCCCAGATCGGCGCCGCCCTCGTCGCCAGCGCGCCGCAAGCCGAGGACATCCACCACTTCGTCGAACTCGAACTCACCAAAGAAATCGGCACCCTCGCCCTCAAACTCCACACCGCCCGCAGCCGCAACGAGCAGATCGCCACCGACATGCGTCTCTTCGTCCGCGACGCCTGCGATGCCACAACAAACGGTCTGCTCGACTGGACAAACGCCCTCCTCACCCTCGCCGAATCTCACACAACCCCAGAAACCACCGTCATGCCCGGCTACACCCACCTCCAGCGCGCCGAACCCGTCCTCCTCGCCCATTGGCTGCTCGCCTACGTCGCCATGCTCGAGCGCGACCTAAGCCGCTTCGCCGACGCGCGCACCCGCATGAACTACTCCCCGCTCGGCTCCGGCGCCATCGCCGGCGCCACCCTGAAACTCGACCGCACCATAGCCGCCGACGCCCTGGGCTTCGCCGCCCCCACAACAAACTCCATGGACGCCACATCCGACCGCGACTTCCTCCTCGACTTCGCCCAGGCCGCCAGCACCCTCGGTCTGCACATCAGCCGCTTTGCCGAAGAACTAACGTTGTACGCCACCGCCGAGTTCGGTTTCGTAGACTTGCCGGAAGCCTTTTCCACGGGCTCCAGCGCCATGCCGCAAAAGAAAAATCCCGACCTCACCGAACTCGCCCGCGGCAAAGCCGCCCGCCTGCTCGGCGCCTCCACCGCCCTCAGCACCCTCATCAAAGGCCTCCCGCTCGCCTACAACAAGGACCTCCAGGAGGGCCAGGAGCAGACCTTCGACATCGCCGACACCCTCGCCGGCCTCCTCAGCGTCCTGCCCAACTTCACCCGAGCCCTAAAATTCCGCTCTGCAGCCCTCAAAGCCGCCGCCGAAACCGGCTATCTCAACGCCATGGCCGCCGCCACCTACCTTTCCAACAAAGGCATTCCCTTCCGCAAAGCCCACGAGATCGTAGGCAACGCCGTCCGCCTCGGCCTCGACCGTCACCTCGAACTCAACGCCATCCCACTAGCCGAACTCCAGAAACTAAGCCCCGCCTTCACCGAAGACGTCTACGCCGCCATCTCCCTCCAAAGCACCGTGGACTGCCACGCCAGCCAGGGCGGCACCGCTACCGCGCAGGTCACCGAAGCTCTCAAAGAAACCCGCATCCGCCTGCAGGTTTACGCGTCCAATCTCCTTACGGAAGACGCCCTTGCCTGACCTCATCACCCTCGACCTCGCCATCCCGGACAACGCCATCGAAGAGCCTGACGGCCCCCCCACGCCGCAAATCCACGCCGCCGGCCAGCCCTACGCCCTCACCGAGGTAGACGGCGACCCCGAACTGGACCCGGGTGCCCCATCAGCCGCGGACGACCCTCAGCACGGGTGCCCCATTCTTCGCGAAGCGAAGGGTGGGGTGAAGGTTTCGGCCTCCACCCAGGCCGATCCCACGCAAACCCTCCCCCTCCTCCACTCCGCCGTCCAGGTCCACAAAGCCCACCTCCAGGACGCGCGCGACATCTTCGATCTCGTCAACTCCCTTTCCGGCGACGGCACCCTGCTCCGCCGTTCCTACGCCGAAATCTGCGAAAACATCCGCGACTTCACCGTTGCCGAAACCTCACCGGAAGGCGCTGCCGAACCGCGATTTCTCGGCTGCGGCGCGCTCCACCTCTACGGCCCACACCTCGCCGAAATCCGCTCCATCGTCCTTTACCCCGAAGCCCGCGGCCAGGGCGCCGGCGGTGCTCTCCTCCGCGCCCTCCTCCGCGAAGCCGAAGAGCACGGCGTCACCTCCACCTGCCTCTTCACGCGCATCCCAGACTTCTTCACCCACTACGGCTTCCGCACCGCCGAACGCACCGCCCTGCCCGACAAGATCTACAAAGACTGCCAGGCCTGCCCGCGCCTCTACGCCTGCGATGAGGTCGCCATGCTCAAAGGCCCCCTGCCCCAAACCGCCGTCCTGGGCCCCGTAAAAGTCCAACAACCCGATCTCGTCCAGGTCCAACTTCATCCCGTGACCACCGTTCATACCTGAAGCAACCCGCAAAAACCTTGACATAACACCGGCTTTCGAATACCGTCTCAACATGCAACTCCTGCAGACAATCACGATCCAGCCCGGCAAGCGCAGTGGCAAGCCCTGCATTCGTGGGCTGCGCATCACGGTAGCGGATGTCCTCGGGTACATGGCTGCCGGCATGACACACGCAGAAATCCTCACCGATTTCCCGTTCCTGCAAGAGGACGATTTATTGGCTTGCCTGGCCTTCGCCGCCGATCGCGAGCGCAAATTGGAAACCCTCGCCGCGTAGCCTGTCAGCCGCTTGAAACTGCTCCTGGATGAGAACCTTTCACCGCGTCTGACAGAACTCTTATCTGACCTGTATCCGAACTCCGTGCATGTTCATCAGCTCGGACTTGGGGCAGCAAACGATAACGAGATCTGAGAATACGCGAAGGTCCACAGCTTGGTCATCGTCACCAAAGACGCCGACTTCGCGGAACGCAGTGTGCTCGCAAGCGATCCACCAAAAGTTCTTCGGCTACGCATCGGAAACTGCGCCACAGGGGAGATCGCCCGCTTGCTACGCCGGCACGCCGAGGCAGTTGGCGTCTTTCTGGAACACGATACCGAAACATGCCTCCTGCTTGGGCTTGGGTAAGCTGGAAGCCTACCGTTCCGCCCCCGAAACCACGGCTTCCCCGCGCCTCAGATTCTCAGACAGCAACACAGCTTCAGCTACATCGCGCATCGATTTCCGGCTCCCCCGGCTTTCGCGCTGCAGTGTGCGGTAGGCGTCCTCTTCGGAAAGCCCGAGATCCCGCTGCAAAACCCCTTTCGCCTTGTCCACGATCTTGCGTGTTTCCAGGCGATACGTCAGGTCGGAGTTCTCCGTTTCCAGACGTGCCCGCTCGATCTCCGCGCCCACCAGGACCCCGATCGTCGAAAGCAGCCGGCGTTGTAACAGGGTGTGCGTGTAGGGTTCACGATGCTGCAGGTTCAGAACGCCGACCACGCGATTGGCGCAGGTGACCGGAACGCACAGCATGGCTTCGAAGCTGTCTTCCGGCAGGCTCAAAAACGGGCTGAAGCGCGGATCCTTGCTGGCGTGCTCGGAGATGGCCACCGGCTCGCGGTGCTCGGCCACCCATCCCGTAACGCCCTGCCCGACCGAAATGCGCAACCGATCGACCTCATCGGAATGCGGGTTGCGCGACGCGCGCAAAATCAGCTTGTCGTCCTCCAGTGTGTACAAAAAACACGAGTCGCACGGAACCACCGCCGACACAAACGCCACGATGCGCGAAAGCACCATGTGCAGTGGATCGGCCGAGGCAAGGCTGCTGCCAATCTCATGCAACACATCGAAGGGTGCCAGGCCGTCCCGAAAACCGGCCATGGTGGACGTCGAAAGCGCAACCCGCTGGGTGCCGTGGCTCGCCGGCGCAAAGGCTTGCCTGGGCGCGTTCACCATCGGCGGAACGGGCAAACCGGGATCCTCGCCGGCCTCCCCGGCCGGGTCCCGTTTGCGCGCCAGCACCTTTGCCGCATATTGCGCGGCCTCGTTGATCATGAAGCCCATGCGCGGCCGCGAAGGCTCGAAGTCCGGCTGAATGCGGTAATGCTGCAACTCCTCCGTTGTGGTCGGGCCCACCGACAAAACGACGATCCTTCCCAGCGCCTGACGGAGATCGTCGCTCCGGCCGATCTCCTCGGCCACCTGGAAAAGATGAATGACCTGCACAGCGGTCATAAACAGGACCACATCGAACTTGCCGTCGATCAGACCATGCACCGCCCCGCGAATCGGTTCGGTATCGAGCGGCAAACCCCATTGGTACACCGGCACCTTGGTCACCGCATCGCAGCGCTCGACCAGGTCGGCGATCATCTCCGGGTTGGTCGCGCCATACTCCTGCACAGCCACGCGAAATCCTCGCAGGCGATCGCCGTAGGTGGTGTCCAACAGGGCAAGCAGTTCGCGCCATGTGCTTGGCTCGCCGGTGGTGGCGGCCACCGGGACCCGCAGCTCGCGCAGGGCGGAAAGCGGCTTGGCGCCACGCGCAACGATCTCACGGCTGCGCAGCGCGGACAGGATCGCTTCCGGAGCGAACTCGGTTTCGAGGATCTGCATCATCTTGGCGACGCCCACCCCGGTAAGAAAAATCAGGAGGTCGAAATCCCCGGCAATCAGTCTCCGGCCAAACTCGAGGCATGCCGTGTTCGACTCGAGCGGCAGCTCGCGCATCACGGGCACCACTAGCGGTTCGCCGTCATAGGTGCGCACCAGCTTTTCCACCTCGCGGGCGCGGCGCGATTCAAGCGAAAGGACGCGGAGTCCGGCGAAGCTGGCGTGTGGCATGGCACCCCGGTTTGAGCGGCCGCTGTTTGAAACGGCCCTCGCATGAAAAAAGAGTCGTAGCGCCATCATAGCCTGTCCCCTGCGAAATGCACCCGGGGCACCGGCATGGCCGCCCAATTCCTCGCTCGCCCCTTGCGTAAATCGGAGATTGCTCGCATACTAGGCTCATTCCCCGGATCACTAGCCCTGACCGCTGCGATCCGCACCGCTCTCGGATTCACCGAAGCAATCCTCATCCGCCGGCTCCATGACGCGCCGGCCGCCCGATCAAAACTCAAGCTCCGCGACGAGCCTGAAGTTCACCGCTACGATTCAGCCGGTGTGCGTCCCTGTGCTCGTCCTTTGTTCGTCGACGTGGGCCTCCCTCTGCTCGCTATCCGTAGCCCCGTGAACCTCAGGCTCTTGCTCGTTTTCTTTCCCGCAGCTTCTACCCTGCTCGAAGGTTTGCCCGATGGCCTCACTTCCCGAACTTTCCGGTTTGCCGAACGCCTCCTTCACCGAGGTGCAAAAAAATTACCTGCAAGGCTTTTTTGCGGGCGCAACCCAGCGTGCCCCGTTTGCCGGCCACCTCGGCTCGGGCACCGTCACCGACGACCCGTCCAGCGGCGCCTCCAACCTCGCCGCGCCCGCGGCGGCCGAGCCCACGTTTTTCGGTACCCCCGTTGACGATCTTTGTGCCGAAGAGCTTTGGAAATACGATCGCAACCCCCTGGACCTGTGGGACGATCTGGTGGCGCATGCAGCGGAAAATCGTGCCCCCGACCCGGAAAATCGCTTCCGCTTCAAATACCACGGTCTCTTCTATGTCGCCCCCGCCCAGGACAGTTTCATGCTGCGGATGCGCGTTCCCGGCGGCCTGCTAAGCTCCGCCCAAATGCGCGGCCTGGCAGCGATGGCCGAGCATTGGGGCTGCGGCCGTGTCGATCTAACTACCCGCGCCAACGTGCAAATTCGCGAGTTCGCTCCGCAAAACATCGTGAACGTCTTAAACGCGGTGCAAAAGCTCGGCATGCGCTCGCACGGTTCCGGGGCAGACAATATCCGCAACATCACGGCCTCGCCGATCTCCGGCCTCGACCCGCAAGGCTTGATCGACGTGCAGCCATTCGCCGATGCGCTGCAAAATTACATCTCCAACACGCGCGACATGTTCGGCCTGCCCCGCAAGTTCAACATCGCCTTCGACGATGGCGGTGCCATCAGCGCGTTGGCCGATACCAACGACCTGGGTTTGGTGGCCGTGCGCGTGGGGGAAGGCCGAAGCGTTCCGCCGGGCGTGTACTTTCGCGTCCTGCTTTGCGGCATCACCGGGCATCGCCAGTTTGCAACCGATTGCGGCCTCCTGTTGCGGCCCGATCAGCTGGTCGCCTTCGCTGCCGCTGTCGTCCGCGTCTTCGCCGAGCACGGCGACCGCACCGATCGCAAAAAAGCGCGGCTCAAATATCTCGTCGACCGTTGGGGGGTCCCGAAATTCCTCGAAGAAACGGAACGGAAACTTGCCTTTCCGGTGCTGCACGTCGACGCCGCCGAGTGCGAGCCGCGCGGTCCCATCGACCGCGCCGGACATCTTGGCCTCCATTCGCAGGCGCAGTCCGGTCTCCAATACCTCGGCGTGGTTGTGCCCGTGGGCTGGTTGCCGGCCGAGCAGGCACGCGCGCTTGCCGCCATTGCCGAAACCTTCGGCACGGGCGAATTGCGGCTCACGGTGTGGCAAAATCTGCTCATCCCCAACATCCCCGACACACAAATCGAAGCCGCCTGCGCCGCCGTGCGCGAAGCCGGGCTCGACTACGCCGCCGGTCGCGTGTTGAGCGGGACCGTGGCCTGCACGGGAAGCCGCGGCTGCCGCTTTGCCGCCTGCGACACCAAGGGCCATGCGCTTGCACTGGCGCGCTCGCTCGATGCGGCCTTCACGCTCGAGCACCCGATCAACCTCCACGTGACCGGCTGCCCCAACTCCTGCGCGCAGCACTACATCGGCGATATCGGCCTGATGGGCATCAAGGTGGAAGGCGAGGAAGGCTACCAGGTAAACCTCGGTGGGGGCGCGGATGCGGACCAGGGCATGGCGCGCGAACTGTTTCCTGCCCTGAAGTACAGGGATGTACACACGTCCCTGCGCAACCTGATGGCGAGTTTCACGCGCGAACATGCACCCGAGGAAACCTTCCTCGGGTTCAGCCGGCGTCACACCGTGGACGAACTTCGGGCCATGTGCGTCGACGGCAGAAGCACCGCCAACGGTGGAGGACAAGCCTGAATGTTTTCCCCCGTGCCCTACATTCCCGACAACGCGCCCTTCACCGGGGAGCAGCGTGCGTGGCTCAACGGCTTCCTCGCCGGGTTGTTCTCCAACGCCCCGCAAGCGTCCACGCCGACGCCCGTTTCGCTTCGGTTTGAAGTCTATTTCGCCACGCAGAGCGGAACGGCGGAGCGCCTGGCCAAAAAATTGGCCAAGGAGTTGAAGGCGGCGGGGCACACAGCTGAGATAGCCTCGCTCGACAAGACCACACCCGCGCAACTTGCCTCGGAACAAAATGCTCTGTTCCTCATCAGCACCTACGGCGAAGGCGATCCGCCCGAAGCCTGCACCGCCTTTCGCGACGCGCTGTTCGCAGAAGGCGCCCCCAGCCTCAAGACGCTGCGCTACTCGGTCTTCTGCCTCGGCGATAAACATTACGAGCACTTCTGCCAATTCGGCATCGATGTCGATGAGCGGCTGCAGGCCCTGGGCGGAACGCGCTTCATTCCCCGCGCCGAAAGCGATGTCGAGGTGGACGCGCCTTTTGCGCAGTGGAAAAGCGATCTGCAACCGCATCTCTCGCACCGCGGCAGTGAGTCCAACGTGGCCATCCAGGCGGATCACGAGTTTCCGCCCGCGACCCCGGAACTCCTTCCCGAACCGGTGCACGTGTACACCCGCGACAAGCCGTTCGCCGCACCCTTGCTGGAGCGCACGCCGCTGACGTCGGAGTCCTCGGGCAAGCTCACCCTGCATCTCCGCTTCGGCCTCGCGGATTCGGCCATGCACTACCAGCCCGGCGACGCTTGCGGCGTCATCGCGCAGAACGATCCGGCGCTTGTGCATGAAATCCTCGCGCTTCTGCCCTTCGAGGGTGCCGCGCTTGTCGAGATACCCAAGCAGGGCAGCTTCACCGTCGAAGAAGCGCTTCTGCGCCATCTGCAACCGACCCGCCTGAATCGCAAAATCGTCCAGGCCTTCGCGGACCGCGCCGCTTGCCAAAAGCTGGCCGCGCTGCTGCCCGCGGACCAGGGCCCGCATCTGGAAACCTTCATCTACGACCGCGGTTTGATCGATCTGCTGCACGAATATCCCGGCGTCATCACGCAGCCTGAAGACCTGGTGACCATGCTGCCGAAGCTGGCCCCGCGGCTGTACTCCATTTCCTCCAGCCCGGCCGCGCATGGGCCTGAGGTGCATTGCACCGTCGCCGTGGTGCGCTTTCGCTCGCACGATCGTGAGCGTGGCGGGGTCGCCAGCACCATGCTGGCCCATCGCATCCCCGTCGGGGAGCCGGTCCCGGTCTACATTCACCCCAACAAAAAATTCCGCCTGCCCGCGGACACCGACACGCCCATCATCATGGTCGGCCCGGGTACCGGCATCGCCCCGTTCCGTTCGTTTCTGCATGAGCGGCAAGCCCTGGGGCACAAGGGGCGCAACTGGCTCTTCTTCGGCGAACGCAGCGCGAGCACGGATTTCCTCTACTGCCGCGAGTTGCGCTCCATGACCGAATCGCGCCACCTCACACGGCTCGACACCGCCTTCTCCCGCGACCAGGCGCAAAAAGTCTACGTGCAGGACCGCATGATCGAGCACGGTGCCGAACTTTGGCGATGGCTGAACGAAGGGGCCCAGCTCTATGTGTGCGGCGACGCCTCGCGCATGGCCAAGGACGTGGATCTGGCGCTGCATCAGGTCATCGAAACCCACGGCGGCGTGGATGCCGAAGCGGCGCAGCAATACGTTGGGCAGCTTCACGAAGATCGTCGCTACCACCGCGACGTGTACTAAGGACGCCACCAGTACCGCGAGCACACGGGGACACCACCTTGGCCTTACCGCTTTACGATCGAGCCACCGACACCGAAAGCGCCGACCTTGTGCGCATGACCCTGCTCGCCGGCGGTGCCTCGGCGGCGCTCGTCGATTCGCTCATCCCCACGCGGCCGCTGGAACAGGGCGAGCAGTACCGTTTCCATTTCGACATGACCAAATGCATCGGTTGCCGGTCATGCGAGGTGGCGTGCAACGAGCAGAACGGCAACCCCGCCGACATCAAGTGGCGCCGCGTGGGCGAGCTCGAAGGCGGCGTCTACCCCGACACCCAGCGCAGCTATCTTTCCATGGGCTGCAATCATTGCCTGGACGCCGATTGCCTGAAGGGCTGCCCGGTGGACGCCTACACAAAGGATCCCGTGACGGGCATCGTGCTCCACTCGGCCGATGCCTGCATCGGGTGCCAATATTGCGTGTGGAACTGCCCCTACAGCGTGCCGCAATTCAACCCGGAACGCGGCGTGGTGGGCAAATGCGACATGTGCCGCGGCCGCCTGGAAGAGGGCCTGGAGCCGGCCTGCGTGAACGCCTGCCCGGAGAATGCCATTCAGATCGAAATCGTAAACAAGATCGAGTGGCGCGCGGATTACGCCTTTGCCGAATCGCCGGGCATGCCTCCCGCCGGCCACACCGTCTCCACCACCCGCATCACGCTGCCCGAAGACGCACGCTCCTGGCTGGAGCGGGTGGACACCGGCGCGATCGCGCTCGAACACGCCCATCCTTCCCTCGTTGTGATGACGACGGCCATGCAAGCCACGTTCGGCACGCTGGCCGTGCTTGTCCTTGGCCGTGCGCTCGATACAGTAAGCGTCACGTTGCTGGCCGTGCTCACCGCGCTCGCACTCAACGTGTCGGTATTCCATCTGGGCCGCCCCGCCTATGCCTGGCGCGCGCTCAAAATGTGGCGTCGCTCCTGGCTCAGCCGTGAGGTGCTTTTCTTCAGCCTCTTCTTCGGGGCCATCGGGCTTTGCTGCGTAACGTCCTGGGCGTCCACACTCGGTCTCGGTGCCGTGCGGTTCGTTGTGCATCCCGCAGCCGTGGCCGCGGTGGTTTTCGGCCTCTGCGGCACCCTCGCCAGCGCCTACATCTACCTTGTGCGCGCACGGCCGGCATGGAACATGGTCCACACCCCCCTGGATTTTCTGCTTTCGGCCGGGCTGATCGGCACCGCCATGACCTCCGCCATGCAGGCACCCGCCGCCGCCCTGGCCGAGCTTGGCCGGCATTTCGGCCTCGCTCTGCATCCCATGCCCGCCGTGCCGACCGCCCTCCCCTCGATGATCCTTGCCGTCGCTTGGGCCGCCAACCACCTCGTGCGCACCCTGCGCCTGCGCGCCTCCACCAACTTCGAAATGCGGGCCTCGTTCAACCTCCTGCGCGGCGACGACCTCTGGTGGGTCGTGGCTTTATCTCTCCTCGCCTGCATGGTGACGCCGCTCTTTCTGGCCGCTCCCTTGCCCTGGCTGGCAGTCAGCACGGCGATTGCGGCGGTCATGCTGCAGCGCTATCTGTTCTTCGTTTCGGTGGTCCCCTTGAGCATGGGACTCACGTTTATGGGCGGCAAAAGCCCCCACGGAGCGCACGCATGAACTGGCCCTTCTTCCGCAACACCGTCGATCGCCTCCCCGAGGCCAGCGTCGCCGACGCTTCCCGTGCCGAGACGCTGACCCCCTGGCAACGCGCCCGGCGCCTGCTCGGCATCGACACCGCGCAAAAAAAATACCGCTACGCCGAAGATCCCCGCTTCGGCTACATCTCCGAATCGCGTGTGGCCGACACCTGGACCAAGACCACCTGCGGCTACTGCTCCGTCGGCTGCGGCATGCTTGTGGGCACGCGCGCGGGCAAACCCGTGGCCGCCCGCGGCGACCCCGATCACCCCGTAAACCGCGGCAAATTGTGCCCCAAGGGCCTGAGTGAGCACCACGTTCCCGGCGCACCCGGCCGTGCTACCACCCCCATGCTGCGCAAAGGCGGCCGCGGCACGCCCCTGGTGCCCGTCAGCTGGGACGAAGCCCTCGACACCATGGTCGCGCGCATCGGCAGCCTGCAAACGGAGCATGGGCGCGACACGCTCGGCGTCATCGGCACCGGCCAGCTGCTTACCGAGGAGTTCTACACCCTCGGCAAGCTCGTGCAGCTTGGCTTCCGCAGCCCGAATTACGATGGCAACACCACGCTCTGCATGGCCAGCGCGGTTTCAGGCTACAAGCTCAGCTTCGGCTCGGATGGTCCACCGGGCGCGTATGCCGATATGGAAACCGCCGACGTTCTTCTTCTCGTCGGCTCCAATATCGCGGACAATCATCCCATCCTTTGCAATCGCCTGAACCGCAATCGCAACCAGGTGCTCATCGTCGCCGATCCGCGCGTCACCAAAACGGCCATGATGGCGGACATCCATCTTCCCGTGAAGCCGCGCTCCGACATCGCCCTGCTCAACGGCATCGCCCACATCCTTCTGCGCGATGGTCTGGTCGATCGCGCCTATATCGACGCGCACACCGATGGTTTCGACCAATTCGTCAGCTTCGTCGCCGACTACACACCCGAAGCCGTGAGCGAAACGACCGGCCTGCCGCCTTCCACCATCGAGCGCGTCGCCCATCTTTACGGCGAGGCCAAAGCCGCCTTCATCGGTTGGACTATGGGCGTCAATCACTCCACCCAAGGCGCCGTAACCGTAGCGGCGATCAACAATCTCGCGCTGATCACGGGCAACATCGGGCGTGCCGGGGCCTCGCCGTTCTCCATCACCGGACAATGCAATGCCATGGGTACGCGCGAAAGCGGCTTCACCTCCGGCATGCCCGGGTATCGCAAATTCGAAAGCCCAGCCGACCGCGCAGAGCTCGAAGCCCTGTGGGGCATGCCGCTCGATTTCCTCCCCGCCAAGCGGGGGCTGGCGTACCCCGACATCATCGAAGCCGCTGTCGCGGGCCGCGTCAAGGCGCTTTGGTTCATCGCCACCAACCCCGTCGTTTCCTACCCGAACTTTGCCTTGCTGCAGCAGGCCCTCACCACCGCCGAATTCGTTGTGGCGCAGGACGGCTTCTATCCAACCCCGACCATGGACTTCGCCGACCTTGTTCTGCCCGCGGCCTTGTGGGGCGAAAAAGAAGGCACCTACACCAACTCCGAACGGCGCATCAGCAAGGTCAACGCGTTCACGTCGCCGCCCGGCGAAGCGCGCGCCGACTTCGACATTTTTCTCGCCCTGGCCGATCGTCTCGGCGTGCGCGAAACCCTCTACCCCGGTTGGTCCACCACCCACGATGCCTGGCTCGAGTGGCAGCGCGTTTCCGCCGGCCGACTCTGCGATTACTCCCCCTTCACCTGGCAGGGGATCGAAGACGAAGGCGGCGCGCAGTGGGGCGGCGAGCGGCTCTACACCGATGGTGTCTTCCCGCGCGAAAACGGCCGCGCCCTCCTCCATTGCGTTCCCTGCCTGCCCTTCACCGAGCAGCCCGACGCCGAATTCGACCTTGTCCTCAACACCGGGCGCACCGTCGAACATTGGCACACCCGCACCAAAACCGGCGCCATCCCCATGCTGCACGGCATGGTGCCCAACGCCTGGCTGGAAATGAATCCCGCCGATGCCCAGCGCCTTGCGCTGCGCCAGCATGAACGCGTCACCGTGGTTTCACGGCGCAATGCCGTGCCCGGCGTCGAGCTTCGCATTACCGGCATCGTCGCGCCGGGCCAGGTCTTTATGCCGTTCCACTTTGCCGAACACAACTCCAATCTCGTCACGCTGGGCGACTTCGATCCCATCAGCCGTGAACCGAATTTCAAACAATGCGCCGTGCGCGTTGAACGCAGCAGCCAGGCGTAAACCCAGCTTTCTCGCGTCCTTTTCTCGCGTCCTCCCCTCGCGTCCATGCCCGCCGCGAGCGCAACAAAAAGAAGCAAACCCCGACGTTCGCCTCTTGCACTGACCCCGGGCCTCGCAGCGCGACACCCTATCTCAATTCGCAGGAGTCATTCGTGGCCAACGCCAAAATGTTTCTCAAATCCGGTCATCCAGCCACCCTGCTGGCCTCCTTCCTCTATTTCGACTTTTCCTTCGCCGTTTGGGTGCTCAACGGTGCCATGGGTCCCTTCATCACGGAGCAGTTTCATCTGCGGCCGGCGCAGGTCGGCCTCATGGTTTCCGTCCCCACGCTGGCGGGCGCGCTCATGCGCTTTCCGCTCGGTGTGCTCAGCCAATACATCGGCCGCAAAAGCGCCGCCATCGTGGAAATGAGCTGCATCATCGTCGCGTTGATGTACGGCTTCTTCTTCGTGCACACTTTTTCCAACGTCCTGGCGATGGGTGTTCTGCTGGGCATCGCGGGCGCCAGCTTCGGCGTTGCGCTTTCACTCGGTTCCGGCTGGTTCCCCCGCGAGTACAAAGGCCTCGCCATGGGCATCGCCGGCGCCGGCAACAGCGGCACCGCGCTCGCAGCATTCTTCGCGCCGCGCCTGGCGAAAGTCTACGGTTGGCAACACGTCTACGGCTTCGCCGCCTGCTGCATGCTGCTTCCGCTGTTCGTCATGATCTTCTTCGCCAAGGAGCCGCCCGACGCCGAGCACCAGAGCCTGCGCCAGCACCTCAAGTGCCTGGTCGAGGCCGATGGTTGGTACTTCAACATGGTCTACATCATCACCTTCGGCGGCTTCATCGGTCTGGCTACGTTTCTCCCCTCCTTGTTCGTCGCACAATTCCACATCGCCAAAACGCAGGCCGGAACCCTCACCATGCTGGCCACGTTGACCGGCAGCCTCACGCGCGTGGCGGGCGGGTATTTCGCGGACAAGGTCGGCGGCATCACCACGCTTTCCGTCGTGTTCCTCGTCGCCATCGCCGGCATCTTCGGCCTCGTCGCCTCGCCGTCGCTTCTGGTCACCACGCTTCTGTTCATGCTTTGCTTTGCCGCCCTGGGCGCAGGCAATGGAGCCACGTTCCAGCTTGTTCCCCTGCGCTGGCCGGTCACCACCGCCATCGCCGGCGGCATGATCGGCGAAATCGGCGCGCTGGGCGGTTCCATTCTGCCCAACGTGCTCGGCCAATCCAAACAACACACCGGCTCCTTCGCCGCCGGGTTTGCCGCCTATGCCGTCTTCGCGCTTATGGTGCTCGTCGTGCTCCGGATCGTCTCCCGCCGATGGACCCGCACATGGGTCGGCGCCGGCGGACGCGCACTCACGGAACCCGCTTCGCGCAGCGAGCAGGTCGTTTCCGGGGAAGGTCTGCTCGTAAATCCCTGACCTTCCGATCCCCTGCTCAAAAGAGGCTCTGATCAAGTCCGCTTTCTTGTTGTCATTCCCGCAGGGAATCTGCGTTCCTTTCGGCGGTAAGTGAGTGCGAGACTGAATCAGACGTTTCCTAGCCTGGTTCTGTGTTGCCAATAACAGTGTCATCTCGCCCGCAGCAAACAGCCTCTCCGTTTGCGATGTGGAGAGACCCTTGTATTTCGCCCGCCACGTCGTGATTTTCCGTGCGGCACCGAACACGTACACCCACTTCGCCTTCGCTCGGGAGGACGCCTGCATACCTCATCAGAACTGATCCTCTGATGTAATTGAACCCGCGATCCTCCCCCGGGCGCAGACCAGCTGGCCACTCTGTGTCCCGGGTAGCCCCTTTGTATTTTCTTGCCCCTTTTTGGAGACCTTCATGTCACGTTGCACCTCGTTCCTAAGGATCGCTCCTGCCCTCAAGGCCGGATGGATGCTCCCCTTGTTTGCTTCTCAACTTCTGTGTACGTCCGCCAGCGGCCAGACCGCCACACCCCCTTCTTCCACGCCGACCTCTACTCCCATCACGCTCACGGCCGCCCTCCGCGAACGTACCAACGCCACGCAATGGTTCGCCGCCACACCCCACTCCGAGCAATACGGGTACCAGGATTCCCTTCTGCGGCTCTCTCTCGTCCAGCGCGTCCGGCACTTCGATTACCTTCTGGAGCTCGGCCAGGGCGCTGAACTCGCCCTTCCCAACGACGCCGTTTCCCCCGTCGCCGCCCAGGGCCAGCTCGGTCTCGGCGGCACCTACTACGCCTCCAACGGCAACAACCAGGACCCCGCCGCGGCCTCCTTCCGGCAGGGCTTCCTGCGCTACCACTTCAAGCGCGAGGGCACAACCCTTCGGCTCGGCCGCTTCGAGTTCTTCGACGGTGCCGAAACGGTGCCGAAAAATCCAACGCTGCTTTGGCTGCAAACCAACCGCATCGCACAGCGCCTGGTAGGCAACTTCGGCTTCACCGACGGCCAACGTTCCTTCGACGGCGTCGAGGGAAAGCTGGGCGGCGGGACCCAATGGAACCTGACCGCCATGGCCGGCCGCGCTACCGGGGGCGTCTACAACATGAACGCCAACCCCGAACTGAACGTGGATATCCAATACCTCGCCTACACGCGCTATCTAGCCAAACAACGCGTTCAGTTTCGCGGCTTCGCCCTCGGTTACCATGACGGCCGCACCGGCCTCACCAAGACCGACAACCGCACCGCCGCCGCCCGCGCGCTCGATCATCAAAACATTCGACTCGGCACCTATGGCATGGACGTCATTGCCGCCATCCCGTCCGGAAAAAACACCCTCGATCTGCTCTTCTGGGGTGTTCTGCAAAACGGCCAATGGGGCTTTCTCAACCAGCGTTCCGCAGGCTACGCGGTCGAGGGTGGATACCAGTTCTCCGGCGTGAAAACACTGCCCTGGCTGCGCGGCGGCGCCCTCCGCACCACCGGCGATAACAACAATACCGATAACACGCATAACACCTTCTTTCAGGTGCTCCCCACCCCACGCCTGTACGCCCGGTTTCCCTACTTCAACATGATGAATAGCAAGGATGAGTTCGTGCAGTTCATCGATAACCCCACGTCCAAACTCGTCCTCCGCACGGACCTGCATTTCCTGCAGCTGACCGCACCCAAAGACTTCTGGTACGGCGGCGGTGGCGCGTTCGATAACAAGGTGTTCGGCTACACCGGCCGCCCCGGAAACAACCACGGCAGTTTCAGCACCCTCTATGACATCAGTGCGGACTATGCCGTCAACCGTCAAATCTCCCTCACCGGCTACTACGCCCACAGCTTCGGCAAAACCGTGGTCGCGGCCATCTACCCTCGCGAGCGCGATGCAAACTATGGTTTCTTCGAACTCAACTACCGGTTCTCCAAAAGCCTCAGCCATGCCAGGGCCCACTGATCGGCTATCGTCATCGGTGTCATGTATGGAGGAAATGTCTGTCCCCTACCGGACAGACATTTCTTCTTTCTTGGTCATTTGCGCCGAGTTTCGTTACATTCGTGCAATAAGTTGGCGCTCTGTTGAAGCTCAACCCAGGGCAACAATACGCGTTTGACGCGCATCGTATGATAACTTGCTTGCAGCTTAGCCTGCCAAGGGTACGATATTTCGACACCGGTCGATTGTGTCAGACACTTACGTGAGGCCAGATGTTACATATTCACTTCGGAACAGGCCGGCTTGGTCTCGGTCTGGTTGCGCCCTTCCTCCAAACCAAAGATTCCGAACTGTTTCTATTGAATCGCCGAAGCTCCTGTCGCAATGCAACGGGCAGTACGGCGCTGGACCCATCCAGGCGCAATGAGTTACTAAAAAACAACCTTCGCTGCGAGTACCTGATCGAAACACCGGGGCCGCTCCCCACACCGTTCACCGCGCCCAGGGAGCGTGTGCAGTACGAGGGGTTCTTCTCCTTTGGAGAAACCGATGTGCCGCAGGTGATCAACCAAATCCTCGACAAATCGCAGAAAAAGGCCAACGGCGTCGTCGTCAGTGCCTCCGTGCTGACCGTTGAAAACTATGCGCCCGTGGTCAAAGCGCTGAACGAAATTTGCCGCGCCAAAGAAAGTGGCAACGGCGAGATAGGCGATGTCTATCTCATCGCGTGCGAAAACACGGTCAGTGCGCATGAGGTCCTCAAGCACAAGGATTTGGCCTCGGAGATAGACGACCTGACCCGGAAGCATGTCCGTTGCGTCCATGCTCTTGTAGACCGTGTCTGCGTAGACATCGAGGAGTGCAGCTTCGGAGGCGAACCCACGGTGATGGTGCGTGCGGAAGTGTACGGTTCGCTGAAGCTCGAACTCTGCCCGAATACTGAAACCCTGCCGCGGCTACTGCAGGGAAGCAGGGCGGAATTCAGCCGCCATCTCGATACCGAAAAGGAAATCAAGCTCTGGTTGCTGAACGGATCGCATTGGCTGATTGCGCTTACGGCCTTTCGCGAATCCGACGGAAATGCCGAATTAAAGTTGGATGACTACATCAATGCCACAGAGGATCATCGCCTTTATGCCGCCGAGGTGGTCCATGAAATGCGCGACGGCATCGAGGCCCTGCTGCGCTCAGAACCGCAATACGCAAGCTTCGTCCAGGAAGTCGATGTGACCGTCTATCTCGATGGGGCCGCGGCTTCGATCCTCGAGCGTTTCCAATCCAATGACGACACGATCATGCGGATTCTCGCGCGGTTCCGGGCACCGACGTCGGACGAAACGACCACCGTCCAAACCTTCGTGGATCGCTTTCTGCACAAAATCGAGCCGCCCCTTTTGGCCTACCAGGCAGAGAAAGGAGCGCCTCCAAAATCGGCCACGCAAGGTCTCTTCAACCTTTTCCGATTGCAAGCGTCCGGAACCTATGTGGACACAGCATCGGCCCAGAGATCGAAGGCCGCGTAAGCGAGCATGTCTATGCTGAACGTCCGGCCGGCGTCGGTACTTCAGAGCTGCCGGCAGCAAAGCCCAATTCAACCGCTGCGAGAGGCATTCACCCTCCCTCGCAACGGCCTAAGGATGAAGGAATGCCTGTCGATGCATTGATCTTTGATTGTGATGGCGTCCTCATCGATAGTGAGATCGTCGTTTGCCGGATCGTAGCCGAAGAACTCACGAAACTCGGGTACGCCATCAGCACAGAGCAGGTGATCGCCCGGTTCGCCGGTCGGCCGGACCACGAGATGCGCGCCGAAATCGAAAGCGACTGGGGCCGTCCCATCCCCGGCTCCTTTCGGCAAGACGTCAATGCACGTACCTATGGAGCCTACGCAACCGAGCTCACCATCATGCCGGGCATCCGGGAGGCACTGGGCGAAATGACCCTGCCGGTCTGCGTCGCATCGAGCAGCTTCCCGGAAAAACTACAGCTCGGATTGCAAACCGTCGACCTCTATACCCGGTTCACGCCGAACATCCTTAGCGCCACCCTGGTCGCCCATGGCAAACCGAAACCGGACATCTTCCTGTTCGCCGCGGGTTGGCTAAAAACCAGCCCGCTGCGGTGCCTCGTGATTGAAGACAGCATCCCCGGTGTGATCGCCGCGCGGGGCGCGGGCATCCCTGTGCTCGGCTTCACCGGTGGATCGCATTGCGGCTCCGGTCACGGCGAAACACTGATCCAGGCCGGAGCTTCGGCCGTCTTCTCCGACATGCGAAAATTGCCTTCCCTCGTCGCCGCTGCTCAATCGACGTAAAAGTTACCGGGCAAACCAGACAGCGTGCCGCCTCTCAATAGCCACCTCCCGCCCAAACAGTGCACTCATCCGCTCTCCGGTCAGCAACGCCGTCGTCGCCCCATCCGCCACGATCCGGCCCTGGCGCATCATCAGCACCCGCCCCATCTCCGGCAAAATGTCCGACACCTGGTGTGTCACCAGCAGAATCGCCGTCCCCGCCTGTGCCACCTCCCGCAACATGGACCGCAGATCATGCTGTGCCGCCAGATCCAGCGCATTCGAAGGCTCGTCAAGCAGCAGCATCTCAACCGCGCCACGCCCGTCGCCGGTAGCTCCGGCCATGGCTCGCCCGATCATCACCCGCCGCTGCTGCCCCGCGCTCATCGCCCCAACCAGCTTTTGGCGCAGATCCTCAGCCCCCACCATGATGAGAAGTTCCTCCGCGCGCTCCCGCATCGTGTCCGTCACGGTCAAGTTGGGCCACAAGCTCGAACTGGAGAAGAATCCCGTCAGCACCGCGTCGATGCCGCTCGTCGTGAGCATGGACCTGCCCGGCAACTCCGCCGAAACCACACCCATCCGCCGCCGCAACGCCGTCGTGTCCCAACGCTCTCGCCCAAACAACCGCACCCGGGTTCCCGGCTTCACCAGCGGATACAGCTCACAGGTCATCACCTTCAACAGCGTCGATTTACCACACCCATTCGGCCCCAGCAGGGCAACGTGCTCACCCGCCCCAATGCGCAGTGAAACATCGTGCAGCACCGTCTCTTCGCCGCGCACAGCATCCACATGCTGCAAATCCACCAGCGGCACGGTGCCTTGCCCAGGAGCGTCCTCTTGCATCAGGCCGGCCGCCCCACCCGTCGAAACACCCCCAAAATGCGCCATCCGGCCTGAAGCGACGCAATCAGATTGCCGGAAACCTTACTCACGCCCCCAATGCGGCAACGATAATTGACCGGGATCTCCAAGATGCGCAAGCCGTCCCGCACAGCCTTGATCTGCATCTCCAGATTCCATCCAAAGGTCATCTCGCGCATGCGCATCGCCTCCAGGCTCGATCGTCGAATGGCCCGAAACGGCCCCATATCCGTGTAGCGGAATCCGTACCGCCAACGCACCAGCGTGCTGATCAGGTAAGCCGCGAACACCTGGCTCCCCAGCATCGATCCCGGTGCCCGCGTTCCTCGCATCCGCGACCCGATCACAAAATCAGCTTGGTCACGCGCGATCGGACCGACAAAATGCGGCATCTCTGCCACCTCGTCCGAGCCATCTCCGTCCAACATCACAAGAATTTCGCTCGAAGGCAGTGCCGCCGCCATACCTGCATACATGGCAGCCCCATACCCGCGGGCCGAATTGGCAATCCGTGCGCCCTCGGCAGCCGCAGCGGGTCCCGTTCCGTCCGTGCTGCCATTGTCCACCACGATGCACTCAGCGATCAGACTCCACGGCATCGAGCGCACCACAGCGCCGATCGACTCCACCTCATTCAAAGCCGGAATGATGACTGTTACCAATGACGCCGGATTCCCGCGTTCCCGCACAGTACGCTCCCGCACTCCTTGTTTACCGGATGCCTGCACTCGCATCCTCCCGTACCAGGCTGGGGCGCTCCCGTACCACGCTGGTTCGCTCCCGCATCGGGCTGGCGCGCTCCCGCACGGAGGCGACGCACTCCCGGTCCTGCGCTGCCCGCCGGTCCGTCACCAGAAAACTCCACACCGGCCATCGCTTCAGCAGGAAGTGCAATAGCAGGGCCGCTCCTGTCGCAAGGTAAATCCGCTCATTCAACAGAAACATCTGCGGTCCCGGCATCGCGGCAAGCGCCGTCGTGTAGCCATAAAAGAACGCCATCGTGTAACAAAGCAGGGGCAGGCACGGCAGCAACACGGTAAATGGAATCAGCCACACGTTGTACCAGGCGTAATGCGGAGAAAACAGAAGCATCAAGGCGAACGCCAGCATCGCCGCGGCTTTCGCAAACGCCGGCACCGGCAATGAATCTGTTCTCCTGTGCCCTACGACGGAAGCGTCAAGGGGAGCATCTCCCGTACCGTAGCGCCACGCCCAAAACACCAGGCAAGCCAGCACGGCAGCGCTGAACGCTGTGAAGGCCGTGTTCGGAATCTCTGCCAGGCCCGGCAAGGAATGCACGTAGTTCAACAAGAAGAACCGCGACCCGCTGTCGATCCCCTCTTCCTTCGTATACCCCTGCATAAACCCAAGCACACGCCAACCAACCGAGCTGTACAGCGCATACCCCGCCACGCAAACTCCGGCCACCGCTGCCGGCATCTTCCAATCCCGCCGTTGGTACAGCGCCGGCAGCAAAAGCAGCGGATAGAACTTCGTCATCACCGCCATGCCCAAAAACAGCCCGCACAACGCCGGTTGCCGTCGCAAACGAAACAGCAACGCGAGTGAAATCAGCCCGCACACGGCGGCATCCACGTGCCCCGCGCACCCTATTTCCCACACCAGCAGCGGGCACCAAAGCAAAATCAGCAGGTCGCTCGTCGACCGCCCCAACTGCTTCAACAGCAGCGCCAGCACCCAGGCCGTAAGCGCGAGAAACCCCAACATCAGCAGCTTCATCGCCGCCACCGACGGCGCAAAATACGTGGCCAACCAATACATCATCTGCGCCACCGGCGGATAAATCGTCGGTGCGTAATCCCGCCGGTTGATGTTGTCGAAAATTTCTTGATTCGGCGCGCGCAAGGACGTTAATGCGGGGTTGCCCGGCACATACCGATACGGGTTGATGAAGTGATGCTGCACCATTCCATCCCACACATACCGGTAAATATCGGAGGACAGGTACGGCTTGGTCAGGTACGTCACGGCGAACATGGCAACGGAAAATGGGACGATGATGCCCATCGTCGCCCGGTTCACCGGCTGCGTTCGTACCACCAGCACGGCCGCCAGGTACACCACCACGGAGATCAACGACGTCTGGTCAAAGCCAATGACAAAGTGATCGATCTCCCGCGTGAACTGGTGCGCCAACACCACCAGCGCCAGCCCCAGGGCAACAAGGGTTGCGTTTGTGAGCCGTGCATCGCCCGCGTGCCACCCATCCGTTTTGTCCCAAACACGCCTCATCCGCGTGTCTCCCCCGCTGCGCAAGTCTGCGCCGAGGCAGCCAGTCGGCCGCGCAAAAACTCTCGCGTGTGCGCCGCGTCAAAGCCGTCCGTCTTCGCAAACGCCGGACGCTTGCCTTCCAGCAACTCGGCTTCCAATACCCGCAGCGTCGCGTGGTCGTCCACGTCGTACCAAACCGGCAGCTGCACCATCTCGAGCCCTGCCGCGCGCACCCGTTCCACCGTCTCCGCAAACACCGAACCCGTACTCCAGGTAATCCCCTCGAACACCGCCGCATGCGCCTGCTTGAGCCCGATCAGGTAGTATCCTCCATCGTCAGACCCACCCAGCACCACCCGATCCCCCGGCCTCTGCAATGCCGCAATCGCCGCCTCGAACGCCTCCTTCGGCACCGTTGGCGAATCCGAATCGATGAGACACACCGCCCCAAACCCGCAGGCAAGGATGTCCGTCGCCGCCAAGTGCAAACGCTCGCCGAACCCGTCACCACGCTGCGCTACCAGCGCAAAATCGACCGGCAGCAAACCGTCGAAAGCCGCCTCATCCCCGGTCGGCGTGTAGCAGATCAACCCCTGCGCCGCGCCCCTGGCAGCTACCTCCGCAAGGCTTCGCGCCGTATCCCGCAAAAAGCAGATATTCAGCGCCGCAGCCTCCGCGGCCGTCAGCGGCGGCTGTAACCGCGTCTTTACCTTGCCCGGCCGGGGCGCCTTCGCCATCACGGCCAACGCACACACCTTGGCTCGCTCCTTTACAGGTGTGCCGGGGTTCAGCACAGCATACATCCGGTTCGACAAACAGAGGCTCCCTGCCGGCGATTGACCGCGGCATGCACTTCTTTTTCAACTTCCCCCTCATGATACCCGCCGCGCTCGAAAGCGAACACATCACGAAAGTAACCAGCCCTGCCCGATTCCCTACAACTTTTGCCTCGCGGCAGGGTGCGCTGCCGGCGGCCGCCCTTACTTCCCTTCAAACCCTCGATTCCAGTGCGCAATCACCCGCGTTTCGCGCTCAAACCCCAGCACGCTCACGCTGCCCGTCCCCAGGGCAAACAGTCGCCCATCCACCGCCGGCCGCCCAATCCACCGAGCCGCCAGAATCCGCAGCACATGCGCATGCGCAAACAACGCCACCCGGGTAACCTGGCCCGCGGAACTGTTCGGTTTGCCCTCCCGCATGGATTTGTCATCCCGCAGCGTAGCGGAGGGATCTGCTCTTCCAGCTTCCGCCGCCGCCGCCAGCGCCCGCTCAATCACCCCGTCCACCCGCACACCCACGTCGTCCACGCTTTCGCCGCCACGGATCGGGTCGGTCCACACAGTCCACTGCGGCCCCTCCGTTTCGCGAATCGTCTTTGTGCTCTTGCCCTCAAACTCCCCGTAATTCCACTCCACCAGGCCATTCTCCACCTGCATCCCATCCCCCAGACCCGCCAGCCGGCACGTCTCCATCGCACGCTGGCGCGGACTCGAAAATACCGCCGCAAACTCCTTGCCCTTCAGAAACTCCCGCAATTCCCCCGCGCGCTCACGCCCATGCGCGGTCAGCGGTATATCCGTAAAGCTCGTATGCCGCCCATCCAAAGACCACTCCGTCTCCCCATGCCGCACCAGCCAAAGCTCCGTCATCGCCTCACCTCCCCAAACCTCCCCTCAATATAAGCGGGTCCCGATCGATTGCCTGCAGTCTGTAGTCCTATCGGCCCTTGATCGGGACGATTACGAATATGCGGGCACCCCAAATTGCCTGAGTCGGGCACCCACCAGATTTCATACCACCTGCTACAGTTCTGGTGAGTGCAGAAGCGGCACGGGAGTGCGCAGAAGCCCGCCCGGAAGATAGGTGAATGTAAGTGCCATGCTCAAGACCAGCTAGCAGCGCTCCCTTCTACATCTTGCACACTTCTGAGTGGGTGAGTAAGGGACGGTCTAACTTAGAAAACATCTGATCCATTCACACGGCGAACGAAAAGCATTTCGTGGAATAAATCAGAGATTCCCTAGAGCATCGTCCCTTACCCGCAGCAGCAGGGGCACGCCGGAAGAGCTTAGAAAATACTGGTCGCAGGTGTACCCACGGTGATGCGAGTTCCAGTGATCTTCCCTTGAAGGTGAGCCGCCAGGTTGCCTGCCTCCGTGTACTGGTCGATCGTGAAAGTGCCGTGGAAGCTGTCACCGTCCCGGTCCACCGTGACGGTCTCCTGAATGTTGGCTGGCCCGATCAGGTTCGTCCCGTTTGCGTCCCACGCGGCGGCGAAGTGGTTGAGCTTGTACGTTCGTTCCCCCACCTGCTTCCACACGCCAAGGCAGAAATCGCCTTTCAGCGGGGAACGTCCGGCTGAGTTCATGACCTCCGTATGATCGCTATGCCATTGTGCATACCCTGCGTCAATTTCCGCTCCGTCGGGAGCGAGTCGACCGGAACCCTCGGAGATGAACTTCACGTGCCAGAAGCCAACGATGCTCCGGTCTTCCTCGGGTTCAAAGCCCGCCAGCCGAAGGGAAGGATGTGCGAGGGGAGGACGGTACGCGCTCGGTTTTGCCATCGGACTCTGCAATCCACAGCCCGCGTGCGCATAAGGCAGAGCGAAAAGAGAAAGGGTCAACGCGGCTAGAGTGCCGGCCCAGGTTGTGCCATTGAGTTTCATTAGAGGATCTCCAAAACCGGGTCTGCCGGTTCTCTCCTTTATGCAGCCCGCCGCCTTTCCCGCCAATGGAGGCAGGGTAAAGGAGAGGTAAAGGAGAGGTGAACCCGCAAACGCCTTTTTTTGTACGGGATACGCCGAGGTCCAAGGCCCACTGCTATACTCCGCGCACCGGGGGTACCGCCTGCGTGGATGGCAGAGTGTACAGATTCGACGACTTCACCCTTGATTGCAGTCGGTTTGAACTGCTCCGGGGCAAGCGCAGCTTGAAGCTGGAACGCAAACCCATGGAACTGCTCATCCTCTTGGCGGCCAGGGAGGGCGGCCTCGTGACGCGGGCAGAGATCGCCGGACAGCTTTGGGAGCGGGAAGTCTTTGTCGATACGGAACACGGAATCAACACCGCCATCCGCAAGGTCCGTCAGGCTCTAAGAGACGACTCAGAACAGCCCCGCTATATACAAACCGTCACAGGCAAGGGCTATCGGTTTATCGGTGCCGTCACAAACCCCCCTTCGCCCAAGGCAGTCGAAACCGCTGAACAAGGGGTTGAGCCAACGAAAAGTTCCCCCGGGGACATGGCGATAACCATCGTGAGTCCTGCGCGGACGTCAGCATCCCGCTCCGTGCTCTGGGTCGGCTGGGGAGCCGTGGCCCTGGTGACTGTGGCACTTCTTGTCGCTGCCGGTCTTCGCGGACGTTCCACCCACGGTACACACATGCGTTCGCTGGCCGTGCTTCCGCTCGACAATCTTTCCGGAGAGCCGGGGCAGGACTACGTCGCTGCCGGCATCACCGATGAACTCATTACGATGCTGGCCAAAGATTCAACTCTGCGTATCACCTCGCGGACTTCGGTAATGCAGTTCAAGGGAGCGCACCGGCCGCTGCGCGACATCGCCCATGACCTCGGCGTAGATGCCATCGTCGAAGGCTCGGTGAGCAAGGCCGGCAGCACCACCCAGGTGCGGCTTCAGCTGATCGAGGCGGATACCGATACGCATCTATGGGCGGAAAAGTACACCCGCGACCCCGCTGGTCTGGTTTCCCTGCCGGAAGAGGCCTCCGGGCAGATTGCCCGGCGCTTGATGAAAACCGTTCCGCACCTGCCTTCACCGCAAAAGGTGGATCCCGCAGCCCATGACGCCTACCTGCGCGGCCGCTATCTTTGGTACACCGATCACACACAGGAGGCCGGTCCCTTCTTCAAGCGCGCAACGCAACTGCAGCCGGATTACGCGCTTGCCTGGAGCGGCCTGGCGATCTACTACGGGGCCAGCGCGGTAAAAGGGGAGCTGAGCCCAGCAGCTTCGCTCACCGAAACAGAGGACGCATCCAGGCGAGCGCTTCAGCTGGATGCAGCCCTGCCTGAGGCTCACCTTGCAGCGGCGGGTGCGGCGTTAGTGCGTTGGGATCTGGCGAAAGCCGACTCCGAAGCCTCGCAGGCCATCACGTTGGATTCGCAGTTTGCGGAGGCATACCACCTGAAGGCGAAGATCCTTGCCGCGCAAAACCGGCACGAGGAAGCCATCGCTGCCCAGCGGAAAGCCACCGAGATCGATCCGTTTACACGCCCATGGGCCATGCCACTCGCGTACCTCGAGGCGCGCCGGTTCGACGCCGCGCTGCGTGATGCCGATGAACGGCTGACGGCGTTTCCCAACAACTTGATTCTCGTCTGGCTGACGCACGTCATCTACGAGCGCCAGGGACTGCAACGGCAGTCCGTTGACGCGCTTGCAAAAAGTCTCGCTATCGACGGGCATGCAGACGAAGCACTCCAACTTCGGCACACCTTTGCCAAGGGCGGCTACCATGCTGTGCTCGCATGGCAACTGGAAGGCGTAACCAGAAGAGCTACGACGGGCTATGTGTCTCCCGTCGAGTTAGCCAGCCTGAACGCCCGCATGGGACGGCCGGAGGAAGCGCTCAAGCTGCTCGAAATCGGGTATCGCCAACGCGCAACCCAACTGCTCTGGATCGGTGACGACCCGGCCTTCGATTGCCTTCATGCCGACGACCGCTACCGTTCCCTGGTGGAGCGGGTCGCTCTGCCACCAGCCTCGTGATCTCTGCTCCGCCCCGGGAGCAACCCGTAATCGCACATCCACGCGCGCCCGTGGCTCCTCTAAACAGCATTCACCTTCGCTTATCCTGTAAGGATGGACTTCCAGCTAGTCACCGAGTACACCCCCCAGGGCGATCAACCCACCGCCATCGCCGAGCTCGTCTCCGGCGCCGCCGCCGGGGAAACCGACCAGGTCCTGCTCGGCGTCACCGGCTCCGGCAAAACGTTCACCATGGCCAAGGTCATCGCCGAACTCAACCGCCCCGCGCTCATCCTTGCCCATAACAAAACCCTCGCCGCCCAGCTCTATCACGAGTTCAAACAGTTCTTCCCCCACAACGCCGTCGAATACTTCGTCTCCTACTACGACTACTACCAGCCCGAGGCCTATATCCCCTCCGGCGACCTGTATATCGAGAAGGAATCCACCATCAACGACGAGCTCGACAAGTTACGCCTCTCCGCCA
>CAXTBI010000009.1:0-3562 GCA_964242195.1 uncultured Acidobacteriaceae bacterium
CGGCGGGAGCATAGGCAACGGCGCTGCGAGCCTGGGAGCGGAAATCCTGACCCCCGGCGCCAGCAACGGCACGGCGCCCGGAACCATGACCGGTGGTGCCATTTCCGATCGTGCCACCGACGCGGCGGCGGCCACGGGCAAGCGCGATCCAAACTACGGTTTGGGGCTGATTACGCCCAAGCCGGCCGATAACACACCCCTGCCTGCAGCCGAAGCCGCGGCACCGGCACCCGATGCGGTCAACGAAGCGGCGGGTAAGGCCCTGCCGGCTGCCCAGGAAAAGGATCCGAACAAGAAGAAGAAGCCCAAGCCGGCTTTCGACAAGTACGATGAAAGCTCCAGCAAGCACAAAAAGAAAAAGGGTGTGGATAAGATCAACCCGTTCTAGCCGGGGCCACCTGGTCGTATTTGCCGTAAGCATGAGCGAAGGGGGTGCCCCAGGGCACTCCCTTTTCTTGTCAGCCCGTCGTAACGGCGATGGTTCCCCCTGAACTTTGCATCCCTTGCCGGGAACCTCTGCGCTTAGATCAACGTATGGCTACGGGAGACGGCTGAACCCTTCCGCCCGAGGCGTTGGTTCCATTGGGGGGGCCGTTGTTGATACCAATGAAAAGGAATGCAGATGAAGTTCATAGCAGCCGCTGCTTTTGCCGCGCTAACGGCCCCCTATGCTCCCGCGCAGAGCGCTTGCCGCCTCACCAGGGCGACCGCTTTGAGTGGAACGGTGCGCGACAGTACACAGGCCTTGATTCCGGGGGCAAGCGTCAGCGTGGATGGGGGTGCGCCGGTGCTCAGCGGGGCCGACGGGCGGTTTCGGCTGCCGTGCCTGCCCAGCGGCAAACACCAGCTCAGCGTGGAGGCTCCCGGGTTTGAACCCATAGCACGGGCGGTGACCACGCCCTCCCCCGGCGACGTTGTGCTCCTGCTGCAGCCAGGGTCCGTCTCGACGAATGTGACCGTAAACGCGGACGAGGGAGTGGCGCCCGATCCCAATGGCGCCGGCCCCACGATGCGCCTCGAAGGCCAGCAGCTGCAATCGCTGGCCGACGATCCGGACGATTTGTTGCGCGAGTTGCAACAAATGGCGGCGGCAGCCGGCGGCAATCCGGCTAATGTGACCATTTCCGTCGATGGTTTCGGCGATTCGAGCAAGCTGCCGCCTAAAAGTTCCATCGCGTATATCGAGGTAAACCCCGATCTGTTTTCTTCGGAATACCGCGAGCCGCCGTTTGGTGGTGGGCAGGTGAATGTGTATACCAAGCCGGGAAAAAGCGCGTACCACGGGGCCCTGTTCACGACCAATGGAAGCTCCTGGGAGAATGCCCGGGATCCGTTTTCGACCAGCAAAGGCGCGGTCGGCAAGCAGCGTTACGGGTTTGAATTCACCGGTCCGGTGCGCAAGCAGGGATCGGATTTTTCGCTCGATCTGGAACACCGTTCGATCGACAACGTGGGTGTGGTGAACGCCGTTTCGCTCAACGGCGCCGGGCAAACTGTGCCGGTGCTGGACACGGTGGAAACGCCGCAGCGGTTATGGGTCGGGCAGGCCCGGCTGGATTGGCAGCTGGGCGCGAAAAACGTGCTCACCGCGACGTACAGCGCCAACGTGAACAACCTGCAGAACGTCGGCGTGGGCGGGACCAATCTGCGCGAGACCGGCTACAGCAGCGAGCAGGCCGAGCATGTGCTGCGCTTCACAAATTTGACGACGTTTTCACCGCACCTTGTGCACGAGGCGCGGGCCTCCCTGAAGTGGAACATCGAGGACGAGCTGCCCACCTCGACGCTGCCACAGGTGCAGGTCGCGGGCTCGTTCACCGGCGGCGGCTCCACGCTGGGTGCGCAGCGGCTGTTCGGCTTTCGCACCGAGTTCGATGAAGACGCGATCCTCACGCTGAAGCAGCACACCTTGAAGTTCGGTTTTCAGGACAACAATTACGACATCCACAACCGGTTCACGACCAACTTCAACGGGACCTACATCTTCGGCGGCGGCACCGCGCCGGTGCTGGACGCGAACAACCAGCCGGTGGCGGGCCAGGCGCCCATCCTCATCACCGGCTTCGAGCAGTACCGGCGAGCCACGCTGCATCTGAGTGGCGGAACACCGACGGCGTTTTCAAATGTAGTCGGGACGCCGGAGGTGAATTTCCTGCAGAGCCGGGTGGCGTTTTTCGTGCAGGACAGCTGGAAGCTGCCGCACGGTGTGCTGATCTCGGGCGGCCTGCGCTATTTCTTCCAGACCGACCCGACGACGCTGAGTTCCGTCCAGCCGCGGCTGGGCATTCTTTGGTCCCCGGGAGCCAAGCCCAAATGGACGCTCTACGCGCATGCGGGCCTGTTTGCCGGCAATGTCAGCAGCAACGAATACGCCGAAGTGCGGCGCGAAGATGGCGTGCAGCGGATCACAAGCACGATCTACAACCCCGTTTACAGCGATCCGTTTTCGGCAGGCGCCATCCCGATTCACAGCATACGCAGCTTCAATCCACGCATGACGGCGGCCAGTTGGGCAGCGGAAAACATCGGCGCTTCCCGGCAGCTGCCGGGTGGCTTCAACGTTTCAGGCGACTTCTTCTACGGGCGCATCTGGAACGATCAGCGCTCCCCTAACATAAATTCGCCCCTGAATAACCTGCCGACCGGGCCGCGTGCGAGGGGCATCGCCAACCTGAACAACCTGCAGATGAACAACAGCGGGCAGGGTCATATCTTTTTCGAGTTCTTCGGGGTGGAGCAGCATTCGATCAAGAACCTGACCTTTTTTGCCGGTTTGGCGCACGCCGATTTGATCGACGACACCGATGACAGCGCACTCAGTTCACCGCAAAGCGAGTTCACCGATGCAGGCGAATTTGCGCACCGGACCGGCCAGGGCACATGGCAGATTTTCGGCAATGGCAGCTTTACGTTTCCGAAGAAGATTGTCCTGAGCGGCGACCTGAACGCAGAAGGCGATCGGCATTACAACATCACCACGGGCTATGACAACAACGGCGACGGCAACTTCAACGACCGTCCACAAATCGCGCTGCCCGGCACGCCCGGCGCCGTGCCCACACGCTACGGTCTGCTCACGGATACAGGCGGAATCGCGGCCCTGCAACGCAACGTGGGCATCATGCCCTGGACCGTGCACCTGGATGCCAACCTCCAGCACGCGTTCGTGATGACGCATGACGCCAAGGCCGAGCATCAGCAAACGCTTACGGTAAACCTCCGCTCGAGCAACCTGTTGAACCATACAAACATCATTGCGGTGGGCGGTGTGCTGGGATCGCCGCTGTTCGGCGTGGGCTATGACGCCGATGCCGGGCGGCGCGTGGAGGCAGGGCTTCGCTACAGCTTTTGAGGCAGAAAGAGAGGCTGGAAAGGCAAGCATACGATGTAAATTAAAGACACGATTCGCCAACGGTGAACCCATGAGCTTTGATCCATCCCTGACAACCGCTTTGGCAACGGCTCTAACGCCCACACTTGCCGTGTTTCTCGGGATTCTGTTTCAAAGGCAGGAGATACGCGACCTCCGGACGGAGATGCGGGGCGACCTGGAGAAGCTCCG
>CAXTBI010000009.1:3662-22560 GCA_964242195.1 uncultured Acidobacteriaceae bacterium
CGCCGAAATGCGGGATGACATGGAGAAGCTCCGTGCAGAAATGCGGGATGACATGGAGAAGCTTCGCGCCGAAATGCGGGATGACATGGAGAAGCTCCGTGCAGAAATGCGGGATGACATGAACAAATTGCGAGCCGAAATGCTTACCTTTCGCAATCAAGTACACGCCGACTTGCTCTTGATCCATGAGCGCGTGGCCAGGGTTGAGGCGCGGCAGTGACAGTAGCGGCAAGGCAGTAACTGCTGCCCATCCTCCCTGATAGCCTGAAAGGGTATGAGCACAGAGCTACCCAAGGCGTATGACCCGGCCTCCATCGAGGAGAAGTGGGCGCAGTACTGGATCGACGAAAAGCTGTTTGAGGTCCCCGCACCGCAAAGCGGCGACGCCGGGCAGAAGAGTTTTGTGCAGCTCTTGCCCCCGCCCAATGTAACCGGCCGTTTGCACATGGGCCACATGCTGAATCAGACGGAGATGGACATTCTGGCGCGCTGGCATCGCATGCTCGGCGAGCGCAGCGTGTGGGTGCCGGGCACCGACCATGCGGGCATCGCCACGCAGATGATGGTGGAACGGCAGCTGAAGGCCGAAGCCGGACCCACGCGGGGGGAACTGGGACGCGAGGCGTTCACCGAGCGCGTTTGGGCGTGGAAAGCGCAGTACGGCGGCGCGATCACCGACCAGATGCGACGGCTGGGCGCGTCGGTCGATTGGGAGCGCGAGTATTTCACCATGGATGAGCGGCTTTCGCGTGCCGTGCGTGAAGCGTTTGTGCGCTTGTGGGAACAGGGGCTGATCTATCGCGGAGCGTACATCGTCAACTGGGACCCACAGCTGCAGACCGCGGTCTCCGATCTCGAGGTGGATAACGAGGAGCGGGCCGGCAAGTTGTACCACGTGCGGTACGATCTGGCCGACGGTTCGGGCTCCATCACCATCGCTACCACGCGTCCCGAGACCATGTTGGGCGATGTTGCGGTGGCCGTGAACCCCGCCGATGAGCGATACAGTCATGCGGTCGGCAAGCTCCTGATTCTGCCGCTTGTCGGACGCGAAATCCCGGTCATCGCCGACAGTTGGGCCAATCCCGAATTCGGCACGGGTGCGGTCAAAGTGACCCCCGCGCACGATCCCAACGACTTCGCCATCGGCCAGCGTCATGGCTTGCCGCAGCCCTCCATCATGGACGAGTACGCGCGCATCCGGCTTGACGGCTCGCCCTACGACGGTCTGGATCGCTTTGCCGCGCGGGAGCGGACCGTGGCCGATCTCGACGCGCTCGGTGCGCTCGTCGCCGTCAAGGATCATGCACTTACGCTGCCCGTAAGCCAGCGCACCGGCGCTGTCATCGAACCCCGGCTCTCCACCCAATGGTTCCTTGCCGTGCACAAAGAGCCTGCGGAGGGCGGGCCATCGCTGGCAGCCAAGGCCATGGCGGCGGTCCGCGATGGACACGTCCGATTTACACCGGAAAACTACACCAAGACCTACTTCGAGTGGATGAACAACCTGCACGACTGGTGCATTTCGCGCCAGCTCTGGTGGGGTCACCGGATTCCGGCATGGCACTGCGACGCCTGCCGCGAAATCCTCGTCGCTCTTGAAACGCCGTCCGCCTGCACCCAATGTGGTGCCACCGGGCTGCGCCAGGAGACCGACGTGCTCGACATGTGGGTCTCCTCCGGAGTTCTGCCGTTTACGGTGTTCGGATGGGATGGAACGGATGCGCTGACGCCGGACCTCGCGGCGTTTTACCCGACCGATCTGCTCGTGACCGGGTTCGACATCCTGTTTTTCTGGGTGGCGCGCATGGTCATGCTGGGCTGCCATCTCATGGCGGATGTGCCGTTGCCGAATGGGGCCAAACGCACGCTTGCCGATACGGTGCCGTTTCGCGAGGTGTACATTCATGGGCTGATTCGCGATGCGAACCGCGAAAAGATGTCCAAGACGAAAGGCAATGTCGTCGATCCGATCGCCATCGTCACGCAATACGGCACGGATGCGGTGCGCTTCACGCTGGCGTCGCAGGCCTCGCCGGGAACCGACATTGCGTTCTCGGAAGCGCGCACGGAGGGGTACCGCGCCTTCGCGAACAAGATCTGGAACGCGGCGCGGTTTCTGCAGATGCAACTCGGGCGCGGGATGGAGGCCGGGTATGCGATTCATCTGGGCTCCCCTGCGACCAGCGACGCGCCCTCATCTGCTTCGCTGCCGACCGAAACGCCGCTCGAAACGCGCTGGATCTATGCCCGCTTGAGCGCGGTCGCGGGTGAGGTTGCGAAGTCGCTGGAGGCGTATCGCTTCGATGAGGCGGCGCATGCGGTGTACCAGTTTTTCTGGGGCGAGTTCTGCGACTGGTACCTGGAGCTGGTCAAGTTGCGGCTGGACTTCGAAGCGCCACAAAACGCCGCGGCGGCCATCACGCTGCAATCGCTGGTGACGGTGTTTGAAGCGGCTCTGCGGCTGCTGTCGCCCTTTATGCCCTTCCTCACCGAGGAACTTTGGCATGCGCTGTACCTTTCGCTGGACCTGCCGGTGCCTGCGAAATCGATTGCCTTGACACGATATCCGCAGGCCGCCGACTTCCCCGCCGACGAGGCCAGTGTGGTCGACATCAGCACGCTGCAGGAGCTGATCGTGACGGTGCGCGGGCTGCGCAAGGAGCTGGGCGTGCCCGAAAAGGAAGCGGCCCCGGTGCGTGTGCATGGGGCGGAGGCGATGGCTGCCCTGGTTACGGCAAACGCCGATATGCTGAGCCGCCTGGCGCGGGTGAGTGCGGTCGAAATCTCTCCGGAATCGCTGACCGGCAACAATGCGCGTGCAACGCCGCAGTTCGACTTGGCCGTAATCTACGAGCGGCAGATCGATGCCCCGGCCGAGCGCGATCGGCTGACGAAGGAGTTGGCGCGGCTGGAGAAGGGTTTAAGCGCGGCGGAAAAGCAGTTGGGCAGCGAGAGCTTCCTAAGCAGGGCACCGGCGCACATCGTGGACGGGCTGAAGAAGCAGGCCGCCGAAACTCGCGCGTTGAAGGAAAAGGCGGAGGCGGCATTGGCGGCTTTGCCCACGGCGTAAAAAGACCGTACGCCGGTGCGGAGTCGGGCCATGCGTGGTGTCACAACGCGCTCGCGTCCGTTAGGCAGCCAACCCTCGTCCGGGGCGCGTCCAAAAGGACATCAGGAGATTCGCACAATGGCAATCCAAACGACACCGCACACCGAAACGGATCAGGATGTGAACTCGGCCGCAATGGACCTGGACCCGAACATGGCTCCGGAGGACACCTACCGCGCCGACCCCACGCTTTACGAGAACACCGAGGGCGCGCAAACAGGCGGCACACGCGCCTTCAATGCAAACGCAGGACGGGACAACCAGCCGAAGTCGATCGATGAGGGCACGGCCAACACACCGTCCCGGCATTCGCCTCTTCCGGGGGGTGAAGGGCACGGCATCACCAATGCACCCGCGCGCGAGGAAAGCGAACAGCAACAGAAGGTACCGGGCAGATAGGTCTTTCGCCTGCGCCTGCTACTGCCGCAACTAACCCGCCAAACAGAAGGAGCATGGACCGTCAATCGCGGTCCATGCTCCTTGATACAGAGATCCTTCGCTGCGCTCAGGAGCACGGCCCTGAATGGAGGGGCTAGTCTGGGCCCGAGGGGGAACAGCTCTAGCCGTTGCCTTTGAGACCGGCACCGGCGCCCCGGTTGTTGGCACGGCCGCGGTTCAGGCGATGACTGGTTTCTTCCTTGGCGACGATCAGGGTGCGCTCATCTTCCGCGGGCTTGGTGTGGGGCTTGGGGCCGCTCTCGTGCGCGGCGGGCGAATGCGCGTGCGCTCCACCCGGAACCGCATCGGCGGTGCCCTCCGTGTGCTGATCGTTTTCCTTCATGGCGTCCAGGGAAGCCTTCGATGCGTGGCTTGCGTGCTCTGACATGGTTTACTCCTTAGCGGTATCTGCGGTGTTGGATGCCGGCCCTTGTTTGCCGGCGGCCCGGTTCCCGAGATCGTCCCTCTGATCGATCGCCGTGTTGACCGGGGTGTCGCCGAAGTCGCGCGCACCGTACTCGTAGTCGCCCCCGCCGTCGATGTCCTGCGGCGCGGCCGGTTGCAGGGTGCGCTCGGGCTCATCGAGACCCCAGCCCTGCTCGTGGGCGTACTCCCCGGCCAGACCTCGGGTGTGTTCGCCGAAGCCGCGCGGCTCGACAGGCTTTTCGGTCAGTTCATCCGCCATAATTCATGGAACCTCATCCTCTTGAGATGGCACGACTGCAACCGGCGTTAGCTTCCCCCCTGCACTCTGGTTCAGCGTCGCTATCTCCCCGGCGCCGGCGGCGAGGATGGCGGCGGCGAGGATGGTGGCGGCGAGGATGGCGGCAATACGGCCTGCTCAACCGCAATGGCGACGTTCTCGTGCTTGATCTCCAGCCGCAGCCGGTTATAAAGACTCATATAAAAGTTGGCGACCCAGACGCTGGCAAACCAGGCCACCAGGTAGCCGCGCCAGCCAGTGTAGAGCACCTGAAACCGAAATAAAAACAAGGCAAACGCGGTCACATAGTGCGAAAAACAGTATTCGCAGGTGAAAAGGTAAAAGAACTTGCGCTGGGGCAGGCTGCGGGCGTGTTGGCTTCTGTCCTTGCAAAAGTCACGCGGTTCACGGAAAACCTCCTCATGGGTCACCGTCCAGGTAGCGCAGGCGATCGGCAGCGCCAGCAGCAAAAGCGTGGCGGCCTGATGCGTAAGCGGGACCGGAAGCGGATCGACCATTGCGTCCTCGGGTTGAACCTCCGGCGGGATGGAGCGCGGCGAACGCCAGACTTTCCTGCCGATAGGATGCAGATCGTGCCAGGGGTAAGCGCTTGGGGACCGCGGTACGATTCGCCCAGGATCACGATGCGCCCAAGATCACGATGCGCCCAAGATCACGATGCGCCCAGGATCACGATCGCCAAAGATTACGATAGCCACAGATGGGGAGCGCAGGCGGAGGCAACACGATCGATGCCGGGGAGGTAAACCGGGCGCTGGCCGGTACGCGCCTGGGCGGTGCTGTGCGGCATTTCGCGGAGGTCGCCTCAACCAACGATCTTGCCCTGGAAGCGGCGGGGGAAGGCTTTCTCTGCGGGGCCTGGGTAGCCGATGCGCAAACCGCCGGTCGGGGACGCGGGGGGCATGGCTGGCACTCGCCGCCGGGCGCGGGCCTGTACGTCACGGCTTTGTTTACGCCGCGGCTGCCGGCCTCCGCGCTGGAACTTTCCCTGCTCGCCGGGTTGGCGGCGTGGGAAGCCATCCGCGAGGTGAGTGGGCTAACGGTGGACATCCGCTGGCCGAACGACCTTGTAACTCGGGATCTTGTGGCGCGGGATGAGGCTGGGTCCGAAAGCAATCGGTCGCGAGCGGCCCGGCACCGCAAGCTGGGTGGCGTGCTGGTGGAAACCGCCGTGTACCCCGCCGAAGCCGGCCGGCCGGCAACCTTGCGCTATGCCGCCATCGGCATTGGGATCAACGTGGCGCACCGGGAATTTCCGCCGGAGCTGGCGCCGCTGGCCACGTCGCTGTTTCTGGAGGGCTGGGAGACCGCCGACCGGCAACCGCTGCTGATTTCCCTGCTGGGCAAACTGGACCGCGAGATCGCGGCGTTGGAGGCGGGGTACGCCACCGGATCGGGGGAGGATCGCCTCCATGCCAACGTGAAAGCGAACCCGGAGGTGCTTTCGCGGTGGAGCGACGCGTCCACCTGGGTGCGCGGCAGGCCGGTCCATGTGCCCGAGGACGGCGGCTACCCGGGCACAACGGCGGGGCTGGACCCGAGCGGCTTTCTGCTGGTGGACGGCGACGATGGAGTCCGGCGGACGGTGCGTTCCGGCGGCGTTCGCGCTTTGTGAGCGCACGGATGTAGGCTGGTTTCTACGGCTTGGGCCGCCCCGGTTTGGGAGCAGGCAGGATCGAACGAAACGATGTTACTGGCATTCGACATTGGCAATTCAAACACCGTTCTCGGGCTGTTTGAGCTCGGAGGCAGCGGTGAAGGGGCGCGGGCACTCGCCGATTGGCGCATCACGACGCCTTCCAAGGGAACTCCGGATGAGATCGGGATGCTGCTGCAGTCCCTGTTCTCCATGCGGGGCGTAACGATCGAGTCCGTGACGGGTGTGGTGATTTCCTCGGTGGTGCCTCCGCTCGATGCGGGCATGCGGCGCATGTGCGAAGCCACTTTCGGTATGAAGCCGCTGTTTATTGAGCCGGGCGTGAGAACCGGTTTGCCGATTCTGACCGACAACCCCAACGAGGTAGGTGCCGATCGCGTCGTGAACTGCGTGGCGGCCTTCGATCTGGTCGGCGGGCCGGCGGTGGTGGTGGATCTGGGGACAGCGACCACCTTCGATGCCATCTCGCGCAAAGGCGAGTTTCTGGGTGGGGCCATTGCACCGGGGCTGGGCATCTCCGCCGAGGCCCTGTTCTCGCGAGCCGCACGGCTTTCGCGGGTCGAAATCAAAAAGCCGGCCAAGATCATCGGAACCAACACCACCGACAATATCCAGATCGGGTTGTATTACGGCTATATCGGCCTGGTCGATGGAATCTTGGAGCGCATGCTGGCGGAACTGGGGCCGGACACCAAGACGATCGCCACCGGCGGGCTGGCAAAGCTGATCGCGGACGACTGCAAATTTGTGCAGCGGGTGGAACCCATGCTGACCCTGAATGGGCTTCGGCTGATCTGGGAGCGGAACCGCGCGCATGAGCGGCGGCGTTGACGCTTGGCCCCGATCTGCGCAAGGATTTCGGTATTGAACTACTTCGAATACTTCAGCGAAATCGAGGAGCGGTTTGTGGCGCGGCGCGGCTCCGTGCTTCTGATCTCCACGCTGGACTGGGCGCTGATTGAAACCTGGCGGGAGGCCGGCGTCCCGCTCGCCGCGGTGCTGCGCGGCATCGATGCAGCGTTCGACAAACACGAAGCGCGCAAGTCGCGCACCAAGGGCCGCCTCGCCAGGGTGAATGGGCTGGCCTGGTGTGCGCAGGCGGTGATGGAAGCGGCCGCAGAGCTGGCGGAGGCCTCCGTAGGGGCACATCCCCTGCCCGGCACGACGTACGGCAGCACGCCCGGTTCCGCGCAACGGCCGGAGCAGCAGGCAGGCGGTCGCGAAACGGGGTTCGAGGCGGCGCGGGTGGCGCGATTTCTGGACGCAAACGCCCGTGCGCTTGAAAGGGCCGCGGACGGCGGCGCGGTGTGCACGCTGGACGCTTTCCTCGCGACCGCGGCGCGGCTGGGAGAGCTCTCAGCCGAGGTGAGCGGAGCGGATGGGACCGCTCTGGACGAGCTGGACCGGCGATTGACCATACTGGAAGAAAGGCTGCTCGCCGCGCTGATTGCCGGTGTGCCGGAGGCCGAGATCCTGGCCGTACGCGAGGCGGCCGACCGGGAGTTGGCTCCCTTGCGGGGTCGCATGGGCGCGGTCCAGGGCCGGCAGGTGCGCGAGCAGTTTGTTCACAAACGGCTGTTTGAAACCTACGGCCTGCCCCGGCTGAGCCTGTTTTACATGCCGCTCGAAGGCAGCGGGGAAGAGGCCGGGGCATGAGCGCGGACATCCCGGCGGACCGGGCTGGCGAAGCCCCGCTGCGGGCCGAAACGCCCCTCTATGGGGGGCATTGCCTGGCCCGTGGAGCACACGGGACGTCGGTTTCACTGCCCTTCACGTTGCCCGGTGAAGTCGTCCAGTCCGTCCCGTCGCAGCCTTCCGCGGAGCGTCCCCCGGGCACATCAGCCCGCATCCTGGAAGCGTCCCCGGATCGGGTGGAGCCGGCCTGTGTGCACTTCGGAGCGTGTGGCGGGTGCCAGTACCAAATGGCGGCCTACCCTGCGCAACTGGCGATCAAGGCAACGATCCTGCGGGAGCTTTTTGAAGGAGCTGAACTCCGAAATCTGCCCCCGCTGCAAATCTGGGGCTCGCCCGAGCCTTACCGCTACCGAAATCGCATCCGGCTGCGGGTTGGGCAGAGGGAGGGGCGCCTTGCCCTCGGGTACAACGTACGCGGCAGCCGCGAGTTCCTGCCGGTGCGCATGTGTCCCATCGCCGCCCCTGCCCTTTGGCGTGCCGCGGAAGCCCTGCTCGCGGTCGCGGCAAAAAACGCGGAGGGTGCCGGTTGGCTTGCAGCCGCCGGCGAAGTGGAGTTGTTCTGCACCGCGGAGGAGAGCCGAGTTCAGGCGACGCTGCTGTGCGGAGGCAAGCCGCCCCGCGACGCAGCCGCGTTTTCCCGCTTTGCCCAGGTTTTGGCCCGCGCTTTGCCGGAACTGAGCGGGGCGGGTGCCGTGCGCGTGGACCCGCGTTCCGGTCGCGTGCTCGGGACCCTCGCCGCCTGGGGTGCGCCGGGCCTGCCCTACGGCGTGGGCGAGCAGACCTATTGGGTCACCCGCGGCGGCTTTTTCCAGGTAAATCGCTTCCTTCTGCCCACGCTGGTGGACCTGGTGTGCGGGGAGCGCTCCGGAAAGCTGGCCTGGGATCTGTTTGCCGGGGCCGGGCTGTTTTCCCGGGTGCTGGCGCGGCACTTCGAGGCTGTCACGGCGGTGGAATCGAATCCGGGGTCATGCGGGGATCTGAAAGCTGCGTTCGCAAAACTTGGACCGCGGCACCGGGCCGTTGAGGCGACCACGGCGGAATTTCTACGCCGGGCGGTGCTGGAACGCGACCGTCCCGAGCTGATCGTGCTCGATCCCCCACGGGCCGGTGCCGGGGCCGAGGTTTGTGCGCTTCTGGGCCGCCTCGCCGCCCCACAAATGGTGTACCTTTCCTGCGATCCGACCACTTTGGCACGGGATCTCGCCCATCTGACGCAAACGGGGTATAGGGTCGCGGCGCTGCACCTGATAGACCTGTTCCCGCAGACGTATCACATGGAAACGCTGGCGATTTTGGGCCGGGTCGACTGAAGCGATTTCCTGAGACTCGGGTGGGGCTTGTATGCCGGCTGTCGGTGCTTCGGCATTTTGGATGAACGGCGCGCCGGCCGTGGATCCGCTGCGGTCGCGGCGTGTGCCCCTGTTGGGGGCGGCGCTGGCGTTTGCCGCGGGCATTTTGCTGGCGCGGCAGTGGCATGGGCCTTCCGTGCTTCTGCTTTCGCTGCTGCTCCTGTTTGTTCTGGCGGCCCTGGCGATTGCGCGCTCGGCGGCCGCGGGCTGGCTGGCTGTCCTGGCCGTATGGATGGGGGTGGGCTGCTGGTGCGGGCAGTTGCAGCCGCCGATACCCCGCCAAAACCTGCTGACGTCCTACGCCGACGGTCTTAGCCGGACCGTGCGGGGCCGTGTGGTGGCCGTGCACGCTTTGCGCGGCAGGGAAGTAAATAACGCCGCGCCCAACATCGCGTTGGCAACCGCGCCCTGGCTGGTGGAACCGGGTGGGTGGGAAGGCGAACCCGGTGAACCGGGCGCTACCGTGGATCTGGCGGTGGATGCCGTCGAGCAGGTCACGCCGGACCTTTCCACCATGGTTCCCGTAAGCGGCGGCGTGCGCGTAACGGTGTTGCGGCCGATGAAGCCCTTTCAGTGCGGCGACTTCCTGGAGCTGCCGCTGCGCCTGAAGCTGCCCGAAATCTACCGCGATCCGGGCGCCTTTTCCTACAGCGATTGGTTGCTGGCGCAGGGTATCGGCGCAAGTGCCAGTGCGCAGGGCAAAAAGCTCCGCGTTCTTGGAACCGGGGAAAGCACCGTTCACTGCCATCTGCAGGCGGCGCAGCATTGGGCCGCAACCCGGGTCGAAGCCCTGCCGCGCAGCCCGGTGATCGCACGGCTGCCGGGACCGTTGCGGCTTTCGCGCGACGACGCGGCGATGCTGGCCGCCATGCTGTTCGGCGACAAGCAGGCCCTGAGCCAGGATCTGCGTGCCGGCTTCGAACGTACCGGGACCTTCCATCTGTTTGTGGTTTCCGGCCTGCATGTCGCTCTTTTCACGGGCGTGCTGTTCTGGCTGCTGCGCAAGCTGCGCCTGCCGGTGGTCCCCGCAACCGGGCTGACCGTGGTTTTGGCGCTTGGCTATGCGCTGCTGACCGGTTTCGGCGTACCGGCGCAGCGCGCGCTGGCGATGAGTGCGATGTACCTGATCGCCCGTGCGCTCGACCGCCACAGCTCCGGGCTCAACGCCCTGGGCGCGGCGGCGCTGCTGATCCTGGTAAGCGACCCGCGGGCGCTGTACGAATCCAGCTTTCAGATGACCTCGCTGGTTATCCTGGGCGTTGCCGGCCTGGGCGCGCCGTTGACGCAGCGTTTGCTCGGCGGTTGGCGGGCGTGCGTGGGTGGCCTGCAAACCCCCGAACTGGATGTCTTTCTGCCACCCAAACTCGCAGCCCGGCGCGTTCGCATGCGCCTGTGGGGCGATCTGCTCCATGATCTGAGCGGTTGGAAGCGCCTGGAATCGCTCCCGGAATGGCTGGCGCGGGCGGGTCTCGCGCTGGCCGAGGCGGTTCTTCTGTCGGCCTCGATCGAGCTTTGCATGGCCTTGCCGATGGCCCTGTATTTCCATCGCGCGATGCCGTTGGCCATGCCCGCCAACCTGCTCATCGCGCCGTTTGCGGCCGTGCTGGCCTGTGCGGGCGTGATCACCTTCGCGACCGCCGTGGTCAGCCCGGCCGCGGCCGCCGTTCCCGCCTCGCTCACGGCGCTGCTGCTGCACCTGGTGCGCGGCATTGTGAATCACCTGGTGCGCGCGGGTGGAAGCGATTGGCGTGTGCCCGCGCCTCCCTTGGCCGGCATCGTTTTGTTCTGCCTCTTGCTGCCCTTCGCTTGCTGGGCGTTGCGTTGCAAGCGGGAGCTGTTCGCATGGAGCGGTGCGGTCGCGGCGGCACTGCTGTTGTTCGCTGTGCTTTGGCCGGCACCGGTAGCCGCGCGTGCCGATGCCCTGGAGGTGACCGCCATCGATGTGGGCCAGGGAGATTCCCTGCTTGTGGTCTCCCCTGAAAAGCGCACCCTGCTCGTAGACGCGGGCGGACCGGTGGGACGGCTGACCACGACCTGGGATGTTGGCGAAGAAGTCGTCGCACCCTATCTGTGGTCCAGGCACATCCGGCGCCTGGATGCCGTGTTGATCACCCATGCCCACAGCGATCACATCGGCGGCATGCCCGCCGTCCTGCGCGACCTGCGCCCCCGGGAACTTTGGTACAGCATCGAGCCCGGGGAATCCCCGGCGCTGGGGGCCTTGCTGGCCGAGGCTCGCGAACTTGGCATCACGGTCCACACGCTCACCGCGGGCGATCAGTTCCGCTGGGGTGGGCTGAAGGCCACCGTACTTTCTCCCTTGCCGGGGTACCAAAACCCGGGGGCGGCGCGCAATGACGACTCGCTCGTCATGCAGCTCACCTGGGGACGCTCCAGCGTACTGCTGGAAGGCGACGCCGAAGCGCCCAGTGAAGCGGCCATGGTGGCCAGCGGCCGGTTGCGGCCCGTAACGTTGTTGAAGGTGGGCCACCATGGCAGCCGCACTTCCACCAATCCCGAATTTCTGGCAGCGGTTGCCCCGCGCGCCGCCGTGATCAGCGTGGGACAGCACAATACCTTCGGTCATCCGCGCGCGGAGGTGCTGGAGCGGCTGGAAGCAGCCCATGCCCGAACGTTTCGGACCGATCGCGAAGGCGCGGAAACTTTCCTGCTCGGGGCCGATGGCGCGGTGCGCAACTTCCCGGCAGGGGCGGCGTATAAATAATTCAGAACGCGATGTCGAACTGCCGAGGGCGCCAATGAACGAGTTGGGTAAAAACTCTGCATGCGGGGAGAGTGAGGCCATCGGCACGGAACACGGTCGGTCCGAAGGCGGCGGCCCTGCGGCGGAAAATTCCGTGACCGGTGGTTCCGAAGCGCGAAACGCCGCCGGGCAGGCCTCCGAAGCGCAGAAGGAAGAGGCGAAATTGCTGCGTCGTCTGCAGCTGATGATGAACATGGTGATGGGCGTCATCGCGCAGGACGGGTCGCTGACCTATGACGACGCGGCCGCGATGGTAGCCGACGCGCGCACCGCGGCCCTGGCCATGTTTCCCGGCAAGGAACTGGCCTACGACCTGATCTGGAAGCCGCGCTTCCAGCGGCTCATGCGGGAGCGCTTCCGGCTGGTATAGGAATTGTCGGCAGCTGCGACCTCCATGGAGGCAACGTTTCGACCGGGGCTGTATCGACATACCCCGTTCGTCCTCTCGACCGGAGCGCAGCGAAGTGGAGAGAAGTGGAAAGACCCGTGCATTTTGCCGGGGCGACTCGCTTCTGTGCCCCACCACGAAATACCCGCTGGGCTATAAGTCCATACCCAGGTCGGTACCGCCGGTAGATACCGCCTAGGCCAGCGACGCCATGCGTTCCGAGCGGCCGGACAGGTCGGCGGCACGGTTTTCGGCAAAGGCCGCCGCCCCCAGAAGAGCGCATGTATCGTCCAGAATAATGCGCACAGGGATGCTTTCAAGAATGGGGCGCATGCGGCCCTTGTCCAGAAAAGCCTCGGTAAACGGGCCGGCGGACATGCTTTTCACTACCTTGGGCGCGATCCCGCCTCCCAGGTAAATGCCTCCGTGGGCCAGAACCTTGAGCGCGACATTGCCCGCCTCCGCCCCGAACGCCGCGCTGAAAAGACGCATCGCTTCCGCGCAGATTTCCGATTCGCCGGCCTCGGCCAGGGTGCCGATCACGGCATTGGGGTCCTCGGACGCGAGCCGCTCTTTCAGCCAGTCCGGTTCTTCCATTTTTTGATCGTCGCGGAGAAACGCGTACACATTCTTGATGCCGATCCCGGAAACGACCCGCTCAAAGCTGACGCGGCCGTTCAGGGTGCGGCGAAGATACTGCAGCAACGCGATTTCTTTGTCGGTCCGGGCAGCGAAGTCGGTGTGTCCACCCTCGGAGGGAATGGGCGTGTGGCGGCCGAGTTTGCCGTCCCAGATCAGCAGGCACTCCCCCAGGCCGGTTCCGGCGGAGACCAGCCCCCGGTGCCCAACAGCCGAGCCATCCCCTTCGTGCAGGGTGTGAACCTTGTCCGGGGCGAGCTCGGGAATACCGAAGCCGTTCGCTTCAAGATCGTTGATGAGAAAAATGTGCTCAATGCCAATGGACTGCTGCAGCGCACGGGCGTCCAGCGTCCAGGGAAGGTTGGTGAGCTTCAACCGCCCATCCCGCACCGGGCCCGGGCAACCGAAGCAGGAAGCCGCGATTTCCTCCTTCTTTTCGCCTCCCTGCGCCAGAAACGCCTTCACCACGTCGTCCAGGCAAGCGTATCCCGTCGCCGGAAACTTCTCATCGCGCCGCTTGACCAGCTTGCCCTCGACGAAGTTATACAAAGCCAAATGAACCTTGGTACCGCCAACATCACCTGCGAGGATCATGGGGTGCCTACACTCCTGTACCGCTGCCGCTGAAAAACATGTTCACTAAATCTCGAGTGTGCCGACTTTGTGGCCGCCGTTTGCCGAGGAAATCTCGGCGGCCGCCGGCAGTTTCCCGGCAGCGGCTTCGTCCATTTGCACCAGCAGACGCCCGTTCACCGGCCGAATCAACTGCGACGGCAAGCGCTCCGGGTCACGCGGACCGGTCAGCACCTCGGCAACGATTTCGGTCTTCGCCGCGCCGCCAATCTCGAAAACCACCTCCATCGCCTGGTTGATCACCGGCGAGGTAAGCGTCAAACGCCATGTGTCCTTCTGCGGCACGTGGTTGGCAATGCACAGGCGGCCGAACTGCGTCAGCCCTTCCGTATGCGGAAACAGCGAAGCCGTGTGGCCGTCGTCGCCCATGCCCAGCAACAGCAGGTCGAACGCCGGGGCTTCGGCGCCTTCGAGCTTCAACGTGTTGCGCAGCACACTTTCATAGCGGGAAGCCGCTTCTTCGGGATCGAGTTCGCCTTCCATGCGATGCACGTTCGCGGCCGGAATCCCCACCTGGTCGAGCAGAAGCTTTTTGCAAACGCCGTAGTTCGACTCCGGGTTGTCGGGCGGAACGCAACGCTCGTCCACCCAAAAAAGCTGCAGCTTGTCCCAGGGAACCGTGCTCGCAAACGGGTGCGCGGGGTCGGCCAGCAACTTAAACGCGGCCTGCGGTGTGGATCCCCCGGAAATGGCTACCCGGGCCACACCGCGCCGGGCCGCGGCGGCGCCGACCTTGTCGGCAAAGTTGCGCGCCGAGGCCAGGGCCAACTCGGCGGCGGTGGGCCAAACGATATAGGTAACGCTAATAGGCTGAGGCATGGCTTGAGTTCTTTCGTGGATCGATGAATCGGTGGATCGATGAATCGGTGGATCTGTTCGACCTGTGGCTCGCTGGACGGGCTGTGCGGCGGCAACCGCGAAGCCGACGCACGGGCGGAGGCTTACATCGCCCACGCCCTGCGTCCGTGCGTCATGGGTGTGCGGTGATCTAGAGCTTGCTCCACTTCTGGCCGTCTTTGGCGAGCAGATCGTCGGCGCATTTCGGCCCCTGGCTGCCCGCCGCGTAGTTTGGAAAATCCTTGGGCACGTCCGCCTTCCAGGCTTCCAGAATAGGCGTCATCAGGGCCCATGTAGCCTCTACGCCCTCACGCTCGGCGAACAGCGTTCCATCGCCCAGCATTGCATCCAGCAGAAGACGCTCATACCCATTCGCCGAGCTCTTGCCGAAAGCATCGGCGTAGCTGAAATGCATCTGCACGGGCTTCACATTGGTGGTCGGCCCGGGAATTTTCGCGCCGAACAGGAGCGTGATGCCCTCATCCGGCTGAATGCGCATTTTCAGCACGTTCGGCATCACCTGCGAATCGGTGGCATTCCCTTTGAACAGGTGCAACGGCGGCTGCTTGAACGTGACGGTCACTTCGGTCACACGTTCGGCCAGGCGCTTACCGGCGCGAATGTAGAACGGAACACCGGCCCAGCGCCAGTTCTCGATGGAAAGCTTCATGGCCGCGAAAGTTTCCGTGCCGGACTCCTTGTTCACGCGATCTTCCTCGCGGTAGCCGATCACTTCCTTGCCCTCCACCGTGCCCGGGCCGTATTGTCCGCGCGCCGTGTCCGCCACCGGGATGGGCTGGATCGCTTTCCAAACCTTCAGCTTCTCAATGCGCACGGCAGCCGATTCAAAACTGTCCGGCGGTTCCATCGCAACAAAGCTCAACACCTCCATAACGTGGTTTTGCAGCACGTCGCGAAGCGCACCGGCCGTTTCATAAAAGGGCCCGCGGCCTTCAATGCCGATCGATTCCGCGGCTGTGATCTCCACGTGATCGACATAGTTGCGATTCCACACCGGCTCGAAAATGCCGTTGCCGAAGCGGAACACCAGAATGTTCTGCACCGTCTCCTTGCCAAGGTAGTGATCGATGCGAAAAATCTGGTCTTCGCGCAGCACCTTGTTGATCTCGAGATTGAGGGTCTTGGCCGATTCCAGATCCACGCCGAAAGGTTTCTCAATAATGACGTGAACCCAACTGCCCTCGGGCGCGTGGGTCATGCCATGCTTGCTCAGGCGCTGCGCAATGTCGGCAAAAAACTCCGGTGCCACCGCCAGATAAAACAACCGGTTGCCCTTCGTGCCGGACTTCGTATCGACCTCGGCAAGAAAGTTTTTCAGCTTCTCGAAGCCGGCATCATCGTCGAAATTCGTCGCAAAATACTGCACGCGGTCCATGAACGGCTTCAGCTTGGAATCGTTTGCATCGACACCGCCGCCTTTGAGAATGCCGTCCTGCATATCCGGGGCGAACGTCGAGGAAAGATCGCGCCGTGCCACGCCGACCACGGTGAAGTTCTTCGGCAACAAACTTTGCTGCTCCAGATGGTAAAGCGCCGGCAGCAGCTTACGCTTGGTCAAATCGCCCGACGCTCCAAAAATCACAACAATACATGGGTCCGGAACCCGCTCACTCCCCGGTATCTCCCCGGCCACGTCCCGATCTGTCATCGATTTCCCCACCTCTGCGGCTGCTGCCATGTGCTTCTCCCCCGTTCCTTTGCATCCCGTTCCTTTGCATCCCGTTCCTTTGCATCCCGTTCCTTGCATCCCGTGCCGCGCATCTGAAGCCCTTTGCGTAAAGGGTGCAGTGCCTGCCGTTGTCCTGAGCGTAGCGAAGGATCTCTGTTCCGCTCGCGGCTTCTATCCACCTTAACGGCAACCGCTAGTTCCCGGCATCCCCGCGGCATCACTCATCACTCCAAGGCACCTGTCCATCTCAGTTCGCGCAAGCAAACCATGCGCCGGCGATCCCTGCCGCTTGCTTCCCATAGCCTACGACATCGAGCCCGGTCGTGATCCGGCAAACACTCACCGTGGGCTGAACCGATGGCCGGTCGTCGTTCCCCCTGCCGCGACGGCGGTCGGCTCGTCCGTGGGAAATCGGCGCCTTCGGTAACGTCCTCCCACTTTTCCAACTCCTGCCACCACTCCCGGATGTGCGTGCGAAAGCGTTGCAGCGCGAGTTTGCCCAGCAAAAGATGTTTCGGCGGTTCGGAGGATTGAATGGCGTCCACCATCGCGACCACGGCCCGTTGCGGATCGCCGGCCTGCTTGCCGTTTTGATGTTGGAAATACTCGCGCGTTTTGCCCACGGTCGTCTCGTAGTCGGCAATGCGCCGGCTGGCGGCCTTGCCGGAGCGGCCCAAAAACTCGGTCCGGAACGGGCCAGGCTCCACCAGCATCACATGAATACCCATGGGCGCCAGCTCGCCATACAGCGCTTCGCTCAGGCCTTCCACCGCGAACTTCGTGGCGTTGTAATACCCCCAACCGGGCGATCCGATCAGCCCGCCGATGGAGGACAAATTGACAATCGCACCGGAGCGGCGTTCGCGAAACTGCGGCAAAAGGGCTTTCGTCAGATTGATCATTCCAAATACATTGGTGTTGAACATCGGCATGTATTCCGCTTCGGTCACCTCTTCCACCGCGCCGCACACACCATACCCGGCATTGTTCACCAGCACGTCGATATGGCCGACATGGCCGATCGCGTCCGCCACGGCTCTGTTGATAGAACTCTCACTGGTGACGTCGAGCGGAAGAACCACCGCGCCGGGAAAGCGAGTGGTGAAATCGCCGAGGTCGTTCACATCGCGCGCCGTGGCCACCACGGTCGCTCCCTGCTCCAGCAGGTAGATCGCCAGCAAACGGCCAAAGCCGCTGGAGGCACCCGTGATAAACCAGTTGTTGCCCCGTTCGAAGCCCCGCTTCGCTGTTGAGACGTTGATCGCCATGCCACATGGGATGGCAATTTCCCCGCCCGCGATGTCAGGAATTTACGGCTTGTGATACGCGATGTAGGTCGTGATTGCAAATCCCAGGAGAGCCGCGATGGTCCAAAGTAGTCCCTTGATCCAGGCGAACCCTACCTTGTAGCCCTGCGCTTCCTGCGCCAGTGTGCTTCACTTTTCGCTCTGGTCCTTGCGCGGCTTAGGGCCGCAACTCTTCCACGCCATGCTCGCCCGCCACCAGGGCAAGTGTGGCCATATTCAGAAACAGCCCGTGCTCCACCACGCCGACAATGGCGCGGATCTCGGCAGCGGTCCGCTCCGGGTCGGGAATCGCCTCGCAAAAACAATCGAGGATAACGTTGCCTTCATCGGTGATCCAGGGACCTGCCGCAGCCGGGGGATCGCCGGGGCCAGCGGAACCGGGGCGGGCGGAACCGGGGCGGGCGGGGCGAAGTTTCGGGTGCAGGCCGAGCTCGTCCAGGCGGCGTGCCACCAGCGGCAGCGCGAGGGGAATCACCTCGACCGGCAAAGGAAATTTGCCGAGCTGCGCGACGACCTTGGTCGAGTCCGCCACCACGATGAACTGCTTTGCGGCCGAAGCGACAATTTTCTCTCGCAACTGCGCCCCGCCGCCGCCCTTGATGAGGGCCAGCCCCGCACCCGGCCGCTGGCAAACTTCGTCGGCCCCATCCACGTTCACGTCCAGCACGGGTGTTTGCTCGAAATTCGTGAGGGGAATGCCGAGCGAGGCGGCCAGGGCGCGGCTGGCGTCCGAGGTGGCCACCGCGCGAATGCGGAGCCCCGCCCGCACCCGCGCCCCAAGCTCCCGGATAAACAGCGTAGCCGTGGTTCCGGTGCCCAGGCCGACGTTCATGCCATCCCCGATGAACTCAACAGCACGTTTGGCGGCGAGAAGTTTGGCTTCGTCCTGCGTCATGCAGCTATATTTTCACGAGCGACACAGAATTTATTGATCTTCTTCAGTTCCGCGCAGCATGGCTGAATTAAGATGAGGCCACGGAGATCTACATGCAGTGGACCGGTTGCGAAACCGTCGAGCAAATTCCCGGTAAAGTTTCGGGTGTTCCCGTCCTGCGAGGGTCGCGTGTTCAGGCAGAGACGGTCGTCCAAAGCCACGATCTGGGTGAGACCGCGGAAGAAATTGCCTACAGCTACGATCTGTCGTTACAGGATGTGAAGTCTGTGCTAAGGTTTGCGGATCGGCACGTCACCTCCGCTACGCGGCAGTGAGAGTCTTTTTCGACCAGAACGTGCCTCGTAACCTGCGCCCCTACCTTGCCCGTCATGCCGTCCAAACGGCGGTGGAGATGGGTTGGCCATTGCTGGAGAACGGTGCGCTTCTGACTGCTGCCGAACTTGCTGGCTTCGAAGTGTTCGTTACCGGCGACCAGAACCTGGCCTACCAGCAGAACCTAACCTACCGCACAATCGCAATCGTCGGCCTTACCCGCAATAACTGGCCGCTGGTTCGGTTGCACATTGGGGAGATAGTTTCCGCAGTAGACGGAGCGGCCCCGGGCAGCTACTGCATGGTGAACTGCTTTCGCTGAATCCGCCTGCGCAGTGACAACCCGTGCCGGTTAGCTAAAGGCGACACGGGCCAGCGTTACGCCGGCCCGTGTCGCAAAATGCCTCCAGCTTACTTCTTCACCAGCGACTTGGCCTTTTCCACCACGTTTGCCACGG
>CAXTBI010000009.1:22660-81218 GCA_964242195.1 uncultured Acidobacteriaceae bacterium
CCTCCAGCTTACTTCTTCACCAGCGACTTGGCCTTTTCCACCACGTTTGCCACGGAGAAGCCGTACTTCTCCAGCACCACCGGCCCCGGGGCCGAAGCACCGAAGCGATCCACACCGATCGCGATGCCATCGCGCCCGATGTACTTCCACCAGCCCATGGTGGCCCCGGCTTCGATCGAGATCTTCGGCACATCGTTGGGGAAAATGCTGTTCTTGTACGCTTCCGGCTGGGCGTCGAAAAGCTCAAAGCTCGGCATGGACACCACCGTGGCGTTGATGCCTTCCGTCTTGAGTTGCAGGGCGGAGTTCAGCGCGAGCTCGACCTCCGAACCCGTCGCAACCAGGATAATGTCCCGGCCGTACTGCTCGAGCACATAGGCACCCTTGGCCGTGCCTTCCATGATCTTGTATTTCGCCGCATCCATCACGGGCAGATCCTGGCGGGAAAGCGCCAGCACAAACGCCTTTCGGTTCTCCACCATCAGCTTCCAGCAGGCGGCGGTCTCATTCGCATCGGCGGGACGGAACACCGTCAGCTGCGGAATGGCACGCAGGCTCATCAGGTGCTCGACCGGCTGATGCGTCGGGCCGTCCGCGCCCAGTCCAATCGAATCGTGCGTGAAAATGTACAGCGAGTGCGAGCTTTGCAGCGCGCCCATGCGCAGCGCGGAGCGGCAATAATCGGAAAAGGTGAAAAAGGTGGAGCCGAAGGGCACAAGGCCGCCGTGGGCCGCAATGCCGTTCACCGCGGCCATCATGCCGAACTCGCGCACGCCGAAGAAAACGTTGCGGCCCTTCGGATCCATGTGGAAATTGCCGGAATCCTTGAAAATGGTCTTGGTCGAGCTGGTCAGATCGGCCGCGCCGCCGAACAGCTCCGGCAACACCGCGCCCAGCGCATTCAGAACCACCTGGCCGGCGTTGCGGGTCGCGATCGGCTTTGCATCTTTTCCGCTCGGGAAGACAGGAATCGCCTTTTCCCAGCCGTCGGGCCGCTTCATCTCGGTGCAGCGCGTGTATTGCGCGGCGAGTTCGGGGTTTTCCTTCTTGTAGGACTCGAAATGGGTCTGCCACTCGTCCTGCGCGGCTTTGCCCTTCGGCACTGCCTGCCGCCAGTTGTTCAGCGCCTCTTCCGGGATGTAGAAGTTCTTATCTTCGGGGAAGCCGAAAAACTTTTTGGTGGCCTTCGTGGCCTCCTCGCCGAGCGCTTCGCCGTGAACGCCCTTGGTGCCCTGCTTGGGCGAACCGTAGCCGATCACCGTGCGTACACGGATGATGGAAGGCCGGGTGCGCTCCATTTTGGCCGCTTCGATGGCCTTGTTCAGCTCGTCAAGATCGTTGCCGTCGGAAACAAATTGCACATGCCAGTCGTACGCCTCGAAGCGCTTGGTCACGTCCTCGGTAAAGCTGAGGTCGGTGGGGCCGTCGAGCGAAATCAGGTTGTCGTCATAAAGCAGGATCAGCTTCGCAAGCTGCAGGGTGCCGGCCAGCGAACAGCTTTCATGGCTAACGCCTTCCATCAGATCGCCATCACCGCAAATCACGTAGGTATAGTGATCGACAATCTTGGATTCGCCGGTGTTATAAACCGCGCCGAGGTGCTTTTCAGCGATGGCCAGACCGACGGCTTCGGCCAGACCCTGACCCAGCGGACCGGTGGTGACTTCAACGCCTGGGGTTTCCCCGTATTCCGGGTGTCCGGGGGTGTGCGATCCCCACTCGCGAAACTGCATCAGCTGATCGAGCGGCAAATCGAAACCGGCCAGGTGCAAACAGCCGTACTGGAGCGCCGAGGCATGGCCGTTGGAAAGCACAAAACGGTCGCGGTCTGACCAAAGCGGATCGTGCGGGTTGTACTTCATGAACTTGTGGAAAAGCAGATAAGCCATGGGCGCGCAGCCGAGCGGGGCGCCGGGATGGCCGTTCTTCGCCTTTTCCACCTGGTCGACGGCCAGGAGCCGCAGCGTGTTGATCGAGAGCTGGTCGATGTTCGTGGTGCCCTCGGGGGTGGCCTGATTCTCACGTACGGGAATGGTCTGTGTGGCGCTCATGCGGTCCGGTATCCTTCGCGTTGGAAGATGGAGGGGGCTCGCCGACGACCTCCGAACAGGGCCTGGACGCGGCGACACGGCTCATAGTTCTGCGCTTCTAAGTGTACAGGGGACGAGCCCGGCCCGGCACCACGCGCCCATCGGCGTCACGCGAATATCCAGTACGGTCCGTGCGGAACGTCGACAGCTCAAAATAAACAGACCGGGGCAGGGAACCGTTGCCGCTCCGCCGCCGTATCCTTCCGTATCTTCCGGGTTCACGTTTTGGCATCCTCGGGGTCTATCCTCGGTCTACCCTCGTTCCACCGGCGGTTCCGCTCCCAGGTGCCCCCGGGATCCCAACCCGGTTCAGGAGCTATGCAAATGCAGGAGCTATCCAAACTTCAGGAGCTACCCATGCGCCCCAAATCCTACCGTCTCCCCCCGGTCTCCCTTCTGCTCCTGTTGGCCCTCGGCGGCTGCCACATCGAAACGCACAAGAACGGAAAGAACGACGACGTGAATATCGGCATGCCGTTTGGTTCGGTGCATGTAAAAACAGATAACGCCGCGGCGCTCAGCGGTCTGGGCCTGGCCGTCTATCCAGGGGCGGCAACGGTGCACAAAAAAGGCGACGACGACGGTGCCGCCGATGTGAACCTCAGCTTTGGCGCTTTCAAGCTTGGGGTCCACGCCTTGGAATTGCAAACCGGCGATTCGCAGGCCAGGGTGCTCGACTTCTATCGCAAAGACATGGCCCGCTACGGCGCCGTGATCACCTGCCGCGGCGCTGAAACGATGGGCACGCCCACGCGCACGGGGCAGGGGCTGGATTGCCGCGCGGACAACCACGGCAACAACGATTCCGATCTGCAGCTGCGTGCGGGTTCGCCGCAACGCCAGCACGTGGTCGGCCTTCGGGGAGAAAACGGCGGCACCCGCATCAGTCTGGTCGCGCTGGAACTGCCCGGCGGCTCGGGCAAGCACGAACCCAACGACCGGGAGTAAGCGGTGGGTAAGCGGCAGCCCGCAGGCAACCGCCGGAGCGCGCATTGCCGAACCCGCCCGGGTCGGATAGCTTCAAAGAGGTGACTGAACGACTCTGCCTTCGCTGCCAAACCCCCATCACGCTGGAAGCCGGGCAGCTGACCTACTGCAGCGTTTGCGGCGCGCCGCAAATCTTTCTTTCCGAAGAATTGCAGGAGCGCGCGGCCGAGCAGACGCGCCACTACAGCGAACGCGCCGCGGCGGCTTCCGTGACGGACCCCGAGCCGGAAAACGATGCGGTGCCCCGTGGAAGGCTGCGCCGGGCTCGTCAGCGCCGCAACGATCGTTGGGCGGTGGCCGTGGACTACGCTCTGCTGAGCAGCGGCATCGCGCTTGCCCTCGGTGTGGGCGCCCTGGTGTTCGCTCCGCTTTTGCTGCTGGACTGGATCTGGATCTTCAGCGCACCCATCCTGACGGTGAGCTTCTACAACACACGCAGCACGGGGGGAACCGATCCCGCCAACCCGCTCACGGGCCCGCTCGGCAGGCAAACAAGGGGGCTTTCCCCCGGATTTGCGGCGCGCCTGGGCCTGCTGACCGGTCTGCTCATCCTTGCCAGCAGCGCCGCGGTGTTCACCTCCGGTATGCTGCTGGCGCGGTTTGCGCTCCGCAGCCCTGAGGTCGATTCTGTGCTCGGCGCGGCTTTTGCGCAGGTGCGCACCACCACGCAGGCGCAGTACGGCCCCGCCGCCGCGCCGGTCCTTCATCTGCTCGGCATCCCTGAGTTCCGGGTGGGCTTTCTGTTGTGGATGGTCGCCGTCAGCAGCGCGCTGTATCTGCTGCTGGCGGGCGTAAGCGCGGGCGCAACGGGCTTTCTGCTGAGCCGCCGGCGAGCGCTTTAGCGGCTCCCGGCCCGGCCGACGTTTCCCCCCCCCCCCCGACGTTTCTCCCCCTAAAGCCTGCCCCTCAATAGCCTGCCCGAGAGGCCCGCCGCTTCTCCGGTCGACCCGTGGCCGGTGCCGCGAGACACTGCTAAAATCGGGGCGTGAGCGACTCAACCCCTACTCCTTCCACGGCCCGCACAGCGACTCAGACCGGAGCCGAAAACGCCGCACACCCCCCGCAACTGCGCGAAAAGGGCCGCCTTTTGTCCGGCTCGGAAATCGAGCGGACCCTTGTGCGGCTGGCGCATGAGATTGTCGAGCGCAACCACGGCGCCACCAATCTCGGGCTGGTGGGGATCAAACGCCGGGGCGTACCCCTGGCCCAGCGTATCGCCAAAATCATCGCCGGCATCGAAGGCCACCCGGTCGATACAGGCGTTCTGGACATCAGCTTCTACCGCGACGATCTCTCCACCCGCGATGTGCGGCCCGTCGTCGAAAAAGGCGAGGTCGGCTTCGACGTCACCGGTCGCGACATCATCCTCATGGACGATGTGCTCTATACCGGCCGCACGATTCGCGCGGCGCTTGACGCCCTGTTCGACCACGGACGCCCCAAAAGCGTGCAACTGCTCGTCCTGGTCGACCGCGGCCACCGCGAACTGCCGATCGAGGCAAAATATACCGGCCGCATCGTGCCCACCAGCCGCAAGGAAATCGTCGAAGTCAAGCTGCGCGAAATCGACGGCGAAGAGCAGGTCATCCTGGTGGAAGTCGTGGAAGCGAGCGAGTAGCTGCCAGCCTTTGTCCGCGACCGCCTCACCCTGAATCCCCTGGCGACCCCTCGTCTAGAACGCCCCCTCCTCCGGCATGGCACGCTTCATAAACGCGTCGAACAGGGGAACCGTGAAGGCAACTTCGCCGAAAGCGGGGCTGTACAGCATCCCTTTCTTCACCAACGAATCCCGTCGTGGACCCAGCTTGTTGGTGCTCACGCGCAAAAGGCGGGCCACCTCTCCCGAACGGTGAGCTCCACGGCCCAGGGTGGCTAGAGCGCGAAGGTATTGTTGTTCGCTTGGAGTCAAACGATCGAATCGCACCCGAAAAAAGCCAGGGCTGCAACAAACGATCGGCTTTCCGTCGCCTCCAGCAGAATCGATTTGGCGCCGGCCTGTTCGGCATGGCTCCAGAGACGATTCAGGCAAACCGTCTTGCCCACCCCCCGCAGCCCCACAAGGATCAAACCCTGTGCGCTCCGGCCTGCCATCGTGCGGCTAACCGCAACGTCACCCTCCTCCAGAAGAGCGTCGCGGCCAGACAACTCAGGGGGCTGACTGCCGGCACCGGGGGTGAACGGGTTGTGTCGAGGATCCACCGCTACCGAGTTTATTCAATTATTAGCCCAGCGGCCTATAACTGCATAAACTTTATAGTACTGACGCCTGGAAGGTCCCTCGCGCCGCGTTCAGGATCGCCTCCACCTCGCGGTCGCCATGCGCCGCCGAAACGAAAGCAGCCTCGTACTGGCTCGGCGGCAGCCATACGCCGCGCTCCAGCATACCGCGATGGAACCGCGCAAACGCAGCCGTATCCGACGTGCTCGCACCGGCAAAGTCATGCACCGGTAAGCCCGTGAAAAACCATGTAAACATGCTGCCGACGCGGTTGGTCTGCAGCGGAATGCCATGTTCGGCAGCGATGCTCGCCACGCCCTCGGCAAGGGCGGCTGAGGTGCGTTCAAGCCTCGGGTACACCTCCTGGCCGTGCTCGAGCAGATACCGCAGCGTGGCGATCCCCGCGGCCATGGCCAGCGGATTGCCGCTCAGCGTGCCGGCCTGGTACACGGGGCCGAGCGGCGCGAGATAGTTCATGATCTCGGCGCGCCCCCCGAAAGCGCCCACGGGCAGGCCCCCGCCGACGATTTTGCCCAGCGTGGTCAGGTCCGGCCAGGCCGGATGCGTACCGTCTCCACCCAGTTCCTCCCGGTAAAGCCCCTGCGCTCCCCCGGGCGACAGCCGGAAGCCCGTCATCACCTCGTCGAAAACGAGCAGCGCGCCGTGCCGCCAGGTGAGTTCGCGCAGGCCGCGCAGGAAGTTGGGCGCGGGCAGCACGGTGCCGGCGTTGCCCACGACCGGCTCCAGGATGATGCAGGCAATTTGATCCGGGTGCGTGGCAAACGCCGCTTCCACCGCTCCCAGATCGTTGTACGGCAGCGCCAGGGTGTGCATCGCGGTTTCCCCCGGCACGCCCGCCGACCCGGGAATCCCGAAGGTAGCGACACCGGAACCGGCCTTCACCAGCAGCGCGTCCGCATGGCCGTGGTAGCAGCCCTCGAACTTGAGGACGAAATTCCGGCCCGTAAAGCCGCGCGCCAGCCGGATCGCGGACATGCAGGCCTCGGTACCGGAACTGACGAAACGCAGCTTCTCGACTGACGGAAAGCACCGCTGCACAAGTTCGGCAAGATCGGCCTCGGCGGCAGTCGATGCCCCAAAACTGGTGGAGCGCCCGGCCGCTTCCCGAATCGCCTCGACCACCGGCGGAAAAGCATGGCCGAGGAGCATGGGCCCCCAGGAACCGAACATATCGATGTAGCGATTGCCGTCGACGTCGGTGAGATAGGCCCCTTCCGCACTCGCGACAAACGGTGGATGGCCGCCCACGGCGCGAAACGCGCGCACCGGCGAATCAACGCCGCCGGGAATGAATCGTTCAGCGCGAGCCTGCAGCGCGGCGGAGCGGGAAAGCGAAAGTGGCATACAACTCCGTATACGGCTGGTGGGCCCTGAATTCATGCAGCCCGGATTCGATCTGTTGCGGCAAGCAGCCTTAAAAGCCGCCGGGTACGGGCGCCATATACAACATGAAACCAAGCACCAGAATCAGCGACAGGAACTGCACCATCGTGCGCGTATGCGGAACTTCGGCGGCATCGTTGGTGAAGCAGCGCCAGGCCATGCCGGCGCCGACAATAAGAAACACCCATTGCGTGCCCATGCGGTTTGGATTGGAACCCAACACGCTGAGCGCGAAAAACAGCAGGCACGTCAGCGTCAACAGCAGCCGTTGCACACGCGACAACGCGAGCACGGCCTGCGATCCGTCGAAGCCGAATATCGGCGTGAGATTGAAAAGATTGATCCAGATCGCGAAATTGGCGATCACCAGCCAGACCATGCTATGCGTGGAAAGCGCCATAAACAGGCAAACCGCCGCCGCCCCCAGGCCGAAAAGCGGGCCGGCAAGCGAAATCGCGGCCAGATCCTCGCGGGAAACGCCCTGCGCATACCACTTCACATAGGCCCCCAGGCCCGGGATCAACATGGGCAGATCCGCCTTCAGACCGCGCCGCTTCACCGCGACGAAGTGACCGGTTTCGTGCACCAGGATGCAAATCGTTGCCCCCAGCGCGAACCGCCATCCGGCAAGTGCCCAGTACAGCGCAAAAAACCCGAAAAACCCAAGAAAGAACTTCAACTTGAACAGCAGGAAAAAGGCCGACTTCAGCTTCAGCAGGAAAAACGCGATCGGCGCAAAGGGCCCCAGCCGTTTGGTCCATTTGGATTTGCGGGCAGCCTCCCCGGCGATCCGTGCGTCGATCCGGTCGATATGGCCCTGGATGCCGGCCGTCTGTTCCGCGTTTTCGGGCATCCAGGGCAACATCGAATGCCAGCGGTCGCGGGCCTCCGGCCATTGCCCTCCCATCTCCAGTTGCTGCGCGCTATGGGCCAGCTCGCCCAGGTGGCGGGCATACGTCAGCGTCCCGCAATCCGGGCAGGCAAGCGTGCCGTCCGGCAGCCAATGGCTGCAGCTCGGGCAGCTGTTCACCGTCGCCGGAGCGGCAGGTTCAGGCGGAAGAACGGCGGTGGCGGGGGAGGTATCGAGCATCGTGCGAGCGCTTCAAGTATAAGACGCCGGCAGAACCGCCCGGGATGCGAGCGCCCCCGGTATCCGAACCGTCCGCGAGCCGCAAAACCGAACCGGCCGCATCTTCACAACGCGATCGGCACGACACCCACCCGCCGCCCGACAACCCTCAAGTGGAGCTTGAGCCAGGGGTTTACTCCCTTGATGCGCCGGGCAGGGCCTGCCCATTTTGGAACGAGGCAGAGCGGCGTTCCAATTCGGGAACAAAATGGGCGCGGAACCGCACTATGTACTGTCCAAGGCGTTTTCAGCGCCCTATACTTTGTCTAGATTCACGGCTCCGGGACTCCTCCACCCGGTAGATCTGCTCGACCAGGCCACCCATGGGCATTCAGCCAATCCGCAAGATTGTCGTCCCGGAAATACCGGACAAATTGTATTTCCGCATCGGCGACGTCGCTCGTTTGTGCGAGGTGCCTGCTTACGTTTTGCGCTTTTGGGAAACCGAGTTCCCGCAGCTGAAACCCAACAAGGGCGGCACCGGGCAGCGGCTCTATCGCAAACGCGATGTGGAAATGGCGTTGCGCATCAAAAGCCTCCTCTATGACCAGGGGTATACCATTCCCGGCGCCCGTGGCGTGTTCAAGACCGAAGGGAAAGCACGCGAAACGGCCCCCGAACCATTTGCGTCGTCGCTCCCGGCAGGGGCGGTCGGCGCTTCAGCAGCGGCAGAGCCGGAAGCCATCGGTGCAATCGCCCTCACTCCGGTAGCCTCCGCTGCTCCCATCGCCTCCTCGCCTGCGTTGGCCGTGGCCGCGCCTTCCAGCGATTACGACGCCGGGGCCGATGTGCGACGGCAGGTGAAGCTGCATGCCCTGCGTGCGGAACTCCAGGCGTTGCTGGAACTGCTGCAAACCCCAGCCCGAAGATCGGCGGAACCCATCTCGGAACCGAAAGCGCCGCCCCCGCGTCCGCGCCTGATGCTGGAACCTCGACCCGCAACGCCGAAACCCGAGCCGGTCCGCCAGGAAATGCTGCGCCTGGTTCCCTCCAGCCAACGACATCTCTCGCTCGGCGAGTAGTCCCCCTATGGCCATGGCTCCCGTGGCGGCGGCCCCGAGCGCTCCCCAGCAAAACTCGCCGGTTCCCAACTTGTCCCCTCCCGGCTCCCCCAGCCCAAACAAAGCGCACACCGTAGCCTCCGCGGCCTTTCTGCTCATGATGGGTTCGCTGCTCTCCGGCGTGCTCGCGCTCGTGCGCATCAAGTACATCAACGATATTTTCGGTGCCGGGGTGGCGCAGGATGCCTATCGTGCCGCCTTCAAACTGCCAGACCTGCTCAGCTACTTCCTGATCGGGGGTGCCGCGTCCATCTCGCTGGTTACGCTGCTGAACCGCTTTCGCCAGCGCGGTGACGACGAGGGCGGCGACCATGCGCTTTCCGTTGTGCTCTGCACCATGCTCGTCGTCTTGGGCGCCGGTATTTTGCTCGGCGAAATCTTCGCGCCGCAGTATGTCGACCTCGCCAACAAGGGCTTTCGCGGCGATCCGCGCGCCGCCCTGTGCACGGCCCTCACTCGGTTCATCCTTCCGGCCCAGCTGTTTTTCTTCATCGGCAGCGTCATGAGCGCACGTTTGCAGGTACGCCGCATCTTCATCTACCAGGCGCTGCAATCGCCGATTTACAACGGCAGCATCATTCTCGGCGCGGTCCTGCTGCATAAGCGGATGGGGGTGTACTCGCTTGCCGTGGGTGTGGTCGTGGGCATGCTGCTGGGGGCGGCGCTGCTGAATACCCTGGGCGCGCTGCGCACCGGCTTTCGCTTTCGCCCGGCCGTCGATTTCCGCGACCCAGCCTTTCGCGAATGGCTGCGACTCAGCTTTCCCTTGATGATCGGTGTCTCGCTCGTCATGTTTGACGGCATCTTCATGAACTACTTCGCCAGCGTGCAGCTTGGCGGCGTCACCCTGATCAGCAACGCCAAAGACCTGTTCAATGCGCCGTTCAACATCATCGGCGCGGCAGCCGGCGCGGCATCCCTGCCGTTTTTCGCTTCGCTCTTCCAAAGTGAGCGCATGTACGACTTTTCGACGTCGGTGGGCCGTGCGGTTTCGCGCCTGTTCAGCGTCGGCCTGCTGGTTTCCGCATGGATGATCGCCCTGGCGCCGTGGCTGATGGACCTGTTTCGCGGCGGGCGCTACAACCGTGCCGACGCCGCGAAAACCACGCAGCTTTTCGCCGTGCTTTCCGTCACCCTCGGGGTCTGGGCGGTGCAGGGCATCTATGCGCGGGCCTTCTACGCCGCAGGCAATACACGGGTTCCGGCCATCAACGGAACCGTCATCGTCCTGCTGTCCATCCCGGTCTATTGGTGGCTTTTCCGCACGGAAGGTCTCGATGGCCTGGCCATTGCCTCCGACATCGGCATCACGGCGCAGACCCTGAGCCTCGCCATTCTTTTGCACCGCAAGCGCCTGGTCAGCCTGCTGCATCTGGAGTTCGGCGAAATCGGCCGCGCGGCGCTTGCGGCGGTCGTTGCCGCCGTGGCCATCGCGTTCGTCGCCTTTCGCCTCCCCGCCGCCCACACCCACCGGCAGGACGGCGTCACCATTGCCGTGGGCAGCGCCGTTTGGGGCCTCACCTGCCTGGCCATCCTGCAGCTGAGCGGCTCCAAGCTGCCCATGCAGGTGCTGCGCCGGGGCAGGTAACTCCGGACCCGGCGTCCACTCGGCTCCCGCCCTTCGTCTGCGGCGGCAAGAACTTCGGCCCGCCGGCTCACCCCAGTTTGGCGTCCTCATACTCCTCATTCCAGGCAAGTTGAATGGCCTCCAGCAGGCTTTCATTCGATTGGGCCGGATCCCCGATAAAGCCGGGCAGCTCCGTCACCCACTTGTGCAGGTCGGTGAAGCGCACAGAGAAGGGTTCGATCTCCGGATGCGCTTCCTGCAGTTGAATACCGATCTCAAGTACATCGTTCCAGTTGATCTCACGGGGCATGGGTACAGAAATCCTCGTGCCCAGTGTACCGGGCCCGTCACGTCGCCCTCCCGCACGGAGCGCGATCGGCGATAGACTGTACGGGCGCATGTCGACCGAAATTCAGGACATTCAGCCCGCGCCTCCGCCCGTCAAGCGTCGCACCGCCGCACGCCGGCGGTTGCTGGCCGCCGAACGCCGCTTCCGCGAGCTCCGCACCATCGCCGGGGCCCTGGCCGATACCGGGCATCCCTACATGGCGCACATCGTGCCCATGCGCCGCTGCAACCTCGCCTGCACCTATTGCAACGAGTTCGACGACGTCTCCAAACCCACGCCGATCGCTGAAATGCGCCGCCGCATCGACCATCTGGGACGCCTCCGCACCGCCGTCATCACCATCTCCGGCGGCGAGCCCCTGTTGCACCCCGAACTGGACGACGTCATCGCCCGCATCCGCCACAATGGCGCCATTGCCGGGTTGATCACCAACGGCTATCTCCTCATGCCGGAGCGCATCGCACGGCTCAACAAGGCCGGTCTCGATCACATGCAGATTTCCATCGACAACATCCTGCCCGACGATGTGTCGAAAAAGTCGCTCAAGGTGCTCGACGCCAAGCTCCGTATGCTGGCCGAACACGCCGACTTCCACGTAAACATCAATTCCGTGGTCGGCGGCGGCATCCGCCAGCCCGAAGACGCGCTTGTGATCTCAAAACGCGCGCTGGAGCTTGGCTTCTCCTCCACCATCGGCATCATCCATGATGGCTCCGGCCAGCTGAAGCCCCTGGGGGAGCGCGAACGCAGCGTCTGGAACCAGGTCCGCTCGCTCACACGCCGCTCCTACTCCCGCTTCAACGGTTTCCAGGAAGCCATCGCGAACGGTAAACCCAACGATTGGCGCTGCCGTGCGGGTTCGCGCTACCTGTACCTCGATGAAAACGGCATCGTCAGCTACTGCTCCCAGCAGCGCGGCTATCCCGGCATCCCGATTGCCGAATACATGAAAACCGACGTGGAGCGCGAGTTCCTCACCGAAAAAGGCTGCGCGCCCAACTGCACCATCAGCTGCGTGCACCAGGTCAGCTACATCGACCATTGGCGCGCGCCGCAGCATGCCGAAGGAGCCCCGCCACCCGCCGGGCTTGGAACCCAGGATTTGGTCCAGATCCTCTAAACCAGGGGACGCTCCCTGGGCCATCGAGCCGTCATCTCGACCGAAGTTTCCGCTTGTCTTGTTGTCATTCCCGTAGGGAATCTGCGTTCCTTTCGGGCGGCACCTCCGTGCGAGGTCTGGATCAGACCTCCCCAAGAGAAGTTCCCTGGGCCATAAAGGCATCATCTCGACCCGAAGTTGCGGTCAAGAGGCAACTCGGCACCACCCCAGCTCCGCCCTGACTTACCTCTTCGAACCAGCCGCACGGTGTACCGTCGCCGCTGTGCCGGACTTTCCGGCCTCCGCCTCCGCCTGGTTCAGCGCTTGCGAGATGTTCATCATGTCCGTCACCTGGTACCAGTGGTTCGGCGTCACCACGATGATCGTCGGCGTCTCATTCACGCCCAGCCGATTGCCCAGCGCCGTGCTTTCATCCACTTCCTTGCTGTAAATCGGATCGATCACGAACGGCATCTGCTTGCCGTGCGCGGCCATGAACGCCTGGGTAAACTTCGTCAAATCCTCCTTGGAACTGATGCGCTGCTGCGACGCGAACACCTCGCGGCGGTACTGCTCAGCCAATTCTGGCGAAACTTTGGCCTTCAGGTAATGCGCAAACGTTGCAGCCTCGTGACTCCATTGGTGGTACGGAATCTGAAAATCATGCTCTTCCAGCGGCACATGGTACTGGTTGGCCGCCGTGTGCAGCACCGGAAAGGCGCGGGCGCACACCGGGCACTCCATATCTTCAAATTCAATGATGGCCACCCTCTGCCCGGCCGGGGGCTTCAGCATCGAGGTGTCTCGAAACACGGTCGCGCGCGGCGCATTCGGCGGCACCGTGGTCTGGGCAAGCAGGGCCAAAGGCGCGAGGGCGAACAGAAGTGCAGAGGAACCAAAACGGAACATACGCATAAGACGGAAACGTTACCCTTCGGCGAGCAACACGGCACGCTTTCCCATATTGAAACACTAACCCGCATTTCTGTGCGATTTGGGGTTGCGCAACCCGCTGTCGATGCTAAGCTGCAAGCGAAGGAAAGACGAAATGGTCGCGTTCTCGCTCGCTCTCCAGGCGCTTACATTGCTGCTTCTGCTGCTGCTGTTTCTGCGTCGGCCTGCCGCTCCCCCGGAAACGGTCTCCGACCCTGTTCCCGATCCCCGGCTGCAGGCGCTGCTGGGTGCGGACCTGCCCGATCAGTTGGCCCGTATCGAGGTGCGCAGCGAAACGCGGCTGGAAGGCATGGAACGTCTGCTGCGGGCCGAACTGGCGCAATTGCGGCAACAATCCCTCGACGCCGCCGAACGCGGACGCGAAGGCCTGGACGCGCACTCGGCCGCGATGCGCCGCGAACTCCTGGACAATCTGCAATCCCTGGGCGATGCGCTGGGCAAGGGCCTGGAGAGCTTTCGCGGAGACGGCAAGGCCGACGCGGAACGCCTGCGCCTCGCCACAGACGCCCAGATCTCCGGCCTGGGCCAGCGCCTGGTGCACTTCACCGCTGAAACCCACAAACATCACAGCGAAAGCCGCGAAGCCCTGCACGCAAAGCTGAACGCCCTGGGCAGCACACAAACGGAGCACGGGGAGCGGTTAAGGGCCACGGTGGAAGCGCGCCTGGACAAGCTCAACGAGGTCAACGCCGCCAAACTCGAGGAAATGCGCGCCACGGTCGACGAAAAGCTGCATTCCACCCTGCAAACCCGGCTCACGGAGAGCTTTGGCGCGGTCACCGATCAACTCACTAAGGTCCACACCGGGCTAGGGGAGATGTCCAAGCTTTCGTCCGACGTGGGCGACCTCTCCCGCATCTTCACCAACGTAAAGAGCCGCGGCGGTTTTGCCGAAGTGCAGCTGGGGATGCTGCTGGAGCAGATGCTGGCACCCAACCAGTTCAGCCGCAACGTAAAGGTAAAACCCAACACCGGCGAAATGGTCGAATACGCCGTACGCTTGCCCACACCGCACGGCGACCTACTGTTGCCGATCGACGCCAAGTTCCCCCGGGAAGCCTGGGAACGGTTGGAAACCTGCTACGCCGAAGGCAACCATGCCGACATCGCCAACGCCGGAAAAGCCTTCGAACACTCCATTCGCACCGAGGGCAAGCGCATCTGCGAAAAGTACATCGCGCAGCCGGTGACGACGAACTTCGCCATCATGTTTCTTCCCACGGAGGGCCTCTACGCGGAAGTCATGCGACGGGATGGCTTGCAGACGGAAATTCAACAAAAATGCAGGGTCACAATCGCCGGCCCAAGCACACTTTCCGCCGTACTCAATAGCTTCCAAATGGGTTTTCACATGCTTCATCTGCAACAAAAAGGAGACGAAGTCTGGCAGGTGCTGGCCAGGGCAAAAGATGAGTTTGGAAAATTTGAAACATTGATGGGATCGATGGAAAAGCAGGTCGGCACCGTGCAAAACACGCTCGAAAAGCTAAATACCAGAACGCGGGTGATCAATAAGACCCTTCGCGACGTGAGCTTGGAAGAGACACCGGAGCGACTCGGGGGCAGCAAAGGTGGTGCCATTTCAAGCGGATTCGACGGCTTTTTACCCATCCTGACAGCCGAGGGGGAGGGGGATCTACAGCAGCTCTCCTGAGGTTGGGGGGGGGCAGAGAGGTGGGGCTGCGCACGCCGCTTTCCTCAACAAAGCGGCACCTTTCCCGCGTTCCGGCTTCCCCGCTTTCCGAAGCCACGCTTCAGGAATGCGCGTTAAACGTCTTCAGTGGAGTTCACGCCATTCGCGCGGCCCGCGTCGCGAAATAGCTTGCGGCGCCGGCAGCATACGCATTCCCATGGATAAAAGCCCAGCCACGAGAAAAGGGTCCGTTGCAAGGTGCTGCTCCGATTGACGCGCCGGTACACTCCCGGCGAGCATTGGGCGCACTGCCGCAACCGGGAGGGTTGTGGGGCGGAACTGGAAAGGGCCGCGTCGTCCAGCATCCCTCCCATGCTAACCCGAGAACACCCCCGGGTACGGCCTGTTCTTTACACGTTTGGGCAGCGCCAGTATGCTTGGGCATTGGGGCTGGGTGCGCCGAACGCATGGGCGAGGCCGTCCAGCCGACAGGACACAGGAGATTTACGCGATGGCAGCAGTGGACGAGAAGGTTAAACAAATCATTGTCGAGCAGCTTCAGGTGGATGAAGCGGAAGTAACGCCGGGAGCCAGCTTCCAGGAAGATCTGGGTGCAGATTCGCTCGACGTCGTCGAACTCGTCATGCAATTTGAAGAGGCCTTCGATATTCAGATCCCCGATGAGGATGCGGAAAAGATCAAAACCGTCAAAGACGCAACCGACTACATCGAGACTCACCAGAAAACCAAGTAACCGAGGGTTGCTTTTGGGAACCACCGGCATGAACAGAAGGGCGTTTTAGGAAAGATGGAGCAGCGTCGCGTTGTCGTTACCGGCCTAGGCCTGATCTGTGGCATCGGCAATACCGCGCCGGAGATTTGGGACGGTCTCGTCGCCGGCCGCAGTGGCATGGCCGAAATTACCGCCTTCGATCTCACGGGTCACTCCGTGCGTTTTGCCGCCGAGGTCAAGAATTTCGATCCCCATGCCTTTGTGGAAAAGAAGGAGGCCCGGAAAATGGGCCGCTTCATCCATTTCGCCATGGCCGCCGCCCATGAAGCCATGCAGCACTCCGGCCTGGTAATTACCGCGGAGAACGCCGACAACATCGGTGTGCATATCGGCTCCGGCATCGGTGGATTCGATGTCATCGAGCGGGAACACACGGCGCTCATGAATGGCGGACCGCGGCGCATCTCGCCCTTCTTCATCCCGGCCACCATCATCAACCTCGCCGCGGGCCATGTCAGCATCCGGTACGGCGCCAAAGGACCCAACGAGGCTACGGCGACCGCCTGCACCAGCTCCGCGCACTCCATCGGCGATGCGTTTCGCATCATCCAGCGCGGCGATGCGGACGCGATGATCGCAGGCGGCGCTGAAGCCGCGATCACTCCGCTCTCCGTCGGCGGTTTTGCCGCGATGAAGGCACTTTCCACCCGAAACAGCGATCCAACCCACGCCTGCCGGCCTTTCGACAAGGATCGCGACGGCTTTGTGTGCGGCGAGGGCGCGGGCATCCTGATTCTTGAGGAACTGGAGTTCGCAAAGGCGCGCGGCGCCAACATCCTGGCCGAAATCATCGGCTACGGCATGAGCGGCGACGCCTTCCATATGACCGGGATGGCCCCCGAAGGCGAAGGCTGCCGCCGCGCCATGAACAATGCTCTGCGTGTGGCCGGGGTCTCACCGGACCAGATCGATTACGTCAATGCGCACGCCACCTCCACCCCTCTCGGGGATGCTCTGGAGTCGAAAGCCATCGAGAACGTTTTCGGCGAGCGAGCGCTGAATCACCAGCTCTTGGTCAGCTCGACAAAGTCCATGACCGGACACCTGCTGGGCGGAGCGGGCGGGCTCGAAGCCGGCATCAGCGTCATGGCCATGCAACACCAGGTCGCTCCTCCAACCATCAACCTCCAGGACGCGGACCCCGCGTGCCGGTTGAACTACGTGCCGGGCAAGCCGCAGCCCGCCAAAATCGACTACGTGCTCTCGAATAGCTTCGGTTTCGGCGGAACAAACGGGTCGCTGGTCTTTAAACGATGGAATCCCGAGCCGTAACGCTTTCGACCAGGCGTTGATCGGCGGACACCGACATTCCCTCGGTCGCCCTCAGGGCCGCTTGCGTCAAACGGCTGCTTTTAAGTCGATCCCCTGCACCTTCACTTCTGCTTCGGCGAATTCGATGACAGACTCGATGAACTGGCGATCACCGTCATTTCTGAACAGGAAAACCAGGGCCGCTTCGCAATCGACGGCCCGCGCCACGCGCGCCTTGATCCCCATAAACCCTTCGGCGAAATCAAGGGCAAGTTCCCCTTCGGTCCAGGGATCCAGTGCATGTGAAAATTTTCCCAGTAGCCCCGATTTGCTGATGTTCAAACAAACACCAACGAATTTGCTGCCGTCGGCGGAAAACTCAATAGCAAACCTCACGTCGATGCGTGGAGCTCGTTCCCTCGGATCGGCCTGAGTGCTCGCCATGTTCATAGGATGCGGTGGACGCGGATCCGTACGAAGGTGCGCTCGTGGCGAAGCAACTAAAAACATTGAAAATCACAAACTTCCGAGGGATAGACACAAGCCGAACGCAGTTTTTGGCAACTCCGGGCGCCTCCGAAACTAGGAAAACATCATCGCTGGAACAATCTTCAGGATGAGATAGAGCACCCACCATACACCCACGGCAATGAAGCCTTTCGCAAGAGAAAGGCGAGCGGCGATCGCAGTGCCGAGAGCTTGCAGACAAAACACCCAGACCGAAAACACGTCAAGAAAACTCAGCGCGGCGATCAGAACCGGCGAGGTGCCTTGGGCCATGTAGTAGCCCGGGTTGGTGCCGGCCGGGTTGGTGATGCGAAAGGTTTCCGTATTGACGCCCGCAAACAGCAGAACGACCACGAGCAAGGACAGCACCGCTTGCGGCAAAATCGAGTACCAGTACACGGCAAGCATTCGTTTGTAAGTCGCCTGGCCCCCGAACAGGAAGTTGGCGGAGAGCAGAAACAGCCCAGCCACGGCGAAACTCGCGGCCACGGTCACCAGGGGCGCCATAAACATCTGGTTGGTGATGTTTTTGTCGAACTTGGCGCGGATCGCCGCGGCGTCCTCCGGTTTGGCGTTCGCGATCATGTCCGCTACCCGGGGCATGGTGGCCAAAAGGTTCTCACTCAGGCGCGCCGGGCCCACTTTGTGCAGCGCGGCCCACGAGAACAGGGAAGAGCACAGCAGGATAAGGATGCACGGCAGCCACCAGGACGCGCTGCGGCGGATGTCCGTAAACGTTCTGCTCGGGGCGGCGATCGTGTCAGCTACGCGGGCCAACTCGGAAAGGGGGCGGGATTCAATGGGCGTTGCCTCTGCCAGCATGCGATCGCTCCTGGGGCAGGGTTGCTGACGCCGTAACGCCGCAGGACCCTTTGCCCCCAAAACCTGAGAATGTACGCCAGTGTAACGGCGCACCCGCTCGCAGACCTAGACAAATTCGCGGACTACATCAGGGGCCCCGCCATAGACTGCCTTGCTCGCGTAAGACCCCGGTATGCACCGGGCGGCAGGCTCACTCACCATGAGTCTTGCCGCACCGATCCAGCTGGGAGCGGCGCAATGTTGGTTGCGCCGCTCCGCTTACTCGCCGCACCCTGTTAAGGGAAATTGGCTCCTTGTCTCAGTTCGGCGTTACGCTGAGAAACCTCCACTGGGCGGGCGTGTTATACGACCGCACGCCTATCTGTCCCGAAGAAAGGCTGCAATCGGTAACAGACACATCGTTGGCCGGAGTTGATGAGTTGGCAGCTTGCGCCGTTAACCTGATCTGGCAGCCGACGATTCGCCCGGTAAGGTGATACCAGGTATTCACGGGCGAGGAGTTAAGCGGGGCCGCTGCCAGCAACGTCCAGCCATTGTTTTCTTTCCCGATAAGAATCGACCCTGAAGCGTCAATTCCCAGGTAATACGCGGACACAGCATCCGTTCCGACCGAGGGATTCGTCGCACGAACCAGGAAACCCGCATTTCCGCGGTTCGACGTAAGCTCGACATCGCCGGTTAGCGTAGCATTGCCGAAGGTCGGTCCGCCAACCGACTTATCGCCAAGACTATCGCTTGCCGAATTGATGTAAGCCTCGTTGGATAAGCTCCACGTCCCAGCGTACGTCGTGAAGCCCGCCGGAACTCCGTTCGCCGCAAACGGAGCGTAATAGGGCAAAGTGGAAGTCCCGCCCACGGCTACGGAGATATCTCGCCAGGAGGCCGCTGCGTTGTAACTGCGCACGCCGATCGCCCCGGCCGTGAAGGTGCAGCCGGAATCCGTGTAACTGAAGCCGGTCACCGTCGTCGATCCCACCGGCTGAGCGGACACGGTGATCGTGCATCCGATCGCTTGTGCCGTAAGGTGATACCACACACCGGTGGAAACACCACCTGGCATTGCCATCGATTGCAACGGGGTCCAACCGTTACTTTCTCGGCTCAGAGTGAGAGAACCGTTCCTGTTTACGCCGGCATAGTAGCCATCGAGCGCATCGGTGCCGGTGGCCGCGTTGGTTACCCGCAGGATCAGTCCAGCGTCCCCTCCGCCGTTCGTGATCTGGACCTCTCCCTGCACGGTGTAGTTATCCCATGCTACCGAGCCGGTTACAGACTTGTCTCCATCCGTACCGACATTGCTGTTCACATAGCTGTTCCCGGAAACAGTCCAGTTACCGCCATAGGGAGTCCATCCCGTTGCGGAGCCGCCGGCAAACCCATCATGATACGGAAGAAGGCCCGTGTAACCCACGGAAACAATGTTGGCCTGAACAGCATTCATGGCAGCGCCCGAAGGAGCACCTGCCGTCATAACACCTTCGAAAAAGGATCCGGTCGCCCAATTGCTGTTATCTCCTCCAATGCCGAGAAGGATCGCGCCCTCCTGATGCATGGGCGCATACCCGTTGGGAAGCGGTACCGAACCGGTGGTTGTCAGGCTGCCCGATTGAGCGTTACCCGCGTAAATCGCATAACTTCGCTGACCGTCGTTGGATCCCATATCCGTCACAAACGGCAGCCCGGCGGCTACCGCCAAATTGCCGTACAAGCCATTCTCCATGTCCAGGTTTGCCGCGGGTGTGCACGGATCGCCGGCACAGGTAAGATTGATGGCATCCATGTGGCCTGCCCCGGTATCCAGGTTGTTCGTCTCGGCGTTGCCGAAATCGAAGCAGCATGCACCATTCAAATGAACGCCCGAGCTTACCATGTACACGCCCTCGGGTTGCCCATTCACGGCCACGCCGGAGGTGGCGTCGTTCCGATACCCCATCCCATTCGAGATATACACACCGTATACCTTTTGCCCCCCGGCAGTTACCGGCAACGCGCTTGCCAGGGCGGGAATATCCCGACCCCCCGGCCCGGGCCCACTGGCAGCGCCGCCCGGAGGTGCGATCGTCAGGTTGTTATGCTTGGCCGATTGGTCGTAGATCTCGGTGATCGTACACGTCGTGTTTGCACAAAACGTATCTTGCGCGGCAGCATCGGCATAGCCGTTGGATAGAACGCCGATATTGCTCGCGGCGTTGTCCGACTGGCGGGTTATCTGGTATAAAGAACCCGCATAGGAACTGTAAAGTGCCCGGGTCGTGCTAAAGGCCGCAACGCAGGGCGTACTCGCTGCGTAGATATCGCATGGACCCTTGGGTCTCGCTTGCGCCGAGCAGACATTGGCAAAGCCGGCAAGCAGGACCGTAAGGAACGCCACCGCCGAGAATAACTTCCCGCGTACCGGTTGTGTATTGACTCTCATATATTCGGTAAACTCCCTGACCTTTGAGTATCTATGGTATTTGGGGGGAAGGCGGCTCCGTTCGGCGTCTGGTTGTTGAGCCGCAAAAGTCATGAAGGCGTAAACGCAACGGATGTTAGGCGCGGCAGATTGCATTTGTCAATGGAAGGGCGATCGTTGCTGCCGACGAAAAATGTACGGTCCCGTCCCCCAGGTATGTGAACGAACAATGAAGTGTAACCTCACGTTGAGGTACCGTGCCGTAACCATCCAGCGCGCGTTTTGCTCATGGCAACGACAAAGGCGTATATTTTCGAGCGCGTCTTCCCGGAGGTTCCCCTTGTCTCGTAATTCCGTTACACGTCGTGCTGTTCTCGGTTATGCTCCTGCTGCCGCGGTTGCCACGGCAATGTCTCCCGTGCTTTTCAAAGGGAGCCCGCTGCTTGCGCAGGGCCCCGCCGTTCCGCTGCCGGCCGGCATTCCACAGCTGGTGCAGTCCATCGAAAAGGCGTTCGCGTTTCAAAACTTCATGATGGACGCCTATGCCACCGGATCCACCGTGCGGCTCACGCAGAGTTACAGCGATGAGGCCCTGCAGGCCACGGCCTTCACCTATGACAACGCGGTCGCCATCCACGCCTATCTGGCCAGCGGCGACCCGGCGCTGGCCGCGCGCGCCGAGGTGCTCGGCGAAGGGCTGCTCTATGGGCAAGCGCACCCGTTCCCCTTTCCCCTCAACGATGGCCGGTTCCCGCAGGCCTTCTTTGTGAACACGCCCGCGGCCGATGGCAGCGGGGCCTACATCACCCCGGCAGCCGCACCGTTTTACTTCTACACAAGCACCGTCGGCGATCAGGCCTGGGCCGGCATGGCGCTGGCCCAACTCTATCGCCACACCGGAGACAATCGCTATCTCACCGGCGCGCTGCTGGTGGCAAACTGGATCGTGTCGAACGCCTTCGACGGTGTCGGCGTGGGTGGCTTCAAGTTCGGAACCGTGATCGCCTACATCAACGGCAACAACGTTTCGCAGCCCTCAACCAACGGCAAAGCGACGGAGCACAACATCGACGTCTATGCCTTCTTCACCATGCTGAGCCAGCTGACAAAGAATGCCGCTTCGCCCTCAAACGGGATGACCTGGTCGCAGCTTGCGGCGCACGCTTTGAGCTTCGTGATCGCCATGTTCAATCCCGCCGGCCCGTTCTTCTTCACCGGCACCCTCGGCGATGGACAAACCATCAACACAACGCCGATCCCGGAAGATGTGCAGACCTGGTCCTACCTGGCCTTGCTGAACAACAAGTACCGCGGCACGATTGATTGGGCGCTGGCCAATCTCGAGGCCACCGACACCGCCTCCGCCCCGAACAGCAGCTTGACCGGCGCAGAAACAATCCACGGCCTGGTCTTTGACACCGCGAGCCTGGCGACGGCACTCAAAGGCGCCGATCCGCACGCCGTCTGGCTTGAAGGAACCGGACATGCCATCGCTGCGCTGGCCGCGCGCGTGCTTCGCGGCGGCAACAACATTCTCGCCCTGCTCCGGGACTTGCAAACAGCCGCAGCCTTGACCCAGCAATGCATGAACGCGCAGGCAGAGCTCGGCACGGGCAAAACCGTCGGCGGCAAGGCGATCCCGCCCGGCGAAGGCCTGGTCGCCTCCACCAGTGTCATGGATACGGGCTTCGGCTACACCTATGGTCCATCGCTCCACATCGGCGCAACCGGATGGTACCTGCTGGGCGCGCTGGCAGCCAATCCGTTCCGGCTGAACTACCGCGTGATCGGGTAACGAGTCACGTCGGGCAGGGGGACGGCTGTTCTCGCGGGCAGCCGTCTTCGCGAAAGCCCGGCGACTTCAATGTTTGCGTCGGCTCACCAGCCAAACCGTATCGCGTACACCCCTTGGCCGATCCAGCTGCGTGTACTGCCGCACCGTGTACGCCGGGTTGTCCGCAAAGCGCTGTGCGAGTGGGTTGCCGATTTCCGGTGTGCCGATCGTCGGTCCGGGCGGCCCCGCATGCACCACGAAAAACGTGTCGTGGTCCTTCAAAAACTCATCGATCGGCTCAATCGATCCCGGAAAAAACCCCACCTTTCGCCAGATTTCCATCAGGTGGTACTGCGTAATTTCCAACTGCGGCGCCGCCGGGCTCACACTTTGCGCCCAGTCCAAAAGAAAGGTATAGCGCACCCCGGAGGTGTGCTGCCGGCCCACCAGTTCGGTGAAGCTGAACGCGTCTTCGCAAACCACGGGGATACCCTTGGGCAGCATCGCGGTGAGCTCCGCGGTGTACTCGCGCGTGGACGTCGTAAATTCCGCAACGTGGTGAAACACCCAGAACAGAAGCAGCGCCACCCAGCCCGCAACCGCCACCCCACCCAAACCTCGCACAAGGGAGCCGTAGCGCTGAAAAACCCGCGCCGGGGCAAGCGAGCGAACCAGCTCTAACCCTTCCGCCGTCAGGTAGACGACCCCCACGGTGACCGGCAGAAGATAGCGATTGTTGAACAGCCACGTAGAGACCAGGCCTTCCAACAAAAAGGCGACCGGCACCAGCAGCAGGGCACCCGCGGCAATGTACACAGGCCGTCGCTCCCGGTACGCCGCGCGGAAGGGGTTTGCCTGTCCCTTGCGCAAGCTCCAGACCGCGCCGCAGCTCACAAGGCAAATCAGCCCGAGCAGCACAAGCGTAATCTCCGCGCTCGATGCCGTATAGACGCCGAGAACATCCCATCCGTTCGGTGGCCGCGTCCAGAAGTGCGGCTTGCCCACGTTCGCCGAAGCCAGGATGTTGGCGCGCTCCGGCACCAGCAGCAGCCAACTCAGGGCGCCGCACAGGTAAAGCCGTGGCCGCCAGCGCTGCCCCAAACGATCCAGCACGACGGTGGCGGCCAGCAGAAACGCGCTGTACACGATGCCGAGCAGGTGGCTTGTCGTGACCAGCGCATGCGCGCAAAAAAGCAGCGCGTAGAACTTCGGGGGCGTCGGTTCCGGGGTCTCCGCCAGCACCAGGGCAAGCCAAACGGCCAGCGAGACACTCAGGATGAACAGCCCGTAAAACCGGCCCTCCCGCATGTGCATGGTAAAAGGCGGGCTATAAAACCATGTGTTGAACAGCGCAAACGCAACCACCCCGGTACCGTAGAAACGACGCGCCGCCGCCCAGGTCACGGCGAATGCCAGCCCGAAACACGTCGAGGAATACAGGCGAAACGAAAGGTTTGCCGAACCGAAAAGAGCGAACCAGCCGCGTCCGGTGAGGTAAAAAAGGAATCCGCCCCCATCCGCACCCGCTTTCCATACCTCCACCATGTGGCGCCAGGAAGGGTCGTGCAGCAACATCCAGCCGAGCGTTTCGTCTTCCCAGAAAATGCGGCCACGGGAAAGCACGCAGGTCACCGTCAGCGTCAGCAAAAAACCTGCCAGCATGCCGGCCGCATCCCATCCGTTCAGCCGCCGGTTCGGCCCCGCATGCCCCTTCGGCGCTTGCGCTTGCGCCGGCCGCGCCGCGCACAGCGTATCCAAGTCATCCTGGGGTGACCTTTCCGCTGCCGGGGATCTCGCAAACATAGGACCTCCATTCCCGTGCGAAATTTCCGTGCGGCAGTCCCAGCGGGACCCACAGACAAGCTTGCCACGGAAGCCGGGCACGCATCGGCCAGCGCTTCCTCGGAAGAGCATTTTTTTGTGCGCTCAGGTAAACTCCTTCTTAAGGCTGGCCTCCGCACGATCTGAGGAAGAACGACCCTGCGTGATTCGCTTACCAACCGCAGGCAAGATTTTCCATATGTGAAGGATGAATCCCAGGTGTCCCTCGATCTCACATGGTTGCCTTTCCTTCCGGACTGGAAGGCGAGTCTCGACGCTGCCCGGCAAATGCCGCCCGATGCGGCCTTTTCGGCGTTCGTGCGCCTGGCCGATAGCCGCCTGGACTTCGTGCAGGCCGGGCAACTCGATAAAGCCGTGGGGCGTTACCTGGCCTCGGCGGGCGCCCCCGCCGGTCTGCCCGTGGTTCGCCTGGCACTGCTTGGTTCCTCCACCCTGGCTCACCTTTTACCGGGCATTCGCCTGGGGGCATTGCGCCGCGGCTTTCTTCTGGAAATCTACACCGGGCCGTACGGTCTGTACCGCCAGGAATTGGCCGATCCCGCATCCGCTCTCTACCGGTTCCGGCCGGAGATCGTCTGCTTTGCCTTCGATGCCGCGCACCTCGTGCCCGTCGGGGCCTCCGGCATCGCGGATTCACTCGCCACTCTGCAGGGTTGTTGGCAGCTCGCGCAGGAAGCCCTCGGTTGCACCGTGATTCAGCAAACCGCTTTGCCGCGTTTCCCGCCGGTGATGGGCAACAACGAAGACCGCCTCCCCACCTCACAGTCCAGCCTTCTTCTGCAACTGAACGCAGAGCTACGGGAGCGCGCACGCGAGAACCACGTCGCCCTCCTGAGCGTGGATCGATGGGCCGCGGAAAGTGGCATCGACGCCTGGTTTGAACCCTCGCTTTGGTATTCCGCGAAGCAGGAAGTGCATCCGCGCGCCTCTGTGCTCTATGGCGATCAACTGGGCAGGCTGATTGCCGCACTCCGAGGCCGCAGCGCAAAATGCCTCGTCCTCGATCTCGATAACACGCTCTGGGGCGGCGTCCTCGGCGACGACGGCGTCGAAGGCATCGTCCTCGGCCAGGGCAGTCCAACCGGCGAGGCGTTTCTTGCCTTTCAGCATTACGTTCGCCAACTTGCCGCCCGCGGGGTCATTCTCGCCGTGTGTTCAAAAAACGATCACGCCAACGCCGTCGCTGCCTTCGAAACGCATCCGGAAATGTTGCTCCGTACCGCCGATATCGCCTGTTTTGTTGCCAACTGGCAGGACAAGGCGGCTAACCTGCGGCACATCGCCCAAACCCTGAACCTCGGGCTGGACGCGCTCGTGTTCGTCGATGACAATCCCGCCGAGCGCCGCCTCATTCGCAGCGAATTGCCGATGGTCGCCGTTCCGGAGCTGCCGGAAGATCCGGAAAGCTATGTACGCTGTCTCGCGGGCGCAGGCTATTTCGAGGCCGTCGAGATCACCGACGAAGACCGCGAGCGTACCCAACTGTATCGCGCGAACGCCGGTCGCGAGGCCCTGCGTCAAACCTCCACAGACCTTGGCAGCTATCTTCGCGGTCTCGAAATGCAGCTCGCCTGCACGGCTTTCGACGAACTTGGGTTCAAGCGGATCCTGCAGCTGATCGGGAAAACCAACCAGTTCAACCTCACCACCCAGCGGTACACGGACGCCGACCTGCGCACGGTGATGCGCAATCCTTCGGCCCTCACCCTGCAACTCCGGCTCACCGATGTCCATGGCGACAACGGAATGATCGGCGTCATCATCGGTTTCCGCACCGAGGACGCAGGGCTCCGCATCGATACCTGGCTCATGAGTTGCCGCGTGCTCGGCCGCGAGGTGGAGGCAGCCACCCTGAATCTGCTTTGCGCCCGTGCCTCCGCCGTGGGCTGCACCCATCTCATCGGCGTGTACCGTCCCTCCGCGAAAAATGAAATGGTCCGCGATCACTACGGTCGTCTCGGCTTCACTCTGCAGGAGGCGATGGACGACGGCACCACGCATTGGGTGTTGCCGCTCCAAAACTATACAGAAACGCCTACGCACATCCATGTCGTTGAGGGAGATCTATGGGGAACGTCCATGTCTATCGCGAGTTGACCGGCATCTTTCGGGAAGTGTTCGACGATGACACCATCGTCCTCACCCCGGAAACCACCGCCGCCGACATCCGCGACTGGGATTCAGCCAATCACGTCACACTTGTGGTTTCCATCGAGTCGCGCTTGAAAATTCGCTTCAAAACATTCGAGCTTGAATCCTTGCACAACGTCGGTCACCTGGCGGCGCTCGTCGAAGAGAAGTTGACCGCCAAAGGGATCGCCGCGGAACTCGTCTAAACGCTAACGAGAAAGCACGCTCGTTAAAACAGCCCGTACCGGGGGGGCAGAGGGGAAGCGAACGTGCTATTCAACTCGTACATATTCCTTTTCGCATATCTTCCCCTCACCCTGATCGGGTACCAGATCGCGGCGCATTGGCATCGGCGTGCCGTGGTCATCTGGTTGTCGATCGCCTCGCTGGCCTTTTACGGCTATTGGCGTCCGGCGTTTCTGCTTCTGCTCTGCGCCTCCATCCTGTTCAACTACGTCGCGGGCGCCTTGATCAGCAGAAAAATTCCCAACCTGTTTCCGACACCGCTGCTCCTGGGCGGCGCGGTCGCCATCAATCTCGCAGCCCTCTGCTACTACAAATACCTGTTCCCCTTTTTCAACTTCATCGCCGCCATCACCCATCGTTCCATGCATTGGGATAACGTTTTCCTTCCGCTCGGGATCTCTTTCTTCACCTTCACGCAGATCGCCTATCTGATCGATCTACAGCAGGGCGAAGCCGCTCAGCAGGACCTCCCGAGTTACACGTTGTTCGCCACCTTTTTTCCCCATCTGATTGCCGGCCCCATCCTGCATCATGCCGAAATCATGCCGCAGTTTCAGCGCGACCGCGATTACCGTTTGCGTGTCGATGATCTTGCCGTCGGCTTCTCCTGGTTCATCCTTGGTCTCAGCAAAAAAGTCCTTCTCGCAGACCGCTTCGCGCTTCTGGCCGACGCCGCCTTTTCCAACACCGCGGGCATCGGCACCCTCGCCGCCTGGGTCGGCACTCTGTCCTACGCTCTCCAGCTCTACTTTGACTTCTCCGGCTATTCCGACATGGCCCTCGGCCTGGCGCGCATGTTCTCCATCGACTTTCCCCTGAACTTCAGCTCGCCCTACAAAGCCGCCAGCATCATCGATTTCTGGCAGCGCTGGCACATCACGCTCACGCGCTACATCAATTCCTATCTCTACAATCCGTTGTCGCTTTGGGTCAGCCGCCGTCGTGCGGCACAGGGCAAAAAAATCACGCGCAAAGCCATGGCCACCCCTGCCGGCTTCCTCAGCATGATCGCTTTTCCCACCACGCTTTCACTTCTTCTGGCCGGCATCTGGCACGGCGCGGGCCTGCAATTCTTTGTCTTCGGCCTTCTGCACGCGGTGTACCTCACCGCCAATCACGGTTGGCGTATCTTCCGCGCCAATCGTCCCCTTGCCTTTTTTACAAAGAACGCCGCCCTCCGCTCCTTCAGCCATGGGGGCCGCGTCCTGCTTACCTTCGGTGCGGTCATCGTTGCCCAAATTTTCTTCCGGGCAACCGGTGTGCGCTCCGCCGCCGCCATGCTCGCCGGCATGGCAGGCCGGCACGGCGGGCAAGCCACCGGGAAGTACCATCCCTCCGTCACAGCGTTGCTTCCCATCCTCGCCGGGCTCATCCTTGTGTGGTGTTTTCCTAACACGCAACAGATTCTCGCCCGCTTCAAACCCGCTCTCGAGCTCACCGCATCAGACATTCAAGAAAGCAAGCTTCGCATCCTCTGGCAACCCAGCCTCGCCTGGAGCGCCGTACTCGGCTTGTTTCTGTTCTTCGTGCTGGTCAAAATGGAAATTCCCACCACGTTTTTGTACTTCCAATTCTGAACAACGCTCGCGTTCAGCTCTGTATCGGCAGGATGATCATGGCGACCCTACAAGAGCGGCACCCCATTTCATGGGACGACGTCCCGGTCAGTGCAACGCCGGTCGCGCGTCCGCAAACTCTTTCCTATGCGCGGTACCTGTGGGGCGTTTTGCTTATCCCCGCCCTGCTTTACCCCTTCGCCTTTTTGCTCGTTTGCCTCCCTTCCTATGAGCATTGGGCAACGTCGCAATGGGGCCCCATGCTGGAGTACCCCTACAACAGCAAGGCCGACGCGGACGTCGTCGTTTTCGGAGACTCCAGCGCCTTCTTCGGCATCGATCCCCGCATCGTGAATGCGGAACTCGGGGTCAAAACCGTTGTTCTTCCCGATACGGTCGGAAGTATTCCCGTCACGGGCGATAAACCCCTGCGTGCATACCTGGCGCACAATCGCCAGCCCCGGCTCATCGTCTTCTACTTCTCTGCCTGGAATCTCGACTTCAATCACACCGCCTACGGCCGCCTGTTTGAAGGCGAAGAGATGATGTTCCGCCACATGAGCGGACGCGAAATTGCCGCCTTTGGACTGCATCATCCCCTGGAACTGCTTGAATTTCCACTTCGCCTGTACAGCACCTTCGGCCCAAAAATGGCGACCGGCAAACTGCACCACGTAGATCGCGAGGAAAGCACCGAAGCGGCTTTGGGACATGCGGAGTACCGCGAGCCGTTCTTTCCACTCGACGCTTCATGCAAAATTCCTGAAAACTACATCGCCAACACTGGAAGCGAGTCCGTACGCGCGCTTGTGCGCCGGTACACAACCCCGGGCACGCGGGTGGCCGTTTACCTGGCGCCCATTCCTTCCTGCATCAACAGCGCGGATGTGTCCACGCGTTCCTTCGCGAGTCTCGGCGCTGCACAACCCAAGCTGATGCCCGCCGAATCTTTTGCGGGCGACCCATACTACGCCCACGTCCGACCCGAGTCCGTGCCGGTCGCCTCCACCCTTTTTGCAAACGCCGTAAAAACCCATCTGCCCTGACGGCATTTCCTCTTCAGGCTGTGCATCAAGGTGTAGTCGGTCGCCGTTATCCTGAGCGTAGCGAAGGATCTCTGGGGTCTGCTCGCGGCATCGATACACCTCGGGACGCTCGGATCGATGTCCGCTCTGGCGAGGTTTCCGCTTTTTTCTGTCATTCCCCGAAGGGAACCAACCGTCCGGCTGCCCGCACAGCGATGGGGAAGTCTCCCCTAGTTGGTTCCCGTGTTGGTCACCCAGGTAAGCCAGGCCGTCGCGGCCGCCGAACCCGGCAACCAACTCGCGGTGGGTCCACCCGCCGTCGAAGGCAGAATGCTGGCCGAAGCAAACTGGCAATTGATGTTTCCAATGGCGTCGATCACGCCATTGGGAGCGCACAGGAAACGAACCGTTGCCGGCGCTGGCGTTGCGATCGGGTTCAGCGCCGCCTGGCCGTTGGCACCCGTGGTCGTCTGCGTTTGCAGCAGGGACGTCACCCACGCAATGATCACGTCCCGTCCTGTGGAGGTGCAGCAGTGGCCGGTCGCCTTCTGCACAGCAAACGCCCACGGTGCACCCTTTGCCGAACCTCGCTGGAACAGGCTCAAATTGCGCTGCGTTCCCGAATGGACATCCTGCGCATTCGCCAGGATCAGCATCGGAACCCCGGCAGCACCGTTGCTCACAACCAGGTCGTCCAGGTTGTAGCTAACCGCACCCGCCGCATAGGGAATGGCTCCCAGCACCCGGCTCGGGTACGCATTGGTAAGCGTCGCGGTAAGCACACCGGCTGCCGAAAATCCGTACAGGATCAAAGGCGCCGTCGCAAGCTCCCGATGTCCCGTCGATGCGCTTAGCTGCGAAAGTGCCGCAACCAAGGCGCGGCCCGGTCCCTTGGTGGCATCGGGCTGGAGATCGCCGGTTGACCGCGCATTGCATTGTCGCGCAAACATCATCGCCAGGTGGAACTGTTGCGCCATCGCCTGCACGGCGCTGTCGTTGTACAGGTTCGCGCTGTCGCCCCGTTCGAAAATCACCAATACGCCGGCCTGTGTCACCGCTGCCGTATTGGCTGCTGTACTCGCGGCCGCTGCTCCTGCCGCCGCTCCTGCCGTTGCAAGCTGCAAATCGTAAAGACAGGGTCCCTGCAGGTCCTCTGTCGGCAAGCTCGCCACACTGGTACCCAGGCCGGAAATCACCGTTCCGCCGCAGCCCGTAAGCGACATAAGCGAGCACGCGAGCACGGCGGCAACGGAAAGGAGACGGTGCTTTCGGCGCAGATCGAGCATAGAACGCTGTTCCCACTATAGCCGACGCCAAATCCGGGCCCAAGCCCACTCCGCACCGGGTCCAGGGTGCGGCAAAAGTAATGAAGCCCGCGGAATCCAGTGCCATGCGCAAATAAAAAGTGCGGGTGCTGCCTCGCAGGGCACCCGCCAGCGCATCACGAAACTATCGGTGCCCGGAAGCACCTCCCGCCAGCCCAGTCTAATGTTTGTGTGGAATTCCCGTACAAAACTTTGGTCACTCCTCCGCTAGTTACCAGCCCCTTCCATGGCGAATCCCTTCCCAGTACCTACAAGCCGTCATCTCGACCGGAGGCGAAGCCGAAGCGGAGAGACCCCTGTATTTCGCTCGCAGCTGCACAAAATTTCGCGATACAGCGGATAAACTTCCTCGCATCACAGACGATACAAACGGCCCCTATGCTCCAAAGGACACTGCCACCGGCACAAGGGCAACTCCAACTCCGCAGCCCGTTGCACATCCATTCCCGCCCTTCCCTAGACTGGAGGAAGTGAACCCGGCGTACCGGGGCTGCCTCCGAAAGGCAGCCCATTTTTGCGTCCGGTTCACGCCAAAACCGCAACACAGGGGGCAACATCATGAAGCAACTTCATTTCACCGAAACCACGCCACCCGGCACCCTTCCGCTGCACGAGGGCAACGCCCGCCGCCGCCGCGGACAAGTCGTCGCTACCCCAGGTAAGGCCAACCAGCCTCACAGCGCACCGCACCGTCCCTCCACCCGTGCAACCGACGACGCAAACGCCCTGCTGAGCACCTACACCCAGTTCACCCCGCAGGGCGCCCTGCACGAGTAGCGCAGCAAAACCCTGCCTAAAGTTTTTGGATCGAAGACTTTAAGCGAAGGTACCGGGGGGGGGGGCAGGGTACCCCTCCCAAACCACTTTGTGGCAATCGGAAGCGGCGCGTCCTCGCCCGGCATACCATGGAGAAATCTATGCACTCTGCCGACAAACCGCTTAACCGGATGGACCGTCTGGCCGACATGGGCCACTTTCCCGCCCTCGTCAACGCCGGCGCTACCCTCAACGTGCTGGTCACGGTAGCTCTCACGCATTGGATCCAGCCACAATTCCCCTACATCGGTTCGGTCCAGCCCTGGCCCCCGGTCACCTGGCCGCCCGTGCTCCAGGCCTTGGCCTGGACCGCCCTGGTCCTCGTCCTCAATCTCGCACCGGTGGTTCTGCTCCGCCGCACAGTCACGCCGAACACACCGTTCCCGCCGCTGCGGAGCATGGACTTCGTCCGCGACCAGCACAAGTTCTCCGATTGGGTCTACCTCGCCGCTTCGGCCAACCTGGCTTTCTGGATCCTTACCGCCTGGGCCACCTTCGCCGTAAATCACTCGGCAAGAACCTTAACCGTCTTCGAAATCGTCGCCGGCCTGGCCACCTTCTCCCCCGTCCTCCTTCGACGCCTGACGAGGAAACCAGCCTCTACTGCGTAGGAATCCCAAAAATAAACACGGTTCCGAAGCCGATCACAAAAAGAGGCCACCACTTGTCCGCGAACACTCCAAGCTTTGCGCTCCAGGTGCCCTCCAGCAAACGCTCATTGGCCGTCGGCCTGTGCTGGCTGCCCGCGCCGTGCTGCATGCTTTCATCGTGCTGTATCCCCTTGTGCTGCATGTGGATGTCTCCTTCAACGAACGGGTAAATGGACCGCACAGACGGCGAAAGAAGCGCGCCGGCCGCCACCGGTTGCGCTTCCAAGGTACCTCAATCGCAGGCTTCCGGGCCATACGTCGCATGCCGCTCGCCATGCAACCTGCAACCGAAATCGAAGATGCTACTCTAATCTTCAGCGCCTGAGGCCCCGTGAGTCGGGGCCCAAGCCGCAGCGTGACAGGAACTTCGATGTCGTCAATCCGCTTTTAGCTCTCGGTCTCAAGCGCGACGGCAAGCGAAACCACTCTGCGACGGGAAAGCTATCGAAAGGATTCACCATGGCACAGGAAGGCATTCACCCCAAATACGCCGATACCGTCGTTCGCTGCGCGTGCGGCAACAACTTCCAGACCCGCTCCACCCACAAGGGAGACATCGTCCTTGAAATCTGCTCCGCCTGCCACCCGTTCTTCACCGGCAAGCAGAAGCTGGTCGACACCGCTGGCCGTATCGAGCGCTTCCGGCGCAAGTTCGCGGCCACCGATGCCAAGAAGGCCGAAGCCGGCGCAGGCAAGTAGAAGATTCGGTGTCAATCACAACCGCCAAAGGCCTCTGCCCAGCGCAGAGGCCTTTCCTCTTGAGACGTGCCCATGCCTTTTGTACGAGACCTATGAGGGAGAGAACCTAAACACCCTCCGTAGAACCTGTTCGAGCTCTTAACAGATCCGATGACCGACAAATATTGGCTAAAACCTGAAGACGCCGAATCGCAACGGCAAAACGCGAGCGCCGCCAGCGTTCCTCCCGAACTGCGCATCGGCGGCGTACGCATCGCCCCGGCAACGGTGCTGGCCCCTATGGCCGGCGTCACGGACACCGTGTTTCGCCGCTTTATCAAGAACGCCTCAATGTTCTCGCCGGACACGACCACGAACACCGCCGACGTCGACGACGAAACCACCAATGAGCACTCGGGTTGCGGCCTGATCATGACCGAGTTCACCTCCGCCGACGGTCTCAGCCGTATGCGCGCCATCAAGCGGAAGCGTTATCTCACCTATTATGAGGACGAGCATCCGATTTCTGCGCAGATTTTCGGATCCAATCCTGTCACGCTGGCCGAAAGTGCCCGCATTTGCCAGGACGAGGGCTTCGACATCATCGATCTAAACCTCGGCTGCCCGGCCAAGCGCGTCGTCGCCTGCAACGGGGGCTCGGGCCTCCTGCGGGATTTGCCGCTCATTCGCACGATCTTCGAGCAGGTTCGCGCGGCCGTTGCCATTCCGTTCACGGTGAAGTTTCGCATGGGCTGGAACGACAGCAATATCGTGTGCGTCGAACTGGCCAAAATGGCTCAGGACTGCGGCCTGGACGCTGTCGCTCTCCACGCTCGCACGCGCGAACAGGGTTACACCGGCGAGGCCCGCTGGGAGTGGATCGCCGCCGTCAAAGATGCCGTGAGCATTCCCGTTATTGGGAATGGCGACATCCGTACGCCTGAGGACGCCGCCGCCATGGTCGCCGCCACCGCCTGTGACGCCGTCATGATCGGTCGTGCCGCCCCGGCCAACCCGTGGATTTTTCGCCAAATCGCCCAGTACACCGCGTCCCGCCGAAACGACGGCGTCGGGCACTACAACAAGCCCACGGATGCCGATCGCTACCGCATGATCCGCGACTATTTCAGCCGCCTCCTCGCGGAACTGGCCGAGCATCCCACTGTCTCTGTACGCGATGACAGTGATCCCGCCAAGCGCTTGCGCCGCGACCATGAAAGCGCACAGCGCGAAACCATCGGCAAGATGAAGCAGTTTGCCAGCTGGTTCACGCATGGCGTTCCTGGCGGTGCGACATTGCGCAGGCAAATTTTCGAGGCCAAGCGAGGAACAGAGGTGATGGACCGCATCGAGGCGTTTTTCGCCCATCGCGACCGTGAAGCGATCCACACAAATACGGAAGATCCGGAAGCCGCAGCCGACTCCAGCGACCGCAGCGCCGAACTCGAAGCGACACCGGCCTGCCTTGGCTAGCATGGATACCTTCGCCTAGCTTGGGCGGGCCGGTAATCTAACTCCGCTATCCCTTCAGCGCTTCCGCAATCTCGTCAGCGGAACGCACGTTACCGATGATCGGGAAGAGCTTCGCCGTGGCAAAGGCATGCATTTCCGCTGAAACGCTCGTCATGGCGTCCTCGGCGAACACCAGGTGGTACCCCAAACCCTGCGCCGAACGCGCCGTGGACTCCACCCCCATGTTGGTCGCAATTCCACCCATAATCACCGTCTTGATCCCGCGGCGGCGCAGCGCCTGGTCAAGGTTCGTGGCCGGGAACGCATCCCATTGCCGCTTTGTGATCAACACATCTTTTCCGGGTTGGTAGCCAGCCTCGGGGACCAATTCGGAGAGCTGCGCCGGTGGTGGCGTGTTGCCCGGTTGGAACATTGGCGTGTCGGCCGGCGCCCGCGCAATTTCATGCAGCAGCACGTGAACATACACCACCGTTCCACCCGCCTGGCGCACAGCTTCAGCCAGCTTGGCAGATTTTGCAACCACATCCTTGGCGGCGTACGGTTTCGTGTCGTGACCCACGATACCGTTCTCCAGATCGATCAGCACAAGGGCGGTTTCCTTCGCGTTCAGAGTAAGGCTCATCACTTTCTCCAGTCTCATTTTGAGTCATTCAAGTCCAGGACGCATGGCAGGCGAACGCCGAAGTTCGGTCAGCCCTGCACAGCGGTTACTGCTTCGTCGCGGCTTCCAACTCCGCCCACTCGGCATCGCTCAGCTGCACGTCGGCAGCTCTCATGTTCTCTTCCAGGTGCTCCACCGAGCTCGTTCCCGGAATCGGCAGCATCACGGGCGAACGATGTAGCAGCCATGCCAGGGACAGTTGCGCCACGGTCGCATCGTGCTTCTTTGCCATCGCATCCAGCTTGCCGCCGGGCTGGGCGAGCTTGCCGGCCGCCACCGGGAACCACGGAATGAAAGCAATTTCGTTCTTTTCGCAGTAGTCCAGCACCGCTTCGCTTTTGCGATTGGTGATGTTGTACTCGTTTTGTACGCTTGCAATCGCTACCGTCTTGCGGGCTTGCTCTATCTGCTCGACCGAGACCTCACTCAGGCCCACGAACCGAATCTTACCCTGGCCCTGCAGCCTCTTGATCGTGCCCAGCGATTCTTCCACCGGCACTTTGGGATCGATGCGATGCAGCTGCCACAAGTCCAACCGTTCCAGCTTCAGGTGACGCAGGCTCATTTCCACTTCTTGCTGCAGATATTCGGGTCTGCCCACGGGCAACCACTTGTTCGGGCCAGTCCGCACCAGTCCGGCCTTGGTCGCAATCACAACGCCCGGTTTGTACGGCGCCAACGCCTCGCCGATCAGCGTTTCACTTATCGCTGGACCGTAGCTGTCCGCGGTGTCGATGAAGTTCACGCCCAACTCCACCGCGCGTTGCAGCACTCGTTTGGCAGCGTCTCGGTCCTTGGGTTCGCCCCAGATGCCTTCGCCGGTGATGCGCATGGCGCCGTAGCCCAGGCGGTTGACGGCGAGTTCTCCGCCCAGTTTGAACGTGGTTACCGCAGCAGTTGCGTTTGGCATGCAATGAATTCCTCAATCGTTGGATGGCGGCGGGAGAGTTTTGTCGCAGCCTTCTCGACTCGGAAAACAGATGCCTTCACAAAAGGGAAAAGGCCACCGCAACCGGCGACCTCCTCGCGTGCTGAATTTCGCGCCCCTTACGCCGTTAAACGCCGGCGGAGCACGCCCAACGTGCCCAACATTCCGGTACCCAGCAGAAGCATGCTGCTTGGCTCCGGCGTCACGGCTGTAACGTTGATGGGCACATTCTCGGATACGATCACGCCCGACGTGCGCTTCAGAATTTCACCGTTCGTGTCGAACAGGTTCACCGTGGCGCCATTTGCCAAGCGGTAGGAAAAACCGAAAAGATCGAAAAAAGAGACCCCAGGACTCATAAAAAGAAGGTTGTCATTCGCCTCAAATGTGTTCACAGGGTCGAGGCCGGCGATCACACGATCCGTTCCATTGCCGGTGTTTGTCGTGCCGGTTACAGCGGTGATCAGGAACTCTCCGGGTGCGATGCTCGACGCAGTCAGAATGCCGGAGCCGTTGAACGGATCCACACCGGCGGTGCCGAAGCTGAAAGTAAAGGTGTCGGCCCGCGCAGCGGTCGAACCCACGGTGGCCAAAGCAAGCGCCGCAAACAGAAAAGGAGTCAATTTCATTTCAGAACCTCAAAAGGGACAACAGTCCAGATGGAGGCAACCATATCACCCGGAGGTTGTAGATAGGGAGAAAATTCGTAGCCCTCAACACATCTTTGCTGCTCATCAGTAACCTAAAAGCTCATTCCGGTAACGCTCGTTTGGTGCTCGCTAGACAATCGCACGCAGTGCACAGGACCGCTGACGGCATCTCGGGAAGGGTTCCCCGCAGTTGAAATTGCGCCACCCCTTCGGTTCTGTCTACCGTTGACATGCTCCGGCCACCGTTCCGGGTTAGCGAAAATCCACGGCCGACTGCGGTCCATCGGCCACCCGTGTGGCCGTGGTGTGACTGTCCAAAAGCTGCATCGCGCGGTCGTACAGCCCCACCCGGATGCTGGTCCCACCCAGATCGATCCCAAGGGCGACGATTGCGCCACCGGGCACCGCAACCTCCTGCTCAGCTACGCTTCCGCACATTTCGCTCATTCTTGACGGAGTCGGAGCTGACCCTCACTGAAAGCAGTTTAGAGCAGTTCCTCTGAGACCGTGGCGTCGAAAGCTGGACAATGCCGCTTTTCCTGAAGGAAAACCGGCGCGAGCAGCCCTTCTTCGCTGTATATCTTCAGGAGAACGGCTATGCCTGGCGCACAGAACGAAAATTCGACAGGTGGAGCGATTTGTTCAGACTTTCCTAAAGCACGGCAGCGGGCCCCAGTGCGGATTCAAGTCTCCGCGCCGGTTTATGTCCGTAAAGCGCAAAGAACAAAACGTACAGGTAACACGCCAGCACGATCCCAAAACTGTGCTGATAGCCGAAACGGTCGGCTACCCATCCCTGGATTTCCGGGATCACTGCGCCGCCAACCACCATGGTCACCAACAGGCCCGAGGCCTGGCTTGTAAAGCCGCCCAAGCCTTCGAGCGACATCGGAAAAATGCAGGGCCACATCACCGAATTGAACAGGCCGCAGGAAACCAGCGCCCAAAGCGCGGCAGGTCCATGCCCCACCATGGCAACCGTGATGAAGATGGCCGCAAGCACGGACACAAAGGTAAGCGCATGCGCCTGGCGTACGCGCCGCAAAGCGAAAAACCCGATCAGCCGTGCCACCATCGCGCCGCCCCAGTACAACGAAACGTAATGGGCCGCCCGGCTATGGCTCATGCCGCCCATGGAGGGCTGCCCGAGGTAGTTGATCAGCAGACTGCCGATGGCCACCTCCGCGCCGACATAGGTGAAAATCGCCAGCGCGCCGAAGCGCAAATGCCGGAATCGCCAGGCACTTCCTCCCAGCGCCTCGGTGCGGTTGGGCGTGGCCGCCAACACCGCCGGCAGGTGTACCAGTCGGGTCAGCGCCGCCATCGCAAAGGCCAAGACGGCCAGAACCAAGTAGGGTGTACGCACCGATCGCGCCAGGGCCGCCGCGCTTGCGCCGGCCGCGATAAAGATAAACACCGCGCCTACCTTGGGTGCGATGGTGCCGGCCAGTGAATTAAAAAAGCCCGCAAGATTCAAGCGCGAGGCCGCCGTTTCCGGTGAGCCCAGGGCGCCCAGGTAAGGGTTGATCGCCACCTGCAGCAGCGCCAGCCCACAACCGACGACAAACAACGCCAGCAGGAATAGTGGATAGGTGATCAGCACCGAGGCCGGCAAAAACAACAGCAGACCGCAACCCATCACCGCCAGCGCAACCGAAATGCCAGACTTGTATCCGATCCTGCCGACGATCCAACCCGAGGGCAGGGACAGCAGAAAATAGGCGCCGAAAAACGCAAACTGCACCAGCAGCGCACGAAAATTCGACAGGTGAAACAGATCCTTGAAATGCGGCACCAGAACGTCGTTCATCGCCGTGATGAAACCGATGCCGAAGTACAGCGACACCATCAGGATCAGCGCGGCCGTGTACGTCTGGCCCTCCGTCCTGGACACCTCGGGTCCCACCTCGTGCAAACCACCAACGGCCATATCTAGGCTTTCTCTCTTTGGTTGTCGTTCCCGTAGGGAATCTGCGTTTTGCTGCCGTTATCTTTTACCAGGGCCGACTGAAAAACATGATGCGCCTTCGCTTACTGCCCGTGCGCACCGCCGTTTGTCGCCCCCGCGTTCGCCGGGGCCTGGCTCCGGATCCACGCCGTTACCCGTGCGTCCAGCAGATCCAGCGGCATCGCGCCGCCATCGATGATCTCGTCATGGAAAGTGCGGATATTGAAGTTCGGGCCCAGCTGCACCTTCGCCCGCTCACGCAGCTTGCGAATCTCCAATTGCCCCATCTTGTACGCCAAGGCCTGTGCCGGCCAGGCAATGTAGCGATCCGTTTCGGTCTGCGCCACCGCGTCGTTCACATCGTTGCTATGCATGTACTCGATCACCTGTTCGCGGCTCCAGCCCATGTTGTGAATGCCCGTATCCACGACCAGGCGCACCGCGCGAAACAACTCCGAATTCAACCGACCGTAGTCCGACACGGGGTTCTGATAAAAGCCGATCTCCTTGCCCAGCTGCTCCGCATATAGCGCCCATCCTTCGGTATAGGCAGAATATCCTCCGCGCCTCCGGAACTTGGGCAGATTCGTCATACCCTGCGCCACGCTGATCTGGTCATGGTGTCCCGGCACGCCCTCGTGGTACGCCACCGCCTCATCCAGCACAAGGGTGCGCGCGGTCGGGTCCGCCACCGCCACCACCACGCGCCCGGGCCGCTTGCCGTCGGGCGAACCCGCCACGTAGTGTGTCGCCTCCGCCTTGGCAAAATTCGGAATCGCTTCCACCGTCACCGGGGATTTCGGCAACAGCGTAAACAGCTCCGGCAACCGCGGCTCCATCTGCTCGATGTAGTGGCGAAAGTCGTCCACAATCTGCTGTTCAGTCTTGGGCTTCCATCGGGGATCGGCGTTCACTGCCGCACGGAAGCTTGCCAGGTCCGCATAGCCCTGACCCTGCGCCAGCGTCGTCATCTCCGCCGTAATGCGCTTTACCTCATCCAAACCGATCTGGTGCACCTGCTCCGGCGGAACGTCCAGCGTCGTCATCTGCCGCACCGCAAACGCATACCGCGCCTTTCCATCGGGCAGGCTCGAAATCGAAAGATTCGTTCTTCCATGCGGTGCGTAGTCCGTGCGCACAAAGGCCGCAAACTTCGCGTAGGCCGGCAAGACCTCGTCGTTGACGACCCTTGTCATCTCCGCCGTCAACTTTTGCTTCTCTTCAGCGCTGAACGAGGCAGGAAACTTTTTTAGGGGCAACAGAAATGGATCGGCTGCAATGATGCCGTCGCATTGCCCGGGAATTTTCTCCAGAATGAACTTAGGCGGCATCAGCCCGTCACGCTCACCCGCGCGCATCACTTCCGCCGTTTGACTCAGTACCCGCGGAATCTGGTGCAGCCGCGCAAGGTAGTCCTCATAATGCCCCACAGAGTCCAGCGGCACCGCAAGCGGCAAGTCGGCCAGCGCCGTGTGCACGCCGTTCTGCTGATTCACCGGCATCTCGTAGTTCTTCAGCGCATAGCTCTCGTCGCCGGTTTTCAACTGCCGCACCAGCATTGCATGCGACAAGCCATCGCTGTCGCTCATGCCCTCGGGCGAGATTGTCTGCAGCTGCCGCAGAAAGTCGTCCGCCTCCGCATGCTCCCGCGCAATGCCCGCCAGCGACACATCCCCGAGCTGCGCGTTGTAGCGCAGATCGCCTACTGAAGTTGCCTGCTCCGGATGATTGCGCAGATTGTTCTGGTAGAACGCTTCAAACAGGGCGTTCTGCCGCGTCACGCGCGCCGTGAGGTCCCCAGTAGCACCGGGCGAGGTTGCGGTCTGGGCGGAAACGGCGAAACTCGCCAGCAGGAGGCCGGGCAGGATTAAAGCTTTGGGCATGGTTTATCGAGAGTAGCAGAAGATGCTTGCTCGAAGCATAAGAACACGCCCGTTCAGCCGATAGCGAACCGCCTCCGCGATAAAACCGCAAGCCCAACCAAGCCCGTACCGAGCAGCGCGACACTGCTGGGCTCCGGGGTCACGGCACTCCCCTCCGGTGTGATTGTTACGGTACCTTCGTCGTAGCGGTAATAATAATTGTCATGGACCCCTTCAAGGTCGGAGTAGGCATAAGTGCTTGTACTCAGCAAGAATTCGTAATCATCCCCGTTGTATGGGTGATCAAAGAAGTTGCCTTCAATAACAACGTCAAGATAGGGCGCTCCATCCGTAAATGTTATCAGCGCCTCGGTATACTCAAGGGAGTTATAAGGCCTTGGGAGAGAAAAGCTGCTAACGCCGAACTGCGTGAAGCCGGATACGTTGAAGCCTGTGATGTCGTAACCAGGCGTGTGCCCCAGGTCAATCGAAGGGTTTGGGATCTGGTATGACACGGTGCCTGTCGAGGGCGGTGCCTGGTTCAGCGTAATCGTACCCTTGTGCTGCCCGTATCCCTGCGTAGACGTCAGCGTCAAGTCATAGACCACATCCGCATGCGCCGTTCCCATTCCAAGCGCAAAGCCCACCAACCCCATCCAGGAAACATGCTTCGCCATGCTACACATCCTTTCCAAAGAGCCTTAACCGCATCGGTTCAGCCGATGGCGAACCGCCTCCGCGATAAAACCGCAAGCCCAACCAAACCCGTACCGAGCAGCGCGACACTGCTCGGCTCAGGGGTCACGGCAGTCCCCTCCGGTACGATTTCTACCGTACCCGCGTCATAGGTGAAATAGGCAGGGCTATGGCCATAAGGAAAGCTAAGATCACCATGGGAATATGTGTCTGCACTCACTTTAAACTCGTGTTCGGTTGCCAATTCGGAGCTTCCGTCTCGGTAACTAATATAAAAATCAAGGCTAGGCGTTCCATCCGCATATACGAACGACACCGCACCCCCGAAATCGTTATAGTACGGGCCGGGAGCAGAGTAGCCGTACAGGTTGAAGCCAGTGATGTCGTAACCAGGCGTGTGTCCCAAATCAACAAAAGGCTGTAGGAACTGGTAGACCACAGTGCCTGTCGCGGGCGGTGCCTGGTTCAGGGTGATCGTACCCGTGTGCTGCCCTTTCCCCTGCGTAGACGTCAACGTAACGTCGTAGATTACATCCGCATGCGCCGTTCCCATTCCCAGCGCACACCCCACCAACCCCATCCAGGAAACATGCTTCGTCATACTACACATCCTTTCCAGGAGCCTTACTCCATCGCCGCGAGACAATTCGCCGGCGGGAGCAGCTCTTCGTGCAACGGTGCCACGTCGTAGGGAAGAAGGGCGCTCGAAGGAGCGTCTTCCTGCGTTGAGAAGAACGCTACCACGATTCCCCTGTAGGAAAAGTGAAAAGTCGATCCTGCGTAGGATTATTTTGCCGAGCTTTATTCCACGGAGCGTCGTAAGAAACTCCTGCTCGGATGGCCGAATCCAGATGCGTCCCGTTTCGGCCCGAGTTGTACCCTCGGCGTATGCCGACGCTCAGGTATGCCACCCCGCAGGACGCCGCTCTCATCACCGCGCATCGTCATCACATGTTTTCCGACAATGGCTTCGCCTCGGAGGCAGATCTGAACGCCACGGACGCGAGCTTCCAACCATGGGTTGCGGAGCGGCTTGCCGATGGGCGCTATCTCGGATTGTTCCTTGAAGAGGCGGGCGAAATCGTTGCCGGCGTGGGTATTTTCTTCGCCGATTTCCCGCCGCACTGGATGGATCCACAACCCCTGCGAGCGTACATCCTCAACCTCTACACAGCCGACGCCCAACGGGGCAAAGGATATGCGCTGCAGCTCATGAAGGCCGCTCTCGAGGTGTGCCGCAAACGCGGCGTACCGACGGTGGTTCTGCACGCCTCGCCACAAGGCAAACCGCTGCATGAAAAGCTCGGCTTCACCTCCACCGATGAGATGATGCTGCGTCTGGACCTCCCGTCCAGCAATGGCGAAAACTCGCCCAGAGCCTGAAATAAACGCCTCAGCCGAAAGGATCTGGAGCGGACCTAGACCTTTGGTAAAGGAACGTTTCTCCTTGTTGCCATCCCAAGCCGCCCTCTGCAAAATCCGCTCCAGGTGATTACTTCAGGCGGAATACTCGCGCAAAAAACTCCACCGCAAGCTCCGCCGTTTGCCTATGGACGGCAGCCCGGTCCACACCCGCCGGGTCCGTGCAATACTGCGGAAAGGCGGCCCTGCCGGCAGCCGTGCAAAGGTCCAGAAAAGTGTCGTGCTCCACTCCGGGCAACACCGTTTCCCTGGCCCCACGCACATTCGCCCGTAGGATGTCCGCACTGCTTGCCGGCGGCGCAATCGAATCGGCGCTGCCCACCACCACCTGTACCGGCAGCCGAATGGCTCGCAGGCTTTCCGGTGTAAACGTAAATCCCAGTGCCGGCGCAATCGCCAACACCGCCTTGATCCGCGGATCGCGAAAGCTCTCGCCCGAGAGCGCCAGGCTTTCCCCATTCGTTTTGCGCACCGACGCCAGCAGCTGTTCGAGCGTCATCGTATGTCCGGCACCGTCCTCGAGCAGGTTTTTCATCTCGGGCACAACACACACTGCGTTGGCCGGCTGTGCGCGGCAAAGATCGTAGAAATTACTGATGTCGGTACGCGCGCCCGCCAGTTCCATCACCGTGTAGCCGCCCAGAGAAAACCCAGCCGCACCCACGCGTCCGCGGTCGATATGCGGACCAATCTGCGCGTCGGCCAGCAGCCCATCCAGCACGTCGCTCAGGTCCGTTGCGCGTTCCCACCACAGCAGAAACCCCGCCGGCGTGTAGCCCGTTTGCGCATTGTTGCCGGGGTGATCCACAGCCACTGCAATGAATCCGGCCCGCGCCAGCGCCGTGCCCAGCCACGCCATCTGCGCCGCCGACCCGCCCGTGCCGTGCGAAAGCAAAATCAGCGGAAACGGTTGCAAAGTCGGCGCAAAGCTGGCATGGGCCGTCGCCTTGCCAGCCTCAAACAGCGGCTTATCGGACGGCCCGATGAACTGCGGCGTCTCAACCGCCGACTCCGCCGCCGGGTACCACACCGTGACATGCAACATGTGCATCTCCGCCCCACGCCAATTGCGTGGCTTCGCCGGTGTAAACTCCCGCGTCACGAGACCGACTTTGTCCTGCATGGGGGCTGGCGCAGCCTTCTGCCCGACAACACGTCCAGACAAGGGGCAGAGACACAGCAGAACCAAGCCGAAAGCTGCACGAAGAGAAACAGGTACCATGGCCAACAGAGTACCCGAGGCCACCATCCGCCCGAAAACGTGACCATAGAGGCGATCGACACATACGCTTCTACAACTTGTCATCCTGCGCAAAGCGAAGGGACCTGCCGTCGCCCGACCGATGCTCCTTAGGTCCAGTACAAAACGCGCGCCATTGGCAAAATCTGCGCGACCGAAGCCTCGAACCACTCCCGCATCGCCCGCATGGGGTCTTTCGGATACACATACTTGAATCCGCCAAATTTCGTCCTCTTCTGTGAGCGCGCCTCTTCGCGCAGGTCAAGCGTGGTTTTCGGATACCAACTCAGCAGCACCTCCTTGGATCCCGGCGTAAACCGGTGCGTAATCAACTCCACCGTCAAGTCCACGCCCTCGATCCCACGCACCGCCTCGGCCGCGGCCGCCAACAGGGAACCGTACTCCTCTTCCCAGTTGTCTATCGGCATAATCGGTGCAATCGTTAGCCCCACGGGATACCCCTTTTGCGCCATCCGACGAAGCGCCGACAGCCGTTGCGCCACGTTCGCCGTGCCGCCCTCAAAGCCGCGTGAAACCCCTTGCGCATTCACCGAAAAACGCACGCGCGTGCGCCCGTTATGCTCGATCGGCAACAGCGGCCCCACACCATCGAACTTTGTGGTCCAGCGCAACTGCACCGGCGCATCCCACTGCCCAAAGAAGCGAATGCTTTCCGCCAGCGCCCCTGTAAGGTGCTCGATCCCCAACGGATCGGTATAGCAGGAAGCCTCAAACGTTGTCCCCTCGTGCGCCCGCTCGCGCGAGGCCGAAGTCACGCTTCCGGTGCCGGCATACTTCCGTAAACCTTCTAAAATTTCAGGCAAATTCGCATACACCCGCGTCACCGGCGGACCCGAAAGCGATCCCGCCAGATAGCAGTACTGGCAATGGGCGGGGCAGCCCTGCGCCACGTGAAACTGCCAGTCGGCCGAAGGCGGAATGGGCTGCAGTTTGCGCTGACCGGGCGGCGCAACCACGATCGCCAACGACGTTTTCGCCTCCGCATACGCCCGTTGTGCCGCCTTCTCATCCCCCTGTGCCGCCGGCGAAACCAGCCCTCGCAGCTGGTTGCTCTTCAGCCGGATCACCTGCGCGCCGAAGCTTTCCGCGCGCTCCAGCATCGCCCGGCCATGGGGCTGAATATAGGCATCCGGCGTGATCAGCACGCGCCGCGGCCGCCATAACCGGCTCTCCCCCGGCACGATCGACTGGCCGGTTTGGGTTTCTGTCCCACTTTCGGGCGGAGCTGGATCGGCTTCACGCAGAAGCTCCGCTTTGGCTTCCGCGTCCAACTCCACCACCGTCACGGCACCCGCCAGGCTCATGAAAACTTAGATGTTCTTCCTCCGGCGGTTGCCAGTCCGGCAGGAAAATCCAAGCCTGCAATTTTCGTCGCAGCGACACTCCGCGCCCTCGTTTCGGCGGGGGAAAAGGTGCATTCCCAACCTCCTCCATCAACGATTGGTGAATGCCTCTAACGTCTTTGTTCACCGTCATGTTACCGAAGGGCCATAGGACACCATGCGCGGAGGTGGCAGCATCTCCTCATGCGGTTCAACCTTGCAGCCCTCGCCAACGAACAGAACGCACGCGGATCCTACGTGCTCCCCCTCACCGTCAAGATCAAACCTTCGCGCGGTATGGCGGGCGAACACCTGTATGCGACCGACAGCCGCGCCCTGCTCACCATGCTCAAACGCACCGATCTTTCCGGTTGCGTGCTCGACGAATTCACCACACAGCTTCGGTCCGAACTGAGTGCGCGCCTTTCCGGCGTGGAACTCAACGATCACGCCCTGCGCGAAATCGGCTATTTCGTGGATTGAAGCAGGTCTGCGCGGACGGTGGCTTCAACGAAGCCGTTCGTATTCCTTGCGAACGACTGGGGCGCCGTACTTGCGCTCCAACCGCCGAATGGTGAAATGCCCCTCGGCCAGCTGCTGAAAATGGCGGGTAAACAGGACGTTCAAGGCGAACCCACCGGCTGCCCCGGCCACCGGCACCAGTTGCGCTGCCGCCTTTTCGCTCACCTCCAGCCCGAACCGGGCGGCGACACGGGCAAGAAACGTAACCAGCGCCGGCGCCCCTTTGCGAGCCCCGCCCTTTTGCGCCAGGTACGCCGCAGCCTCCCGCGTGGCCTGGGCCAGGCCCGCGCGCGTGGCGTAGTACGCGCTTTCGAGCGGCTCGCCGGAGACCTCGCCGGACTTAGGGCCAGACATCGGCGAAGGCCCCAGCGCCAGCACCTGCAGGCACGCCAGCGCACCTTCCGGCTGGGAAAGATCCTCACCCTGGGCCCGCGCAATCTCGGCAATGGAATGCAGCATGATGGTGGTCGTCAATGGCAGCTCCACGGCCAAGCCCGCTACGCCAAAAAAGCCACCCACGGCCCCTGAAACCGCCGCGGCGGCGGTGTGCGTCCGCTTGTTGCGCGGCAACGTCGCCCCTAGTTGCCCCGCGTGGAGTGCAACCTGCAGGCACCCCTCGAGCGCTTTGTTCACGGTGCGGCCAATGCCGCCTTGCAGGCCCGCCGGCAGCATGCGCAGCAGAGCCTCCACCGGCATACCTACCTTGGCAGCCAGGGTCATCGCAAAGCTCTGCGTTTCCAGCTTCTGGATTGCACGCTGCAGATCGGAAAGATCGGAAGGAGAGAAATCGTTCATACCGTACAGGTTACTCGCGAGAGCCCGCTGCGCCCCAGGGCATCCGCTCCGGGACCAGGACCAAAGGGGATGGGGGGCCAGGGCACAGCCCCCATCTCCGACGCAGTGTGCAAAAGATATCCAGCGACCGCGATTGGCCGCGATCACTGGATGAGACACCTTTACGCTAGTTGTACTGCAGAGCGACCTAGAAGTAATACTTCAGAGCGAATTGCAGGTTGCGTTCGCCCTGCGCGTTGTTGATCAAGCCGAAGTTGGTGCCCACGGTTGAGTTTGGGGCGACAAGGATCGGGTGGTTGAGGGCGTTGATCGCTTCGGCCCGGAACTGCAGCCGCTGCCCCTCGGTGATGTGGAAGTCCTTGGTCACGGCAGCGTCGAAGGCCTGCAGACCGGGACCGGTAAAGCTGCCGACCTGGCAGTTGCCGAAGCCGCGGGTGGGGTTGGACACGGAGCTGGGGTCCAGCCAGAGGTAGCCCGGGACACCTTTTATGTTGGATCGGCGATACGGTGTGGAGGCCGGAGCGCCGTTGCAGTTCGCCCGCTCAAAGCCGGAGGTGGTGCCCGACACGTCGCTCGCGGCTTCCGCCGTGATCGGGAAGCCCGTGTGGGCCTGCTCGATGGCATTTACCTGCCATCCGCCTATCGCGAGATCGGCCACGCGGTTCATGTGCGCGCCGAACGTGCGGCCCCGGCCGATCGGGAGATCGTAGGTAACGAAGCCGTTGAACGAGTGCTTGACGTTCTGGTCGCAACGGCCGTAGTCGGCCGCGTGATCGTAGGTGTTCTGGAAGAAAAAGTGATTGTTGCCGGCTTGTGTGAGGCCCGCCCCGGCATCCCCGTACTGGGCGTAAAAGCCGGAGGAGTTGCCGAGGCATTTCGCAAAGGTGTAGTTGCCCTGAAACTGCAGCCCTTGGCCGAGCCGTTTCTGGTAGCTGACCTGCAGCGAGTTGTAATTGGAGTAGCCGTTGGACTCGGTCAGGCGGGCCTGCCCGACCAGAGCCTGCAGCGCCGGGCTCAGATAGGGGCTGGGGCTGATGGTGCCGTTGGCGTTGAGCACCTTCTGATTGATCAGCGCGATGGTCATCAGGTGGTCCGTCTTTTGGCCCACGTAGCTGACCTGAAAGGTTTGCGAGTTGCCGATCTGGCGTTGGACGGTGAGGTTGTACTGCTGCGAGACGGCGGGCCGGATGTCGTTCTGTGCAAAGGCGTGAATGCCCGCGCCCTGGAAGCAGGCGGGGGACACCGCCAACGCCGTGGCGATCGTGCAACCCGAGCTGGGAAATGTTGAAAAACCCTGGTCGAGCGTGCTGCCGGGCAACGCCTGGGTACTCCCGGCGTAGGTCACGTTATGCGGAATGGCAAAGGGCGGATTCTGGATCAGCAGGTTGCCCGTGCCTGTGCTTTCCGTGAAGTTCGAAATTCCGTAGGCCCCGCGAATGACCATGGCGTGGTCGCCGGAGGGCTGGTAGGCGAACCCGACGCGCGGCTGGAAGTTCGTGGGGCCGTTGTACTGGTTGTAGAGCGCCTTGGAGTTGCCGTTGAGACCGGCAATCTGCACCGCGCCGGTGCTGAGGTCGTAGTTCGTGGCCAGGTCGTGCGCTTCGGCGCGCGGTGTGACGACTTCATACCGCAGCCCCAGGTTCAGGGTGAGCCCGGTGGCGGCGTGCCAGTTATCCTGCACATATCCCGCGTACAGAGCGTTGCGCAGGCTCTTGCCGCTGCCGGAGCCGAGGCCCACGTTGGTCGGCAGACCGAGCAGAAAATCGGCTTCCGCGATGCCGGCCGGGCTGGACACAATTGGATTGCCGTTGGCGCCCGGGGTTGTGACCTGGACTGCAGGGTTGCTGGTAAAGGACCCGTCGAAAATGAACTGGCCGGCAAGACCGGAATTGCCCACATACAGGACGTTGGTACGGTAGTTGAAGTACTCGAAGCCGACATTCACGGTGTGCTTGCCGCGCGTGATCGTGGCCAGATCTTCCCCCTCGACGACGGTGTCGTGAAACACCGAGATCAGGTCGAGATTGCCGATCGAGGGGCCATTGCTGTTGCCGCCTTGAAAAGTCATCAAGGGCAGAAACGTCTCCGTTGGCGACGTTCCGGGAATGCCGAAAACCGCGGGCAGATTCTGGCCGGTGTTGTTCGTGGTACCCTGCGTCACCGGAAAATAGCTCGCGCCGATACGCGCCTCGTTCACGACCGAAGAGCCAAACGTGTGCGCGTAATCGAGGACGCCGTTGTAGAGCGGAAACTCGTTGTCGGAATTTCCAGTCAACGATTGGCTGTTGGTAGTCGGGTTGGACAGGTGTTGTTGCGAGTACCGCCCGTAAACGTGGTCTCTCTGGCTTGCCGCCCAATCCAGTTTCAGGTCGCCCTGGTCCGCATTGGTGTAGGAATGCGTGATGTTTACCTGATTTCCAGTCAGCTGCGCACTGATGGGGGCGGGATACAGCGAAGAGTTCAGAATCTTCGTCGCCGCCTGACTGAACGGAGCGGTGATGATGTTATTCAGAAAGGGTGTGCGGCCGCCCGGTGTGCCCGCGGAGCGTGGATCGTAAAGCTGCTGCAACGGATTGCTGCAGAGGCCCTGCGCGGTGAAACCGACCGTGCACAACGCACCGAAGTTCCCTTGCCGTTCGGCCGTCGTAAACACCGTATACGGTGTCGTGGTCGCGGGCTGATCGAAGCGAGAACCCTGGTAATCGACAAAGAAGAACAGCTTGTCCTTGATGATCGGCCCGCCGAGGGTTCCGCCAAACTCGTTCCAGCGCAGGACCGGCTTCAGACCGGTTCCATCCGGGTTGTTCAGGCCGGGCACAAATGCATTTCCCTTGGTCAGGCCGCTGGCCCAACGATTGGCATTCAATGCATCGTTGCGAATGAACTCGAACGCATCGCCGTGAAGCTTGTTGCTCCCGGACTTGATGGTCACGCTGATGATGCCGCCCAGGTAATTGCCATACGAGGCCGGCGCGTTCTGTGAGATGAGATTGAACTCCTGGATGGCGTCGACGCTGGGTGCAAAGGCCACATCGTTGTTATCGATCTGGTTGTTGTCCATGCCGTCGAGAATGTAGTTGTTGGTCTGCTCGCGGTTCCCGTTGATGTACGGTCGACCCACCTGGAAGCTGGCCTGTGGACCCGTAAACGAACCGGGATTGGTCGAAACGGCGCCAGGCGAAAGCAGCGTCAGTTGGTTGTAATTGCGGGTGGCCAGGGGAAGGGTCACATTCGCACGCGCATCCAGCACCGTACCCAGAAACGTCTGGTCGGTTTCAAGCAACGGCGGGGCATCGTTGACCTCAACGACTTGCGTCGCCTGCCCGACGGCGAGGCTGATGTCGAGCCGCGCGGTCTGGTCCATGGACAGCTCAAACGACGATCGCTGCGCCGTCGTAAATCCGGGCGCCTCAATCCGCAAGGTGTAACGGCCGATGGGCAGCGGCGAAAGGAAGTAGACGCCGTCCTTGTTGGTTGTGGCCGGATAGTCGATGCCACGGCCAAGCTCATGTGCCGTAACCGAGGCGCCCGCCACCACCGCGCCGGACGGATCGCGCACGGTGCCGGTGATCTTGGAACTGACATCCTGCGCGGACGCGGAAACGCTGCAGCACAGAAGCGCGAGAGAGGGGGCAAGACAATGGCGTTTGTTCACGGTGCACCTCAATAAAATCGTTATGTGCTGCGGGCCCGTTTGCCGAATCCACGTTTGCCGGATCCCGTTTCTCTGAGTTCCGGATTACGGAAGCGATCGCTCGTCTTCCCATTCAGGCAGGTACATCAACTGGAGTGAGATAAATGTATAGACAACTGTACGGGTTAGCAATAATTTTTTGTTCGCGGTGTGGCCGGCTGCGCGGAATTGTGGCCCCGCTACTCCGAAACCACCGCTTTGACCAGGTTGCGCGGACGGTCCACGTCAATGCCGCGCCGCACCGCCAGGGTGTACGCCAGCAGCTGCAAGGGGACCACCTCAAGCATGGGGGCCAGCAGGTCGCCGGTGCGGGGAACGGTGAGCAGCGCCTCGCAGAATTCCCCAATCCCGGTATTTCCTTCCGTCGCCAGGGCAACTGTGCGCGCGCCCTGCGCCTGCAGTGTTTTCGCCAGCTCCAGTACCTTCCCGTAGCGCAGCAGCGAGTCCGGATCGTCGGCATCGGAGGTGGCAAGAAGGACCAGAAACGCGTTTTTGCTGACCAGGGCATTGGGTCCATGCTTCAACTCGCCCGCGGGATAGCCCTCCGCGCTCAGGTACGCCGATTCCTTCATCTTCAACGCCCCTTCCCGCGCAATGGCGTAATGCACGCCGCGGCCAAGGTAGAGCAGTGTGCTGGCATCGTCCAGCCGGGGCGCCATCGCCTCGATCGATTGCTGCCACACGGGCACAGCCGCCGCAAGCAGGCTCGGCAGTTCCGCCAGCCTCCGACCATGCGCCTCGGCTGCACCCAGGGTCATCCGGCCGCGCAGCCGTGCCAGGAAAAGAGAAAGTGAGTAGAGCACGGCGAGTTGCGTTGTGAAGCTCTTCGTCGCGGGTATCGCCAATTCCTTGCCGGCCAATGTGGGCAGGGAAACACCGGCCTCGGCCGCCATCGACGAGCTTTCATGGTTGGTAATCGCAGCGGTGGCCAAACCGCGCGCTTTAGCTTCCCGCAAGGCCGCCAACGTGTCGGCCGTTTCGCCGGATTGCGAAATCACCAGCACGCCGGGGTTCAGCAACGTATGCGTAGAGCGATAGGTGTATTCGCTGGCATACTCCACATCCACAGGGAGCCCGGCAAGATCCTCAAGCATGATTTCACCGGCTAAACCGGCGTGCCGGCTCGAGCCGCTGGCGGCAATCACCAACCGCTCACTTCTTCCAAAGGGTTCGGTCAGGGGTTCAAAGGCCTCTGCCGCGGATCGGCTGCCGGGCAGATAGCGTGCAATGGTTGCGGCAAGAGCCGCGGGCTGTTCGTAAATTTCCCGCAGCATGGCCGGGCTCTGTTCCGGGGGGGCGAACGTGTCTTGCGATCGAGAGAACATCAGAAACCTCAGCTTCAGTGAATGTGGAGCGTTCCCCGCACGGGGGCACCAGCCGGAACTCCCGCGAACTCATCGGGCGACCGCGATCGGATGCGCGTCTCATCTGGCCATCGAAGATCTGTATGGACAACTGTACCGGTATTCCACCCTCTGCGCGTTCGGCCTTGGCGTGAAATGATCTCACGCCGGTGGAAGGAGAAAGAACCGCCGCTGCCCGGCCGTGCGCACCTCCGCAAAATGCAGTATAGACAACCGGCGCTTCCCGGGCTTACATAGAGAGGCGAGCCGCCGCGAACGCGTCCGGCCGACGAGGAGGCCTATTGAAGGTTCAACCTGCAGCATCGGCCTCCGTGCATGCCCTGGACAAGAGCGGGTTTGTGCCGCTCTACTTCCAGATACAGCGGACATTGATGGAAAAAATACGCTCCGGTACGCTGGCCGAAGGCGATCCACTCGCTTCCGAAGAAGAATTGGCGCGCTTGCATGGCGTCAGCCGCATGACGGCGCGGCAGGCCTTGCACGGGCTAAAATCCAGCGGCTTCGCCGTGAGCCAAAAGGGCCGAGGGACGTTTGTGACGCGGCCCAAAATGGAAAAGAACCTTCTCCATCTGCAGGGCTTTACCGAGGATATGAAGCAGCGCGGCATGGTGCCGAGTTCGCGTCTGCTGCACCAATCTGTCGTTATCGCGACGGAGGTGCTCGCCGCGAAACTGCGGCTCGAGCCGGGGGACCGGATCATGCACCTGCGACGGCTGCGCCTGGCCGACGGCATCCCGATGGCGATCGAAGAATCCAACGTTCCGCTGAAGTTCTACCCCGGCGTGGAGCGCGTCAATTTCGCGCAAAAATCGCTGTACACCGTGCTGCGTCAACGCTACGGTCTGCGCGTAGGCTGGGCCGACGAAGTCATAGAGGCCCTGCCCGCGACCCGCGAAGAATCGGATCTGCTGACCATCGCCAAAAAGGCAAGCGTGCTTTCAATCTCGCGCTACATCATGAGCACGGCCGATGTGCCGGTCGAGGTGGCCTGCTCGCGGTATCGCGGTGACCGTTACCGCGCCTCCATCCGCATTCCCGCAAGCTCCGCGGAGTGACCGCCCTTCATCAAGCGTGCGTTATCAGGCGTGGGTCCATCAGGCGTGGGTCGATCAGGCGTGGGTCGCGGCCACAAAGCGTGCCGTGATGGTTTGCGGACGGGTGATCGCCGAGCCGACAACAACCGTGTGCACGCCCATCCCCAGCGCACGGCGCACCTCCGCGGGGCAACCGACATGGCCTTCCAAAACAACCGGCACCTTTACCCGTGCAAGCATAGTCGCCAGCATGTTCCAATCCACGGTGTTCGCCCCGGCTGTTTCGGCGGTGTACCCATGCAGCGTGGTGGCGACCATGTCCGCGCCGGCGGCTTCCGCGGCTGCGGCTTCCTCGAGCGTTGCGATATCGGCGCATACGGAGCGGCCGAGCTCGGCATGAATGCGTGCAATCAGCGCGGGCCAGGGCTCGTCGGCAACCAGCCGCCGCTGTGTACAATCGAGCGCAACGATGTCCGCCCCGGCTTGGCTCACCGCCCGTGCGCAGGCGAAATCCGGGGTGATGTGCACCTCCCCCGCCGCATCCCACCCCTTCACCAGGCCCAGAATCGGCAAGGCGGTGAGGGCGCGAAACGCAGCCACACGCTCCGCCCCTTCCGCCCGCAGCCCCCCTGCGCCGCCCAGCAGAACGGCGGTGGCGATCCTGCGCAGCGTGTCGAGATCCTCAAGCGGATCCCCGGGCGAGGCCTGGCAGGAGACGACAAGCTTGCCTTTCAGAGCGGCCAGAACTTCCCTTCCACCCATGCGCTCCATGTTCTTTCCCAGCGATTTATCGGTGCGATGGCAGCACGCTCCAGATCGCCGGATCCTCTTCGCCAAGCACCCACGAGCAGAAGCCCTGGAGAGCCTTCGCGGACGGTAACAGCGCGACGCCTAGAAGAGCCAACGTGCGGAAAGCATTCAAGGGAAACGTCCTTGGCAGAAGCTTACCCTAGGGCACGATGACGGGTGTCTTTCCGTTGGATTCTGTTTAACGTCCATGCGTATTGCTGACCGAGGCTCGTCAGGGTACCCGTTCCGCGCTGGGGCTGACATGGTGGAGCCTTTCTGCGGGATCGCCCGTTTCAACCTTGAGGTGGGAGGGGCGGGTTCCAGGGACGGGTGCCCCCCTGCCGTACTTTTTTTGTAAAGTCTTCGAACGACGGCACTTGTGCCTGGATTCTTCATTGGAGGTCCAGGCTGAAAGCTTCTCGTGCGAAGGGTGGTTGCGCTCTCTATTTTAGGGAGTGACGGGTGAAAGTGTGCAAGCTCGGGAAATGCGGCGCCGGTTGGTCAGAAGCTGTGGCGCCCAGAGCCGGCAGTACACTGCAGCGTAATGAGAGGATGTTCGAACGGACACAAGCACAACGTACTTCGCTGGGTATAAGTTTGGTCCCAATGCCCCCGTCCACGATGTTTGAGTGTGCTGGCGAGTGCATCAAAATGTTAGTGTTTTACACATGCACTACATATGGGTGCATACACAGGAGTGAGCCATGACGGAAGAACTGCAATTGCTGATCGATGCGGCACGTAATCGTCCCTTCACTGAGGCCGAGCGTGAGGCGCAGCGTCGCAGCTTTGCGTATGGCAACGCCAAGATCGAAAACGATCGCGTGACCCGGGAGATGATCGTCGAGGCTGACGAGGAGATCAAGGCGCGGCTCGCGGCGAAGTAGATGGCGGACGAGACTCGACATAGCCAAGCGCTTGAGGCAGAACTCATCCGAGACCCAGATGAGCTTGCGCGGAAAGAATCGTTCAATGTCGTTGAGCAGTTCCGCGCTGTGGCTGACATGGTGGAGACGTTTCTACAGCCGGATCGCCCGTTTAAGCTCCGGCCATCGCATCTGCTCCACCTGCATCGAGCGGCTTTGAATGGGATCTCTGCCTACGCCGGCAACTTTCGGCCGGCCGGCATTGCCATCGGCAAGAGCAGGCATGAACCGCCGGCAGCGTTCCAAGTTCCGGAGTTGATTGAGGAGCTGTGCGACTACGTTAACGAGAAATGGACGGAGAAGAGTCCACTTCACCTTGCCTCGTATGTCATGTGGAGGCTGAACTGGATTCATCCGTTTACGGACGGGAATGGGCGGACGTCGCGGGCGGTGTCTTACCTTGTGATGTGCGTTCGCCTGAAGGCACTGCTACCCGGCGAGCTAACCATTCCCGAACAGATCGAACAGGATCGTACGCCGTATTACAAGGCGCTTGAAGCCGCCGACGAGGCGTGGTCCGGTGGACAGATCGACTTGACGGCGATGAAGCTGTTGCTTGGGTCTATGCTGGCGAAGCAACTGCACCATATCTATGAGCAATCTGAAGCCGGCGGGGAATAATTGAGAGCCATCGCCTGCACCAACCCACCCATGCGATGAGGCTGCATGGATGGGGCACCCGGCGTGCCACGCCGCTTCTACAATGTCGTCTATGGCACGAGATCCAGACCATCCTCTCCGCGCACAGTACGAGACCGAGTTCGGACCTCAGCTAGGAGCACTTTTTGCTGAGCTTTGGCAGGAGCTAACTTGGCTCTCGCTCGTCTGGAACGAATTTCGTGCACTGTTCGCAGAAAGTCCGGAACAAATTCAGGTTTTGAACCAGAGGACAGCAGGCTTCTTCTTCATGCTTCAGAAGCTAATGTGGGAGACGATCCTCTTGTATTTAGCCCGCCTGACCGATCCTGTGTTGTCCCCTGGCAAGGGTGCGCGGCAAAACTTGACGGTGCTTGCTTTAAGGCCGCTCGTAAAGCCAGAGTTCCAACTTGAGGTCGATAGGCTCATAGCTAGCGTGACTGACAAAACTGCCTTTGCACGAAGCTGGAGAAACCGGTACGTGGCTCATAAAGATTTGGCATTGGCTCTAGGGAAGTCTTCTGCTGAATCGCTTTCATCCGGCAGTCGTGCGGATGTCACTGCCGCCATCGCCGCGCTTGGTGAAGTCCTGAACTACATCGATAAATCGTACGCAAACCGGACAACTTTGTTTGAGGTCATAGAGCCCCTTAAAGGAGCACATGACTTGGTGCACGTGATTGAACACGGTCTGAAAGGTCTAAATCAAGACAGGTCCGAGTTGATGCGTCAACAAGACTTTCCCCGAAAGCCAAAGGGCAGCTGGAGTAGGTGGGAGCGGATCGCACTTTCATGCAATCGACCTATTCAACCACTGAGGTATAGTCGTGAGTGGGCGGCCTGCGATCCGCTTTCCGTGGTAAGTTCTACGACCCCTTGATATCAGCTCTGAGCTCAAGGGAAGTGTTAGAACTCGTGGTAACGTGTGACGTTGTCGGAGCCAAAAGTTTTGGTTTTGGTTTGCCAGTCTCCGGAAAACCTTGATTCTTCTGTCTGGGCTTACAGATGAACTCGCGAATGCAGAAATGCGAGCCTTCTGCTAAGAAATTGCTGGTTGTACTTGCAGTGATGACAGCAGCTAGGTCGCCAGTTATTCCAATCGCATCCTCTCCTTCCTTCAACAGTCCGGCGTCGCAGGCTTGCAGAATAGCCTGAACACACAGTGGCATACTTCGTCCAAAATGACTCAACACCCGTTTGATCATTCTGTATTCGTGGTCGCTTGTGCTCCCCACGCCAAGCCCGTCAAACGGCAACCGAGAAGAGACTATCTCGACCTTCATGGCTCGAAGGAAGGCCTCGGCTTGGATAGACATCCGGTAAGGATTGCCATCAGGCAGTCGTGTGGACGGAGGAAAAGTTACTGCGATCATCTGAGGGCGTTGATCCTTAAAAATCCGAGTTGCAAAAATCGGACCTTCGCCAAACCCCGTTAAAAATACCAACTTTAAATCCCGTAACTCAGGACGTTTGCACCGAGCTCTATGGACCAACCGCAATACGTCCCTAAGATTGACTTTGCCATCCTGCGCGAAGTAACTCACTGCTGATGATTTATAATTCTTTATGCCCATGGCAAGGCCTTCCCTTCTAAATGTGTCCGAATGAGACAGATCATGTCAATCATCGTGAAACATGTCAAACTGTAGCCTTTGGACCTGATTTCGCTTTCCGTAACGATCAGGTTTCTGGGCAAATCGACATGGAACTCGCCGTCTTCCATAACTCGAACACCATGAGCATCTACCCTGAATGTTACCTCGTTGGCGTGTCTTTCACGAAAATCATAATTGACTATTCGCTCTAGCAGTCCATCTGGATGTTTCGAATAGGTCTCATGAAATTTGAGAACATGCCCTGATGTAAACAGTACTTCTCCCTTCCATATGCCAAAATCCTGCTGAAAGCGTGGAATTGGTATAGGAGAGCTTACATCCACTTCGACACACGATCTGAGAATACGTTCGGCTGCCGTAAAGTACCTAGGAGCATCCGCGAGGAGCAAGCGTCTGTCTTCCAAATTGAGCAGCAAGGACATGATTAAGATTAGCAAATACAAAAGGCCCGATTGCTCGGGCCTCATAGGAAAGAACTGAATCCTCAATCGAAGGTGGACTGGCCATGATGGCGATTCCCTCCTCAATTTGCTCAGAGTAGCGTTGGCAGAGCATATACCACTCCGCAAACTCCAATTGTTTGGAGGCGTCTGACATGTCCAAGTCGTGTGCATCGTATCGTTCCATGAAAACGAACGAGTGCATTCTATTAACGTCTTCATACTCTTTGATTCGATCCAAAAAAAACGAATCAGCGCATAAAGGCCGTGCCTCTGACAAGATTGAACCGTCTTTTACTTGGTTCAGCAGTTCCTCGATGAGCATATTGCCCCCTCTCCAAGAGGCTTGTCACGACATCGTGAACTCCTGTTCACGATGTTCAACCACTATACGTACGATGCATCACTTGCTCAAGTCGTCTCTGCCACGTACTGCGGTGCACATCTGATTATACGTATACGGCACAAATGCAGAGCACGACTACATAACGATGGTAACGGCTCTACTACTCTACGGTAACGCTTTTTGCCAAGTTTCTGGGCTGGTCGACGTCGCAGCCTCGGCGGACGGCTATGTGGTAGGCGAGTAGTTGTAGGGGGACTACTTCGAGGATGGGGAGGAGGAGTTCGGGGGCGGCTGGGACTTCTATTACGTGCTCTACGAGTTGGCGGATGTGGGTGTCGCCTTCGGTGGCGACCGCGATGACTCGGCCGGAGCGGGCGGTGACTTCCTGGATGTTGGAGAGAGTTTTTTCGTATTTTAGGACGCTGGCGGGGTCTGTGGGGTCGTAAGTCGCAATACACACCACCGGAAGATGTTCGTCGATGAGGGCGTTGGGGCCGTGTTTCATTTCGCCGGCGGGGTAGCCCTCGGCGTGGATGTAGCTGATTTCCTTGAGTTTGAGGGCACCTTCGAGGGCGATGGGGTAATGGATGCCGCGGCCGAGGAAGAGGAAGTCGCGGGCGTTTGAGAACTCGCGGGCGAGCCCGACGCAGAGGTCGTCGGCGGTGCGGAGGACCTGTTCGAGCTTGCCGGGGATGAGGCTTAGCTCGGTGACGAGCCGAAGCGATTCGGGGGCGGAAATGGTGCCGCGGACCTGGGCTAGGTGGAGCGCGAGCAGGTAGAGGGCGGTGAGTTGGGCGGTGAAGGCCTTGGTGGAGGCGACGCCGATTTCCGGGCCGGCGTTGGTGGTGATGGTGCCCTGGGCGAGGCGGGTGACGGCGGCGCCGACGACGTTGCAGACGGCGAGGGTTTTGCTGCCGTTTTTGAGCAGTTCCTGCTGCGCGGCGATGGTGTCGGCGGTTTCGCCGGACTGGGTGATGACGAGGCCGAGGTCGCGGGGGTTGGGGATGGGGTCGCGGTAACGGTACTCGGAGGCGTAGTCGACGTCAACGGGGATGCGGGCGAGGCGCTCGATCATGAATTTTCCGGCCAGGCCGGCGTGCCAGGACGTCCCGCAGGCGGCGATGGTGATGCCGGTGGCGTCGCGGAGGTCGGCTTCCGAGATGGCCATGTCGGGGAGGAAGACGCGGCCGGTTTCGAGCGAAACGCGGCCGAGGGTGGTGTCGCGGACGGCGCGGGGCTGCTCGTTGATTTCCTTGAGCATGAAGTGCTTGTAGCCGGCTTTTTCGGCCTGGATGGGGTCCCAGGTGATGCGGTGGGGGGTGAGTTTTTTGGGGTTGTTTTGGAAATCGGTGAGGACGATGCCGGCAGTGGTGAGGGTGGCGCACTCGCCGTCCTGGAGGAAGTAGATGTCGCGGGTGTGGTGCAGAATGCCGGGGACGTCGGAGGCGAGGAAGAATTCGCCGTCGCCGAGGCCGAGGACGGCGGGCGGGCCCATGCGGGCGGCGACGAGTTTGTCGGGTTCTTCGGAGGAGAGGACGCCGATGGCGAAGGCGCCGGTGAGGCGTTGGACGGCGCGGCGGACGGCTTCTTCGAGGGGGATGACGTGAGGGGAGCGTTCGCGGGTGACGGCTTCGGCGGGGTTGGCGTCTACGGTGCGAGGGAGGGTGGTGGGGGTGTTTGCGGTGGGGTCTGGGGCGGAACCCACCTTAAACGACGGTGGGGCTGTCGTTGAAGATGGGGCACCCGGTTCTGGGGTACCCGGGGGTGGGGTGCCCGGGTTTGGGGTGCCCGGGGATGGGGTTGCGGCGGCTAGTTCGAGTTCGTCCTGGATGACGTGGGCGATGATTTCGGTGTCGGTTTCGGAGAGGAATT
>CAXTBI010000010.1:0-5827 GCA_964242195.1 uncultured Acidobacteriaceae bacterium
CGGTCGCCTCCTCCGGCGTTTGGCCGAGCAGCTGGGTCACCATCGCCTCGCCCAGGCCCTCGATGTTCATCACACCGCGCGCGGCCCAATGCAGCAATTCTTCGCGCACACGGGCCGGGCAACCGGCGTTGACGCAGCGAAAATCAACCTCCTCCGGCAGCTTGACGAGTTCACTCGCGCACACCGGGCAAAGGGTGGGAAAGACGATTTCGCGGTCCCCGCGCGGGTGCTCCGAGTCGTCGACGACCTCGGTGATCTTGGGAATCACATCGCCCCCACGCTCCACCGCAACCGAGTCGCCGATGCGCACACCCAATCGCGCAATCTCGTCCGGGTTGTGCAGCGTGGCGCGCGTGACGGTGATGCCGCCAATCGAGACGGGGGCGAGCACCGCCACGGGGGTCACTTTGCCGGTGCGGCCCACGTTGAACAGCACATCGTCCAGCCTCGTCACACCGCCACGCGCCGCGAATTTGTAGGCGATGGCCCAGCGTGGGGCCTTGCCGGTGAAGCCGAGCCGACGCTGCTGCGCCACCGCGTCGACCTTCAGCACAACGCCGTCGATTTCATACGGCAGCGAATCGCGCAGGGCTTCCATCTGACCGATAAACTCCAACGCCTCGTCGATCGAAGCCGCGGTTCGTGTGTTTTTGTTGACCAGGAAACCGGCGCGGCGCAGGGCTTCGAGGGCACCGCTTTGTTCGGCCAGCAGCATGTCCCCATCGCGCAGCAGAAAGTAGGCGAACAACTCCAGCCGACGGGTGGCGACGATGTTGGGGTCCACCGTGCGCAGGGTGCCGGCGGCGGCGTTGCGCGGGTTGGCCGCAGGGGCCTGTCCGGCGGCTTCGCGCTCGGCGTTCATGCGCTCAAAGGCCTTCCTCGGCAGCACGACTTCACCCCGGACCTCGAAGGCCTGGGGAAGCCCCGCATCGGCCAGGCGCGCGGCCGAAATGTGCAACGGAACGGTGCGGATGGTGCGCACGTTGGTCGTAACGTCCTCGCCGACGCCCCCGTCGCCGCGGGTAAGACCGGTGTGCAGGACGGCTTCGCCGCGCGTGCCCGGGACGTACTGGAGCGCCAGCGAAAGCCCGTCCAGCTTCAGCTCGCAAACGTACTTGGCGGCTTCGTTTTCGCCCAGCGTCGCGGCCACGCGCTCGGCCCAGGCCCGCAGCTCGGCTTCGTTGTAGGCGTTGTCGAGCGAAAGCATGGGGCGGGAGTGGGGGACCTTGCGAAAGCCGTCTTTCACCTTGCCGCCGACGCGCTGGGTGGGCGAATCGGCGGTGAGCAGATCGGGATGGGCCGCCTCGAGGCGCTTGAGTTCGTTCATCCGCGCGTCGTACTGCCCATCGGTCCACACCGGGGCGTCGAGCACGTAATAGAGGTGTTCGTGGTGACGCAATTCTTCGCGCAGGGCTTCAATTTGCTGGTCAGGCGTCAGTTCCGGGGCGGTTTTGGCGGGGTGCGGCATCGACCGTAATTATAGGCAGCGCACCCTTTGTGAGCAGCCTGCGGAACAGCCGCGATACACTGGAATCGACAACTCATCGAGGAGATTCCCGCATGCCACATACCGTTTTCTGCACGAAATACAAGGCCGAAATGGAAGGTTTGGACGAGCCGCCGTTCGACTCCGACTTCGGGCAGAAAATTTACAAGAACGTTTCGCAAAAGGCTTGGAACGAGTGGCTCGAGCGGCAAAAGATGTTGCTGAACGAGTACCGCCTGCAGCCCTGGACACGCGAAGCCCAGGAATTCCTCGTCGAGCAGATGAACGACTTCTTCTTCGGTACCGGGGGCGAATTGCCCAAGGAATTCGTGGCCCCGGCGCACTAACGGGCATCATGCCGGAAGCCGAGACAGGGGCCGGCCCTGGCCCCCTGGTGTACACTGTGCCTACCCCCCGCGCGGGCCTTCGGGCCGGCGCACCGCAGCAAGTCGGGACGTGGCTCAGCCTGGTAGAGCGCACCCTTGGGGTGGGTGAGGTCGCTAGTTCGAATCTAGTCGTCCCGACCATTTCTCTCCCTGCTTCGCCTGGATTTGTGGTGGATCCTTGTGGCGAGTAACAGCCCCTTACAGTAGGCTCAAAGGCCTACATCATGAAACTTCTCTTTTCTCTTCGGCGGCTCGCCTCTTTGTGCTTTCTGTGCCTGCTGGCAACTGTTTGTGTTCCTGGTCAGACGACACCTGCCGCGCCGTGGCCGGTGCGGGCGGTCATTGTCACGACCTTTGAAATTGGGGCGGACACGGGCGATGCGCCGGGCGAGTTTCAGCTTTGGGTCGAGCGCGAGCACCTGGACGAGACCCTGCCCTTTGCCGGCGGGGCGCATCCCCTGCGGTCGAATCGCGAACACACCGTGTTGGGCATGGTGAGCGGGACCACGCTGGTGAATGCGACGGCAAGCCTCATGGCGCTGGGGACCGATCCGCGCTTCGATCTATCGCATGCCTACATTCTGATCAACGGGATTGCCGGGGTGGATCCGGCAGATGCGTCGATCGGATCGGCGGCCTGGGCGCGGTTCGTTGTCGGCGATCCGGCGCGGTACATCGATCCGCGCGAGGCTCCCGCGGATTGGCCGTACGGATTCTTTCCCATGGGCGGAACGCGGCCCGATCCGGCGACGGTTCCGCCAGCGCCCTGGCTACGCCCGATGGTGTACCCGCTGAACCCCGGGCTGGTCGCCTGGGCCTATGGGCTGACGAAAGATCTGAAGCTCGGCGACGACCCCGCGGTCGCAAAATTTCGGGCGGGCTTTACGGGTTTCCCGAACGCACAGCGACCGCCCTTTGTTCTGCTGGGCGATACCTTTGCCTCCGACATCTATTGGCACGGCGCCACCATGACGCGTTTTGCCAACGACTGGGTGCGGCTCTACACCGGCGGCAAGGGGAATTTCGTGATGACCGAAATGGAAGACTCCGGGTACATGGAGGCCGCCAAACGCCTGGGAGCGATGGGGCGGGTGGACCCGGGGCGTGTGCTTGTGCTGCGGGCGGGGTCGAACTACTCGATGCCGCGACCGGGGCACACGGCCGCCGAAAGCGTGACGGCGCCGTACATCGGAACGGGGCTGGCGGTGGAGTCGGCATGGCTTTGCGGAAGCACGGTGCTGCATGCGCTTCTGGCGCACTGGGAAACGACGTACACGGTGGTTCCCGGCAACTGATTTTTCGGCAGTCAGGCCAGGCCGAGTTCCCGTTCATAGGTCACGGCCGTGGCTTCGTCGAAGCAGACGAACTCCGCTCTTTCCACACCGCAGGCCTCGGCCAGATCGCGGCAAACGGCGATGGCGATCTGTGCGGCGGGGCCTTTAGGATAACGATAGATGCCGGTGGAAATGGCCGGGAAGGCGATGGATTCCACGCCGTGTTCGCGGGCCAGTTCCAGGCAGCGCCGGTAGCAGTCCGCGAGCTTATCGGACTCGCCGTTGCCGCCGCCGTTCCAGACCGGGCCCACGGCATGGAACACCCACCGGGCAGGCAGGCCGAAGCCGGGCTTGGCTTTGGCCTCGCCGGTGGGGCAGCCACCGAGTGCGCGGCAGGCGGCGAGAAGTTCCGGGCCCGCGGCACGATGAATCGCGCCATCCACGCCCCCGCCGCCGAGCAGCGAGGAATTGGCCGCATTCACGATCGCGTCAACGTGCTGTTTCGTGAGGTCGCCGCGTATCACCTTGAACTCAGCCATTCCGGTTCAGACGTGGTGAACATGGCTTGGGTTTTATGCAAACGTCTGCACCTGTAACAGAATGTTCATCTGCCGTTCACCTCAGATCGAGAGCAGACGACCTAGGCTGACCCCACCGAGCTAGCTAAATTCTTCGACCGAGTGTTTCCCCATGGCGACCACCGCGACCGATCCCGCTGTTTTGGCTTTTTCCTCCTCCTCTTCCAAGAGCTCCCTTCTGGACCAGAAGATGAGCGATAGCCCCAGTGGCAAATGGGGTGTACTTGCCTTCGGCATTCTCCTGGTCGGCGGTTTAACGTACATCGGCATCCGTCTGACGAAGGACCTTTCGGTCGTTCACAACGCGTCGGCGTTCCCCTTTGTGCTGCTGGGGCTGGCGCTGCTGATTGCTTTGGGTTTCGAGTTTGTCAACGGGTTCCATGACACGGCCAACGCGGTGGCGACGGTGATCTACACCCATTCGCTCGAGCCGCACCTGGCGGTGGCGTGGTCCGGCATCTGGAACTTTATCGGTGTGATGACGAGCTCGGGCGCGGTGGCCTACGCCATTGTCTCGCTGTTGCCGGTAGACCTGATTTTGAAAGTGAGTTCAGGTTCCGGGTTTTCCATGGTCTTTGCGCTGCTGATTGCGGCCATTCTGTGGAATCTGGGCACATGGTGGCTGGGCCTGCCGGCTTCGAGCTCGCATACGATGATCGGCTCGGTGATCGGGGTCGGCGTCGCCAACCAGCTGATGCAGGGGCGTTCCGGTCTGAATGGGGTGGATTGGGAGCAGGTGACCAAGGTTTTCAAGGCGCTGCTCTGGTCGCCAATCATCGGCTTCGGTGCGGCAGCGCTTTTGTTCCTGGCCTTCAAAGCGATTTTGCGGGACGAACGCCTGTACAAGGCCCCGGAAGGGACGGCTCCGCCGCCTTTCTGGATTCGCAGTCTGCTGATCTTCACCTGCACAGGGGTGAGCTTTGCGCATGGATCGAACGACGGCCAGAAGGGCATGGGCCTGATCATGCTGATCCTGGTGGGTACGGTGCCGACGGCCTATGCGCTGAACCATACGGTAGATCAGGGATCGGTGACGACGTTTGCGGCGGTTTCGACGCAGGTGGCGGGTTCGCTGCACAATTACGAGCAGCCGGGCGCAACGGTGGGCGATGCGGGCCAGGAACTGGAGCGGTTTACGGGCACGCACAAGTACCTGCCGCAGACGACGCTGGCGCTGGAACAGATGGTAAACGACATCCGCAACGAGGCGGTGAGCTATGGCTCGCTGGGCAATGTGCCCTCCCAGATGCAGGCCAATGTGCGCAACCAGATGTACCTGACCAGCGAAACGTTTCGGCTGATGCCCAAGTTCGGGCCGAAATTTCTGCCGCAGGACGTGAAGATTATCGCTAACTACAAAGGTTTCCTGGATAAGTCCACAAAGTACATCCCAACCTGGGTGAAAGTGGCCGTTGCCCTGGCGCTTGGTCTGGGGACGATGGTCGGATGGAAGCGAATTGTGATCACGGTAGGCGAAAAGATCGGCAAGCAGCACCTGAGCTACGCACAGGGCGCGGCGGCGGAACTGACGGCGATGATCACGATCCTCGGCGCCGACCGTTACGGTCTGCCGGTGAGCACGACCCATGTTTTGAGCTCCGGTGTGGCGGGCACAATGATGGCCAGCGGAAGCGGTTTGCAATGGTCGACGATCCGCAATATCGCCACGGCCTGGGTGTTTACCCTGCCGGCGGCGGCGCTGCTTTCGGGCTGCCTGTTCTGGTTTTTTAACCTGCTGGCTAAATAGGCGTGGCGTGGGTTTTAGCGCCACGTGCCCCGGGACCGGAGTCTGGGACTCGGACAGGGAGCGCGGCGGCGCGGCGGCGCGGGAAAGCGAATTTGCGAGGCAGAGTTGAGTCCCTTGGTACACTGCTGCCTGCAAGCGCATGAGTCTGAAAGCCAAGATCGAAGCCGTCATTTACGCGTCCGAGGAGCCGGTGACGCTGGGGCAGCTGATCGGGCTACTGGGCGTGGGAGCGCAGGCCGACCTTGATCGGGAGGCGGAGCGGCAGGGCCGGTTGATGCTCGCCGCGTCCCCCGAGCCGTCCGAACTGGCCATCGAGGAGCCTGCGGAGTTGGCGATCGAAACCCCTGCTGAGCCGG
>CAXTBI010000010.1:5927-66896 GCA_964242195.1 uncultured Acidobacteriaceae bacterium
GAACTGGCCATCGAGGAGCCTGCGGAGTTGGCGATCGAAACCCCTGCTGAGCCGGTTTCGCCCGCGGAAGTTCGACCTGTGGACCAGGGGTCTGGAGACGCGAGCGAGAACGTTGAGGTAGGCGGCGAGCCGGCGGCCGAATGGATGTCTGCGGCGGAAGCCGTGTCCCCAGAGCCCTCCGCGGGCGAGGTGCGAGCACAGGAGCGGCGGCTCCGGGACTATATGCGCTCGGTGCTGGACCGATTGGTGGCCGAGTACAGGGATGGTGACCGCGGGCTGGAGATTCGGGAGATCGCGGGCGGGTATCGCTTTGCGACCAAGCCGGAATACCACGACGCGGTGCGGGGATTTGCGCGGTCCCTGAAGCCGCCGTTGAAGCTGAGCCTGCAGGCGCTGGAAACCCTGGCGGTGGTGGCGTACAAGCAGCCGGTAACGGCGCCGGAGGTGTCGGAGGTGCGCGGTGTCGATTCGGGCGGCGTGCTCGGAAGCCTGCTGGCGCGCAAGCTGGTGGCCACGGCGGGGCGCAAGCAGGTGATTGGGCGGCCCATGCTTTACAAGACCACAAGGGAATTTCTTCTGCGGTTTGGATTGAAGGACGTGGGTGAACTTCCAAGCATCGAAGAGTTCGAACGCATGGCGTCGGACATGAACGTCGCCCTGCAGGAGGAAATTCCGATGTCTGGAGAGACGGTGGTTCCCCTTGGCACGGCGGTCGAAAGCGGCCGGCTTTCGACCGCGGAGATTGAGCGGGAGATCGATCCCGGTCAGGATCCGAGTCGGAATACGCACCTGTCGCAGGCGGATGGCGACCCGAATCCATCGGCCCATTCGGCGGACGAGGTAAGCGCGGAGGGCCTGACGCCGGCACCGGATGGACCGAGCGAGTTTACCGGCAACGAAAGCGTTCCGCCCGTGCAAAACACGACGACAGATGGCCGCATCTCCGGTGTGCCGCCGGTGTATGACCCGCCGACGGACGAAGCGACGGATTCCCCCGCCAACGACGCTGCCGTGCAGGCCGCGGAAGACCGAGGAGACGCGTAATGGGGAACTACCTTGTAAGCCCGGCGGAGGTAAGGGACAAGGTTCCGGAGGGCGAGCCGGACACCGTGGCCACCCCGGAAGGGGACAACGAATACGCCCCGGACCAGCCGCTGCCGGGTGGCGCGGCGATGCCCACGCCCGAGCGTCCGCGCGGGAATGAGCCGCATCCGCGTGCGGAGATTCGGCCGGCCCTGGGCGAGTGATTTCGTGAGCGGAGATGCGGGGCGCAGTGCGCGCGCTTGCGTCTCGCAACTTGACCGTCTGGGGAAAATCCGGCAGAGTCGGCAGATCGAAATGGGTGGTGGCCAGAGACGGGATCGAACCGCCGACGCCGGCCTTTTCAGGGCCGCGCTCTACCACTGAGCTATCTGGCCTTCCGCAAGCGGAAGTGGAGCCGCACACGCCGGGGCGCTGCGAACCGCGTTTCGAATCCGCCTGCCGGTGAAGGGAGGGAGACGACCTTTTGCCATGGAGACGGCAGGGTTCTCGAGAACGACTTGGCCAGTATAGCAAGCCGCCGCCGGGGCGCAAAGGCGGGAGGATGTTTCGTTTTGCCGAGGGTCGCGCAGTATGCTGAAGCATCGTCCCGCACGTTCCCGATGAGTGTCCGCATGCCCGCCATTTGCCGCCGCTGTCCCGCGTTTCGTTTCGACCTTGCCGCTCTTTGTCTCTTGTGGGTGGTATGCGGCCCTTGCACGCCGTGCGCCCAGACGGTTGTTCGGGGCAGCCGGTCCACGGCGCACGCGGTGGCCATGACGCCCGGCGAAGCACGGGCAACGAGAGCCTTCAACGCGGCCAGGACGCTCGGTGCACCGGAGCTCTATGCGTTTCTGAAACCCATGCCCAAGGGGGGCGACCTCCATATGCACCTTTCCGGTGCGGTGTATGCGGAAACGTTCATCGCGGAGGCCGCGCAGCAAGGTTTGTGTGTGGCCCCGGTCGATCCCGGAACGCCGGCGGTGCCGGAAGGGCAGCGCGCCCTGCGCTTCGTGCCGCCGCAGGATGGCAAGCCGAACGATTGCCCGGCGGGCGAGCTTCCAGTGGGCGAAGCCATGAAGCGGCAGGCGCTGTATGACGACATGATCGACAGCTTTTCCATGCGGGCCTTCGTTCCAACCGAAGGCATCGACGGGCACGATCAGTTCTTTGCGATGTTCGACCGCTTTGGCGGTCTCAAGGGCTTTGCCGGGGATTGGCTGGACGAGGTGGCCACCCGCGCCGCGGCGCAGAATGAGCAGTATTTGGAGATCATGCAGACGCCGCCGTTTTCGCATGCGGCTGCGCTTGGGTACAAGCTGGGGTGGCCCGCCGAGGTAAGCGACGGCAATCACATGGTCGTGCTGGCGAAGCTGCGTGAGCGGTTGCTAACTGCGGGATTGCGAGATGAAGTGAGTACCGATCGGACGGCCTTCGCGGATGCGGAAGCCGGGCGCGAGAGAATTGCTTCCTGCGCAGGTGAAGCGGCGGCAACGGATCCCAAAGGAGGGAAGGCGTGTTCTGTGCAAATTCGCTTCCTCTACCAGGTCCTGCGTGGATTCCCGCCGCAGCAGGTGTTTGCACAGGCGCTGCTCGGCTTTGAGGTTGCGCAGGCGGAGCTCGATTCCGGCCACCCTCTTGTCGTCGGAATCAACTTTGTGATGCCCGAAGACGGGCGCATCAGCATGGCGGATTACCACGAGCAAATGCTGATGCTGGACTACCTGCATTCGGTGTATCCGAAGGTGCGCATTTCGCTGCATGCGGGGGAGCTGGCCTTTGGCATGGTGCCACCCGCGGGGCTCAGCTTCCACATTCGCGAAGCCGTCGAGCTTGGCCATGCCGAGCGCATCGGGCACGGCATGGACGTTCTCTACGAAGACGACCCCAATGCGCTGCTCAAAGAAATGGCCGATAAGCACGTGATGGTGGAGGTGAACCTTACGTCGAACGATGCCATTCTCGGCAAGACGCGCACCGATCATCCGTTGTCGGCGTACCGGGCGGCGGGCGTGCCCGTGGCGCTTTCCACCGACGATGAGGGTGTGAGCCGCATCGACCTTACGCATGAATATGTGAAGGCCGCGGAGGAGCAGAACCTCGGCTATGTCGATCTGAAGCGCAGCGCGCGCACCGCGCTCGAACACAGCTTCATCGGGGGTGAAAGCCTGTGGGCCGCACCGGACGATTTCGCCCTGCGTACAACAGCGTGCGCGGCGCCGATCACGGCCGCGTCAAAGCCAACGCCCGCGTGCGGCGCTCTGCTGCGGCGCTCCCCTCGTGCCGCGATGCAATGGGAACAGGAGCGTCGTTTTGCTGTATTTGAGGCCGCTTCCCGTTGAAAGCGGATGGCGCTCGCGGCGTTTGCATGGCGCGATCGCGTGGGTCGGCAGATTGAAAAATTCTCGTAACCGCGGAGGCCGAAGTGGTCGTAAAATCAGTTTTGTTTGTGTTGCAGGCGCTGCTGTTTCTGGTGTTGTTTGCGGTGGGCAGCGTGTTTCTTCCGTTCCTGCCGTTCCTTCCCGTTCTGCAAATGGCAACGGTTCCCGGGCACGTGTTCGTCTACGATGGTGTGCTGCTTGCCGTGGTGGCATGGTTGGTTCTTCTGCTGATCGAGGCCTTGCGCAGGCGGCTGGGAGATGCCGGGGTGCTGACCACGGTTGCGCTGCTGGTTGCACTGGGATTAGGATTTTTGATGCGCTTCGGCTACAAGAGCCTTTAGTTTCCCAATGATCTTCGGATGGGCTGGACCCGCGCTTTTAGACGTGCGGTGGAGGGAGTGACGAATGCCTGCACCTGAGATTGGCCAATCCCTGGAAGACTTCACCTTGCCGGATCAGGATGGTGCCCCTGTTGCGCTCTCCAGCTTCCTGGGCAAGCCTGTCGTTCTCTTCTTCTATCCGCGGGCGGACACCCCGGGATGCACGGTGGAGGCCTGCGGCTTTCGCGACCAGTTTGCGCAGCTGGAGGCGGCCGGGGCCGTCGTGCTCGGCATTTCGCGCGACACAGCCAAGGCTCAGAAGAAATTTAAAGCCAAGTTCGATCTGCCGTACACGCTGCTTGCGGATTCCGATGCGGAGATTGTCAACCGCTTCGGCCTCCTGAAGCAGAAAACCATGTACGGCAAGCCGGTAACGGGCGTCGACCGCACGACCTTTGTCATCGGCGCGGATGGAAAGCTGCTGCATACCTTCGAGAATGTGAAGCCGCAGGGCCATGCGGAAGAGGTTCTCGCCCTGCTGCGCGGGGCCTGACGCCAAACGTTCTTTGTCGCGACCGTACCCTTCCGGCAATACTCGCAGGTGTGCCTAAAGTGTCACGATCGGTACGGCTTGGCGATTGCGCGGACGGTGTGGCGGCCCTAGACTCACGTTGAGACTCGTCGACGAAAGAGCTTACGCAACGCGATGCCGGACAGCAACACAAAAAGAGCTTTGCTGGGCGGCGCCGTGGCGGCAGGGGCACTGGCCGCGGTTGCCAGCTTCGGGATGCGTCCGGAGTCTCAGCTGTTCGGCAGCACACTGGTGGCGGGAGACGATCCGAACGAGCTGGCGCTTACCTACGATGACGGCCCCAACGACCGGTCCACGCCGGAGTTGCTCGAAGTTCTGCATCGACACAACGTGCGGGCGACTTTTTTTCTGATCGGCAAATTTGTTCGTCAATGCCCGGGCCTGGTGCGCGATTTGCATGCGGCCGGCCACGTCGTCGGCAATCACACCATGACTCACCCGTTTCTTGCGGGCAAATCGATCCGCTGTATCCGGGAGGAGCTTTCGCGCTGCAATGCTTTGCTGGAGGACACGCTGGGTGCCCCGGTGGGATACTTTCGCGCCCCTTTCGGCGCCCGGCGGCCCGCTGTGCTGCGCTGCGCACGTGAACTTGGGTTGAAACCCGTGCAGTGGAACGTGCAGGGCAACGATTGGGAACCGATTGGAGCGGCGGCCATTCTGCGCCGTGTGGAGCGCGGCATGCGCAGGGCGCGCGCCCGCGGGCGTGGAAGCAACATCCTGCTGCACGATGGTTTCGACCGATGGATGAGCTGTGACCGTTCCGACAGTGTTCGCGTGACGGATTTGTTGCTGGGCAAGGCGCTCGGTGCCGGGATGCGACCGGTTACCGTGGATGCGTGGGGCTGAGCCCATGACAATTTTGGGAAGAATGGTGCGCCCGAGACGATTCGAACGTCTGACCTACAGCTTCGGAGGCTGTTGCTCTATCCAGCTGAGCTACGGGCGCGCGCAGATTGAGCGTAGCATAAGGGACATTATGATGCACGTACGCAAACCTCTCCTTTCCGTCGCCCTGTTCTCTTCGGCGTTGGCCGCGCTCGGCGGCACGGGCACGTCGTCAGCCTTTGCCCAGGCGTCTTCCGCTCCTTGCCCCACCGCCGCGGTATCGGACCACGGTCGATCGGTGGATGGCAAGGCGATCGCCTCGCCCGCCGCCACAGCTGAAACGAAGTTGGAGGGCAAGGCCGTTACGATCCACTACAACGCACCGTCCGCCCGTTGCCGCAAAATCATGGGCGGCCTGGTCCCGTTTGGGCAGGTGTGGCGCACGGGCGCCAACCCCGCCACAACCCTGATTACGGCAACGAACCTGAAGATCGGCGAACTGGAGGTGCCCGCGGGTACGTACACGCTTTACACGCTGCCCGAGGCCCCGGGAACGCCCTGGAAGCTCATCGTCAACAAGCAGACCGGCCAGTGGGGCACGGTGTACAAGCAGGAGATGGACCTGGGCCGCACCCCGATGATGTCGAAAGCTGTTGCGCATCCCCAGGAGACGATGAGCATCAATTTCGAGGACGTTCATGGCCGCACCGCGCAGTTGCACATCCGCTGGGCCGATGCGGATGAGTATGTGAAAGTGGAAGCGAACTAGGAGCACACGGCGTGACGGGACAGACACTAGAGCCGTTTGTTTAGAGCTTGTTTGCTTAGACTGGAGCTATAGTGTCCGCCGTCATCCTGAGCATAGCGAAGGATCTCTGGGTTCTGCTCGCGGGCCTCTGTACACCTTGAGCAAACCACTATAAAGTCGTCCCGAGCGCGCGAAGCACCTGCTTTTCTGCCGTTACGATACGCAGGCGAAAAGCGGGTCCTTCACTTCGTTCAGGATGGCGATCTAGGTTGCGCTACGACGCTCCTACCACTCCTTGGCAGCGGTGTCGGTCTGCACCGGAATGGGCGAGGGCGGGGCTTTCCAGCGCAGGATCGGCTTGCGGGCCGCGGTGGTTTCATCCAGGCGCTGCAGGCGCGTGGTGTGCGGTGCCGTGGCGACGAGTTCGGGGTTTTCCTCGGCTTCGCGGGCGATCTGCTGCAGGGCATCGACGAGGAGATCGAGCTCTTCGCGAGACTCGCTTTCCGTCGGTTCGATCATCATCGCGCCCTGCACAACCAGCGGGAAGCTGGTGGTGTAGGCGTGAAAGCCGTAGTCGATGAGGCGCTTGCCCATGTCACCGGTTTTCACGCCGGGCTTGCCATCTTTCCGCTGGGCCTGCAGCTTGTCGGAGAAAACGACCTCGTGCATGGAACGCGTTTTGTACGGCAGCTCAAACGTGCCTTCAAGTTTGGCGCGCAGGTAGTTGGCATTCAGCACGGCGTCTTCGGTGGTCTGGCGCAGACCATCCGGACCGTTGGCGAGGATGTAGGCCAGCGCGCGAATGAACATGCCGAAGTTGCCGTACCAGGCACGCACACGGCCCACGCTTTGCGGCCGGTTGAAGTCGAGGCCGAGCGACCCATCGGGGTTGGTACGGACCACGGGCGTGGGGAGAAATGGCTCGAGAATTTTCTTGCAGGCCACCGGGCCCGAGCCTGGACCACCACCACCGTGCGGTGTGGAAAACGTTTTGTGCAGGTTCAGGTGCATGACGTCGACGCCGAAGTCGCCGGGCCGTGTTTTGCCCACGAGCGCATTCATGTTCGCGCCGTCCATGTAGAGCAGCGCGCCTTTCGCATGCAGGATGTCGGCGATTTTGCCGATGTCGGACTCGAAGACGCCGATGGTGGATGGATTGGTCAGCATCAGCGCGGCCGTGTCTTCGTCGACCAACTTTTCAAGCGCGGCGAGATCCACCATGCCGAGTGCATTCGATTTGAGATTCGCGACGCCATAGCCGCAAATGGCCGCGGTCGCCGGATTGGTCCCGTGCGCGGAGTCCGGCACGATGATCTTTTTGCGTGGATTGCCGTTCGCCTGGTGAAAGGCGCGCGCGAGCAGGATGCCGGTGAATTCGCCCTGTGCGCCCGCCGCGGGTTGCAGCGTGATGGCGTCCATGCCGGTGATTTCGAGCAGGCAATCGGACAGCAGTTTCATGATGCCGAGTGCGCCCTGCGAAAGCGATTCAGGCTGATACGGGTGCGCCTCCGCCAGGCCTTCCAGGCGCGCCACCGCTTCGTTGATGCGCGCGTTGTACTTCATGGTGCAGGAGCCCAGCGGATACATGCCCAGATCGATGGCGTAGTTCCAGGTGGAAAGCCGCGTGAAATGACGAATGATCTCGATTTCGGAAAGCTCCGGCATCACGCCCAGGCCGTCGGTGCGCGCTGAATCGCCGAGCAGGGAGGCCGTGTCCGCAGGGGGAACGTCGAGCTCGGCCAGGCGATAGCCTTTTTTACCGGGTGAGGACTTCTCAAAGATCAAGTCTTCGTTCTGGTTCACATGCGTGGTTGCCTTTTTAGGCGTTCCGATAAACTTTTCTGCCAATCTACCCTCCCAGCGCCGCTGTTCCTCTGCTGCCGGCGGCTCTGCCCGTCCACATGGCCCAGGATCCGCGCGGGATGGGAGCGGAATCGGCGCAAAACTTCGCTCTTCCAGCATACCAAGCGTCTTTCCAAGGTCTTTGCACCGGCGGAACGAACCGGCCATGGCTGGTGGCCTGGCGAAAATGCAAAGGCAAGTCTGAGGGGCGGGGAACTCGGTGATATTCTTTTCCCCAAACTCATCTGCTTTCACACGGCATTCAGGTTTCAAGAACGAGGTCTATGTCCAGACTGCGCCTCCCTCTCTCCATTGCGGCTTTGCTGCTCTCGTCCACGGTGTCCCTGCGGGCTCAGCAGGGAAAGCTGCCGGCGGACGATCTCACGCCGAACTTCAAGGTTCCCGTTGTCGAAAGCGATTACACCAAGCGCGTGGCGATGGTGCCGATGCGCGATGGAACGAAGCTTTACACGGTGATCTGCATTCCCAAGGGCGCGCAGGGCGCACCGATGCTGCTGACGCGCACACCGTACAACGCGGCTGCCCGGGCGGCGCGCTCGAAATCCGGGCGCATGCTGGAGGCGTTGCCGCTGAGCGATGAGGGATTCGTGGAGGCGGGGTACATCCGCGTGTACCAGGATGTGCGCGGCAAATATGGCTCGGAGGGCGTGTACCTGATGACGCCGCCGCCGGTGAATTCGGGCTACAACCCCAGCGGCGCGGACGATACCACCGATGGCTACGACACGATCGACTGGCTGGTGAAAAACGTTCCCGAATCGAACGGCCGCGTGGGCATGATCGGCTCCAGCTATGAAGGGTTCACCGTGGTGATGGCTCTGCTGAACCCGCATCCCGCGCTGAAGGTGGCCGCGCCGGAAAGCCCGATGGTGGATGGATGGATGGGCGACGACTGGTTCCATTACGGCGCGTTTCGGCAGCCCAACATCGACTATGTGCTGGGGCAGACCAGCAACCGCGGCGAGGGTGTGCGTGTGGCGCGCGAGGGCCGCGACGATTACAGCAATTTCCTGCGTGCCGGTTCTGCCAACGATTTCGCGCGGTCCCAAGGCATGGAGCAGCTGCCGTTCTGGCACGTGATGGTCGATCACCCCACCTATGACGGCTATTGGCAGAGCCAGGCGTTGGACAGGCTGATCGTGCAGAAGCCGGTGACCGTGCCCACGATGTGGGAGCAGGGCCTGTGGGACCAGGAAGACATGTGGGGCGCCATTCACAGCTATCGCGCGCTGAAGGCGAAGGGAACGCCGGACTCCATGAACATGCTGGTGATGGGGCCGTGGTTCCATTCGCAGGTGAATCGCGAAGGGCGGGCGTTGGGGACGCTGACGTGGGCCAGCGATACGACCGCGCAATGGCGGCGCGAAGTGCTGCTGCCGTTTTTCAATCAGTACCTCAAGCCGGACGCGCCCAAAGCCGCCACGCCGGCCGTGTTCATTTACGACACCGGGGCCGATCACTGGGACAAGCCCGACGTGTATCCGGCCAGCTGTGAGCAGGGCTGCCCGGTACCGTCCCGGCCGCTTTACCTCACGGCGGGCGGTGGCCTGTCATTCAACGCACCGGCGGATAGAAGCGCGAGGTTCGATGAATATGTTTCGGATCCGGCCAAGCCTGTGCCGTACCGTCCAAGGCCGATCGATGCCGCCGACAGCACAGGATGGCGCACGTGGCTGGTGACGGATCAGCGCTTTGTGGATGGACGTCCCGACGTGCTGACGTACGTAAGCGAGCCGCTGAAAGAACCGATGAAGCTTTCAGGTGAACCTGTCGTGCACCTGGTGGCTTCAACCAGCGGAACGGACTCGGACTGGGTGGTGAAGCTGATCGATGTGCAGCCGGATCGGGCATCGCCGCCGGTGGACATGAGCGGCTATGAACTCCCCATTGCCACGGACATCTTTCGCGGCCGCTATCGCACGAGCTTCGAGCATCCGCAGGCGATCAAGGCCAATGAGCCGTTGCCGTATGTCTTTGGCCTGCCCATGGTGAACCACACGTTCGAGCCGGGCCATCGCATCATGGTGCAGGTGCAATCGACGCTGTTTCCGCTGTACGATCGCAATCCGCAACGCTTTGTGCCGAACATCTTCGAGGCCAAACCAGCGGATTACGAAAAGGCAACACAGCGGGTGTGGCACGAGGGGACGAAAGCGAGCTACATCAGCTTGCCGATGGTGCCGGTGGTGAAGCCGTAGTAGCCTCCGATCAGGGATGCTCGTCGCGGAAGTTCAGTTTTTTTGTTGTTATGAAGCGTCATCTCGACCGCAGCAAACAGCTTTATCGTTTTGCGTAGTGGAGAGACCCCTGTATTTCGTTCGTGGTTCCGCGACCGTTTGTGCAGCACCGGACAAAATACAGGGGTCTCTCCGCTTCGGCTTCGCCTCCGGTCGAGATGACGACTTTATACCTTAAGGAAGACCTGCTCAGTGTTCGCGTGTGCTGAGCTGCGCGAGTGCACGTTTCAGATCCTCAAGTTTCTGCCCGGCCTCGCCCAACTTGCCCTCCGCGGTCAGGTGCTGGTAATCGGCAAAAGCCTGGCTGGCTTGAACGATCAGACCGTGGGTATCGGTTGGGGCTTTTGCCGCTGCCAGTGCACTGCCAGTGTTCGCCGGCGTTGCTGCGTTTGCCGAGGGTGATGGAGACGGGCCTGACGTTTCGCTTGCGCTCAGCGAGGAAGTCTCTCCACCGAACAGCGAAGTCAGCGCAGTCTGAAATGTCGGTCCATACGCTAGCTTGTCCTGCAGCGCCAGAACGACAAGCCGCAACTCCGGCATGGGGCTCTGCTGTGCCTGCAGATAAATCGGTTCGGCATAGAGCAGGGCCTTGCCCATGGGAATCACGAGCAGATTGCCTCGCAACACATGGGACCCCTGCTGGTTCCACAAGGTGAGCTGTCCGGAAAGTTGCGCGTTCTGGTCGATGCGCGCTTCGATCTGTTGGGGACCATCGACCAGTCTTGATTTGGGGAAGTCGTACACCACCGCCGTGCCGTAGTTGTCGCCGTCGCAGCGGCCTGCCACCCAGCCGATCAGATTGTTGCGATTGGCGGGGGTGAAGGGAAGGATTTCGACAAACTCCTCACTGGTGCCGCCCGGCAATTTCATCAGCACATAGTTCGGCTGCATGGGGGCAGGGGATTGCTCGCCCTCGTTGCTTTCCGTTTGCGTCGCCACGGTCCAAAGGTCTTCGCGATTGAAGAAAACTTCAGGCGCCGTCATGTGGTACAGGCCGTACACGGCCGATTGCATTTTGAACAGCAGTTCCGAGTAGCGCACATGCCGCCGCAACCCCGCGGGCATTGCGGAGGCGTCCTTGAACAGGGTCGGAAAGAGCCTGCGGTACGCCGTGACGATGGGATCGGCGGGATCGAACACATAAAAAGTGGTGCTGCCGTTATAGGGATCGACAACCACCTTTACGCTGTTGCGCATGTAGTTGATCGGATTGTCGCCGAGTTGGTAGTGGGTCGAATAGGGATAGCTGTCCGAGGTGGTGAAGGCATCCAGAATCCAGGAAAGCCGGCCATCGTCGTTGACGACAATGTAGGGATCCTGGTCGATGGTGAAAAACGGCGCCAGTGCCGCCACACGCTCGCGAACCGTGCGGCGCATGAGCAGCCGGCTTTCGGTTCCGATGTCATCACTGAAGGGAACCTTGCCGAGGTCGCCGCGATCGAGCGCAAGCAGAGCGCGTCGAAAGAAGCCGCCCAGCACGATCCCACCATCGCCCTGGTAGGTGGTGACGTTGTTGGTTTGTCCCTGCGGGTAGTCGAACTCCTGCTGCCGCGTTTTCACATAAACGTCCGTGTTGGTAAGCTCGCCGAAGTAGATTTCAGGGCGCTTGACGGCGAGCTCGGGAACGGTGCTTTGCACGGGCATATCCCGCAGCAGGAACAGAGGTAAACCTTCCGGCGTGAAGCCGTTCACCGGGTTCACCGTCAGGCCGTAGCCGTGCGTGTAGACAAGCTTTTCGTTGATCCAGTTGCGGCTGCTTTCGGGCAGCTTTTCCACGTTCAACTCACGGGTGGCCAGCATCACCTCGCGCAGGTGGCCGTCGATGACGTAGCGATCGATATCGATGTCGGGAAAATCGTAGTAGGTGCGAATTTCCTGCACCTGGCGCAGCGTGTCCTGCAGCGCATGCCAGTCCCACAGCCGGATGTTGTTCAGGGTGGGTTGATTGTTCGCGGCGTCGGCGGAGGCAATGCCCGTTTCGGCGGGGAACTCATGTTGCGAAAAGCGGTCCAGCGCATAGGCTTGTCGCGTGAGTGCGATGTTGTTGGCGATGTAGGGAGTTTCTCGGACAAGCTGGTTCGGCTTTACGACGAAGTCTTCCACATACCAGCTCACAATGCCGAGCCCAACGTAGCAAACCACCGCCGGCAGGATGGCCACGGCAAGGGGGACGCCACCCCGATCCGTGAAGCCGCTCGCGAACGCAATGACGGCACCGGCAAGGAGAGCGAAGCAGACCAGAAGAAGGCCGGGCAGCGTGATGTGCGCTTCCGTGTAGTTCACACCGTCGAAAAGGGTGCGGTGCTCCAGGATGTGGCTGAAACGATCGATGTACACGTTCAGCGCGAACACGAGCAGAAGAAAGGAGACCGTGAACAACAGTCCACGCCAGGGAGAGCGGCCGCGACGGCCGTACAGCGGTGCATCGCCGCTTTTCTGCAAGGCACGGGCACCTGCCGTGATGGCAAAGAACAGGACAGCGAGGACGCAGAAGAGAAAGCCCAGGGTCATCAGCCAGCTCAGCAGCAGTTGCCAGGCGGGAAGGGTAAACAGAAAAAAGGTGAGCGGCTTGCCGAAGATCGGATCGACGACACCGCCTGGGTGACCTCGCGAGGACCAGAACAGGGCCAGGGTGGACCACCCGGAGGCTACGGAGGCAGCGGTGAAGAAGGCAATCAGCGCGGAGCCGCCCAGACCCACCCAACGAAGGGCGGGTTCCACGGAAAAGTGGACGGGCTTGCCGTTGAGCACGAGGCTTCGCGAGGTGGGCAGGTCCTCCCCATGAAGCCGCTTCAGCGCCCGGAAGCAACCGTATAGGAGAGCAAACGTGAGGGGACCGCAGGTGCAGAAGACGCCGGCCTGCCAGAATCGTTCGGTCCAGAATACGTCTCCATAGCCGAGCGAACGGAACCACAACAGATCGACCCAGGACGACAGAAGGGTTTGCCCGAAGGCCACGAAAACTACGACCAGGACAGCGAGGACGATGAGCGGACGGCGAAAACCGCGCGTTGTGCGTTCGTGATCCCATGCATCAAGCGTGATGGGCAAAGTAAAACCGCCTTTGGCTCAACTGAAGCTGATAGATTCTACAGCGCGGAACTTGGTACGGCTTTGGCCAGGCGCCCGTCCGCTGCGGTAGATTGAGGAAGTCTCCTGCAAGGCTGGTCCCGGGAGGCCATCCCGATACAAAGGGTCGGTCGAACTGTGTACACTCCTGAGTCTCGGACGTGCCAAAGGTTTACGGATTCGTAGCCCGGGGGTTAACGTAGGCTAGTTTCCGATTAGCCGCTTCAACAGACAAAGCCCTGCCGCCGCGCCATCGAACGTTTTTTGCAAGCGCCGGGCGGCGAAGAACTTTGCCGAACAACTCGCCTGCCGCGGACGGGTTTAGCTAAGTAGCCCGTGCATCAATGTCGACTCCCGACAACCGACGCTTCACCCTGATTTGAACTTCTATCCACCTTTATGGCACTCCAAACGATTCCCCATACATCCCGAGCCGGCTTCGATCTCCCTCTCGATGTGCTGAAGGACGTTCTGCGGGAATGGGAGGTCCCTGCGGGCAGCCTGCGGGATGCCGAGCCGTTCGCGGAACGCCTGGAAACGCCGGGGCCCTTTCCCGAGGCGATGGGCGCGACCCTGCGTGCCCTTGTGCAGAGGGGGGGCGTAAGCCTAACGCGCATGGAGCTTTTGGATCTGCTCTGCCTTGCCGTCAGCGGAAAGGATGTGGAGGGTTCAGGTCCCGCGTTGCGCCGCTCTGTACGCCAGATGCTGGTTTTCATCAACGGGGTTCTGCTCTCGATGCAGGAGCCGACGGAAAATTCCCGCCGGGATGTGTCCCAGGAGGCCACCGAGATGAAAGAGCCTTCGTGTGTGTGTTCGGGTGCCGATCGGGCTTTGGATCAGGCTATGGATCAGGGTACCGATCGGGCTACCGATCGGGAGGCGGAGCAGGGTACGGAGGAGGACACGGGACCGGGTTTCTACGTTCTGGAGAGCTTCGGCCTGGTTCCCCACACCGGCTTTGCCGCGGCACCTGCACACGCTGCGGCACCTGCGGACGCTGCGGCAGAGGCGGAAGCTGCGCCATCTGCGGAAGCGTTGGGGGCGTGCAAAGCTCCTTCTGCCGTGTCTTGGACGGCGGCCTCCGGGACGGGGACTCCATGGGTCCCGGCTCCCGGAAGCCCGGCCCCCGGAACCCCGGCCCCTGGAAGCCCGGCCCCCGGAACCCCGGCTACCTGGGCCCCGGAGCCTGCCTGCCTTGAGCGCGCCTCCGAAGCCCTGAGGGAGAGACGCTCCGAGCGGGATGGGGCAGCGACGACCACGCCGGCATTGACCACTTCCCCGGATACCGGCCTGGTTCCGTTGTTGCAAGCCCCCCATCCCGAAACGAATTGGGCGCAAACGAATTGGGCGCAGACGAATTGGCCGGAGACAAATCGGGCGGCGACAAAGGCGGCCGAGACGGATGCCGAAGACGTCTGGGGGGACGAGGACGATCCTGAGGTGGACGCCCCCCGGGGGACGACGGTGCGCAGGTTCCTGTCGCAGCCGGCGCTGATCGCGTGCGCCGTTGTGGTGGGGTTTGCAGCCGGGATGCTGGTGCCGCGCTACAGGCCGCAGACGGCTTCGCGTTCCGTGCCGAATGCCCAGGCCGATGGCATGCGATCGAACATCGTCGCAACGGGCTTGGAAAACGGGGGCGAGACGATCCGCGTGGCGCAGGTTCTGAACGCTTCCACTCCACCCGGACATGGGCTCGAGGAAAATGGTGCTTCGGGCAAGCCGACGTCGCCCCCTGTTCTCCAGGCCGGGGTTCTGCCCCAGGCTAGGCTTCTGCCCGAAGCCGGGCCAGAGGCAAAGCCGGAGCAGCCGCGACCGTTCGCACAGGCCGCGCCAACGGCTTCCACGCCGCTGCCTTCGGCGCAGGCTTCTGCGCAGGCCGCGGCGCAGTCTTCGGCGCACCCGGCCCAGGAGGCCACCGCTGCGGCACCGTCTCTCGGCGCCGGCCTCCGCGTTCCCGCGACCACGTTCCTGAAGGCCGGCACGGGGACCGTGGCCACGGTCCCGCCGAACGTGGCGCTGCGCAATCTGATTTATTCTCCTTCACCCGTGTATCCAAGCGTGGCCCGGCTGACCCATGCGCAAGGCGAGGTGACCCTGGCGATTGCGGTCTCAGCGCAGGGCTCGGTGATTGCCACGCATGTGCTGGGAGGCGAACCCTTGTTGCGGGGGGCAGCGGAGAATGCCGTTCTACATTGGCGCTTCCGTCCTTTCGCTGCCAACGGGAAACCAGCCCAGATCCAGACCGCGGTTTCCGTCAACGTTCGCCCCCCTCTCTGAGTCAACCGCTCGACCGGCAGGCACGCTGTTCTGTCCCTGGGCAGGCATGCCCCCAATTGCGCTGCGCTTTCCTGGAGCTTGACGGGGAGGGTACTTTCCGCCGGCGAAAGTTTAGGGTTGACGGCCTACCCCGGAACAGCGCAGAATCTCCTCGCTCCACTGTCCATCCCACTTTCGTCCGCACGATCGAAATACCCTATGAAAAAGTTCCGTCGTCGTTCCCTCTCCGCCCATCCCTCGACAAGCCGAAGAACACAGGCTTGTCTCCGTGGCGCTGCTTTCCTCGCCGTTTCTTCGTTTGCTCTTGCTCCTGTCTCCGCTTCGGCACAGACCGTTTCGGTGGTCCAGACCAACCCCGATCAAAGCGCTCTGCTCGCTCCGCAGACGCCGTTGGCCTTTAACAACGGCACCTCCAGCCAGCTCGCCATCAACATCGACGACACAGTTTCCTACCAGCAGATTGAAGGCGTAGGCGCCAGCTTCAACGATTCCGACGCCTACCTGGTCTGGAACAAGTTGACCGCCGCGCAGCGATCGCAGTTGATGAACGATCTGTTCAGCCCGGACGGCATTCATTTGAGCTGGCTTCGCCAATCCATGGGCGCCAACGACCTTTCGCTGAGCAGCTATACCTACGACGATCTGCCGCCCGGCCAGACCGATCCGCACATGACGCACTTTTCGATCGCACACGATAAGGCGTACATCATTCCAACCATCAAGGCAGCCTTTGCCGTCAATCCCAACATCAAGGTGCAAGCGCTTCCATGGTCGCCCCCTGCCTGGATGAAAACCACGGGCACCCTGAACGGCGGCACGCTCGACACGGCAAACTTTTCGGCGTTGGCGCTCTATTTCGCCGCATTTGTGAAGTCGTACGAGGCCCAGGGCATACCGATCCACTACGTTTCGGTGCAGAACGAGCCTTTGCAGGAAACCGGCGGCTATCCTTCGATGTTCATGAATCCGAAGGATGAAGGGCAGTTCATCGCCGAGTACCTCGGTCCCCAGCTGCAAAAGCTGAATGGTCCCAGCCTTCCCGGCAAGTTGCAATCCGCGGCCGGTGTCACGCCCGGCATCCTGGGCTACGAACACAACTGGGACGACCCCAAATACCCTGAACTGCTGGCCAACAATCCGGCCGTTCGCCAGTATCTGGCGGGTGTGTCTTTCCATTGCTACGGGGGCAACGCGGCGGCCGCGCAGAACGCCGTACACGACCTGGCCGGCAACGTGCCGGTCTTCTTTACCGAGTGCACGGGCGGATCGTATGCGCCCTACTTCGGCCAGAACCTGGCCAACGACACCGAAGGCCAGGTCATCAATGTTTTGCGAAACTGGGGCAAATCGGTCGTTTTCTGGAATCTCGCGCTCGACCAGAATTACGGTCCCACGGTGGAGCACGGATGCACCGACTGCCGTGGCGTGGTCACCATCGATGACTCGACCACGCCCGCGGTCGTGACCAAGAACGTTGAATATTACGTTCTTGGGCATCTGGCAAAGTATGTGCAGGCAGGGGCTTACCGCATCGATTCGAACAGCTTCGGCAGCGGCAACGTGGAGGATGTGGCCTTCAAGAATCCGGACGGTTCCATCGCCGTTCTTGTGTTCAATGGCGCCCAAACCTCCAGCCAGTTTTCTTTGAACTGGAAGGGCAAAACGGTCAGCTACACGCTGCCCGGCAACGCCGTGGCCACGTTCTCCTGGCAGGGGTACCCCGGCAACACGTTCGACATCACGGCTGGACCCGGCTCACAAACCATCGCCCCGGGAGGACAAACCTTCTTTAACATTGAAGTGAACCAGTACGGCAAGGCGCAAGGCAATGTCGCGCTGCAGGTGCAGGGTCTGCCGGGCGGAGCTTTCGGCGTTCCGCTCCCGGTGCCGTTCACCAACCAGTACCTGCTTCCGGTGGTCACGGAAACGGCAGCGAACCCCGGTTCCTTCCCGGTCACCATCACGGGTTCCCGCGGAGCGAAGACGGCCTCTTCCACGGTGAATCTCACCATTGGGAGACCGGAGACCCCCTTCCTCTCGAGCCCCGCCACCATCCCCGGCCTGATCCAGGCAGAGAATTTCGACAATGGCGGGAACTATGTAGGCTATTTCAACCTCGACGCGGCGGACTACGGCAGCGCCCCCACGTATCGCCCCGGAACCACGGTTGGCGTTGAAGACGCCGGCGATACGGGCGGCGGCTACGATGTGGGCTACACGACTGAAGGTGAATTCCTGCGGTACACGGTCAACGTGACTACACCGGGCATGTACAACCTGCAGACCCGTGTTGCCTCGCCGGGCCCGGGAGGCTACTACCATGTGTCCTTCGACGGTCAGAACAAGACTGGAACGCTGTTTGTGCCGGTGACAAACGGATTCCAGACCTACACCACGCAGGTTTCCCCGCAGTTTCAGCTCACTGCGGGCCAGCATGTGATGGAGGTTTCCCTTGATGGCAACGGGCCGACCGGGGGTATGGGCAACTTCAACTGGTTTGCCGTCCAGCCGCCGGCGCCCAGCGTTTCCTTCACCGGAACGCCGCAAGCAATCCCCGGTCTGATCCAGGTCGAGAACTTCGACCAGGGGGGCAAGTCGGTCGGGTACTGGAACGGGGCTACCTATAACTTTGGCGGGGCCAATTACCGTCCCGGCGAAACGGTTGCCATCGAGACCTGCTCGGACACGGGCGGCGGCTACGATGTAGGCAATCCGCAGCCCGGCGATTGGCTCAACTATACCGTCGACATCGCGTCAGCCCGTGCGTATACGCTGCAGGTTCGCGTGGCCAACGGCGTAGGCGGCGGCGTTTTTCACCTCAATGTAGACGGTCAACAGGTCACACCGCACATCTCCGTTCCGGAGACGGGCGGCTACCAGAACTGGCAAACCCTCTCCATCCCGAACGTTCAGTTGCCCGCGGGCGTTCACACCCTTCAGATCGTCATGGATAGTGGCGGTTTCTACAACGCGGTAGCCAACTTCAACTGGATCTCGTTGAACTAACCTGAACCTGAACAAAAGACGAAAAATCGAAGCGGGCACGGCAATCCAGCGTGCCCGTTTCGTACGTTTCGGAGCCTGGGCAATGGCCTTAGCGCTGCATGGCCTGGCGGGCGAGCAGCATGCTTTCAACGTGGCGAAGGTCGTCCTCGGTGTCTACGCCGATCGTGTCGGTGGGAGCATTGGCCACATGGAGGGCAAGACCGTTTTCCAGCAGCCGAAGTTGCTCCAGCCGTTCAATCTGCTCCAGAGGACTGGGAGGGAGAGCCGCAAAGCGAGCAAGCGCGGAAGCGCGGTAGGCATACAGGCCCAGGTGCTTCCAGTACGGAACCGTACCCGGAACCGCGAGGCCGTCCCGCGGGAACGGGATGGGAGCGCGGGAGAAATAAAGGGCACGGCCGTTGCCGGCGGTGACGACCTTGACGACGTTGGGATCCCCGATCTGGTCCGACGGGCAAGGGACGCGAAGCGTTGCGGCATCCACGGCCGGGTCCGCGAAGGGTTGAAGCAGGGCGGCAATGTGCCCGGTTGTGAGCAGCGGTTCATCGGCCTGGATGTTGACGTAGATCGCGGCCGGATGGCGGGCGGCGACGGCGTGCAGACGGTCCGTGCCGCTGGGGAGCGTGCGGGAGGTCATCTCGAAAGGCCAGCCCCTCTGCCGGCAAAGGCTGGCTACCTCTTCGGAATCGACCGCAACCAGCACCTTGTCCAGAAGGGGGCTGGCCTGGGCGGCTTCGACCACCCAGGCCAGGAGCGGGCGGCCCGCCACGAGGCGCAGAACCTTGCGAGGGAGGCGCGTGGAGGCCAGGCGGGCGGGAATGACGCCCAGTACGGAGGTTTCCGGGAAATTGGCCGCCATTATGCTTTGGGCTCGTTGTCGCGGTTGCGACGGAAGGCCCAAACCGCGGCCAGAACACTGAGGAGGAGCAGGACACCCAACACAACGGCGAGAACATACAGCGAGTGCAGCAAGCCGTTGAGCCGATGGGCGAGTGCGGGGTCGGCCGCGCCGTTCGGCACGAGAAGAAGAGCGCGGGCGCTGCGCCTGCGGACGGATTGGTGTGGATGTTTCGTTCCGTTTCGACCTTGTCCGGTGCAGTTCGTTCTCCTTGCGTTGCCTGCGGAAGGATTGACCTCAAGGGATCGCGACCTTATGATGAGCACTGCGGCTTTTTGGGGCTGATCGGGTGCTTCGTTGCGCCGATTGCCAGGGCGTCTCGGCGGTGTAGCTCAGATGGTTAGAGCGACGGACTCATAACCCGTAGGTCAGTGGTTCGATTCCACTCACCGCCACCATCAGTTTCCCTCCCGCAATCCAATTCCCAAGGTATCATTCCGGTACCGGGCTTCGTCTAAACGCCAGGACCGCTGTTGAGCCCCACCTCCGGAGTTGATCGTCGCCCATGCCTAAAAGTGTGAAACTTGCCCTGCTCTCGCTTTCCGTTCTTCTGATTCTGGCGATCTTTCTTGGGGTCAACGCCCGTGGAGTGAGCGCGGCGGGAATGGATGTGCAACAGGGGGCGTACAAGCAGATCGATGTATACGGCCAGGTGTTGCAGTACATCCAGAGCGACTATGTCGAAGATCCGAATATGACCGTGGTAACTTCGGGCTCATTGCGCGGGCTGCTGGAGTCCCTGGATGCGGATTCGAGCTACCTGAGCCCGGCGGACTATAAGGCGTATAAGGCCGATACGGTGGGCAAAGCGCAGGTGGGGCTGAACGTTTCCAAGCGCTTCGGGTATGCGGTGGTGGTGTCGGCAGTGCCGAACAGCCCGGCGGAGAAGGCCAATCTGACCGATGGCGACATCCTTGAAGCGATCGACGGAAGGGATACCCGGGATATTTCGCTGGCGATGATCGAGCGTATGCTGGCCGGGGCCCCGGGGAGCAAGCTGACGCTGGCGGTGGTGCGTCCGAGCAAGGCGGCCCCGGACAAGATCGATCTGACGCGGGCGGTGATCAGCCAGCCGGCGGTCATGGATACGGCGTACGAGAATGGCAGCATTCTGGATCTGCGGCCCGAACTGCTGGACCGTGAGCACGTGAACGCCGTCGAAGCAAAGTTGAAAGCGGCAGGCAAGAACGGCGGGGCCAAAAAGGTGATCCTGGACCTGCGGGACGTTTCCGGGGACGACATGAAAGAGGGAATCCGGCTGGCCAACCTGTTTTTGAGCTCGGGGACCATTGCCACTTTAGAGGGACAGCGGTTTCCGAAACAGACGTTCACCGCTGAAGCTTCAAAGGCCATCGACCCGAGCACACCGATGGTTGTGCTGGTCAATCGAGGCACGGCGGGCGCGGCCGAGTTGGCTGCGGCGGCAATTGCGGACAACAAGCGCGGCGATCTGGTGGGCGAAAAGACGTTCGGCGAGGGGGGAGAGCAGCGAACCTTCGATCTGCCGGACGGGGGAGCCGTGATCCTGACGATTGCAAAATATGCTTCGCCCTCCGGCAAAACTTTTGAATCGGAAGGGGTTACACCTTCGGTCCTGGTCGCCTCCAGCCTGAATGACGACCAGGCGGCGGAGGAGGACGCGAGCGTCGGGGCGACGGGGCATGGAGCTGCGGCCCCGAGCGCGGGCAAGAAATCCGCCGTGCAGGTGGACGATCAACTGAACAAGGCACTGGAAATACTGAAGGGTAAAACTGCCTGAAGCACTGTCTCAAAACAGGACGCGGCCGTTTCGATGGGGCGTGATAGGGTGAAAAAGCCGTGAATACCCTATTGCAGCCCCAACGGAAAAAGGTGGAACCGAAGCGGGGGATTCGTCTCCGTATCCGACGAGGCCAGCGCTCGCCGGTGTGGGATGCGATGTTGCAGTTTCCTTTCGGTGAACCGAGGGGGGCGGCGCGTCCGTTCGCGGACCGGGCGGCATGGCTGCTGTTGCTGAGCGCATCGGCCATTTTTGGCGTGGTGCTTGCCCTGGTGCTGGTCTTTTCCGTGAACCTGCCGCAAATGACGGAACTGGAACGCTACCGTCCGAGCACAACCACCGAACTGTACGACATTCATGGGAAGGTCTTCGGCACGTTCGCTGCAGAGCGACGTGTGGTTGTGCCGTTTTCCGATATTCCGCCGGTACTGCGGGAAGCCATTCTTTCCATTGAAGATAAGGACTTTTACCGCAACGGCGGCGTAAACATGGTGCGCGTAATGGGCGCAGCCTACGAGGATTTACATAGTAAAGGCAAGGCACAGGGCGCATCGACGTTGACGATGCAGTTGGCGCGCAATCTGTTTCTCTCGTCGGAAAAAACGTATGGGCGCAAGCTTCAGGAGATTTTCATCACCCTGCAGATCGAGCGGCATTTCACCAAGGACCAGATTTTTACCTTGTATGCGAACCAGATCTACCTGGGACGTGGGACCTATGGATTCGAGGCGGGGTCAGAGTACTACTTCAGCAAACACGCACGGCAGTTGACGTTGCCGGAGGCGGCCTTGCTGGCCGCTTTGCCGAAAGGTCCGGAGTATTACTCGCCGGTCCGGTACCCCGAGCGCGCGTTGCGGCGGCGCAACCTGGTTCTGGATGAGATGGTGCGTGACGGCAAAATCACGTCCGCGCAGGCGCTGGCAGCCAAAGAGGTTCCGTTGGAATTGCACCTGGAAGCGCCGCCGAGCACCGAGGCACCCTATTTCGTGGAGGAAGTGCGGCGGCAGCTGGAGCGCGAGTACGGTGTGGACGAGGTGCACGGCTCCGGTCTGCGCGTGTACACGACGCTGGACCTGGATTTGCAGCACCGAGCGGAGAGCTCCGTACTGGACGGGTTGGCGGTGTACGAGCGGCGTCATGGATGGAAGGGCAAGCTGCCCACGCTGGCCAATACGGCGTACAACCCGGCCACCTATAAGCATCCGGACTGGACGACCAAAGTGACCAATGGAGCCTACTTCCATGCGCTTGTGATGAAAGTTACGCCGACCACGATGACGGTGCGTATAGGGCAGGTGTATGCGACCATGACGCCCCCTGACTGGGCCTGGACGCAGCATTACAAGGCGACAGATCTGGCGGGCGCGGGCGACATTGTTTATGTGAGGGTGGTGAACGGGGCGGGAACGTCGACGACCCAACTGGCTTTGGAGCAGGACACGGGGGCGCAGGCATCGCTGATGGCGGTGGACAACGCAAGCGGCGCGGTGCTGGCGATGGTGGGCGGGCGCGACTGGGCACTCTCGCAATTCAATCGCGCGACGCAAGCCCTTCGGCAAACAGGGTCCTCGTTCAAGATTTACGACTATACGGCGGGATTTGAAGCGGGGATGAAGCCGTATGACACGATTTCGGATGCACCGGCGACCTTTTACACGGCCAGTGGACCATACTCGCCGCATGACTACGAAAAGGGCTACGCCGGGAAGATGAGCGTGATTGACGCGTTTGCGGTATCGCGGAATATCCCGGCGCTGCGGATTGCCGACAGGGTTGGGATCAAAAAAGTGATCGAGGTGGCGCGGCGTTTTGGGGTGACCAGTCCCCTGCCGAATTTTTTGCCGGTGGCCATCGGTGCCGCCGACATCACGCTGGAGCAGCAGGTAGCGTCGTATTCGGTGTTCCCGAACGATGGCATCCGGATCGCGCCGCATTACGTGACGCGCGTGGTGCAGGCCGACGGGGTACCGGTGGAACAGCGGACCTCCGGTGTGCGCGAGGTGATTTCGGTTGAGATTGCACGCAGGATGATGGTGTTGCTGCAGGCTGTTGTGCAGCACGGAACGGCGGCGGCGGCTTCTGAACTGCACCATGCGCTGGGCGGCAAAACCGGGACGACCAATAACTTCACAGACGCCTGGTTTATCGGATTTTCGCCGTCCATCACCTGTGGAACGTGGGTGGGGTATGACAATCGGCAGTCTTTGGGCGATAAGGAGCAAGGTGCGAAGGTGGCGCTGCCGATCTGGATCCATTTCATGGAGACCGCGATCGCGGACAGGCCAAACGAGCAGTTCTCGCGGGAAAATGCACCGAAGCGGCAGATCGCCGTGGCGGCGAATACCCCGTCTGACGCGGAGATCGAGCCCGCGAGCGATGAGGAAGGGACGAAGCTGGGAGCTTCGTCACCTTCCCCAGAAAATGCGCCCGATGGGACGGCCACCCTGCCTGCCGGACCAACCACTGTGCCCCCACCCGTGGACGTTATGCCGAGGCCGAGAGTGGCTGCGCCGCAAAGTGTCCCTCAGAACTAAGGCTGTTTACCGATACGGTGGCGTTTTGCAAGGCCGTCGCTGTCCGTGCTGAGTGCCTGGGATCGGCTGCTAACTCGGTCGATACGTCGCTCCAACGAGGCAGTTGAGACGACGCCGGGTGACAGCGGCAGCGGCAGCGCGAACAGACCCGTTCCAAGCAGGAGAAAGCTTGAGGGCTCTGGGGCCGTGGCTATGGCGGGGGTAATGGAGACTGTACCCGAATCGCCCATTTGTTCGGGAAAACCGCGATCGTCGAAGTAGAGATCGGAATAGGCATAGCCGGTGGCCGAGATGACGAACTCTTCAAAGCCGCTAGCCCTGCCGCCACTCTCCACCACAAAATTAGACAGATGGAAGACGCCATCGTCGACTTCGACGTACTGTACGTCGCTCATTTGATTTTCAAAGTCACTTGAAGTTTGTTGCGTCACAAAGTATGCGAGGACAAGCGACTGCAGATTCCCTTCGGGAATGACAAACAGTACGGCGAAGTCCGAAACGACAACAAAACTACGTTGTCATACGATCGATTGTTTTAGGTCCCTGCGGCAACGCCCAGCGCATCGCCGAGATGAAAGTAGCGCCGGGCGCGTGTGACGTCGCGGCCGATTTGCGCGTGGAGAGCCTCGGGGTTGGGGAACCGCTGTTCGCTGCGCAGGCGGTCGAGAAAGGTTAGGCGAAGGGGAGTTTCCGGTGTCAGTTCAAGCGGTTGGAAGTCGAAGAGGTGCGTTTCTACAGCGTAGGAATCGGCACCGAAGGTGGGGCGATTGCCGGCGTTGGTGACGCCGCGGAAGGTGCGGGCGGAGGGACCTTCGCCGATGCGCAGGGTGGTGATGTAGACGCCGTGGCCGGGCAGAAGTTCGGGATACGGGGCCAGGTTGACGGTGGGGACGGCATAGCGAGTGCCATAGCCGCGGCCGGCGGCGGGAGTGCTTTCCACGCTGAAAGCACGGCCGAGTAGAGCGCGTGCCTGGCTCACGTTTCCTGAGGCAATCAGGCTGCGAATGCGGCTGGAAGAGACCGGGGAGCCGCGGCGAAGAACGGGCTGATAGACCTCCACTCGGAAGCAGAGTTCCTGGCCCAGACGGGTAAGGCTGTCGATACCGGCCTCGGCCCGGTGACCGAAGCGGAAATTTTCTCCCTCGTGGATTTCAAGGGTCCCGAGACCGGTGCAGAGCACCTGCTCGGCGAACTGGCGGGCGGTGAGGATCCGAAGTTCTTCCGTAAAAGGCAGCACCAGCGTGAGGTCTACACCGGTGGCGGCCAGGAGTTCGAGCTTGCGTGAGAGCGGGGTGAGCAGGGCGGTGCGCGTTTTGGTTTTGAGCAGGTGTGACGGGTGCGGGTCAAAGGTGACGACGACCGAGCGGGCGTCCGAGGCGCGGGCACGGTTGTTTACCGCGGCGATGACCGCCTGGTGGCCGCAATGGACACCGTCGAAATTGCCGATCGTGACAATCGATGGAACGGCGGGGGAGCCTAGGTCGGCGAGGGAGCGGGCGATCTGCATGGCATGTACGGTTACTTCGGCGGTCTCTGATCGTTGCAGTAGTTACGGCGCTGTTCCGCAGTTATCCAGCTGAAATCGTCCCAAAGATCAGGCGATCTGAAATTCGAGTTGCTGGCCGTCATGGGCGAGATGCATCGGTTGCGGAAGAAGGGCATTGGTGGATTCGTGGTCCAGGTCGTGGCTGATGTGGGTGAAGAAGGCTCGTTTGGGGCGGAGTTGCTGAACGAGCGCAATGGATTTGGCAAGGTGGGCGTGGCTGGGGTGTGGCTCGCGGCGCAAGGCGTCGAGGATAAGAATGTCGAGGTCCGCCAGGAGAGGAAGGCTTTCGGCTGGAATGTCATTCATGTCGGTCAGGTAGGCGGCGGAACCGAAACGGTAGCCGGTGATGGTGTCGCGGCCATGGGTGACGGGAATGCGCTGGAAGGCGGCGCCGAAAAGCTCGACCGCGCTGCCATGGATGTCCGAGAGCCGGTGGAGAGTGACCCGGGCGCTGGTGGGGTATCGATCCACCTTGCGGAAGGTGTACTCGAAGATGCGCTCGAGGACAGCGGCGGTGTCGGCGTCGGCGTAGAGGGGCAGATCGGCCCCTTTGCCGAAGCTGAGCGGGCGAAGATCGTCCATGCCGAGAACGTGATCGGCGTGGCCATGGGTGTAGAGGACGGCGTCCACGCGGCTGAGGTTTTCGCGGGTGGCCTGGGCGTGGAAGTCGGGGCCGGTGTCGATAAGAACGTTGCGGGCCGTTTGATGCGGGCCGGAAACCCCGTAGGAAAGCAGAACGGAGGGACGGGTACGGCGGTTGAGCGAACCGGGCCGGCGCGCGTCGGTGCAGACCGCGCATGGGCAGCCGAGCGTGGGCACCGCCATGGAGGTACCGGTGCCGAGAAAGGTGAGGGTGGCCTGCATGCGCTCGATGGATTCCTTATTGGATGGGCGAAGAAGCGGGCCAGCGGTTAACGGACGATGCGGGGGCCGCCGGGAGCACCGGGCGCAGCAAAAGAAGCGGAACTGCCCGGACCACCGGGCTGGCGCTGAGCGGCTTGGCGGGCAAGGGCCTGCGTAATCTCCAGGAAGCCCATGCGGAGATCGAAAAGGGCGGATTGCATCAGCTTGTCCTCGCCGGGGGAGAGGTTCCCCGCCGTTTTGTCGGCGACGACCGTGAGCATATCGATGGTCTGGCGCGCGCCGAGGATGTCGACGCGCGGCTGTTCGCCGGGCTGGGTGCCGCCGCCGAGGAGCATGAGCGCTTGTGTATAGAGAGACTGAATCAAGCGCTCGAAGCTCATGGGCGGCAAGCGATCGGCACCGGGGTCGGCGGCCCGGAGGGCGGTGTCGAGGCGGTCGACGGTGGCCTCATAGGCGCGCAGAGCGTCGGAGGCTTCCTCGTCGGTGGGCCCGGGGGGGAAGTCCTCGCCCGCGTCCTCAAAGCCGGCGTCCGCGGCGGCCTGGGGATCGTAAGAGGCGGACTCGTCGGCGCGGGCCGAATCGGCGATGTACCCGGGAGCCAAAGGCTCGGCGAGGGCACCGGATTCGGGCAGGTCGGAAAGCTGATCGAGGGCCGGGGTGGAAACGTCGAGTGCGTGCCCCGCCGTGGTCTGCGTCGAGGTGCCCTGTGGAAAGCTGAGGATCGGGGCAGCCGTGCGATCGTCCGACACCGGGCTTGTGGCAGAGGCCTCTTCTGGATGGGCCGTTGCCGGATGGGCGGGGGGGGCGCCGTCGTGACGGAGTTCACCCTCGGCGGTAAATTTACGGCGGTCATTGACGACAAAGGTCGTAGTGTCGGGCATTTCGGGGTCTCTTTCGCGGCTGCGGTCTCGTATTACCCGAGCCCGGTCTCGGACGTTTGCAACTTCTCGGAGCTTTTTGTCGAGGGCTTGGGTCTTCGAGGGCTTGGATGCGTATGCCGTCCCTGGCGATGTGAACCTGTGCCGGCGAAATGCCGTGGCCAGCCTTCAACGCCGGGTCGGGTTGGACGCACTGGGCTGGGATACCCGATGCTGAACCTGAGGAGGTACGCGCCGGCCATCTCCGACAAAAGCGGGTTGCACGGTGGCGAGTTGCAGCGCTGTTTGGTTTGCCGACGGATGCGAAGAACCAGCCTGCGAAAGACCAGCCGTTTTGGGCGTTGTGGCCCCTTGGGCCCCTTCGGGCCCCAAGCTCGTCCCACCTAAACTGCCTTGCCTGAGAGATTTTGGGTGGATTGGTGGGCGCAGCAGGATTTGAACCTACGACTTCCACCGTGTGAAGGTGGCACTCTACCGCTGAGTTATGCGCCCTGAAACAGGGGCCGGAAGCCATCAGCGGCGTTGCGCACCGACCGGACCCAGGCCTGCTCAAGCATACCATTGTCCGTGAAGGGCGGGCAGGTGGGCTGTGAGGAGGGGCTTCACCCGGCCGAAAGCCTGTTTGGAGACCCATTGGGGGGAGAGCGGCGGCTGCCGCTAACCGCTACAATATCAGCCTGATGCAGCACGATCCCAACCTCGGTACCGGGGCCTCTCCGGAGCTTGCGAAAAACCGTGAAACTCCACCGCAACCTTTGGCCGAGACACGGGTCGAGGACGGTATGGGAGCGCTTGCCATCCATCCCGGACTTCCCCAGGGCCAGTCCCTTGACGGCACCGAACGAGCGCATCCCGTATCGACCATCGACAACAGTCCTGGAGCCGTGGCGCGGCGAACCGAGGCAGCGCGGCGAGGCGACTATTCCGAGTTGACCGATGCCGAGATCATGCTGGAGCTCAAGGCCGGTAACCTGGCTGCTTTTGACGTGCTTTTGGCGAAGTATCGCAAACCGATCGTTCATTTTATGTTCCGGATGGTGCACAACCAGGCCGTGGCGGAGGAGTTGGCGCAGGAGGTATTTCTGCGGGTGTACCGATCGCGTGAGACGTACCGGGCCGAAGCGCGGTTCAGCACATGGGTGTACCGCATTGCGACCAATCTGGGCGTCAACCATGCCCGCGATACCCGGCGTGAGCGGACCACCCCCACGGTGCATTTGGACGAGCCGGACCCGGAAACCGGAACAACGCCCGACCTGGCCGACGATCGCCCCACCGCCGAATCCCGGTTGCTGCGAGAGGAGCGCATGGCGGCCATCCGCGAGCACGTCATGGCCTTGCCGGAGCGACAACGAACGGCCGTTCTGCTGCACAAATATGAAGGCCTGGACTATAAAAGCATCGGTGAGGTGTTGAAACTGTCCGAGTCCGCCACCAAGTCTCTGTTGTTCCGTGCGTATCAGACGCTGCGCGAAAAGCTGAAGGGGTTCGTATGAGTGCATCAGGAAGGCGTAGAAACGCATCAGGAATACGTATGAGCGGGTTAAGAGCATGTACGCGGCTTGATCTTCGTGCAAATATCCCCACGCACCGCGACACGCACCCCCGGCCAGTTGCCTGTGCTTCACCCGGACGCCGCCGCTACCCTGCCTCGATCCTGGTGCCCAACATAGCCCGCCCGCTGGCTCCGAGCCGTGGGAGGTGCCGCCGGAGGTTGAGATGGCCAGGATAGAGAGAGACGACATACGCGAGATAAGCAAGAGAAACAAAACAGACAAGTTAGCCAAGAAGAATTTGATGGACGAGATAGACTGCAAGACCTGCTTCGATTTGCTGCCTGACCTGTTGTTTGAGCCCGAGCTCGTGGGGCCCGAAGCACGGGCGCATTTGCTTGCCTGCGTCGGTTGCCGCCAGGAGTTCGACGGTCTGGAAGCGACGATGCGGGTGCTGGACACCTGGACGGCGCCGGAACCGAGCCAGTACTTCGATGCGCGGGTGCGCGCGCAGCTGCGGCAGGCGCAGGCTGAGGGGGCCGGTGGCCTTTGGGAACGACTGGCCGAGACTTTTCGCTTCGGTACGGAACTCGGGCGACGCTCGGCGCTGGCCGGGATTTTGCTTTTTCTGCTGCTGCTCGGCGGGGGGACGGCAGCAACGCTGTGGAGTGCACACCATGAGGCTCCGGCAACATCGTCGCCGGCTGTGAACGATCTCCGGATCTTCGACAACAACGCCCAAGCGCTGCAGCAGATGGATTTGCTGGAAGAGCCGGGTTCAGACGCCAACGCACCACAGCCCCAGAGTTAAACAAGACGAACCTCGTCCGCACCGCAGGAAACGTGGCGCGTTCCCGAGAGCACGCTGCTGAAAACATGGCTGAAGTACGCACAAATCGCACCTTGAACGCACCCTCTGCCCACCACCCATCCGCGCGGGGTGCGGAAAGCGGAGTTGTGCGTGCGGACGGTGTCGTCGCCGTGCCTAAGCGGATGGGGAAGCGGATAGAGAAACGGATGGGCAAGCAGGTTCCGGTCCTCGCCCTTGCCGGCCTGTTTTGCATGCCGGTGGCTGCTTGGGCCCGCCCCGAACCGCAGCAGGCGCCTGCGCCGATCGAACGCCGTGCGCCGCCGCCGCGGGCGCAGAGCAGCGCGGCTCCGGCGGCTGCCTCAGGCCAGGGACGTGACTTCCGTGGCCCTCGTGGAGAGCATCTCGCGGTCTGGTTGAACCAGCACAGCAATTTGAACCTGCAACAGCAGCAGCGGGCGCTGGGGCAGGAGCCCGGGTTCGGCAATCTTCCGGTGGAAACGCAGCAGCGGTATCGCAACCGCCTGGCCCAACTCGATGCAATGAACCCGCAACGCCGGCAGAACCTGCTGGCGCGCAACGAGGCTTTGGAAAGGTTGTCGCCAAATCAGCGCGCTCAAATCCGCGGGGCCCTGGGGGGGCTCGGCAGTCTGCCGCCGGAGCAGCGCCATGCCGTGGCACAAACCTTCAATGCTCTGCGCACCTTGCCGCCAAACCAACGGTCTGCCGCTTTCGGTTCCGGACGCTTCGGGCCACCGCTGAATGGGCCGCAACAGGCAGTTCTGATCAACCTGTTGACGGCTGAGCCTCTGCTTGGCCCGATGTTGCCGCTTCGCAGCCGTCCCGTGCAGCCCGTGTATCCACAAAGCTTCCCAACCGGCCCGATGCCGGCCGGCCCTTTGTACCCTCGTTGAAATCGGAAGCATTCCAAGTACATGATCTGCAACGGCCAAGGCCGATCCCGGCGGGGTGACAAACAGAAACGGGGAACTGGATGCAGCCCCTAGTTCCGCAACAGATTTTTCGCGAGAAAGACGACATTGGCGGGCCGTTCTGCCAGGCGGCGCATGAAGTATGGGTACCACTCCGTGCCGAAGGGCACGTAGGTGCGCACACCGAAGCCCTCGCCGACCAGGGCACGCTGCAGGTCGCGACGTACACCGTACAGCATCTGGAACTCGAACGCATCCCGCTGCACGAGACCGTCGCGTACAAGGCCACGCATGTTCTCAATGAGCGCTTCATCATGGGTGGCGATGCCGCAGAACACGCCGCTGGTGGCCAGACGCTTCATCAGCCTGGCGTAATTGGCATCCACGTCGGCCTTGTTGGGGAAGGCAAGGGTGGGCGGTTCCTTGTAGGCTCCTTTACACAAACGAATGCGGATCCCTTGGCTCAGGAGCCGATCGGCATCGTCCGCTGTGCGGTACAGATAGGCCTGCAACACCGTGCCCACATGCCCGGGGAAACGGCTGTGCAGGCGTTCGGTGATTCCCAGCGTGGCTTCCGTGTAGACGGAACTTTCCATGTCGATGCGAACGAAATTACCCGTTTCCGCGGCATGGGCGACCAGTTCACCGACGACGCGTTCGGCCAGAGCCGGACCGGCGCCATGGCCCCCAATCTCCATGCCCATCGCGGTCAGCTTCACGCTGATATTGGCCCGCAGTTTGTGCCCGGCGATTTCATCCAGGAGCTGATGGTAGAGTGCCGCGCCTTCCTCGGCCTGCGAAACCTGCACCACGCTTTCACCCAGCGCATCGAGCGAGGCGTCTATCTTTTCCGCATTCAATTGGGCAACGACGTCGATCGCTTCGTCGATACGCGTCCCGGCCACAAAACGGCGCGAAAGCCGCTGCCCAAGCGAATTGCGCTCCGAAAAAGAGCGTAGCGAGCGGTTGGAAGACAACGCGATGAAAACGGAACGCAGCATGGGTCGTGAAGGGGTCTACGCAGTGGAAGCGGTTTCATCGTCGCCGTTGTGGCTTCGCTTGACTGCCTGAAACCCGCTTGGGTTGCGAGTCTCATTCGTTCCGCCCGAAGCCCTTTCGGTCGATGAGACCACTTCCAGGCCTATTGTCGCATGCGTTGCCCAGCGTCCGTTTCACTGCCTACCCGAGCATGTCGGCCAACAGCGCCATGCGCACGTACAGCCCATTGCGCGCCTGGCGAAAATACGCCGCCCTCGGGTCCAGGTCGATCTCCGGTGCAATCTCATTCAAACGCGGCAGGGCGTGCATGATCACGGCGGCGCCTTGCAGACCTTCGGCGACGCGAGTGTTTAAAACATAGGCGTCCTTCACGGCTTCGTATTCTTCAGCCGAGGCAAAACGTTCGCCCTGTACGCGCGTGACGTAGACCACGTCGGCATTCGCGACCGCGCCTTCGAGCGCATCGGTTTCCGCCACACGTACGCCCTGGGTTCGGAGCGAGTGGAGGTATCGCGCCGGCAAACGCAGCGAGGGCGGCGAAACCAGATGCACTTCCAGTCCCGGATACATTGCCAGCAGCGGCAGCAGGGAATGGATGGTGCGGCCGTAGAGCAAATCGCCGACCAGGGTAACCCGCAGGTTGTCTAATCGCCCAAGCTCGCGATGGATGGTGTAGACGTCGGCCAGGGCTTGCGTGGGGTGCTCGCCGACCCCGTCCCCGGCGTTGATGACGGGCACGGGGGAACTGGCGGCGGCAGCCGCCGCGGTGCCTTCCTGGAAGTGCCGGATCGCGATCGCGTCGGCGTATCCGGAGACCACGCGGACCGTGTCGGCGATGCTTTCCCCCTTCACCGCGGAGGAACTGTCGCGCGCGTTTTCAACCGACAAAACGCTTCCGCCCAGCTTCTGCATCGCGGCCTCAAACGACAGTCGAGTGCGCGTGCTGGGCTCATAAAAAAGCGTGGCCAGGATGCGGCCCTGCAGCACGGGAAAGATGCGCCGGGCCTTGTCGTCGGCCTGCAGACGGTCGGCTGCGGTGAACAACTCGGCCAGCCGCGCGGGCGGCAACTGGAGGGCGCTGATGAGGTGCTGCAACCGGTTGCTGGGCATGTCTTTGGGCGTGTTGTCAGGCATGTCTTTGGGCATGTTAACCGGCATGATGCACCCTCCCCCGCAGCACGGTATAGCGCACGCTTCCCGGCAGGCTCATGCCTTCAAAGGGCGACCACGCGCAGCGCGTGCGCACGCTTTCCCGGGTCACGGTGTAGGGCGTTTGGAGGTCGAGAACGGTGAGCGAACCGACGTAGCCGGGAGCAATTTTGCCGTAGCCTTCGCCGCAGCCGGCGGGGAGGAACTCGTGCACAAATCGGCCCGGATTCAAGGCGCACACGCGGGCGATATCCTCGGGAGTAAAGGCGTGTTCGCGCATGAGCCACGCCGCGAAAGCGCCAAAGGTATCCAGCAGGGGAACGCCGCTGGCGCCGACGGCTTTTTCTTTAAGCGTGTGCGGTGCGTGATCGGTGGCGATGTAGTCGATGTCGCCGCGGCGCAGGGCTTCAATCAAGGCAACACGATCTTCGGGCGTGCGCAGCGGCGGGTTCATCTGCAGCGCCATGCGGTTGGCGTCGGTGAGCATCGAGGTGTCGAAGAAGAGGTGGTGTGGAGTGACCTCGCAGGTCACACGGACGCCACGCGCGCGCGCCGCGACGATCGCCTGCAGGCCCTCGCGTGTGGAGTAATGGCACAGCTTGCCTTGGAGACCATAGGTTTCGATCAGGTGCAGCGCGAAACCGGTGGCTGCGATTTCGGCGCGCGCCGGGCGGCGAGCTTCATGGGTCGGTGCGCCGCGCGAGGCTTCCAGGATTTCCGGATCTTCGCAATGGAAGCTCACATTGCGTCCACGGTAGCGGGCGATCACCGTTTCCAGTTGGGCCTGCGAGGTGAAGAAGAGGTCGCCGACGCTGGGGCCCATGTAGACCTTGTAGGGCACATGCCGTCCCAGCGGCTGTGTGGCCGGACCGATGCCGGCATAGAGCGTGACGTGCACATCGCTGACGGCGGCGAGTCGTTCCTTTGCGGCGTAACGCGCGTCGTCTACCGGTGCGGTGGGATTGTTCGGCATGTCGACCACATGGGTCACGCCGCCGTGCACCGCCGCCGCCGAGGCTGAGCGGAAGTCTTCTTTGTATGTCTGCGTACCGCTCGCATCTTCGCGGGCGTGGATGTGGATGTCCCCGAAACCCGGGAAGACCAGGCAGCCCGCGGTGTCGAGATCGCTTCGGCCCAGCATCGGTCCCACGTGCTCGATAAGGCCGGTGGCGAGATCGATGTCCACCGCGCCTTCCGTTACGCCGTCGTGGTTTACCAGCATCCCTTCGAGGTGTAGACGATCCTTTGCTCCCGATTCAGCGCGTGGCAAGGCAGGCCTCCCGGGCGCTGTCGATCGCATCGCGTGTGCCTTTAGCAGCCGCGGCGGGATCTTCGCTGTACAGGATGGCGCGCGAACTGGCGAGGACCAGGCCTTTGCCGTCGGCGCGCAAACCCGCACGCACAATGGCATCGATATCGCCGCCCTGGGCACCGATGCCGGGCACTAAAAACGTCAACTCGGGCGCGGTGGCGCGAATGGTGCGCATCTCGTCGGGCCAGGTCGCGCCGACCACAAGCATGCAGTTGCGGTTGGCGTTCCATTCGCCACGTACGCGGTCGGCCACGTGCTGCCAGAGCGGCCTGCCTTCGACGAGGAGATCCTGCAACTCGCCCGCGCCGGGGTTGGAGGTGCGGCAAAGCACGATGGCGGCCTTGTCGGCGCGATCGAGAAACGGTGCGAGCGCCTCGCGTCCGAGATAGGGATGCAATGTGATTGCATCGGCCCCGAGATCGTCATACACCGCGCGCACGTAGCCGCGGTTGGTGGAACCGATGTCGCCGCGCTTGGCATCGCAGATGGTGAAGTGCGCGGGATGGCTCTCGCGCAGATGGGCGAACACCATGGCCATCTGCGCCCATCCGTGCGCCCCGTGGGCTTCGAAAAAAGCGGTGTTGGGCTTGAAGGCGCAGGCAAACGGCGCGGTCGCATCGATGATGGTGCGGCAAAACTCGAAGAGGGGATTGGGCCCGCCACGCAATCCGGCCGGGAGTTTTTCCAGCTCGGGGTCAAGCCCCACGCACAGCAGCGATCCGCTTGCGGCCATGCGCGTTTCCAATTTTTTCAGGGGGGGCGAGAGTAGGCTCAACGGGTTCCCCGCCTTTCTCGCCGGTCTAGCCGAATTTGCCGATCTTGCCGATCTAGCCAGCCGTGCGGATCGCGCATCCAGTCGCGGACTTGGGCCGCATTAGCTTCCTGTAGAAGTCCGCTCGCGGTTGCGCTTTCGAGTACGGCCTCAAAATTCGTCAGGGTGTGCAATGTGACGCCGGCCGCGAGGAAAGCCTCGTTTGCCTCGGCGAAGCCGTAGCTGATGATGGCCAGGCAATCGGTCACGGTCGCACCCGCCTCGCGCAGGGCCTCGACCCCCGAAAGGCTGCTACCGCCGGTGGTCACCAGGTCTTCGACCAGAAGAACGCGTTTGCCGGCGACGTCCCCGCCTTCGACCCGGTTGCGTTTGCCGTGTTCCTTGGCCTGTTTGCGGATGAAAATTGAAGGCCGGCCCATGGCGTAGCCCAGCGCCGCTGAGTGCGGGATGCCGGCAGCCTCGATGCCGCCAATGACGTCGAATGGCAGGTTTTCGCGCTCGATCAGGGCCGCGAAACCGCCGATGACCTGTTTCCAGTGCGCGGGGGAGAAGGGAAACGTGCGGTTGTCGCAATACACCGGCGAAACGATGCCGGATTTGAACGTGATCGGGTCCTCGGGCCGGAAGCCGACGCCGCCGATGGCCAGCAGCGCTTCGGCTACGGCTTTCCGCTGCTCCGTTGCCTCATCGCGCATGCGCCCACACCTCCGCATTCTCTCGAATTTCCTGAGCCAGCAGCGGGTTCCACATGGCCGCGGTGGCCGACATCACGGCATCTGCCCCGGCCACGCGATACGCCGCATAGTGGGCCGGTTCGGCCACGCCCCCGCTGCCGATAATACGGAAGCCCAGACCCCTTTTGTCGCGCAGGCGGGCCAGCCGCTCCACGGTGACCAGGCCGGCCCAGCGGATCGCGTCGCCCCCCACACCGGAGCGGCTGCGGCCTTCGCCGGGCAAGGCCTGCTCGCCCCGTTCATTCACAATTTCCGCACCGATGGTGTTGATGGCGGCAATCGCATCGGCAACCCGCCCTACGCCATCGACCAGCTTCCGCAGGGCGCCCTCATCGTGAAAGTAGGCGATCTTGGCGATCAGCGGTACGTCCCCGATGACATGCTTGATCGCTTCCACCACGGCGCAGGCCCGGTCGGTATCGAAACACAGCAGGTGGGCTGTGCCCTCGTTGGGGCAGCTGAGGTTCACCTCCAGGATTTGGGCGCCGGTTTCGCGGACCAGCCTGGCGGTTGCGGCGAAATCGGCGATGTAGGCGGTGCTCCCGCCGGTCTCGCTCGGTGTTCCCTGGAAGCTGCCGATGACCACCTGTCCCGGTCCGGCCAGGGCCACCGCCCTGGCCAGATCCGGCTGCCAGACGGCGGGCTCAAAGGAGGGTACGCCGAAGGAATTCGTCACTGAATACGGAGCGGCATAGCGGTGATGGCCCTGCAGACGCCCGTCCGTGGGGTGCAGGTCCCCTTCGGCGTCGACCGCGAGCACATTGGGCCAGGGATGACAAGCCCATTGGCGGCTGCGAACGGTTTTATACACGGGCAGATCGAAGCCGTGCCGAAGCGCCGCGGCAACATAGCGGCTGTTCACCAACGGGCCGGCGGCGATGCCGAAGGGCAGGCCTACCGGCTGGCCGAGCAGGGTAACGCCGGGTTCCGGCACGGTTTCAGCAGGTTCCTCCGTGCTCTCGGCAAACCGCCCAAACGGCCCCTGGCTGTAGTTGTCCTCGTAGCTCAGCGCAGGGTCGTAGAAGGGGATCATGGGCGTTTGCGGAACCTTCCGGAAGTGGCCGCTTGCGAAGCCGGCCGGCGGCCTTCGTCTTCGATTTGGGAGGCGTCTGCGCGGCGCTTGAGCTCACACCTGCCAGCCTCTTTTCCGATTGTACAGAGCGGCGGTTGGCTGCGGCGCGAGCCGACAAGTTGCCGGCGATTCCCTCGTCCATGCCGCTGAAAACCAGCCGAAAGGGCCACATCACCCCTTACGGTTTTTTTACGATGCCTCGCGTATTCTCGGGATCACTTGAACTTAAGATGTTTACCTTCTCCGGGCATCGACGACCGTTATGTTTTACTGAATTGTGGAGCCTGTTCCCTTGAAACGCATGTACGGCGCATCGGTGGTTTTCAGCCGGGTTTCGTCGCCCAAATCCGGTTGGCTGCTTTTGTTTGCGCCATTGCTTTTGGCCGGTTGCCGCGGGCAGAAAGATACGCCGGGCCGCGAAGCCGCCGAGGCCCCGCCCACAATGGCGACTGTTGTTCCAGTCGGGCAACCGACCCAACTGCACGTGAGCACACCGGGGGAGTTCCCGCTGGTTCCCGTGGTGGAGCGGTCCACTTTTTCAACGCTGCATGTGACCGGGCAGGTGCAGCCCGATCCGGCGCACGAGGTGCCGGTGCTTTCGATCGCCAACGGCCGCGTGACGGCGTTAAAGGTCGACATCGGCGATTTTGTGCACAAGGGCCAGCTGGTGATGCAGGTGCAATCGCCCGATGTGGCGACGGCTTTTGCTTCCTATCTGAAGGCGGTCGCCGATGAGCAGCTGGCAAACACGACGCTGACCCGCGACAAACTGCTCTATGCCAAGGGGGCCATCGCGCAGAGCCAGCTGGAGGTCGCCCAGAATGGGGAGACGGACGCCAGGGCCGATCTCGCCGCCGCGCGGCAACAGCTGCATATTCTTGGGGCAAGCGCCGACCATCCCAGCGACACGGTCAACGTGTATGCCCCGATCTCCGGCGTGGTCATCAACCTGAACACAACCGCTGCCGGTGCCGCCGGTTTGACCGCGACCGGACCCAACGGATCGCTCATCATCGCCGACCTGAGCCACGTGTGGGTCGTCTGCGACGTGTTTGAAAATGATCTCGCGCAGGTTCGTGTGGGCGAAGCGGCCGAGATCACTCTGAGCGCGTTTCAGAAACAGACGTTGAAGGGCACCATCTCCGATATCGGCGCCATTCTCGACCCCAGCATCCGCAGCGCCAAAGTGCGCATCCAGGTGCCTAACGCCAACAAGCAGTTACGCATCGGGATGTTCGCCACGGCCACGTTTCACGGAGCGTCGGCGAAAACGGCGTTTGTGGTGCCGGCAGACGCCGTTCTGCATCTGCACGACCGGGAATTTGTCTTTGTGCCCTCCGGTTCGGCCGGCAATTTCACCCGGGTTCCGGTGGTGAGCGGGCAAATGCTGGCGGGCAATGTTGTGACGGTGACGGGCCTCCACCAGGGCCAGCAGGTGATCTCCAATGCTCTTGACCTTGAAAACGCGACCGAGCAGTAGGGAACCGGAAACCAACGCATGATCCGCAAGCTTGTCGATTCCGCTCTAAATAACCGCTTCATCATCCTGATTTTCGGGTTGCTGCTGTTTATTTGGGGTGCCATCTCGTTTCACAATCTGCCGGTCGAGGCCTACCCGGACGTAGCCAACAACTACGTCGAGGTGCTTGTGCAGTGGCCGGGCCGTTCCGCCGAGGAAATCGAACAGCAGATCACGGTTCCGCTGGAAATTGCGGTCGCGGGCATTCCGCACACCTCTTCGCTGCGATCGTTCACGTTGGCCGGCCTGTGCGACATCAAGCTTACCTTCGACGATGAAAGCGTGAATGACTGGAATCGCGAAAAGGTGCTCGAGCGCCTGTCGCAGATCACCCTGCCCAGCGGTTTGCAGCCGCAGATCGGCACGGACTGGAGCCCGGTCGGCCAGATCTACTGGTACACGCTTGAAAGCACCAACCCGATCTACGACACGATGGCGCTTAAGTCGCTTGAGGACTGGACCCTTGAAAAGGAGTTCAAAAGCGTTCCGGGCGTGGTGGATGTAGCCAGCTTCGGTGGACCCACGCGGGAGTACCAGGTGGTTCTCGATCCGGAGAAACTGGTTGCCTATGGTTTAAACATCGGCGCGGTAAAAACCGCGCTGGCGGCCAACAATACAAATGCCGGCGGCTCGTTTATCGAGCAGGGCGAGCAGCAGATCAACGTGCGCGAGGTCGGGCTTTTCAAGGGCAGCGACGACATCGCGAAGGTGCCGCTGAAAGCGCAGAACGGAACGGCGTTGACCATTGCCGATGTGGCCACGGTGACGCAGGGGCCCAAGATTCGGCTGGGGCAGATCGGCAAAGCGATCTGGCGCAAGGATGGCAAACTCGCCGACAACGGGGATGCCGTTGAAGGCGTGATCCTGATGCAGAAGGGCGCGAACTCCGATGAGGTCCTGGAGGGGATTCACCGGAAAGTCGATGAACTGAATCAGCACATCCTGCCCAGCGGTGTGCGGGTGGTGCCGTTCCTTGACCGCTCCGACCTGCTGCACCTGACCACGCACACCGTTCTGCATAACCTGACCGAAGGCATCATCCTCGTGGTCGTGATCCTGTTTCTGTTTCTCGGCAACATCCGCGGTGCGTTCATCGTTGCGCTCACGATCCCATTCGCGCTGCTGTTTGCCTCCATCTGTCTTGACGCGCGACACATCCCCGCCAACCTGCTTTCGCTGGGCGCGCTGGATTTCGGCATGGTCGTCGATGGTGCCGTGGTGATGATTGAAAACATCGTTCGGCACCTCAGTCACAATCGCAATCAAGAGCTGCCGGTGATCGAGCAAATCCGGCGGGCCGCGCACGAGGTACAGCGGCCGGTGTTCTTCGCCATCGGCATCATCATCACGGCGTATCTGCCCATCTTCACGCTGCAGGCCGTCGAAGGCCGCCTGTTTGCGCCGATGGCCTGGACCGTGGCGTTCGCCTTGCTGGGCGCGCTGATCTTTTCCATGCTGGTGGCCCCCACGCTGGCCAGCTTCCTGTTCCGCAAAGGCACCACCGAATGGGAAAACCCGGTGCTGCGCTGGATCACGGATCACTACCGCCGGTTGGTCGTGTGGATCATCGGTCGTCCTTTGCTGGCGATGGGCGGTGCTGTCGGGGCGCTTGTTTGCAGCTTTCTTCTGATTTCTACAGGCGTCATCGGTTCGGAATTTCTGCCGCACCTCGATGAAGGCGCCATCTGGGCACGCGGTACGCTCGCGCCCTCCACCGGGCCGACGGCCAGTATCGATGTGATGAACCAGTCCCGCCTCATCATGGCTTCCTTCCCGGAAGTGAAGCAGGTGGTCAGCCAGACTGGCCGTCCCGACGACGGAACGGACGCTACCGGCTTCTTCAACACGGAATACTTCATCGATCTCAAGCCCAAAGACAAGTGGCGGCCGGTGTTTCATGAGAATAAGGAAGAGCTCATCGGGGCCATCGATCGTGCCCTGGAGCAAAAGGTACCGGGGGTGATCTGGGGCTTTTCGCAGCCGATTTCGGACAATGTGGAAGAGGCGGTTTCGGGCGTAAAGGGCCAGCTCGCCGTCAAACTGTATGGAGAAGACCTGAAGACGCTGGAGCAAAAAGCCGAAGAAATCCAAGGCGTGATGTCCACCGTGCGCGGCGTGGCCGATCTTGGGCTGTTCCGCGTGATCGGCCAGCCGAACCTGAACTTCGTCGTCGATCGGCAGGCCGCGGCGCGGTTCGGGCTGAACGTGAACGATGTGCAGGACGCGATCGAAACGGCGGTCGGCGGCAATGCGGTCACCCAGGTGCTGGACGGCGAGGCCCGCTACGACGTGACGACACGCTATTCCGGGCCATACCGGTCCACCCCCGAAGCCATCCAGGACATTCGCCTCGTCGCCCCTTCGGGCGAGCGCGTTTCGCTGGCGCAAGTCACAACGATGGACACCACCGACGGCGCGGAGGAGATCTACCGCGAGGGCGGTACGCGCTACGTGGCGATTAAATATTCGGTGCGCGACCGCGATCTCGGCTCCACGGTGGAGGAGGCCATGGCGAAAGTGAACAAGCAGGTCAAGCTGCCGCAGGGCTACAAGCTGAACTGGGCCGGCGAGTACGAAAGCCAGAAACGGTCGTCGCGCCGCTTGCTCATCGTGCTTCCGATCACCCTTTTGCTGATTTTTCTCATCCTGTACAGCATGTTCGGCTCGGGCAAATGGGCGGCGCTGATCATGGCCAATGTGGCGATGGCGCCCATCGGCGGTTTGCTCGCGCTGCTGATCACGGGGACGCATTTTTCCGTCTCCTCCGGCGTGGGTTTCCTGGCGCTGTTCGGCGTTTCGGTACAGACAGGCATCATCATGCTGGAATACATGAACCAGCTGCGCGTGAATGGGCATACGGTGATCGAGGCCGCGGTGGAAGGCGCCGTTCTGCGGCTGCGCCCCATCCTAATGACCATGCTGGTGGCCACGCTGGGCCTGCTGCCCGCGGCGCTTTCGCATGGGATCGGTTCCGATTCGCAGCGGCCCTTTGCGATTGTGATCGTCGGTGGCCTTATCGGTGCGGTACTGATCAACATCTTCCTGCTGCCTACGCTGTACGTGTGGGTGGCCCGGCCGACGGACGTTCTGCCCGCGGCGGATGCGGGGTTTGAGGCATGAGGTTCCCCCTGTGCAGCGTGATCGTCGGCACCGCGCCGTTGAAACGGCGGATGCCTCGGCTGCTCCGCCCCTGCGGTTGCGCTGCCTTGGCATTGCTGCTTTGCACGGGAGAGGCGTTCGCCCAGGCAGGCGGCGGTGCCGGGGGTGGAGGCGCGGCCGGCAATGGTGCCGGTGGCGCCGCGAGCGGGCAGGGTGCGGGTTCGGCCGGTGCCGGCGCGCATGGCACCGGTGCTGCCGGCGCTGGAACGGCCGGCGTCGGGAGTGCGGCCCAGGGCGGGGCGCAAACTGGCGCCCAGAACGGCTCGCAGAGCGGTCCGCAGGCGTATGCCGCCGGTGCCACTGCAGCCATCGATCCGCGCAAGCCGCCCCCGGCCAAACCCGGTGCGCTCACGCTGCAACAGGTCGTGGACCGCGCCCGTGCGCAAAATCCGACGCTGCGTGCGGCGGTGGCCAACCTCCGGGGCGTGCGTGCCCAGGAGATCCAGGCCGGTGTGCGGGCCAACCCCTATTTCGGCGTCAACGGCACAAACGTGACCTTGCCGGCCAACGGCACGGAAGGCAACCCGGACGCTTACGCCTTTCAGTTCTCGCGGCTTTTCGAGCGTGGCAACAAGCGCGAGTATCGCCTCGAAACCGCCCGCGCCAACACCGCGCAAACCGAAGCGCAACTGAACGACACCGTGCGCCAAACGGTGCTGCTGGTCCGTACCGATTTCGTGCACATGATTTTCGCCAAGCAGGCACTCGATTTGTCCAAAGCGAATCTGGCCGACTTCCGCCATGAGGTCGAGATTGCCAACGACCGCTACAAGGCCGGGGACCTGAGCCGGCTCGACTTCGAGCGTCTCGATCTGCAACTCGGCTCCTTTGAATCCGATGCCGCGAACAACGAGATCCTGCTGCAGCAGGCCTCGGCGCAGATTCAAACGCTGATCGGCATTGCCGTGCCCAGCACCACGTTCGACATCGCCGGCGACATCGTCCCACCCAGTTTTCCGCAGACGAAGGATGAGCTGATCGCCTCGGCGCTCAGGGTTCGTCCAGACCTGCTTGCCGCCGAAGCGGGCGTTGCCGCGGCCGAGGCCAACATCCGTCTGCAGATCGCCAACGGCGCCGCGGACCCGACACTGGAAGGCGAGTTCGACAAGAGCGGGTACTACAACTCCTTCGGTTTCAACGTCAACCTGCCGATTCGAATCTTCGACAGGAACCAGGGCAACAAGGAGACGTCTCGTTTCCAGGCGGAGGCGAGCCGCTTTGCCGTTGTCGCCGCGCGCAACCAGGTGGTCAGCGACGTGGACCAGGCCTGGGTCCAATACGTGCAGGCCAAGGCGCTTTCCGATCGGTTCGGGAACCATTATCTCGACGAGGCTACCGATGTGCTCGGCATCGCGCGTTACGCCTTCGACCACGGCGGCCTGGCCTTGATCGATTACCTCGATTCACTGCGCGATTCGCGTACCGCCGTTTCCGACGCGCTGAACGCCTACCAGCAAACCTGGATCGCCATTCACCAGCTCTCGGAATCCAGTGCGACAGAGTTGGTCCCCTAAAACGGTTTTCTGACCCGGACGTCGCATCCTCGTTACAATAGGAGCGATGAGCGAACCAGCAACCAGCGCCGTCGCCAAGCCGCATGCGACCAAATACACGCGGAATCAGCCCTTTGTTTCTCGCGTCCTCGCCAACGATCGCCTCACCGGCCCCGAGAGCGAAAAGGAAACCATCCATATTGAACTCGCGCTCGATGAGGACATGAGCTATACACCCGGCGATGCGGTCGGCATTATCCCCACCAATCGCGAGGGGCAAGTAGCCGACGTGCTCGAGGCGCTCGGCTATACCGGCACGGAGCGTGTGCTCGACCATTACAAAGTCGAGATCGACCTCCATGAAGCGCTGACTTCGCGGCTGGGCATCGGCAAGCTCGCTCGCGGCAGTGTGAACCAGTACGCCAAACTCTTCGGGGAGAACCTGCCGCAGGGTCTCAAAGCACTGCAAGGGCAGGAAAACAAGGCGCTTGCCGAGGAATACGTATGGGGCCGCGAGTTTGTCGACCTGGTCCGTGAGTTTCCCGGCGCGGTTGCCGACCCGCAGCAGCTGTTCAATGTGCTGCAACGCCTGACCCCGCGCATGTACTCCATCTCCAGTTCGCAGGCTGCGCACCCCGGCGCCGTGCACACCACGGTACGCGTCATCAAATACCATGCGCACAACCTGGACCGGGAAGGCGTTTGCTCCGGACACCTGGGCCAGCGCGCGCCGGTGGGCGGCACCATGCCCATTTTTCTGCATGAGAACAATGCGTTCCGGCTGCCTGAGGACAAGGACGCGCCTGTCATCATGATCGGTCCGGGTACGGGTGTGGCGCCCTTCCGTGCGTTTCTGGAACATCGCCAGGCCCTCGGCGAAAAGGGACCGATGTGGCTCATTTTCGGCGAGCAGCGCCGGGTGTCCGACTTCCTCTACGAACACCAGTTCGACAGCATGCTGAAGGATGGTACCCTGGCGCGCCTCGACACTGCATTTTCCCGCGATGGAAGCAAAAAGGTGTATGTGCAGGACCGCATGCGCGAAAACGCCAGGGAGCTTTACGACTGGCTCGAGCGCGGAGCCTATTTCTACGTTTGCGGCGACGCCAGTCGTATGGCCAAGGATGTTGAAACCGCCCTGCTCGACTGCATCGCCGGAGCCTCGAACGGGACGCTGGAGCAAGCGAATGAGTATCTGGCTGCGATGAAAAAGGGCAAGCGGTACCAGCGTGACGTGTATTAGAGCCGACCTGGCTTAGCTGTGCTCCTCCAGGCTGTGCAGCATCACCGGCTGTACCTGGGTGGTCGGAGTCGGCGGATCGGGGCGGGAGGCGCGGCGAGTCACAAAGCCGCTGGTATCGCGTAACGCAGCAATGGCGTGGTCATATCGGCCACGCAGGGAGTTGGTGCGGATTTCGACCATCTCCCGCAACATCTGACTCCCGTCGCGCAGGTAGCTGATCCGGCTGCGCTCGTCATGGCCCCAGGTGACGGGCACCTCGACGACGCGGAAGCCAAGTTTGCGCCCGATAAACAAAATTTCCGGGTCGAAGCCCCAACGTTCAATGGTTTGCAGGCGAAAAATATCCTGTGCCGGCCCATGTTTGAAGGCCTTAAAGCCGCACTGGGTGTCCATATAGGGCAAGCCCATCACGGTGCGGGTCAGCCAGTTGTAGCAGCGGCCAAAAAAGCGGCGGTACAGGGGCTGGTGCGTCGTCTGTTTGCGCTTGTCCAACCAGCGTGAACCGATGGCCACGTCTGCGCCGTTCCCCAGCGCTTCGAACAGACGTTCGGCTTCTTCGATCGGGGCGGAAAGATCGGCGTCGGTAAACATGACGATCTCCCCTGTAGCCTGCAACAGACCGTTGCGTACCGAATAGCCTTTTCCACGATTGCCGCTATTTTCCACAAGGCTAAGCTCGGGAAAATCATCCGTCCAGCGGCGCACGATGTCGGCCGTGCCGTCGGTCGAACCATCGTCCACAACCAGCACCTCGGCGTTCCAGCCGCGTTGCCGGGCGCAGTTCAACACGCGCCCCAAAGCATCTTCAATGCGGGCGCTTTCGTTATACGCGGGGATCACAATACTGATGCTCGGGAAGATCATTGTTCGACCTCGATCTGTACCAACCGTTGGATTCTACATCGCTGAGATAAGATTCCGCTCCCCCTTTGGTTCGCTGAAGTACGGCCTTGGTGGGAGTGCGTCAGGGGTTTGTTCAGTTCCAGCCCAGAAGCACCTCCGAACGCCCAGGACGGCTGGCGCCGAGCAGGCAAACGGCGGCCAGAAGACTCACGGTATTGCCCAGATAGCGGTCCCAGGAGCGGCTCCAGGATCGGTCCCAGCGAACATCGACGACCGAATGCCCGGCGGGCAAGGGAAGTGCAACAAGGCCGTCAGTGCGGTGCAGGCGGAGGGGCTCCGCCACCCCGTTGCGCAGCACCTGCCATTGCGGGTACGCACGGAGGTGCAGCACAAGGATCGCCGGTTGGGCGAGATCAAGCGCCAGATGTCGCGGCGCAGGCTGTGAGATCGCGGCGGACGGTCCCCAACCCATGGCCACGTTGGGATCCTTCGAGTCTCTTGCCCTGTCCGGCGTTTCGAGTGGGTCGGCGGCCGTTCCCGGGGCCCGCCCGTCCATTGTCGTCGTGGTCCAGAAGTCGGGATCGCGGGAGAGCAGGGCTATGTCGGAAGCCCCCGCCACAGCGTACTCGGGTGTGCCGTGGAAACCGCGTCCCCCCGCGCTCAGGTGGGCCATGTACTGGTCCAGGTGGGGAACAAGACTGCCGCGGCGATAGCTGTGAACGGCCAGAAGGGCGAGTAGCAGAACGGCGGCGGGCCCGTACAAGAGCAAACGCCGGCTCCCCCAGCCCAATTTTTGCATCGCGAGGGCCAGCCCCAGCGCGACAACGGGGAAAAGCAGCGTAAGCAGCCTCCAGGGAAACTGGAGCAGGTTCAACTCCGGCAATCGCCAAAAGGGAGCCGACCGCGGCGTGAGCCCGAAGCCGATAGCGGCGCACAACGCGATCAGGAGGGAGGCCGTGTGTCCGACTGGCAGCATGGAGCCGCGGGTGTGCGGAACGGCATTCTCGGCCCAGGCTCCCGTTCGGTTGTGGGTCCGATCGCCGTCGGCACCGTTCGCGGATCGGGGGTTCCGGGACCTGAGCACATACCCGAGGCTTGCCATGCCGAGCGAAAGCGCCGCCACTGCCATCCAGCTGACCTGGCGAACAATCGTCTGGTGCAGGGCGTCGCCGCTATGGCTGAAAAGGAAGTTGCTGCCTATCTGGAGAGGTCCGTCGAATGCGGAAACACCCTGGATGTAACGTTTTTGCGCGACGGCCGGAAGCAGATAAAACGCCGGCAACGCTATCCCAAGCAGAAAGCCGGACGCCCCCAGGCCGAGTGTATGCCGCATCGGCGGCGGGGTTGCGGTACCGGTGCGACGGTGATCGCGGAAGGCAAGCGCGGCCCGCAAGGTGAACAAAAGCGCATACGTGTAGACACCGGTGACGGCTGAAGGCACATTGGTGAGCCAAAGAAGGGCGAGCGGCAAGGCCAGCCCGGCCACGTTGAGCCGGCGGCGCAGCAGCCCAAGCAGCAGCAGCGGCATCCATGTGGCGGAAAGCAGCTCGGCAAACGCAGAACGCTCCACCGCGTTGCAAACCATGTACGGATTTACCGCATAAAGGGCCGCGCACAGGAGAGCGACGTTGGGTGCGGCATATTGGCGCGCCAGGGCATACATGGCCAACCCAGCCGTGGTCAGCGCAAAAAAAACGAAAACCACCGTCACGGGTGCGGAAGGCAGGAGCAGGACCAGCAGCGCACCCAGCATCCATGAAATGGGCGGATAGAACGTAAAGCGGGGCTCGCCTGCGTTGTAGGCGCCCAGGTTCGTCCAGTGCGGGTAAAGTACGCCTCCCCGTATCTGGCGCGCGGCGTCCAGCCAGCTTGAAAGGTGGAACGGAAAATCGTCGCCGCAGGCGCTTCCATGGGCGTGCAGTGGAAGAACCACGAACAGCGCAACAAAGGGCAGAAGTAGAAGCTTTACGCCTTCAGGGAGGTTCTGCGGGATCGCCGATTGCTCCCGCGTTTCCGTTCTGCCGGGATGGATGAGGGTTTGGGCCATGTTGGTTCTCGGTCCTAAAAACGCGGTTTGTACTCCGGATCGGGTGGTTGCGCATGCCCGTGCCGAAGGCTCAGAAACCCCAGCAAGTCGCGGACGAACGGAAAGCTGTTCCCAAAATGAATCAGAACAAAGCGGTTTCGCTGAACCCATCCCCCGCAGGTGTTAGCGTCTGCAGCTTTCGCTCGGGTCGAAAAGGCGTTCCGCTGGCTCAGAATGGAAACAAAGGCAAGTTCGAAGAAGGGTCTAGCCCCACACAACGGCTGGGGTCGAAGACTTCGATCGCGCACTTGCACTTTTGGGGAAAGGAAGGGCACCGGTGCTTCGCACCGCTCTCGCAAACCAGCATGATGTCGTCTTCACCGGCCCATTTCCTTCGCTCCTTCCGCTTCAAGCGCAACGTCCTGGCCGGTGGTGCCGGGGGCCACGTGCAGCCTGGCGCGAAGCCCACGCCGGGAATCTCCGGCCTGCTTCTGCCGGCGATTGCCACTTGCTTTTGCGCCTGGATGCTGTCGCTGCCGAGCTTTCCCACCACCGACGGACCGGTGCACATGTACTACGTCCACGTGCTCGGGAGCCTGCTTTCGCATAGGGATGTGGGGTATGCGCACTTTTTCCGCATCCGTCATTTGCTGCCGCCGTACTCGCTGTACTACTACGCCCTGCTGGCGTTATCCGGCATCCTGCCCATGCTCCTGGCGGATCGGATCATTGTCTGCCTTTACTTCGTTTCGTTTATCTTCGGATTTCGTTTCCTGGCGCGCCAGATTGGCAAATCGGCGGACCTGATGACGTTGCTCGCCACGCCGCTGCTGTTGAACTGGCCCCTGGGCATGGGTTTCGTTAATTTCTGCCTTTCGCTTTCATTTTCTTTCTGGGCAACGGGCCTTTGGCTCAAGGTGGCGGGCACGCGCAATGTGTGGGGCCGGATCGGCTTTCTGGCCCTGGTCACAGGCATCATGCTGACCCATCCAGTGCCCCTGCTGCTTTTGCTGGCCGTCACAGGTGCGCTTCTGCTGGCACGCCTGATCGAAGCGACGCGGGAGGCTGGGCGATGGGCGCTTCCAGCCCACGGGGTGGCGGACCTGGTCACGCTGGGGCTGGCCGCGCTGAATGTCGGCTATGTGAAGCTGTTTGCGAATGGAAATCCGCTGAAGCAAGTGAACGAAACGGAAGGCCCCCCTCCCTCGTTCTGGAAGGGGGTGCTGCAGCAGGCCACGATATGCCCGCGGGAGCACGCACTGGCCTTTGTCTTCGGTCGCCGCCCGGACATATTGGTGTATCGCGTCGTGCTGCTCTCGATTCTTGTATTGGCCATTACCCTGGCCGTTCTGCAATTCCGGCGCAATCGCAGGGGAGGGGCTTGGAGAAGGGGTGACACTTTTCTGCTGCTCGGCGCCGGTCTGTTTTTCGTGCTGCCCTTCATCCCTCCGCAGCTGAACGGACTGTATTTCTTTGCCGACCGGCTTGTGATCTGTGTCTGGCTGGCTTTTCTTTTGGCGGCGAGTGGGTGGTCCGGGCACCCGGGTCCCGTGCTCGCCGCGCCGGAAACCTTTCCCGGGCATTTCCATGCGCCGAATGGAATTTGGCTGGCCTGTGCGTCTATCGCCCTGGTGGGAGATGTCACTTTACTGACGAGTGCCAATCGCATTCTGCGCCCCATCGCCCAAAACGTCGCGAAGCTCGATCGAGGCTCGCTGGGTATTCAGGGGCAGGTCGGTTTCATGATGGAAGACCCGCGCCCAATGCTAGGGGAGGCCCTGGAGGGACCATCATGGAACCCGTATCACTGGGCGTTGATGCATGCCTTCCGGCACAACGATGCGGTGATCGCCAACGCGCCCTGGATGCATGAAAGTATAATTCCCGTCGCTCCGTCGGCCGCCCTCCCAGCCATGTCGATCGCGGCACTGCGTGAACCGTTCGCGAACGAGGTTCAACGCGATCTGCTGCGGTCGCCTGGAGATCTGCGGCAGACCCTGACGGAAAGCTCGTTTTTTCTCGTCAACCAAGTGGATCGAACGGCGCTAACGACGGGGGAGCCCGTGCTTCTGCAGGCCGGCAGCGCAGCGCGGGAATGGAGCTGCAAAGGGGAAAGCTGGTACCGCGTTTGCAAGCAGGCCACAGGCGCCACACAAACGGCGCAGTCGCAGCCGACCCCCTTTTGACCTTTAAGCGGCCGAGCGTACAGTCTGCGGAGCCCCGAAGGGTTCAAACAAAAAAAAGATGCCGCTGCGCAAGCAGCGGCATCTCCCACGACGATTCCCTACTTGGTCAGATTGCTGATGCTGTCCTTCACCTTGTTGAGCAGGCCTGAAGCGGTTCCAGCCGATTGCTCTTTTTCGCCGAAGGTGTCGGGCCGGCCAAACCCCAGATTGGGCTCGGTACCCAACGGCTCGGCCATCTTCACGTTGAACTCGCCTTTGCCATCCGGGGCCGTGCCGGTGGTCCAGGGCTGACCCGCCTGGTTCCCGATGCCATCGGTAGTGGTGATCAGGAAGCTGTAGTTGAAATCCTTGTTTTCCATCGATTGCGGGAAAGAATTCGGCACCGGCAGATGCGTTGGGCCAAGTTCTTCCAGCACCGCGAGCCACTGTTCCTGGTGCATGGTGTCGCGCGCTATGTTGAAGGCCAGCATCTCCTTCATGCCCGCGTCATCGGTGGCGTTGTACAACCGGCATGCAAGCGTACGCCCTGTGGCCTCCGCGGCGACGTTGCAGTACATGTCACCGGCAATATTTCCGCTGGCATAGATGTGCGACATATCGAAGGGCACACCATTTGAGTTCCCGGGATAGGCGGACAAGCCCGTGGAAAGAATGTGCCGCATGTCCATGCCGTTGAGCACAGCCCCTGCGATCGGATCCTTGGAAATGTCTTCCTGAAGCGAAACCGGTGCATTTTGAAGGTTCATGGCAACCGCGGTTGCGAGGAATTCAATGTGCGCAATTTCTTCCGTGGCCGTGTTCAACAGCATGTCGCGGTACTTTACCGGACCGCGTGCGCCCCACGCCTGGAAAAAATATTGCATGCAGACCCGAATCTCGCCTTCCACGCCGCCGATGGCTTGCTGCAGCATCCGGGCAAAGATAGGGTTCGGTTTATCGACGCGGACGTTCCACTGTAGCTTTTTATCTGTGTAGTACATGGGAGAAGGATCCTCGGATCTTTGAGTCTTGGGGTGATTTTGATAAAACTTGCGTGCAGGAAGGCACAACCGCGGCCCAAGGCGGACATCGCGTTCAAACATCCTCGCTGTTGGAGAGGCAGATCGCGGCGAAAGGTTGTCGAAGGAAAGCGCTGGCCCCTGAAGATGGGCAAACAGCTTTCATTACAATGAATTCAGATGCAAGAACCCACCAAACCTACGTTTTCGGAGCCGAACCGTTACACCCCGGCAGAGCTCGAACCCAAGTGGCAGGCGCGCTGGGATGCCGATCCTGCGCTGTATCGCGCCGAGGATCACACGAGCAGCAAGCCGAAATTTTATTGCGTCGACATGCTGCCCTACCCCAGCGGCCAGCTCCATGTAGGCCACGTGCGCAACTACGCCATCGGCGACGCCCTGGCGCGCTACATGTGGATGCGCGGTTACAACGTGCTGCACCCCATGGGTTGGGACGCCTTTGGGCTGCCGGCGGAAAACGCGGCGCTGAAAAACGGCCTGCCTCCGCGCGAATGGACGCTCAAAAATATCGAGGGCATGAAGGTGCAGATGCGCCGGCTGGGTCTGAGCTATGACTGGGCCGGTACCGAGCTGACCACCTGCCTGCCCGAATACTACCGTTGGAACCAGTGGTTTTTCCTGAAAATGTTCGAGCGGGGTCTGGCCTATCGGAAAACCAGCAAGCTGAACTGGTGCCCGCGCTGCGCGACGGTTTTGGCCAACGAGCAGGTGGTGGGCGGATGCTGTTGGCGGCATGAGGACACCCCTGTCGAACAGCGTGAGATGGTGCAGTGGTTCCTGCGCATCACGGCCTACGGCGATGAGTTGTTGGAAGGCCTGGACGCGCTGCCGGGCTGGCCTGAAAAGGTGCGCACCATGCAGCGCAACTGGATTGGGCGCTCGGAGGGAACGGAGATTACGTTCGCGGTGGCGAGCGCGGGCAGGGGACACATTGCCGCCGATCTAGCCGGCCGCAGTGGTTTGGAAGAGCCCTCTACCGGGGCGCAGGGCAGCATCACCGTTTTCACCACGCGCGTCGACACGATTTTCGGGGCGACCTCCCTGCAGCTGGCGCCCGAGCACGCCCTGGTGAAGCAATGGGCGGCGGCCGACCCGTACCTTGCCCGTGAGGTCGAGGCCATGCTCGTGCAGCAGGCTGCCGCGAAGGAGGCCGGGGAGCCGGGCGGCGGTTTGGGAAGCATTGAGAAGCATGGGGTGTTTACGGGCCACCACGCCCTGAACCCGTTTACCGGAGAGACGCTGCCGGTGTGGGTGGCCAACTACATTCTGGCCGGCTACGGCACGGGTGCGGTGATGAGCGTGCCCGGCCACGATGAGCGGGATTTCGAGTTTGCGACCAAGTATGGCCTGCGCATCAAGCGTGTCGTCGCGCCCGTCGCGCCCGATGTGGATACCGACGCCCTCGCCTTGCCGTACGTCGGGGAAGAGGCATCCGTGCTTGTCGATTCGGGTGAGTGGACGGGGGAAGCATGCCTCGAAGCGCAGGAAAAGATGGGGCGTTTGGCTGAGGCGAAGGGCTTCGGCAAGCGTTCCACCACGTTTCGGCTGAAGGATTGGGGTGTCAGCCGCCAGCGCTATTGGGGTACACCGATTCCGATGGTGTATTGCACGAACGGTCATGGGGCGGGCCGGGGTGACCGGGAACATGTTGAGCCAGGCGGCGCGGTCCCGCTGCCCGAGTCGGCCTTGCCGGTGTTGCTGCCGGAAAACGTCGCGATCACGCAGGAGGGCGGCTCACCGCTGGGCAAGGTGGAGGCGTTCGTGAACACGACCTGCCCGGTTTGCGGTGGGCCCGCGCGTCGCGAAACCGACACGATGGACACCTTTGTCGATTCAAGCTGGTACTTCTACCGCTACACGGATGCACACAACAGTGCGAGGCCGTTTGATACGGCAAAGGCGAAATACTGGTTCCCGATCGATCAATATATCGGCGGTGTGGAGCACGCGATTCTGCACCTGATTTACTCGCGTTTCTGGACCAAGGTGATGCGGGATCTCAATTTGGTATCGAACGGCGAGCCCGCCGAGCGCCTGTTTACGCAGGGCATGGTCATCAAAGACGGTGCCAAGATGTCCAAATCCAAGGGCAACGTGGTCAGCCCGGACGAGATGATCGACAGGTTCGGCGTGGATGCCACACGTGTGTATGCACTGTTTGCGACGTCGCCGGACCGCGAACTGGATTGGCAGGAGGATGGGGTCGCCGGGGTCAGCCGCTTTCTCGCGCGGGTCTATCGTGTAGTGACCAAATATGCCGGCCTGGTGCGCTCGGTGCAGGGGCCGCCAGGCAACGGGGCGAGACCGGAACGTGCCACCGTACAAACGCCGGCGGGAGCTGCCCTGCTGCGCTCGTTGCACCGAACCCTGGCGAAAATTGCCGAGGATTTCTCCGGGCGTTGGCACTTCAATACGTCGATCAGCGCCATCATGATTTTGGTGAACGAACTCACGGCGGCCGAGGGCGCGATGGACGCAGGCGATGTGCCGACCGAAACCATCGCCGAACTGCTAGGTTCGCTCACGCGTATGCTCGCTCCCTTCGCGCCGTTTCTGGCTGCGGAACTATGGGAGGAAATGGGGGAAAGCGGCGTCGTTTTTCGTCAGCCGTTTCCGGAAGCCGATCCCGAGTTGGCGAAGGAGGGTGAGTTGGAAATACCGGTGCAGGCCAACGGAAAACTGATCGTTGTGGTCAAGGTGGCCGCCGGCGCCGATGAGGAAACCATGAAGGCCGCGGCGCTGGCGGATGCAAAAGTGAACGCACGGCTGGAAGGCAAAACGCTGCTGAAAACGGTCGTAATCAAAGGCAAGCTTGTGAATCTGGTGATTCGCTAAACCCGGGTAAGGACAGGTATCTCCGCGAACGCTCCAGATCGGAACCCTTTCCCCGCGCTCGCCGCTGCGCCCTCCCGGGGCACGCAGTCGTTCGTCACCGTCATGGCGGGGGTGTGGAAACGGCCCGGGCTGACGGCGATCGAAGTGCTTTGGCGGTGGACGGCGGGGCTGCCGCTTTTGGCCCTTGCGGTGCGCGCCCTCATCCATGCCTTGCGTGCGCACCCCTTGAACATGGGGGCGCTGGAGGCCATGACCGTGTTTGAGCCGGCGGCCGCGCTCCGCACGCTGCAGGGGCAGATCGCGCCGCTGCTGGCGCCCCTTCGCTCTGCCGGACGATGGTTGTTCCCGGGCGGCGTGCTTGCCTGGACGGTCGCATCGGCCGCCGGTCGGCTGGCAATCTGGCGGCAATTGGGCGTTTTCTCGCCGGGGCGATCCGGTCCGGTTGTGGCGGCCTCCACGCTGCCCACTGCGGTGCGAATTTACGTTCTGGGCCTGCTGCGATTGCTTTTATTGCTCCTGTTCTTCTGGATGTGGTTCCGGGGTATCGGCGCGGCCGCACGCTACAGCATTTTCGGCATCTTCGACGCCACACACGCCGCCTCCGAACCGAACCTGGTGGGTTTCGCCGCGATCGTTGTGGTCCTCACGCTGGCGTTGTTTCTGCTTTGGTCGCTGGCCGTTTGGCTGCTCGACGCGGCTCCGCTGTTTGCGCTGGCCGGCGGGGAGGGTATCGGCGAGAGTCTGCATTCGGCGCTGGCCGCTTCCGCGCTGCGCTCGGAGTTGATCGAGATTAATCTCGTGATGGGCATTGTCAAGATCGGTCTGCTGGTGTTGGCGATGGTATTTTCCGCCACACCGTTGCCGTTTGCCGCCGAGGAAACGACGGGATTTCTCGTCGGTTGGTGGAGTTTCGTCGGTGTGCTGTTCCTGGTTGCCCTGGACTTCTTCCACGTGGTCCGCCGGGCAGCCAATCTGTCCTTTTTTGAAACGCTGATAACACGGAAGGGCAATAACGAAAACGTGTCGAAACCGGCAGAATAGCCTTCGAGCCTCGGAAGGCTTCCGTTTGGAGCGCAAAGCATGTCGTTCGGTCTTTATACCTTTGGCACCCTTCTCCTCATCGCCGGTGTGCTTTACGTCTGCCACCTCGCGCATGTTCCGCAGCACTGGATGGTTGCGCTTGCGATTGTGCTGTTGGGCGCGGGCATCATGGCGGCCGTGACCAACACGCGCTCCAAGGACCCCAACTAGAGCCGCGACCAGCCCCCAATGGGACGCCGCGATCGGAGGCGCAAGTAAACTGGGTGGGTGAACCTCCCCGGCACTGTTTCCGATACCGACACGATCGCCATTTTGGATTTCGGCTCGCAATATACGCAGCTGATTGCCCGCCGCATCCGCGAGCTGGATGTTTTCTCGGTGGTGCTGCCGTGTACCACGCCGCTTGGAAAGATCCTGGCGCTTCAGCCCAAGGGCATTATCCTTTCCGGCGGCCCCTCCTCGGTTTACGACGCGAAGGCGCCGCAGGCCGATCCGAAGCTCCTGGAGGCAGGCCTGCCGCTGCTGGGAATCTGCTACGGGCTGCAGTTTATGACGCATCATCTGGGCGGGCGCGTGGTGCCCGGAACGGCACACGAGTACGGACACGCCGAGGTTTCCGTCGTTCAGGAATCGGATCTATTTCACGGCCTGCCGCAGGAGTTGGAGGTGTGGATGAGCCACGGCGACCACGCCGCGGAGCTCGCGCCCGGGTTCGCGGTGGTGGCCAGGACCAGCAACGCCGTGGCGGCCATTGCGGATGAAGCCCGGCGGATGTGGGCCGTGCAGTTTCACCCGGAGGTTGCGCATACGCAGGCAGGAACGGAATTGCTGCGCAATTTCGTCGTCGATCTGTGCGGCGCACGGCAGAACTGGACTCCCGAACACTTCATCGAAAACGCCGTAGAGCGTATCGCCGAGGCGATAGGGCCCACCGGCCATGCAATTTGTGGACTTTCCGGCGGGGTCGATTCGTCGGTGGCCGCGGTCCTGGTGCAGCGGGCAATAGGCAACCGGTTGACCTGCATTTTTGTCAACAATGGCGTTCTGCGCAAAGGCGAATTCCAGGCAGTGCAGCGAACCATGCGCGAAGGCCTGGGTCTGAACGTTGTGGCGGTGGATGCGAGCGAACGTTTCCTCTCGAAGCTCGCGGGCGTGACCGATCCGGAGAGAAAGCGCAAGGTCATCGGCGGTGAGTTTATCGCCGTTTTCGATGACGAGGCCAAAAAAATTTTCGAGGCGGAACGTTCCGCCGGCGAAGAGATCGCCTGGCTGGTGCAAGGGACGTTGTACCCCGATGTGATCGAGTCCGCCAGCGTGCACGGACCGTCGCACGTGATCAAGAGCCACCACAACGTCGGCGGCCTGCCCGCGGAGATGAAGCTGAAGCTGATTGAACCGTTGCGCGATCTGTTCAAGGACGAAGTCCGCCGCGTGGGCCGCGATTTAAAGATGCCGGCGGAAATACTTGAGCGGCAGCCGTTCCCTGGGCCGGGGCTGGCCGTGCGCATTCTGGGCGAGATCACGCCGGATCGCGTTGCGATTCTGCAGGAAGCGGACGCGATTTGCGGCGAAGAGATCCAGCGGGCGGGGCTCACAGGCAAGTTGTGGCAAAGCTTTGCCGTGCTGTTGCCGGTGAAGACCGTCGGTGTAATGGGCGATCAGCGAACCTATGCCTACACCTGCGCGATCCGCGCGGTGGAAAGCGAGGACGGCATGACTGCCGATTGGGCGGCGCTGCCGTACGCCGTGCTGCGCTCCATCTCAAGCCGGATTATCAGTGAAGTCCGGGGAATCAATCGCGTGGTGTACGACATCACGAGCAAACCTCCCGGCACGATCGAATGGGAGTAGGCGAGGAGGCGGCATGTGTACCGTGCGTCTGGTTGGCCGGATATTTCTTTTGCTCGCGGTCTTTCTCGGTGTCGGCTTTTGGGCGGCGCAAGCGCTGATCGCGCACGCCGTGGCTGGGGGTACGCCGGAGTACAGCGTACGCCTGGCCGGCGCCATGGGAGGGCTGTTCGCGGGCGGCGGCGCCGCGGTTCTGGTCGCCCTGGCGTTGGTGTTCGGCGGGGGACGCAGCAAAGGCTGAGACGCCCCGGGACATGCGGGTCCCGTGCCCTGCGCCACTCACACCGCTACGCGCCGGCCGAAGATGGCAGTGCCCACGCGCACGGTGGTGGAGCCTTCTTCGACGGCCACGGCGAAGTCCCCGGACATACCCATGGAGAGCTCGGTCAGGGCCGGGTACAGGGCCACGTTGCCCTCCCGCAGGGCGTGCAGGCGGCGGAAGTAGGGCCGGGCCTGCTCCGGGTCGTCGGCAAAGGGAGGCACGGTCATCAGCCCGGACGCGCGGAGGTGCGGCATCCCGGCGACAGATTCCAGCAGGGCAGGCAGGTCTTCCGGGGCCAGCCCGTGCTTGCTTTCCTCGTGCGATAGTTTGACCTCGATCAGGACCGGAAGCACGCGGCCCAGCGCTTCGGCCGCCGCGTTCAGGCGCCCTGCCGTTTTAACCGAATCGAGCGTGTCGACGGCCTGGAACAATTCGATCGCCTTGGATGTTTTGTTGTTTTGCAAGGGGCCGATCAGGTGCATTTCGAGCCCGGGCAGACCGGCGAGCACAGGGTGTTTGGCCGCCACCTCCTGCACGCGGTTTTCACCGAAGAGCCGCTGGCCGGCGGCGTAGGCTTCAACGAGGGCCTCCACCGGATGCACTTTGCTCACGGCCATCAGGCGCACCGAATCCGGCGCTCGCCCTGCCCGCGCGCAGGCCGCGGCCAACTCGGCATGAACCCTTTGCAGATTTGCTGCAATTCCCATATTCCGTCAGTGTACGAGGGAAAGCGCAACGGCTTTCAGCGGACGAATCGGCCGGTGACCGCATCTTGCACAGGATTGCATCTTGGGGGCCCGAACCCCCGTCTCACAGGAAGATGGATTGGCCCGGGACAGCAACAATCGGCTTCGGTTGGGGTTGAGCTAACCCGAGGGCTTAACCCGCAACAAGGAGTTCAAACGCATGTTTTCAACTTTCTCTTTTCAGAGCCTTTTGCGCCCCCGGTTGGCGCTTTCCGTTCTAGCCGGCGGGGTGTGCGTTGCTGCCGGAGCTCAAACCACCGCACCGACCTTTGCGCCTGTCGCGGCGGTGGATTTCGCGGTTCCAGCCGTCGCCGCGGCCGATGCTCCGCGGGTGGCGAGCGATCTTTTTTCCAGCTCGGTTGCCCCTGACGCGGCCGATGCCGGTACCTCCGCTACACAGCTCAACCTGGCCTCCGTGGAGAACGGAATCAAGCTGCCCGGGCTGGAGGCGCAGTATGGCCGTCGCCGTTATGGCGCGCCGCGCTACCGTGGAGGGAACACCAATCCAGACGGGTCGGCAAAATACACGGCCTTTGTCGGTGCGGGTTTTACGCTTCCCATCGGAACAAACTCCAACTACCTGACCACAAGTTACGGTGTGCAGGCGGGCGTGGGGCGGAACTTCAACAAGCATCTCGGTGTAAATTTCGAATTCGACTATGACCGGTTCGGCATGACCGGTGCCACGATCAACCAGCAGACATATCTCTATGAGGCGTCGGGTGCGACTGGCATTGCCGGATACCTTGACGCGAACAGCCATATTTGGAATTTTTCTATTCAGCCGGTCTACCAGATTTACTCCGGTGAGGGGCTTGGTGCGTATCTCACCGGGGGCGTCGGCTTCTACCACAAGGTTGCGAACTTCACGCTTCCGCAGCAGGTGGAGCAGTGCTATTACTACTGCGCGATCTACACCGCCAATGAAAACGTCGACCACTACAGTTCCAATGCCCCGGGTTTCGACGGGGGCATCGGTCTGACCTACAAATTCTCCCACTTCTCGTCGGAGCGTTTTTACGTGGAGGGCCGTTATGTGTATATCAACAACAGCGCCCGTGCCGGTGTCACCGTGGCCAACGTGCAGACTTACACAGGGAATAACTACTTTCCGCAAAACAGCAATACAACGTCGTATATCCCGATCAAGCTCGGCCTGCGGTTTTAGCGCCGTTTCCGCTGGTAGCTCGGCATAACACGAACAGACACCAGCAGCAACGAACACAAATCCCTTACCACCCCATCGAGCAAAAGTGCTCAAGGCGGTGGTAAGGGAAGCGTAAACAAAGAAAATGCCCTTTCACGCCGAGATCAGCTTGTCCGGCGTGATGGGGTAGTGCCGGATGCGTTTGCCGGTGGCGTTATAGATAGCGTTCGCGATGGCGGCCATGCCCCCGGTAATACCGATCTCGCCGATGCCGCGTGCGCCCAGGGGGTTGAACTTCATGTCGGGTATATCGAGGACCGTGACATCGAGAACGTTGATGTCGCGGTTCACGGGAATGTGGTATTCGGCCAGATTTTCGTTCACCGCGCGACCGGTATTGGGGTCCTGGTGCGTTTCTTCTTCGAGCGCGAAACCGATGCTCCAAACCAGCCCGCCCATCAGCTGGTTGAGGCCGGTCTTCCGGTTCATCAGCGTACCGATGTCGTAGGTGGCGACAAGGCGGCGCACCGCCACCATGCCCGTACTTTTGTCGACGGCGACCTCGGCGAAAACCGCACCCCAGGAGTAAGCCGTCATGGAGGTGTGGTCCTCGGAAGGCTGCGCGGACCCGTCCGTTTCAATGGGTTTGTTGCCGTTGCGGGCGATGAGCACGGTCACCTCTTCACCCTTGCCGGGATCGTCCTTGAGGAAGACGCGGCCATGGCTGACGGACACTTTTTCGGGCAGAACGCCGTGCAGGGGAGACTGCGGATCGCCGATCGCCACGTCGCCGATTTTGAGCATGAGCTGCTGGCAAGCGGCCTGGACGGCTGGACCGACCGAGGCCGTGGACTGCGAACCGCCGGAAACGGGCGCTTTGGGAAGGGTGGAATCGCCCAGCTTGACTTCGATTCTGGACAGGTCCAGGCCCAGGGTTTCGGCGGCAACCTGCTGCATGATCGTGTACATGCCGGTGCCCAGATCCTGGCTGCCGGAGCCGACGAAAGCCTTCCCCTTCGGAAGATACTTTGCGACGCAGTTGGCCTCGGAGCGATTGGCCGGGTACGTGGCCGTGGCCATGCCGTAGCCGATCCACTGATTGCCTTCAGATACCTGCCCGGGCCTGGCGTTGCGCTTGGACCAGCCGAAGCGCTCGGCGGCTTGCTTGTAGCAGTCGCCGAGGTGCTTGGACGTCCAGGGCTTATCGGAACTTAGGTCTCTTTCGGCATAGTTGATCATGCGGAACTGGACCGGATCCATCTTCAGCTTCTCGGCCATTTCGTCCATGGCGATCTCGAGCACGGCGGTGCCGGGGGCCTCGCCGGGAGCGCGCATAAAAGTGGGCACACCATAGTTCATCTGCACGCACTTCAGGCTGGTGTCGTTGGAACCGCTTTGGTAAAGGATGCGGCTGGGCCCGACCGACTCTTCGATGAAATCTTCCAGCACCGAGGAATGGATGATGGCATCGTGCTTGATGCCGGTGATCCTGCCGTCGGCACCAGCGGCGATTTTGATCATGTTGACGGTGGTAGGCCGGGCGCCGACCGGTCCCCACATCTGTTCGCGGCCAAGAACGAGCTTGACCGGACGCCCGACGATTTTGGCGGACATGGCCGCAAGAATCACATGCGACCATGTGGATCCTTTGCAACCGAAACCGCCACCGACCACGGGGTCCATCACGTGGACGTCGTCCTGCGCGATGTTCAGGATGCGGGCCAGGGTCATTTTGTCGCCGTTGATGGCCTGGGTCGTGTCGTAGACCGAGAGCTTTTCGCCCTCCCACCAGGCGATGGTGGCGTGCGGCTCCATCGGGTTGTGGTTCTGGATGGGGGTGATGTAGGTCTGTTCGAGCTTGAACTTGGCGCTGGCGAGGGCCGCCTCGGCATCGCCGCGATGCTGGCGATTGGGGTCGTGGCTGCGGCTGCGGGGCAGTTGCGCTTCGCCGAGCCGGCCCATGAAGTCGAGCTTGGCCGGTTGCACGTTGTACTTGATTTCGAGCAGGCGCGCGGCTCGCATCGCTTCCACCAACGACTCCGCCACGACCAGGGCGATCGGCTGACCGTTGTAGTCGACATCCGTGTTCTGCAGGATGCTGAGCGAACGCTTGGTGGGTAGCTTGGGTGGACCCACCTGCAGCTTCGGTGCGTTGAAGGGCGTAAGGACCGCGATGACGCCGGAAGCGTGCTCCGCGGCTCTTGCGTCGATCGATGCGATGGTGCCGCTGGGAATGGTGGACTGCACCATGTAGGCGTAGGCGAGTTTCTCCCGCGGAAACGGGCCGGTGAACTCCGCGGCGTACTTGATGGTGCCTGTGACTTTGCCCACACCCTCATAACGATGGGCCGGCTGGGGCATGGCGGGGGGCTTTGCCTGATCTGTGTTGGACTGCATCACGCCTGGGCTCCTTTGGTTGCCTGGTTCAGGGCACGGACGATGCACTGCTTGGCAAGCTGTACCTTGAACTCGTTGTCTTTGTAGCCCTTGGCGCCGCGCAGCGAAAGGTCGGCGGCGGCGGCGAAAGTCTTGTCGTTGGCGGGTTTGCCGATCAAGGCGTGTTCGGCCTCGGGCGAGTGCCAGGGTTTGTGTGCGACGCCGCCAAGCGCAAGTCCGGCAGACCGAATCGTGTTTCCTTCCAGCTCCAGACCGACGGCTACCGAGACCAGGGCGAACGCGTAGGACTGGCGATCGCGCGCCTTCAGGTACCAGGAGTTTTTCGCAAACTTAGCGGAAGCGGCCGGCAAGGTGATGGCGGTAATCAGCTCGTCGGGGCGGAGATGGGTGTCTCCGGCAGGATCGTCGCCGGGAAGGCGATGGAATTCGCGAACCGGGAGGGTGCGTTTGCCCGCGGGGCCCTGCAACTCAACCTGGGCATCGAGCGCGTAGAGAGCCACGTTCATGTCCGACGGGTTGGTGGCGATGCAGGTGTGCGGCGAGGTCGGCCCTTCGTCGGTCTGGCCGAGAACGGCCATGATGCGGTTATAGCCGGTCACCGCGCCGCAGCCCGAACCGGGTCTACGCTTGTTGCAGGCCGGAAAAGCGATATCGGTGAAGTAGTAGCAACGCGTGCGCTGCATCAGGTTGCCGCCGGTGGTGGCCATGTTGCGCAGCTGCGGGCTGGCACCGGAAAGCAGGGCAAAGGAAAGCAGCGGATAGGCGGCGACGATGCCGGGGTGGTTGGCCAGGTCGGAGTTGCGGACCGAAGCGCCCACCGTTGCCCCGCTGGGCCCGGCTTCGAGCCTGTCCATGCCGGTGTGATTGACGTCGATGAGCGTGGTGGGAAGCTCGACGCCGTACTTCATCAGATCCACAAGGTTGGAGCCCCCGCCGAGGTATTTGGCGCTTGGGCTGGTGGCTGCTTGGCTTTGGCTGGTGGCGGCTGCGTGGCTTTGGCCGGCCTGAATGGCGGCTTCGGGTGAATCGGCGCGGGTGTAGGTAAACGGGATCAAGCCGCACCTCCGTTTGTTGCGTTTGTTGCGTTTGTTGCGTTTGCCGTGTTGGCGACTGCACGAAC
>CAXTBI010000010.1:66996-80820 GCA_964242195.1 uncultured Acidobacteriaceae bacterium
CGTTTGTTGCGTTTGTTGCGTTTGTTGCGTTTGCCGTGTTGGCGACTGCACGAACGGCGGCCACGATGTTGGGGTAGGCACCGCAGCGGCAAAGGTTGCCGCTCATGCGCTCACGAATCTCTTCATCGGTGAGGGCAGGATTTTGCGTCCTGCCGGTCTCCCAGCTCACCTGGGAAAGCTCGCCCCTGCTCCGCTCCGTAAGCAGAGCGGCGGCGGAGCAGATTTGTCCGGGGGTGCAGTAGCCGCACTGGTAGCCGTCGTGCTCGAGGAAGGAGGCTTGCACCGGATGCAGGTTTTCGGGGGTGCCGAGGCCTTCGATGGTGGTCACCTCATAGCCTCCCGCGGCGACGGCGAGGGTAAGGCAGGCGTTGACGCGACGGCCGTCCAGGAGCACGGTACAGGCACCGCACTGGCCGTGGTCGCAGCCTTTTTTACTGCCGGTGAGGTCCAGTTGCTCACGTAACAGATCCAGCAGCGAGGTGCGGGTGTCGACGGTGACCTGCCGAGACTGTTTGTTGATAGAAATCGTCAGCGGAACGTTCTGCTGGGCGAAGTCAGCGTTTTGGGCAGCGGCCCCCGGCGTAAACCCGGCGGCCATCCCGGCGGAAAGCACACCGGTGGCCGCCAGGAAATGACGCCGGCTGAACTGGAAATCGGCTTCCCGCCCCTCGGCGGCTCCGTCGATGTCGATGTCAAGATTGTGGGGGTCTGGAACTTCAGAACACGGGCTCAAGTGGGCCTTTCAGCTTGCTGATTGCAGATGGAACCTGTCGTGAGGGAATGGGTGGTTTCGATCTGAGGCTTTTGGATGCACGGGGCCGTCTCTTGATGCATAACCAGCTTTTCCAAGAACAAAAGGGCAGTCGCTGCGATTGCGGACGACTAGATTCAATTTTCGGAGAGTCGATGATCAGGAACCAGGTTGTAGGGTGCATCACGTGCGCAATGTTTGCCGGTCTGCTGGGGTTTGGAGTGCAGACACGGGCGGAAGCGCAGGAGCAGGATCGGCTGCACCGCAAGGAAGAGCCTGGAGCCGCAGCGCGCGGGTTTGCCGAGCCCGGAGCCGCGGCGCGGGGAGCAGCCGAGCCCGAGCCGGGCAAAGACGCCGCGCTCCCGATTCCGGCAGAAACCAAAGCCGTGACGCAGCATGTGTGGACCGCGGGCGGGGGCGACCTGCACTACACGGCCACCGCGGGCAATCTCCTGATCCGGGATGACGACGAAAAAGTCAACGGAAGCCTGTTCTACACGGCCTACACGCAGATCGATGCTCCGGCGAAGACGCGGCCGGTCACATTTTTCTACAACGGCGGGCCGGGGTCGGCCACCATCTGGCTGCACATGGGTTCGTTGGGGCCCGTGCGTGTGATTACGGCGAGTCCGGAGGCGACCGGGCCGGCGCCGTTCCGGTATGTGCCCAATGAGTACAGCCTGCTGGACAAGTCGGATCTGGTCTTTATCGACGCTCCGCTGACCGGGTTTTCGCGGGCCGTGGGCAAGGGCACGGCAAAGGATTTCGCGGGCACGGATCAGGACATCAAGGCGTTCGAGAAGTTCATTGTGCGCTACATCACCGTGAATGGGCGTTGGAATTCGCCCAAATTTCTGTTTGGCGAAAGCTATGGAACCACGCGATCGGCCGGCCTGGTGGCGGCGCTGAACAATGATGGCGTGGAATTCAACGGGGTGACGCTGCTGAGCTCGATTTTGAACTACGCGCGGCGCTCGCCCGGGCTGGACAATGAGGCCTGGGGATACCTGCCGACGTATGCGGCCATTGCGTATTACCACCGCAAGGTGCCGCAAACGGGAACCCTGGCCGAGTGGGTGGAGGCGGCGCGAACGTTTGCGCGGGGACCGTATCTTTCCGCCTTGCAGCAAGGGGATCGGCTGCCGCCGGAACAGTTCAACGCGATTGCGCAAGGGGTGGCGAACTTTACGGGCTTGAGCGCGAAGTATGTGAAACAAAGCAACCTGGTGATCGCGCCGGGTCGCTTCCGCAAAGAGTTGCTGCGGGACCAGGACGAGATTCTGGGGCGGTACGACGCGCGGTTTGAGGGCTTTGACGTGGACGCGGCAGGGGAGAACCCGGGCTACGATCCCTCCGACACAGGCATCAGCGGAGTGTATGTTGGGGCCTTTCACGACTACATTCGCACGGAGCTGAAGTACACCAGCGACGAGCCCTACAACTTGCAGGGACCGGGGCTGAACGCCAACTGGGATTTCAAGCACAAGCCTCCGGGCAACGGGTACACGGGTGGGCGCGCGCAATCGGAACCGGATACGGCCATCGATTTGGCGGATGCGATGCGCAAGAATCCCCATCTGAAGGTGTTCTCGGCAAACGGATACTTCGATATGGCGACGCCGTTTTTTGAGACGGAATACGACCTTTCGCACATGTATCTGCCGCCCGCGCTGAGGGGCAACGTGCAGTTTGGGTACTACCCGGCCGGGCATATGGTGTACCTGAATGTGGAGGCGTTGAAGGCGCTGCATGCGGACATGGATCGCTTCTACGACGGCGCCACGGCGCATTAGGGTGGCGTCCCCTGGACGCCCAACACTAGATTACGGAACCGGAACGCGGTAAAATAGCGTGTTGCGGTTGCGTGCGTAAAGTTGTGTTCGCATGAGATTTCGGCCGTGTGCGAAGGAGTTACGAAATGGCCAAGCGTCGTGGAAATCCAAACTGGGGCAAGCCGGAGCCCATCGGCCCGGTAGTTCCGACCATTACCTCGTTTGAGCAGATTGTGAAGGAATACAAGCTGACCCCGGACCAATATGTGCGGTCGACGCGGTTGCGGGAGTGGGCGCGGCGCAACAAAAACTCGAAGTACATCCCGGAGGCGCTGCTGGAAGCCTGGGGTTTCGAGATCGAGTCGACCCTGTAGGTCGCCGCTGTACGGTGAAGGCCGCCGGATCCGGTGGCCTTCGACTCCCGGAGCACGATGTGCGGCTCGGGAGGCGTCAAAGCAGATGCCGGGAGACGTCAAAGCAGATGCAAGGATAGGCTGGACGTGTGATGAGAACAGGGGACGGATTCGCCTCGATCGAGGAAGCGATCACGGAGTTGCAGGCCGGGCGGTTGATCGTTGTGGTGGACGACGAAGATCGCGAGAATGAGGGCGACCTGATGGCCGCCGCCGAGTTCTGCACACCGGAGGCGATCAATTTCATGGCGAAATACGGCCGCGGACTGATCTGCCTGACGATGACCGAAGAGCGTGCCGATTTTCTGCGGCTGGCGCCGATGGTGCAGGAGAACAGCTCACGGTTTGGGACGGCGTTCACGGAAACCATTGAAGCGCGCGAAGGCGTGACCACGGGAATTTCCGCGGCCGACCGGGCACACACCATCCAGGTCGCCATTCAGCCGGGGTCGACACCGAACGATTTGGCGCGACCGGGGCACGTTTTTCCGTTGCGGGCCCGCAAGGGCGGCGTTCTGGTGCGGGCCGGGCAAACCGAGGCTTCCGTCGATTTGACACGGCTGGCAGGGCTGATCCCGGCAGGTGTGATCTGCGAAATCATGAACGACGACGGCACCATGGCCCGGGTGCCGGACCTGATTCAATACTGCCGTTTGCACGAGTTGAAAATGGTGACCGTGGCGGAGCTGATCCGCTATCGCATGCAGCATGAGCGTTACATTCACCGCGCCGCCGAGGGTGTGCTGCCGACCCCGTTCGGCGAGTTTCGTGCGGTGCAGTATGTGAACGAGGTGGAAGGGGGCCAGTCGCACGTTGCCCTGACGGTGGGTGATCTGGGCGCGGCGGCGGCGGCCGGCAAGCCGGTGCTTGTACGCATGCAGACGCATTGCCTGGGCGGTGGAACTTTTGGGTCCACCCAGTGCGATTGCCGCGCGACCATCGACGCCTCGTTGAAAGCCATCGCGGAGGCTGGGTGCGGAGCGCTGATCTATTTGCACCAGACGCAGCGCGGGTTTGGTCTGGATCGCTCCACCGAGCCGAACCGCATGAACTTTCACCGCACGACGGGGCGGGAGCGCGGCGCCGACACGGAACGGCCGGAGCGCAATCCGGAGCAAAGAATTCTCCGCGAGGTGGGACTCGGTGGGCAGATCCTCTCCGACCTGCGCATACGCCGCATTCGCCTGCTGACGAACCACCACACGCATGTTCCGGCGCTGCAGGGTTTCGGTATCGAAATTGTGGAACGTGTGCCCTTGGGCGACGCGCTGCCGCATGGTTGAAGGCTGGCGGGAGCGGAGTCGTTCTTTGGCGTCTGGATGTTGGCTCAAGCCAGGGCTTGCGGTGTGAGCAGAGACCCGAGCCCGGCGTTCCGCATGGCTTCCATAAACGAGTGGTGATCGGTGTATCGGATGGCGTGCATGCCCGCCGCCCGGGCCCCGGCGATGTTGTCTTCACGATCATCGATGAACAGGATCCTGGCGGGTTCCAGGCCTAGCCCCCTCGCGGCGTACCCGTAAATCGCAGCTTCCGGCTTTGTTATCCCGAGGCGATGCGAAAAGGTGAGGTGATCGAACCGCGTTAGCCAGGGGCAGCGCTCGCGGATGCCTTTCTCCATCGCATCGCCCAGATTGGAAAGTATGCCGGTGCGCATGCCCCGGGCTTGCAGGCTGCGCGCCCAATCGATCATGGGCTGGTTGGGCTCGGTCCAGAGATCGGTATCGGCTTCGATCAAGGCCCGGAGAGAAGCTCCTTGCGGTTGGCCCAGATCCTCGGCGATTTTGCGCCAATACGCGTCGCCGGTCAGGGCACCGCTGTCATAGCCCTGCCGATAGCGCCAATAGGCGGCGTGAAAGGGTGCTTCCTCGGCGCCGAGCAGGGACTTCATCCGCTCCCATGCGGGTGGGTGCGCGGGGCCGGTTAGAACCAGGCCGTAGTCGAACAACACGGCTTCGATCGGTGGACCGTCGTGAGCGGTGGGTGCTTGTGCGGGTGCGGGCATCGATGCCCATGGTACCCGACTGGCCTCTCCCGCCGGAGGGCAGTTTGTATGCTGGAGCGGTATGCGCTTTTCAAGACGAACGGGGTGGGAGACGGGTGAGAGTGCGTGGGCGGAGGCGTTGCGCCTACGGCGGGAGAGCGGGGCTGAGATGGTGGACCTGACGGTCTCGAACCCGACGGCCTGCGGTTTGGGGCCGCAGGGGGTAGAACAGCTGGCACCGCTCGCCGCCGCTGGGGCCCTGCGCTACACGCCCGATCCCCTGGGAATGATCCCGGCGCGCGAGGCCGTGGTGCAGTATTACGCGGACGCCGGGGCCTCGCAAGCCACGGAAAATCTCTGCCTGACGACGAGCACCAGTGAAGCGTACAGCTTTCTGTTCCGGCTGCTGTGCGACCCCGGCGATGAGGTGCTGATCGCCCGGCCCAGCTACCCGCTTTTCGATCTGCTGGCCCGTTTGGACGATGTGGTGCTGCGCGAGTACCCGCTGTTTTATGAGCCGGGAGCGCCCGCGTCCGTTTCCACCTCCGGGGGAGGTTGGCGCCTCGACCTCGAAGCGTTGGAGGCCGCGGTTACGGAGCGGACCCGGGCGCTGATCGTGGTGCACCCGAACAACCCGACGGGGAACTACGCGAGCGCCGAGGAGCGAGCCGCGTTGCGGGCCCTCTGCGCACGGCACCAGCTCGCGCTGCTGGCCGATGAGGTGTTTCTGGATTACCCCCTGCCGTTTGCAGCCGCGGAGCCCGATCTGTGCCGCAGTTTTGTCGCAGGGGAGGGCGATTGCCTCTGCTTTGTCCTGAGCGGCCTCAGCAAAATCTGTGCCATGCCGCAGGCCAAGCTGTCGTGGATTGCGGCGTCCGGACCGCCATCCCTGGTCAGGGCGGCGATGGAGCGGCTGGAAGTAATTTCGGACACGTTTTTATCCGTGGGCGGACCGACGCAATTTGCGCTGCCGCCCTGGTTGGCCGGGCGCCAGCAAACGCAGACCCGGATACGTGAACGCATCGCCGGCAACCTCGGGACGTTGGATCGGCGGCTGCGGGGAAGCCTGGCCGATCGCCTCATTCTGGCGGGCGGATGGACGGTTGTCCTGCGGGTACCCGCGTTTGTGGAGGGCCAGGAATTCCCCTTGGCGGCCACCGGCGCGGGGGCGGCTGTCCAGCCGGGAAGCTTTTATGGGCTCGCCGACGGCCGATGTGTGCTGAGCCTGCTGACCCCGCCCGAGCTTTGGGCGCGCGGGCTCGAGTTGCTGCCGGTCGACAGCTTCTAGCGTTTGAAACGTAGAAAGGGGTTGGAGGCGCGCTCCTGGCCGATCGTGGTCTCGCCACCATGCCCTGGAACGACGACGGTTGCATCAGGAAGCGGAAGGAGGCGATCACGGATGCTGCCCAGCAACTTCCCCGTGTTCCCACCCGGCAGATCGGTGCGGCCGACCGAGCCTGCGAAGAGGGTATCGCCGGCGAGCAGAAGGTTTTCCGCCGGGAGGTACACGCACAGGCTGCCTTCGGTGTGACCGGGCGTGTGGAGGAACTGGGATTGCAGATGGCCCGTGCTGAGGAGTTCGCCATCGGCAGGGGAGTGGTCGGGCGGTGCGACATCCGGGGTCGGCACACCCATCCAACCGGCCTGGACCTCCATCATGGCAATCAGGGGTAAATCGGCCTGGTTGTACAAGATAGGCGCACCGGTGACCTCTTTAAGGGCAAGGGCGCCGGCAATGTGATCGATGTGTGCGTGCGTCACAACGATATGCCGAAGATGCAGATTGTGCCTGGCAAGGATTGCAAGAAGACGGCCGATCTCGGCACCCGGATCGATGATCGTGGCCGCCCCCGTCGTCCCGTCGCCCAGCACGGTGCAGTTGCACTGCAAAAGACCGACGGGAAGGGTTTCTCGGATCACGATTTAACCACTCGGGCGATGCGATGGCTATTTCTTGGCCGGTGTGCTCGTGGACGAGGGCGTATTGGACAGAACCGAACCGCTGGTGTTCGAGCGTGTGAGCGCAATCGTGAGGCCGATCGAGGTGAGCATGAAGATGATGGCGGACCAGGTGGTCAGCCTGGTGAGCAGGTTGGACGCGCCACGAGGGCCGAACGCTGTGTTCGCACCGGCACCGCCGAAGGCACTGGCCATATCCGCCGATTTGCCCTGCTGCAGAAGCACAACGCCGATGAGAAAAACGCAAACCAGGATATGGAGAAGAACGAGCAGCGTAACCATGAACAGGGAGCCTTAAGCCCAAACAGGGGCGGTTGCAAGATCTTGGAGTGGTGCGCGGAAAGGCAACGGCCCGTCCCCAGCCTGGCCATGGCTACACCTGATACCAACATGGAGTGTAGCATGCGATCCGGGTGTGTCGTAAAGGAAAGAGACGAGAGGGGGGGTTGCTCGCGAAAAAAAGTCAGCTTTAGTTGTACGCCAGGCAACACGAATGGGTTAGAGTGCATCCATGCGGCAGAGGCAAAGTGTCGCTGTACCGCGCTGAGGTTGAGGCGGGTACCGCCGTACGCTTCGCTATTCTCGCGTACCTGGAGACTCAATGCGCTTACGTGCCCTACTTTTGGCTGCTTCCTGCTGTGCAGCTCCCCTCGCCCATGCCGACACGTTCAACTTCAATGCACAGGCCGCAGCCGGCGGGTTCAACTTCTCGGGAGTGTTGACCGCGACGGCGAACCCAGGCAATGACGGGTCCTTTACCATCGTCGACATCACGGGTCCGGGGATCACTGGGCTCATCCCCGCGGGCCAGTTTGAGTTCAGCGATAACCAGTTGTTTCCCAATCAGGCAACCATGCTGGATATGAGTGGGTTCTCGTTCACCGATGTGGTAGGGGACGCTAGTTACATGGTAAACATCTTGGGCGATCCGTCCACTAGCGGGTATTACGTCACGCTCGCGGATGCGGACGGTATCGGTCAGCTCTTCGAGACGGACTTCAGTGTTTCCGCTGCCGCCGTTACGCCTGAACCTTCAAGCGTCGCTCTGCTGGGTACCGGTTTGCTCGGATTGGCCGGTATTGCGCGTCGCCGCTTCGTCGCCTAGGACTTTGCTTCAAGCTTTGTAAGTCACTGTAGACGGCAGAACCAGGGTCGAAGGGTAGAGATACCGCTTCGACCCTATCTGCTGGTGCTTTCATTGCTCGCTGACATCCACAACGGGCGAGTGAGCTCGGCATCTAGGAACGTCTGTAGAAAAGAGGAAGGCCAACTGTCACCAGTTGGCCTTCCTTAACTTGTGAACTTGGTGCGGAGGAGGGGACTTGAACCCCTATGGTGTTACCCGCTAGCACCTCAAGCTAGTGCGTCTGCCAATTTCGCCACCTCCGCTTGGGCCTGCGCGAACGCAGAAGCGACGGCCAAGATTCTCCCTCAGTATAGCATTCCTTCGGACGCGGTTGGCTTAGAAATGCTCGAGCAGATCGTGAAAGCTTGCGAGTTCGATCAGACGTCGTCCCTCCGTTGCCGACGCGACAGCCTCATGTTCGAGGACCCACGTGGAGCGGTGGGGGAGGAAGATGGCATTCAAACTCGCGGCCAGGGCAGGGTTGACGTCCGAACGTGGCGAGTTGCCGATCATCCACGTTTTGGCCGGCGGGAGATTGTGACGCCTCGCGAGGTCGCGGTACATGCGTTCGTCCTTCTCGGCGGGCACCTCGACGGCGGAGAAGAAGGGTTTCAGACCGGAGCGTTCCAACTTGCCGATTTGTTCCGTGGGATCTCCCTTGGTGACCAGGAAAAGCCGATGCCGGCACGCGAGATCGCGCAGGGTAGCCTCAACCCCCGGCAGAAGTTCCATCTCCTCGCGGGCAATGGCGTCCGTGAAGCTGACGATACGTGCGTGCCGTTCCGGGGTGATGGGCGCGTCGGTGAGAAGCTTGAAACAACGGACCAGCGATCGTCGAAAGCTGGTGAGGCCGTACCCGAACTCCGCGATGGTGGCGCGTTCGCAGCGATTTAACTGATCGCGCACTTCCCCCGGCGTGTGGACGCGGTGATCCAGGTAGGAGATAAAGTCGGCAACGGCCTGCTCGAAATAGATGTTGTTTTCCCAAAGCGTATCGTCGGCATCGAAAAGCAAAGTTTGCGGGCTGGTGCGAAAGTTGTCGGCCAAAGCGTTTCCTCAAGTAAGGCGGCAGCGATCAGCTGTGGTAAAGTCAGGGCTGGCGACCGGACGGAGAGATGGCCGAGTGGCTGAAGGCGCACGCTTGGAAAGCGTGTATACCGCAAGGTATCCAGGGTTCGAATCCCTGTCTCTCCGCCATCCCCTGGCCAGCCAGCTAGAATGCCCCAAGCTAAATCGCCCATAAAGGCAAGAGTTCGCCCCGGTGTGACACATTTCGATGCTGCCGTGCTTGGGTGAACGGCGCCTAAAACTCCTCGGCAGATTCCTCGGTTCCGTCTGCGGAATAGCTGCCCGATTCCGGTCCGTCGAGGTCTTCTTCGCGCAGGCTCAAAGCGATGACGGTGCCGGATTCGAACTCCACGGTCAGGGCGTCCAGTTCTTCCAGCTTGGCTGTGCCCACCATTTCGCCGATTTGTGCGCAAAGCGCATTGCGGTACTCGGGCTCCCCGAACGCGATGGAGAAGTCGGCTAAAAGCACATGCGGCCAGGCGTACAGGGTGAGCAGCGGACCGTCAAAGCGTAGACGGAGAAAGTCCGCAACGAATTCGACAGCCGTGAGCTCCTGACCTTCCAAGGCGCTAACGTCCACGGACGTGCAACTCCTCTTCGATCGGTCGGGAAATCTGCCCTTCAGTTTGGTTTTCGAGGAACATGGCCGGTTCGACCAGGACAGGGAAGTTCACCGAGTTGGCGATAAAGCAACGCCGATGGGCATCGCGATGCAGCTCCTCGATCTTTGCGTGATCGACGGCGCTCGCAAGGGTAACTTCCGGGCGTAAAAGAACGCGCTCGAAACGACCGGTCTCCGCGCCTGGAGATGTGCGCATGGTGCCCTCGGCATAGTCGACATACGCGGTGACGACGACGCCGGCGACCGCTGCCAGGTGGAGAAACCAGAGCTTGTGGCAGGCGGACAGGGAGCCTACCAGCAATTGCTCGGGATTCCAGCGGCCGTCATCGCCGCGAAATGCCGGATCCGATGAGCCCGCGATGCCGTGCTTACCGTCCGCGTCGAGCTCGAAAGCGCGGCAATAGTCCTTGTAGCCCGTTGTGCCTGATCCGCGGTTGCCGGTCCACGTAACGGTAACCGCGTACTCGTGAAGATCGTTCATCGTTCAGCCTCGCTTTCAGTGTGCCTGCTGCGTATAGGACCTTAGTCGGCGCTAACCAACTCGTGCTGTTCAGTAGCGGCGAGGACCTTGGCCGCATCGTCCATTTGAGCCCTGGTGACCATCTCCGTGGCGCACCAGAGCGTGGCGTTCTCCCCGAGCTCCGGGTACCACTGTGAAAGGGCGAGTCCACCGATGATGTTCTGTTCCAGAAGGTCGGCATGGATCACCGAGGCGGGGATACCGGCATCGAGCACGAACTCGTGGAAGCGCGGTGTGCCATCGAACAAGGTCTTGCCTCCGGCTCCAAGCAGCTGTTGACGCAGATAGGCGGCTTTGGCTAGGTTTTGCTCCGCCAGTTCGCGCAGCCCCTGTTTGCCGTAAACGGTCATAAAGATGGTGACCATGAGCGCGACGAGGGCCTGGTTGGTACAGATGTTGGAGGTGGCCTTTTCACGTCGAATGTGCTGCTCGCGCGTGCTGAGGGTAAGCACGAAACCGCGCTTGCCGTTGATGTCCTTGGTTTCGCCGACGAGCCGGCCGGGCATCTGGCGAAGGAACTTCTCCTTGCAGGCGATCACGCCACAGTAGGGGCCGCCGAAGCCGACGGGAACACCGAAGCTCTGTGCCTCGAGCGAGACGATGTCGGCCTCTGTCGGGGGTTTGACCACGCCAAGGGACACGGCCTCGGCGACTGAAACGATCAGCAACGCACCCTTGGCGTGCGCGACTTCAGCCACGGCCGCAACGTCCTCGAGGGTTCCAAAAAAGTTGGGGGATTGGATGAGCACGGCTGCGGTCTCGTCAGTGATGGAGGCCCGCAGTGCCTCCAGATCGACTCGCCCGGTGGAGGGGTGGTAGTCGAACTCCACGATGTCGATTCCTTGATGCTGGGTGGAGGTGCGCAGCACTTCGCGGTACTCCGGATGTACGGTGCGAGCGACTGCGCAACCGGAGCGACCGGTCACGCGGCAAGCCATCAGAACGCTTTCAGCCGCACCGGTCGAGCCGTCGTACATGCTGGCATTGGCGATCTCCATGCCGGTGAGCTCGCAAATCATGGTTTGGAATTCGAACATGGCCTGCAGCGTGCCTTGCGCGATTTCGGGCTGATAGGGCGTGTAGCTGGTGAGGAACTCGCCGCGCTGCACCAGCGAATCGATGATCACCGGACGGTAATGGCGATAGGCGCCGGCACCGAGAAAGCACGCGAACCGCTGCGAACGCGGCAGCCTGGCGAGCTCGTTCGCGTCGCCCGAGGCCAGATTGGCGGCATAGGCCTGAAAACGCTCCAGTATCTCGGATTCCGCGTGCTGGCGTGGGATGCGGAGATCGCGGGTGAGGCGGTACTCCTGGGGAACCGTGGTGAACAGATCTTCAATGGAATCGACGCCGATGGCGGCCAGCATGTCGGCGCGGTCCTGGGGCGACTTGGGTAGGTAGCGCAATGGATACTCCTTGCCGGTTTAGGCGGCCCTGGCCATCCAGACGGTGAGCGGCCTAGTGACCCGTCTCTTCGGCGACGAATGTATCGTAATCCGCGGCCGAAAGCAGGGCATTGTTCTCGTCGGTATTGGTCACGGTAAGTTTGAGGATCCACGTCCCATTCGCGTCGGTGTTTAGCGTTTCGGGGGCGGCGGTCAGGGCTTCATTCACCTCCGTCACCTTGCCGGAGATGGGGGCATACAGGTCGCTAACCGCCTTCACGCTTTCCACCGAGCCGAAGGTGGAACCGGCTTCGATGTCTTGGCCCACCTTGGGCAGTTCGACGAAGACGATGTCACCCAGCGAGTGCTGCGCGTAGTCCGTGATGCCCACGGTGCCGTTTTCGCCTTTCAGTTCGAGCCATTCATGCGACTTGGCATAGCGGTAGTTCTCGGGGTAAGCCATACGGTTCTCTCCAACGCGATTGTAGAGGAAGATTGTCCGGGAATTTCGGCCGGGATTGCGCCCGGTCAACTTTGTTTGCCTAGAGAAGTGGGCTCGTGATGATGGGCGCCGAAGTGGGCCGAACCCGCTTGTAAAAAGGCGTCCCGACCACCTGCGCGCGTACCGCCAGGCCGCGAATCTCGACGGCCAATTCGGTGCCGGGCTCCGTAGATTTCACCGGTACATAGGCCAGCGCGATGTTCTTTTTCAACGAGGGTGCCGGGGATCCAGAGGTGACGTAACCGATGCGTTCGCCGAAGTCGGAGAGAACCGGGTAGCCGTCACGGGCGATGCCGCGATCCAGCATTTCGAGGCCAACCAGCCGTTTTTGCGGACCGCCGGCATCGACGACAGCCTGCAGGGCCTCGCGGCCAACGAAGTCGACATCCTTGTCCAGCTTGCAATACCGGCCCAGGTTGGCCTCGAGCGCATTCAGTTCATCGGAAATCTCGTGCCCGTAGAGCGCCATGGCCGATTCGAGCCGCAGGGTGTTGCGCGAGCCCAGACCGCAGGGCAGGATGCCGAACTCCTCGCCGGCCGCGAGCAGCTCACCCCAAACCCGGGCGCTGGTGGGCTCATCGGCAGGAATGTAAATTTCGAAACCGTCTTCGCCGGTGTAGCCCGTGCGAGCAATCAGCACGTTGTGGCAACCGGCGACCTCGCCCCAGGTGAACCAGTAATTCTTTATCGGCGTGAGATCGGTTTTTGTGAGCTTCTGCAGGGTGTCTTTCGCTTTCGGGCCCTGAATGGCCAGCTGGGTGTAGTAGTCGCTTACATCCATCACATGAACGCCGCCCATGTTGCCGATCACCGAGCGCACCCACTGCACATCCTTGGTGCGGGTGCCGGCATTGATGACGATCAGGAAGTCGTTGTCGCCCAGCTTGTGAAGTACCACGTCGTCGACAAAGGTGCCGTTTGGGTAAAGCATCGCCGAGTAGTGCGCCTGGCCTGTCTGCAGCTTCGAGGCATCGTTCATCAGCAATTTTTGAACGGCGGCCAGGGAGTTGGGGCCGCGCAGCTGGATGTCTCCCATGTGGCTGACATCGAAGAGGCCGACACCGGTGCGCACGGCGTTGTGCTCGGCCAACAGCCCGGCATACTGCACGGGCATGTCCCACCCACCGAAATCGACCATGCGAGCCTTGTGGCTGTGGTGGGTAGCGTGCAGCGAGGTGCGGCGAAGGGGTGAAAGCTGTTCGATGGTGGCCATGGATCCTGCTGTTCCGGGGAGGTTTGCCCAACGGGGGCGGTCCCTTTCAGGGTAACAAACGTCTTTGAAGCGAAAACGGATGCGCTGCCTTCTCTATCGGCAGAAATCAGCAAGAGATCAGGGTTTATTTTGCGCCCGGCGTTCCCTCAGGCGGGCTCGGATGAAGCTGCTTACGGCGAAGTAGCCGAACAGAAGCGCGAAAAGTGCGAACACCCAGAAACGCCGAGCGGCGAAGGGACCCGCGGCGAGGTACAAACCGGACTGCTGACGCCAGGCGGCGGTGCCCATCGTGATGGCTATCAGGGCAAAGAACGTTCCGGTGACCCGGAGCCAAAGGGCGCCGGAGAACACTGCCAACGGCCCCCAGACCGAGCGCCGCAAATGCTGTGCACGGCTGCCGAGTGACCTGGCAGCGTGGAGGGTTGGCTGCATCGGGGCTGCCTGCGTCGGGGCTCCCTGCGTCGGGGCTCCCTGCGTCGGGGCTGCCTGCGTCGGGGCCGATTGCGTCGGGG
>CAXTBI010000011.1:0-80144 GCA_964242195.1 uncultured Acidobacteriaceae bacterium
CCGCTGGCGCGCCCGCTACCGGCCTCATCCGATTGTCGGCTCCCGGAGCGCGGTATGTGGCTGGCTCCAGCATCGCCGGCCCGGGCGGCTACCCCGTCGAGCAGCCCACGGCAGAACCGCTTTCCCTTTCGCTCGAGGACGCGATCTCCCTCGGCCTGGAGCGCAACATCCGGGTGCGTTACCAGCGCGCCAACCAGCGCCTGGTGCTTGGGTACACGGGGCAGATTACCAACGCCATCCTCCCCAATCTCAGCTTCCACGCCGCTGCCAGCACGCAGGAAATCAATCTCCTCGCCCTCGGCTTCAAGCCTTCGGTCGTCGGTCCTTTGGCCGGCGGCGGAAGCTTTCCAACCATCATCAAGGTCAGCACAACCTCCGCGCAGGTGAACCTCAATCAAGTGCTCTTCAATATGCCGGACCTGGAGTTGTATCGCGCCATCAAGCCCGAAGAGCGCTCGATCGCCCAGACCATTCAGGATGCCAACGACCAGGTTGTACAGGCGGTCAGCATGGCCTACCTCCAGGTGCTGGCCGACCAGGCAAACCTGAACAACACCGTCGCCCAGGAAGCCGCGGCGCTTGCGCTTTTTCAGCAGGCCACGGCTCGCCAGGAGGCCGGCGTAGGCATTCGCCTGGACTCGTTGCGTGCACAGGTGGAATACCAGCAGCGGAGTCAACAGCACGTTTCCGCTGAAGCCAAGCTCGATAAAGACGGCATCCAGCTCAATCGCATCATGGGCATCCCCGCCAGCCAGCAACTCGATCTCACCGACACCACACCCTATTCCGAAATAGCCGAACTCACGGTCGAGCAGGCCCGCGATACCGCCTTTCTTCATCGCAGCGATCTCCAGTCCCTCAACTCAACCCTTGAAGTCGCCGGTCACGAGCTCCGTGCCATCAAGTACCAGCGGCTGCCGACCCTCGGCGTCAATGGATACTACGGCATCCTCGGCCAGGACAGCGGCCTGTTTCACGGTGTTTTCACCGCCGAGGGCAGCCTCCGCTTCCCTGTCTTTCGCGAGGCCGCTCAGCGTGGCGAACAGGATCAAGCCGTCGCCCAGATTCACACCCTGCACGATCAGCGCGACAACCTCCGCGCCACCATCGAAGCTCAGATCCGCACGAGCCTGCTCGACATCGACTCCTCCGACCAACTTGTCAAAGTCGCCCAAAGCAACGTCGCCTTAGCCGATCAGGAACTCTCCGACGCCCGCGACCGCTTCGCCGCCGGCGTTGCCGATAACCTTGAGGTTGTCGACGCCCTGGCCACCGTGACCGACGCACAAGCGCAACTGGTCTCGGCCCTTTTCCGCTACAACACCGCCAAAGTAGACCTCGCTCGGAACATCGGCCTCATCCAAACGCGCTACCACGCCTTTCTGGGCATGTAGAGCCGCGTCCGGTCGAACATATAGCCGTGCCGTTCAGCGGCAAGGCGAAACCTGCCTTCCTCGTTGTCCTTCCCGAAGGAAATCTGCGTCCTTGAGCCGCCAATTCAGGGCTTTCCGCTGCGCCCGCCGCCGAACGGCTTACTATCCCCTTATCCCATCTTCCAGGAGTAGGGCATGCGCCGCGCGTTCTCGTTTCTGCTCGTCCTTTGTAGCCTCGTCCCGTTGGCCGGCCCCGTCTCCGCCCAGACCACGTACACGCCCGCTCCCGATCCGAATGCACCGCTGCCGCCGCTGGCCCCCGTCGAGGCTCGCCACGAGATGGTGGCCACGTACCAGCATGACGCCACTGACGCCGGCCTCGAAATCCTCCACGAAGGCGGGAACGCCGTAGACGCCACCGTGGCCGTAGGTTTTGCGCTCGCCGTCACTTTTCCCGCGGCCGGCAACATCGGCGGCGGCGGCTTCATGCTCCTCCGCCCCGGGACCGCAAGGCTCGCCGGCGGTCATCCTCATTTCCTTGACTTCCGAGAAAAGGCTCCCGCCGCCGCCACCCGCGACATGTATCTCGATGCCCACGGGGACCTTATTCCCAAACTGAGCACTGTCGGCGCCCACGCTTCCGGCGTCCCGGGCACCGTCGCCGGCCTGGTGTACGCCAGCCAGCACTTCGGCAGACTCCCGCTCGCCCGCGTCATGCAACCCGCCATCCGACTCGCGGACGAAGGCTTCGTGCTCTCGCCGGAAGAAGCCACCGTGCTCCGCTCCAACCAGCTCAAAACCTCGCCAGGATCGTTCCGCATTTTCCAGCGGGACGGCCACTTCTATGCCGCCGGCGACCGCCTCAAGCAGCCCGAACTGGCCCGCACCCTCGAACACATTGCCGCCAACCCCAGCGACTTCTACCGCGGCGTCATGGCGCAGCAGATCGCGGGCTTTGAAGCCGGAAACGGCGGCCTCATCACCGCCAGGGACCTCGCAGCGTATGAGGTGAAGGACCGCACACCGCTGGTCGGACGCTACCGCGGGCTTGAGGTCATCACCTCGCCCCCGCCCAGTTCCGGCGGCATCGCCCTGCTCGAAATCCTGAACATTCTGCAAGGGTACGATCTGTCCAAAGCCGGCCCCGACCGCTCCCCTGCCCAGATTCACCTCATCGCCGAGGCCTTCCGCCGCGCCTACATGGACCGGGCGGATTATCTTGGCGACCCCGATTTCACCACGCTTCCCCTCGCGCCCATGGCCTCCCCGGCCTACGCCGACGCCTGGCGCCGAAGCATCCTTCCCGTTGCGCCCAGTTCCTCGGCCACCCTCACCCGCCCTCCCGGCTTTCTTCCGCCACCTCCCGCGCCCCTTCCCGACCGGCACGAATCGCCCCAGACCACGCAGATTTCGGTCGTCGACAAAGACGGCAATGCCGTGAGCATGACCTACACGCTGAATTTCTACTTCGGTTCTGGCGTCACGGTAGAGCCGCTCGGCTTTCTGCTCAACAATGAAATGGACGATTTCGCGGCAAAAGCCGGTGTTCCCAACGGCTTTGGACTCATCCAGGGTCCGGCCAACGCAATCGGTCCAGGCAAACGCCCGCTCAGCACCATGACCCCCACCGTCGTCGCCGATCCCGACAACTGCACGCCGCTTACCGTCAGCAACCTCCCGGTAAGCCCGAAACCCTGCCATCCCGGCAGGCTCCGGTTCGTGCTCGGCTCCCCGGGCGGCTCGACGATCGTTACCACTCTCGCGAACGACATCATCTCCATCGTCGACAACAGCCTGGACATCCAGGCAGCCGCCGATGCTCCTCGCTTCCACCACCAATACCTGCCCGACGTCGTCGAATTCGAGACCCGCTTTCCGGCTGCGACCGTTCGGGCCGTCGCCGCCAACGGGTACACCGTCCAGTACAGCGGCGCGAAGGACGAGGGAAAAGGTGCTCGAACCTGGGGCAACAGCGAAATCATCGCCCGTGACTCAAAAACCGGCTTTCTCACCGCCGGCCACGACCAGCGACACACTTTCGGCAAAGCCACCGGCGACTGACCCACAGACCCACAGTACCAAGACCCCATCCCCGATCATGGATGGTTGTCCTCTCGACCGGGAGGCGAAGCCGCAGCCGAGCGACCTGCTGTTACGCAGCCGAGGCCCCAACCACCAACCACCAACCACCAACCACCAACCACCAACCACCAACCACCAACATGCGATAGCGTTAAAGACCTATGGCCTTTGGCATCTCCAGCCACCTCTTCTTTGCCGACCGCCTCTCCCCCGGCACCCTCGATTCTCTTCGCGATGCCGGTGCCGAGGCGATCGAAGTCTTCGCCGCGCGCCACCATTTCGACTACACCGACCGAGGCACGGTACGGGAAATGGCGAACTGGTTTCGCGCCAATCCCGTCGCTGCCTCCATGCACATGCCGCTCTTCACCGATGAAGAGGAGTCCCGCTGGAGCCGCCACACCCAGGCCACCCTTAACCTCGTTTCGCGTGACAAAAAGGAACGCATCCTTGCCATGGACGAGGTCAAACGTGCCCTCGAAGCCGCCGAAATGGTCCCCTTCCGCTCCTGCATCCTCCATCTCGGCCTGAAGGACGACCCGTGGTCCACCGAGACCCTCGACCTTTCGCTCACCGCCATCGAGCACCTCAAAGCCTTCGCCACCCCGCTGGGCGTCCAGCTCCTGCTCGAAAACCTCAACAACGACCTAGCCACCCCGGCCCATCTCGTCGAGGTCGCCCGCATCGGTCACTTCGATACCGTAGGTTTTTGTCTCGATACCGGCCACGCCCACATCGCGCAGCCCCTCACCCCGGACGACCCCCAGTTCAACCGCGGCGCCCGCGAACAACTCCGCGAAGAGTTCGGCGACGCCGCCCTCAAAGACGCCCTTGCCGAATCTTTCGGCATCTTTGGAAATCGATTAGCCGAAATCCACCTCCACGACAATAGCGGCACCCGCGACGAACACTGCTGGCCCGGCGAATTGGCCGGGAACAAAGGCATCGACTGGGGCGTTGTCCGCGAAAGCCTCGCCCGGCTCACCCACCCCACCCTGCAAATGCTCGAAATCGCCTTCGACCCATCCACGCCCCAAAGAGAAATCACCCGCAAAGCCGCAACTGCCCGCCGCTTGCTGGAACAACCTGGGCGGTCTGAGCGATAGACTACCTGGCCAGGCTATCAAGGCAGATCCTGTGTCGTCAGCTTGCAAGGTGCACCGGCGCCCCTTTTCGACAAGCGCGTCCTTAGCTACTTGCGGCTTCCGCTCCACTCCAGATAAGTCCGCCATTCGCCTTGACCTGGCATGTGCATCTGGAATTTGCCTGCCATGACACCTGCCGAAAGCTCATAGGTAAGACGGAACTGCGGGCCTGGTCCCGGCGCGGACAGAAACACAGCACTCGTGGACGTTGGTGTTGAAATGTCGTAGTGAAGCACATGACCTTCGTTGTCGAAGTAATCGGCCTTCAGCGCAGAACCGGGAGCTTCCTGAAAGATATACAGCAGGTCTGCATGGGCGCAATCAAAGCTGGATGGAGCTTTGCAGTTAGGATCGGTCGTCGCATGACGGGCCAGAATGTGCCCATTGAGCTCGCGGTCAAATGAGTACCGTCCAGCCAACTTGAGGGCAGCATTGTTTTGCACGTTCGCATCCCACGTTCCTTCCAGAAAGGCCAACGACTTAAAAGGATCAGGTGCGGTGGTGGGTACAGTCTGTGCAGCGACCGGAAGATACAGCGACGTTGCCATTGCCAAGCAAAGCAGCTTCATCAGACTCGTCCTTTCATTTCTGCCGCGAAATCACGCACGCGTTTGCAAATTTCATCCGTTGTAAGAATCTCTTGAACTTCGCTGAGCGCCGACATGGGCCAAAAGGATCGGAGCTTACGGCAAGTGCCCTACTTCGCCCCCGTATTCGCCTCCAACCCACGATTTTTCAGCAGCGGCCCCACCCCAGGCTTGGCTCCCCGCCACTTCTCATACAGGGCCTCTAAATCTTCCGTGTTCCCGCGCGAAAGAATCATTCTGCGAAACCGGTCGCCATTCTCCCGCGTCAAACCGCCGTGGTCTTCGAAGTACTGGAACGCATCGTCATCCAGCATTTCGGCCCAGGCGTAGGCATAGTAGCCGGCCGCATAGCCGTTGCCCCAGATATGCAGGAAGTAACTCGACCGGTAGCGTGGCGGCACGGTCCGCATCGCGGTGCCCGTCTTTTCGAGTGCGGCCTTTTCAAACGCGTCGACATCCTGCAGGGGCGCATCTCCGGGCAGCAGATGCCATTGCATATCCAACTCCTGCGCGGCCAGCGATTCGGTCGAGTGATACCCCATGTTGAACGTCGCCGCCCGCTTCAACTTGTCGTATAATTCCTGCGGCATCGGCTGCCCGGTTTTGTAGTTAACCGCATAATGATGGAAAACCTTCGGGTCCGTCGCCCAGTGCTCGTTGAATTGCGATGGAAACTCGACAAAATCCCGCGCCGTATTCGCCCCCGAAAGGCTGGGATAAATCGTGTTCGCGAAAATCCCATTCAGCCCATGGCCGAATTCATGAAACATCGTCACTACGTCTTCAAAGCTAATCAGCGCCGGCTGCCCGGGTGCGGGTTTGGCAAAATCTCCGACGTTGTAGATCACCGGTAACTGCCCCAACAACGTGGACTGCGTAACGAAGTTACTCATCCACGCACCGCCGTTTTTGTTGTCGCGCTGCCAATAATCGAAATAGATCAGCGCCAGTGGCTTTCCGTCGTGGTCGAAGCACTCAAACGTCCGCACATCCGGTTGGTACACCGGGAGGTCGTGCCGCTCCTTGAACGTCACCCCGTATAGCTGGTTGGCCGCATAGAACAGCCCATCCCGCAGCACCTTGTCGATCTCGAAGTACGGCTTCAACTCCGCCATATTCAGGTCGTAGCGCGCTTTGCGCACCTGCTCGGAGTAGAAATTCCAATCCCACGGCTCGAGCTGAAACCCGCCGTGCTGCCCAGAGCCGGCGGCTTGCGCATCGATCAGCTTTTGGATAGCCTCCGCTTCCCCACGCGCCTTGGCCGTCGACGCCGGCACCAGCGCGTCCATAAATTTCAGCGCCGTCTCCGGGTTCTTCGCCATTTGATCCTGCATCGCCCAGCTCGCGTAATTTGGAAAGCCCAGTAGCGCCGCCTTTTGCGCCCGTACCTGCGCCAGCCGGCTAACGGTCCCGCGCGTGTCGTTGTCGCCGCCCCGCTCCGCCCGCGTCCAGCTGTCGTTGAACAGCGCCTCGCGCGCCGGGCGATCACTCATCTGTGCCAGATCCGGCTGCTGCGTCGTGTTTTGCAACGGAAGGAGGTAACCCGGAGCCTTGCGCGCCTTCGCCCCATCCGCCGCCCCCTGCACCTGCGCCGGCGTCAAGCCCGCGAGCTTGGTGGGATCGGTCGCCGTGTACGCCGCCGCTTTCGTCGCTGCCAGCAGCTTGGTTCCGAAGGCCGTTGAAAGCACGGACTCCTCTTCGTTCAGCTTCTTCAAGCGGGCCATATCCGCATCGTTCAGCTTCGCTCCCGCCTTTACAAACTGCAGGTAATCCCACTCCAGCAGGCGCTCGCTTTCGGGATCCAGACGGAGGGTCGCGCGCGCGTCATACACCGCCTGCACTCGCGCAAACAGCTTCCGGTTCAGGTAAATGTAGTCGGCCTGCGCCGCAAGTTTGGCCGCCTCGGCTTGCTGCACCATTTGGAGCGTGTCGTTCGTGTTCGCCTGCGCCACCGCACCGAACACCAGGGCCACACGGTTCAGCAACCGCCCCGTGCGCTCCAAAGCGACCAGCGTGTTGGCAAACGTCGGCGGCTCCGCGCTGTTCGCAATGGTGTCGATTTCCGCCCTCTGCTCCACCATGCCCGCCTCGATCGCCGGCCGGTAATCCGCATCCTTGATCCTGTCGAACGGTGGCGCCCCGTACGGCAGCGTGCTGGGCGCGTAAAACGGATTCGACGCCTCCAAACCCGTGGTGGCCGCTTGCGCCCCGGCCGTCGCAGCCGCCCCAGCCAATCCCGTACCCAGCATTGCCATCCCTATCCAACGCCCCACAGTATGCAAATCGATCCTCCACGCCCTCCTGTTACCTATACATCCTCCAGGCTACGCAGGGTTCCAACCGGTGCACTTCCGCCCGGGACTCCAAGGTTCCCACCCATGTACGGAGAACGACTTAATATTGAAACCATGAACGTCGACCAACAAGCCATCCGAGACGTAGTGGAGCAATTTGAGACCGGCCTGAACGCATCTTCCATCAGCGCCGTCCTTCCGCTCTACGCCCCCGAAGGCGTCTTCATGCCGCCGGGAAGCCTTGCCAGCGCCGGTACCAACGCGCTGCGAATCGCCTACAACGCCTTGTTTGCGGCCAGCTCCTTGCAAATCAAGTTCACGATCGTTGAAGTGCATCAAGTTTCCGCCGATTGGGGTTTCGCACGCACAAACTCCGCCGAGGTGAACACCGCCCACGCCAACGGGGCAAGCGCCCCTCAGGCCAACCATGCCCTTTTCATCTTCCAACGCATCGCCGGTGACTGGAAAATTGCCCGTTACTGCTTTTGCGCCATGAAGCCTGCAGGCGAATAGGGCCTGTCCACCCTGCCATCCTGAACGCAGCGCAGGATGACAGGGTGTCACGCACTTCTCGATAGGGTTCGCCCCTAGTAGGGGGAACCCGCGACAGCCATTTCTTTCGCCTCCTCGACGGCTTCCCCCTGGACCATCTCCTTGTTCATGCCCAGCTTCTGATCCAAGGCTTCCTTCAGCCGACGACCGTACTCGACGTCCGCCTGCGTGGCGTAACTAACGATGCGCTCCTGTACGGCCGGGATCGCGTTCGCCAGCGCACCGCTCAGGTTGTTGATGAGTTCCGCGCGGTACGTCTCGTCGAAGTCGTCCCGCCAGACATCGCCAGCCTGTTTGAAGTTGTTCTCGCGGTCGATCTTCTGGCGAACCATGCGGCCTTCGTAGAACGGTGTGTACGGCCTTGGCGCGGGCGAGGCCTCCTTGATGCCGTTCATCAGCGAAGGCTCATAGTTCACATGCGTATCCTGCCCCGGGGCCGCATCCACACGGAAAGTCATCTGCCCATCGCGCTGATTGGTGGCGAATTTCGTCTTGGGAGCGTTGATCGGCAACTGTAGATAGTTGGTGCCCACCCGGTACCGCTGTGTGTCGGAGTAGCTGAACGTGCGGCCCACCAATAGCTTGTCGTCCGAGAAGTCCAAACCATCTACGAGAACACCGGTGCCGAAGGCCACCTGCTCGGTTTCGGCGAAATAGTTATCCGGGTTCCGGTTCAGCACGATTTTGCCGATGGGAAGAAACGGAAACTGCTCTTTGGGCCAGATCTTGGTCGCATCCAGCGGGTCGAAGTCCAGTTCCGCGTGCTCGTCGTCGCTGAGCAGCTGCACGAACATTTCCCATTCCGGAAAGTCGCCGCGCTCAATGGCATCGTAAAGATCCTGCGTCGCATGGTTGAAGTTAGTCGCCTGGATGGCGTTCGCCTCGTCCTGCAGCAGGTTTTTAATACCCGCCTTCGGCTCGAAATGGTATTTCACCAGATGGGCCACACCCTCGGCATTCACCCATTTGTAGGTGTTCACGCCCGAACCCTGCATGAAGCGGTACGCCGCCGGGATGCCCCAGGGCGAGAACAGGTAGGTGAACATATTGGTCGATTCCGGTGTGCAGGCCAGAAAGTCCTGAAAACGCGCGTCGGATTGCCGATTGGTGAGCGGATCGGGCTTAAACGCGTGCACCATGTCCGGAAACTTGGTGGCGTCGCGGATAAAAAACACCTTCAGGTTATTGCCGACCAGATCCCAGTTGCCGTCTTCGGTGTAAAACTTCACGGCAAAACCGCGCGGGTCGCGCAGCGTCTCGGGGCTGTGCCCGCCATGCACCACCGTCGAAAACCGGGTGAAGATAGGGGTTTGTTTGCCGGCTGTGTTGAACAGCTTGGCGCGGGTATACTTCGCAATCGGTTCGTCGCCAACTTTGCCGGTCGCTTCGAAGTAGCCATGCGCGGCCACCCCGCGTGCATGGACCACACGCTCGGGAATTCGCTCCCGGTCAAAGTGCGTGATCTTTTCGAGAAAATGGTAATTTTCAAGCACCGCCGGACCGCGCACCCCCACTGTCCGTAAGTTCTGGTTGTCATAGACAGGATGTCCCTGCCGCGTGGTCAGCGTCTGACCGTTCGCCTGCCCGGCGCCGTTCCCATTTCCGTTGCTTCCGTTTTCGCTCATATACGAGAGGGTCCCTCCGGCGCGCATCTGTGTTGCAGCAGCCGTCTTTATATGATGCCTCCTGCCGGTCCCTGAACCAAGGCCTTTTGCGCAACTCCGGGAAGATTCCCTCCACCTTTTTCCATTTTGGCAAACACTTGGACACCGGCGCCCACAAGCGTTCCAATGCGGGAATGGTTTCCACCCATCTCCGTTGCGTGGGAGCGCAACCGGGGACTCGCGAGCCCCGTTTCCCCTACACTGAAAAGGCAGCGAGACCGCCAACCGCCCTCGCCACGATTTCCGCAAACGGAAGGAATCCGCCATGGCCGCATTGATGGACGCCATCAACCTGAAACGAAAGATCTATTTCGAGTACGAGAACACACCGTTTCGCTGCCTCGAAAAAGACATCTCCACCCCTACCGCGCGGGGCGGCCAGACCCTCGTCCGCATCAAAATGCGCAACATGCTCACCGGTGCGGTACTCGACAAGACGTTCAAGGCCGAGGACAAATTTGCCGAGCCCGATCTGGAATCCGTCGACGCCTCCTACCTGTACTCCGATGCCGACGGCTCGTATTTCCTCGACCAGACCACCTTTGAGACCCTGCAACTGGAAGCTGCGAAGGTGGGCGACGCCGTTGAACTCATGCTCGACGGGCTGCTTGTACAAATTCAGAAATACAACGGCAACCCCATCGGCCTCGATCTTCCCATGCACGTCGAACTCGTCGTCGAGTACACCGAGCCGGCCGTCCGCGGCGATACCTCCTCGGGCTCTGTGACAAAGGCCGCCAAACTGGAAACCGGTGCAGAAGTTCGCGTGCCGCTCTTCGTAAAAGAAGGAGAAAAAATCAAAATTGTCACCGAGGACCGCAGCTTTTCCGGCCGCGTCTAGAGCAGCTTTCGAGCCGGCAACAAGGGCTTATCCGGTTTAAGAACTGGTTTCGGCCAAGGCGTACCGCCGGCAATGCTCCAGGTACGCCGCCTCATGCAGGGCCGCCAGATCCAGAACGCCACTCCATAGCCAGCGGGGGGCATCCAGTCCCGCGCTGTGACGCGAACGGAGCTCCTTCGCCCAGGATTGGCGTTGCGCCGGTTTCAGTTGGCGCCCGTGCGCCCTGCCGACCACACCGGCCAATAGACGCGCCGTCCGCACAGCCTGTTCCTGCGTCAGCCGCTCCAAATCGAACTTCATATCCTGCGGGCGAAGCTCCCGGACCACCACCGACTTGCCCTTTAACTTGGCCGCGAGCATCCGCTGCCCAAGAAAAGGGGACAGGTTGCGGGCCCCTTCCACCACCCGTTCCGCATGGTCGGTGTAGACCTTCTCACGTGGCGACCGCGGTGCCGCCGCTCCCGTGGCTTCCTTCACATCCAGAAGGTGATACGCGCGGCGTTTCTTCTTCCCAACGCCGATCAGAAGGGCATATCGCAAACGCCCCAGGGAGCTGCAGCCCTTCATCCAGTACGCCGCGTCCAGCAGCTCCGCGGGTTCGTCCCCCTTGCCGCGGATCCCCTGGATCAGCCTTTGGAGGTTGCTCTCCTTGAAGAACGTTTCCATTTCCGTGCGTTCCTCTGCGGCCAGCGCCCAGTATTTGCGCCCCAGGGGAATGGTCGGCGTGACGTCCTCGATCCGCTCCTCGGCCAGGTGGCGCCAGCGGCGGTTGCCCGCTTCCCGCATCACATTGCGAATCGGCTCAATTTCCTCCGCCGTGATGTTTGCCGATCGTCCGGCCAGCCTGGCCAGGTACCCTTCGATCATCTGCTCGACCATCAAGGCCGTCGTCACCCCCGGCAGATCGGAGCTGCGCGCCGCCATCGCCAGCGAAAGACCGAGACGGAGAAGATCGTGTGCAGGATTGCCCACCACGGTTTGATCCAGATCGCGGATTTCGATTTCAATCTGTCCATTGAAAGACGCGATCGGGCCAAGATTGCCCGTGTGGCAATCCCCGCAAATCCACACATCCGGCCCGGCCGGGATGGAACCCTTCACCTTGTCGCTATCGAGCCACTGGTAGAACTGAACCGTGTTGCCGCGCACATACGCGTGGGCGGACTCGGACATTTTTAAACGCCGCTGACGATCCAGAACGGCAACACGATCGATGGGAGAGGAAGAGGTTGATTTTTTCAACGGCGCTTTCGCAATGAGCTCACAGCCCGGTTTGATTTTGAATCCCTGGTTCCGAGCTTACCCGAGCCTTCAACCTGGAACGTTTTCAACGTGTGCAGGACCGCTGCCGCAGCTGCTTACGCTCGCGGTTTGTTGCGGCATCAAAAACTCGGATCCCTTTCACAGCGACGTCCGTCGACTTATCCAGCGAATCGCGGTCACCCCCGCGCTTGCCCGATTTCCCCTGCGCCTCCGCCGCAAAAACCTACACCGCAACAGCCTCGGCGATCGGCACAGCCCGGCCGCCAGCCCCACAACCAAGATCAGCGCCGCCTCCTACACCGACGCATTCAGCCACTCCCAACGCTCCATCCACCCGCTTTCCATTTCTCATTCCACGCCGAAAATCGCCCGCGCACTACAATCGAATCCGACATGAGTTCCCCCCCCGAAACGACGCCCGACACCGTTCCCGACACCCTTCCGCCGCACGCTGCCCAAGCCGCAACCCTGCGCACGGTTGCCGAGCTCCCCCACCACATCGGCGCAACGGTGACCCTGCGCGGCTGGCTCTACAACCTCCGCTCTTCCGGCAAATTGCTGTTTCCCACCTTTCGCGATGGCACAGGCACCGTCCAGGGCATCGTCCCCAAAGCCGCCGTTCCCGAAGAAGTCTTCACAACTCTGAAAGACCTTACCCTCGAGAGCTCGTTGGTGATCACCGGCTCCGTCCGCGAAGATAGCCGCGCTCCCTCCGGCGTAGAACTCGATGTCACCGCCGTCACCGTCACCCAACGCATCCCCGAAGACTCCCCCTATCCCATTTCCCGCAAAGAGCACGGCGTCGACTTCCTGATGGAGCATCGCCACCTCTGGATTCGCACCCCCCGCCAGGCGGCCATTCTCCGCGTCCGGGCGACCATCATGCGCGCGGCGGCGGAGTACTTCGACACCCACGGCTTTACCCGTACCGATCCGCCCGTTCTCACCCCCAACGCCTGTGAAGGCACCTCCGAACTCTTCCAAATGGACTATTTCGAAGATGAAAAGGCCTACCTGACGCAGAGCGGCCAGCTGTATCTCGAAGCCACCGCCATGGCGCTCGGCAAGGTCTACAGCTTCGGCCCCACCTTTCGCGCTGAAAAATCCAAAACACGCCGCCACCTCACCGAGTTCTGGATGATCGAGCCCGAGGTCACCTACCTCGACCTAGACGGCCTGATGACCCTTGCCGAAGGCTTCCTGACCCACATCGTTCGCCGGGTGCTCGAAACCCACCGCGCCGACTTAGTGGTTATCGGCAGGAACATCGAAAAACTTGAGGCCGTACTCGCCCCCGCGCCTGCCACAAACGGGTTACGGCCAGGCACCGAACCGGGTACAGAAGCGGGTGCCCCATTCTTTCCGGCACCATCGGAAAGGGTGGGGTCCGAAGCGCCACAATCACCCACCGGAGCCCATCACGAAGCCTTAACTGCCGGCGAAACCCACCGCGCTCACCACCCGCACACCAGCGCCCCCTTCCCCCGCCTCACCTACGACGAGGCCCACGCCATGCTCGAAGACGCCTTCAAGGCCGGCAAAATCGAGCATCCCCACACCTACGGCGACGATTTCGGTTCCCCCGACGAGACCTATCTCAGCAACCAGTTTGCTAAACCCGTCCTCGTCCACCGCTACCCCGCCGCCGTAAAAGCCTTCTACATGCAACCCGACTCCCAGGACCCCACCAAGGCCCTCTGCGTAGACGTCCTGGCCCCCGAAGGCTACGGCGAAATCATAGGCGGCTCGCAACGCGTAGACGACTACGACCTACTAAAATCCCGCATAGAAGCCCACAACCTCCCCCTAAGCGCCTTCCAGTGGTACCTCGACCTACGCAAATACGGCTCCGTCCCCCACTCGGGCTTCGGCATGGGCATAGAACGCTGCGTAGCCTGGATCTGCGGCCTCGAACACGTGAGAGAAACCATCCCCTTCGCCAGAACTTTGAACCGTATTTACCCATAAAAGGGCTGCATCATTCATCAGCAATGATCCTATGCTGTCGTAGAGGGCGAAATGGCTTGGCAAGACGAATACGAAGAGCAAGACCGGTAGAGATTGCTACCGGTCTTGAGATTAACCAAGGTTGCAAAAGGTCCTACTTGTCGGTAACTAAGATCACGTCATAGCATGACTTGCCATTCGTATGCTCGACATCGTTAATCATTCCCTTGTAACGGTATAGGTTGCCATGTTGATCTTTTTGAGTACCTCGTGGGTGGGTCGAGTCGATTGCCTCAATTCCTGCGCTTTGTAGAGTGACCAGCTCAGAGGCTTCAGACGTACCGTGGTGGTTACGATCAATTCATAGGCGAAGCTTGCGTGCCACCGCAATTGTTCGCAAAAATCAAAGGTTGCTTGGAATGAACGCTAATATGACCAAATATAACCTAATCGTAGCCACTACCCTGAAACAGGGTCGCACTATTGCACCCCTGCGATTGCCGCGATAGCCTTGTCTAGGGTGTCAAGAAAAGTGGAACGGTTTATGGAAGTTGCGAGTACATCTGAGTGAAGTTGGGTTGAGTGAGCTTGATCTTCATCTAGGCGATAAGTCTCTGCAGGGCCTGATTTGAAAGTCTGGCTATGAGGGTTGTAATGTAGGAAAAATACGTAAGCTTTTCCTAGCTTGAGGTCCGGGATGTCAGGATCAATCGCATGGAATATATGGCCGTTTATGTTTACCTCTCCTCCGGGCCGCGTGACGAGTATTGTGTGCGTTGGAGCCAAATTAAAACTGTGATTTAAAAGAACCTTCTCCACTTGTACTTGGTATTCCGAGAAGACAAATTTTCTCGTCTCAGTCAGGGCCGATCGAACATCCAAGGGAATACCAACGACTATTGCATCCGCGTTCAATGAGAGATCCTGCAGCCTTATTTTCAAAGTGGGGCTAAGATCACGCCCTGGTGAAATCTCATTACCGAATTTTCGAGAGACTAGGTAGGTTCCACTTTGAGGATCATAGTTCTGCCCACTCGCAATCAATTCATCTATAGTCTGCCCAGAGGCGTACTCTAAGTAATTGTGAGAATCCTTAGCAAGAATTTGATTAGTGACTCGCGCAGCCGGAGTTCTAAGTGGTTGACTTACCGGATGCGCAAACAAGCCACATAAGGGAAAAATAAGTGCGTGCAGTTTCACTCGGACCACCTCGAATGCATCGACGGAAACACGGATAGCAAGATTTGTCAAAGCTTTTGGATAGAGCCGGAATAACTGACTCGCTCTTCTCACTGCCGCCACAAACCCCGCGCAGTACACTGATCTCATGCTCGGACGGCTTCAGAAGACAGAACACGGCCTGATCATCCGTGTCACCGAAGAAATGGCCGCCTCCCTCGTTCTCACCGAGGGCGCTGAGGTCGACATCCCGCCGGTCCCACGGGAAGCCTTCACCCAGTACGCCACCGCGCAAGACGCCCTCGCCGCCTTCGAGCGGATCCTGCCCGAACACGACCAGCATACCGCGAACTCGCAAAACTGAGCTTTGTCTTCTCGATGTCTCTTCAGCTAAGTCATTGCCGGTCCCGGTTCACGCCGCCGGTATCTGGAGAACTGCTGTTCAATACAGCTCCGTCAAACGTACCTCATATGGGTTAGATCTTCAATCAAACCCGGCCCAATCGGTTGCCAGCCCAGCATGTGCCGCGTCTGCTCGCTCGAAGCCGGCATGTCCAACATTGCAAAGTGGGCCAACCAGCCGAAATGCTCGGCTGCCTGTTCTGGAGTGAGCGAGATGGCAGGCACGTTCAGCCCACGGCCGATGGTTTCCGCCATCTCTCGGAGCGACACCCCTTCTTCCTGCACGGCGTGATAGACCGTGAAGCCCTGCCCCGTTTTCTCAACGGCCAGCCGATACAGGTGAGCCACGTCGTGAAGCGGCGCGGCTGCCCAGCGATTTCCGCCGTCGCCGACATAGGCTGACACACCCTTCTCGCGCGCTGTTTGCGTTAAATACGGCACCAGACCCTGTTTGCGCGTGTCGTGCACCTGCGGCAACCGGACGATGGCCACGCGCACACCCCGCTCCGCAACGGCCTTCGCCGCCTGTTCCGGGTTCCGCGGTATCGCCTCATTCCGCGCCGGCGGATCGCTTTCCGTGCGTACATGCCCCGGTCCGCCGCTCGCAAGCCCCGTCCCGGAGGTAACGACCAGCAGTTTGCCCGGTTCCAGGACAGAACCCAGCGCCTCGATCGCCTTGATCTCGTTTTCGGCACTCTGCGCGAATTTCGAGAAATCGTGATCGAACGCCAGGTTCACCACGGCATCCATGCCGGTGGCTCCGCTACGCAGGCTGTCGGGGTTCTCGAGGTCTCCACGATGCACCTCCGCACCGGCTGCCTCCAACTGCGCCGCGCCGGCGTCGCTGCGTGCCAACCCGCGCACCTGATGCCCTGCCTCGAGAAGTTCCTTCACCAGTTCTGTCCCGACGAACCCTGTCGCTCCCGTTACAAAAATGCGCATAAACCCTTCCTCCTGTTGCTTGCCGGCGCGATTGCGAAGACACCGCGCCGGAATGAACGTGTTGGCATTCCGCAAAGCGGAGACTATCTCCGCTTATGAGATATGTGGAGATGGTCTCCGGTTGCAGAATTTCTGCGAGACTTAACCATGCCGCAGAAGCAGGCCTCCCCGCCTTCGGACACACGCAAACCGCGCGCGGATGCGCAACGTAATCGCGAGCGCCTCCTCGAGGCTGCCCGGCGCGCCTTTACGCGGCACGGAGCCGAGGCTTCACTCGACGACATCGTCCGCCAGGCGGGTGTCGGCTCAGGCACACTGTATCGTCATTTCCCAACGCGCGATGCCCTGATCGAAGCCGTCTATCGTGGTGAGGTCGAAAAGCTGACGGCGGCCGGGCAGCGCTTCGCCGCCGCAATGCCGCCGCTTGACGCTCTCCGTGCCTGGATGCTTCTCCTGATCGATCACGTGGCCGACAAGAAACTCATTCTTCCTGCCATGGAGACCGTTGCGGGTGGCTCCATGCGTCTCATCGAAGGCGCGCGTGGCGTAATCCACGGGGCATTCGTTGCCCTGGTGCAACGTGCGATCAACAACGGCGATCTCCGTGCAGAGATCGATCCCGGTGACTTCGTCCGTGCCCTTGTTGGTGTCTTTTATACAACCGCTCTGCCGGGCTGGGAAGCGAGTGCCCGCCGTATCGTCGACATCCTCCTCGCCGGCTCGCGTCCATCAGATCACCCACCCGTGCATCCAATCGCCGCGCTAAAGAAGTAGCCCCGGCAGAGAAACGAACAGCCTGCGTGCCACACGACGTGTAACTTCCGGGCAGGGTAACTTTCCCCTGTTCGGATCGAGGAAATACCATGGGCAAGACCGCTCGAAAATTCGCAGCCATCGCCACGACTTTGCTGGCCTGCTCCGTTTGCCGTTCGCAGCCAACGCCCACCACTCACCAGGCGTCCGCAGACTCGTTGTGGTGGAAGCACGCCGTCCTTTATGAAATCTATCCACGATCTTTTCAGGACTCGAACGGAGACGGCATCGGTGACCTGAACGGCATCGCGTCTCGTCTCGACTACCTGCAAACGCTCGGCGTAGGCGCGATCTGGATCGCCCCCATGTACCCCTCGCCCCAGGTGGACTTCGGCTACGACATCTCGAATTACGAGGCGGTCGATCCCCAGTACGGCACGCTCGCCGACATGGACCGGCTCATCTCGGGCGCAGGGCAGCGGCACATGCGCGTCATCCTCGACATGGTGTTGAATCACACTTCGGACAAGCATCCATGGTTCGTCGACTCCGCCAGTTCCCGCGCCAACCCAAAGCACGAGTGGTACGTTTGGAACGATGGCGTGCCCTCGGACGGAACGAACGTCACTGCCTACCAGAAACGCTTTGCGCATGACGGCCGCGTTCCTCCCAACAACTGGGAATCGTACTTCGGCGGTTCCGCCTGGGAGTGGGTTCCTGCGGTGCACCAGTTCTATTACCACAAGTTCTACAAGCAGCAACCGGACCTGAACTGGCGCAACCCTGCCGTGGAGCGTGCGGCTCTCGGAGCCATGCGCTTTTGGCTCGACCGCGGCATCGCCGGCTTTCGTCTGGACGCCATCCCCACCCTGTTTGAGGATACGCAGCTGCGTGACGAACCGGAGATCGGCGGCTTGAACGCACAGGGCGACCCAAACCTGAACGACATCCATACAAACAACCTGCCGGAGGTACACGACGTCATTCGGCGCATGCGCGCGATGGTGGCCGCCTACCCGGGGGATCGCGTTCTGATTGGCGAAACCTACCTGCCCAACACAGCCGAGCTCGACAAATGGTACGGCGCCGCGGCGCAGGACGAACTACAGCTTCCCATGGACATGCTGCTGGGCTTTTCCAACAAGCTCGACGCAGCGAGCTTCCGCAGGTACATCCACGAAGCCGACACACAGCTGCACGGCTCGCAGCCGCTTTTTGTCTTCGACAACCACGACAACATGCGGTCGGTTGATCGCTACGCTCCCGAGTCCGCCACCGCAGAGGATCGAGCCCGCATCGGCAAGCTGCTGGCCGCCGTGTTGCTGACGACCAAAGCGACGCCGCTCCTTTACCAGGGCGAAGAACTCGGCATGGTCACCACGACGCCCACGCGACGCGAAGACGTGCAGGATCCCATCGGCATCACCGGCTGGCCGAAGGAAAAGGGCCGTGACGGCGAGCGTACTCCCATGCAATGGACGCCCGGGCCACAGGCCGGCTTCAGCACCGACCCGCACCCCTGGCTGCCCCTCCCCGCCAGCTACATGGCTGCCAACGTCGAGACTGAGTCTCATGAAGCCGATTCGCAGCTCGCATGGTACGAACGGCTGATCGCTCTACGGCGCTCCAACCCGGCCCTGCATGACGGCGCGCTCACCCTGCTCGATACGGCAAACTCCGATGTGCTTGCCTATGTACGCACGCTCGGCCCCGGACAGCCCGCCGTCGTTGTCGCACTCAACTTCAGCGCTTCTCGCCGAACCGTGACGTTCGCCCTGCCGTCTGCCGGTCTCACCTACAAGCCGGTTACAACCTTGGCGACGGACGCACCGTCCATCGTTCCCGCCCAAGCCATTACACTTCCGCCCTATGCAAGCTGGATCGGCATCACCCGCTAGACCCTGCCGCCGAAGCACCGTCAATCACTGAGGACGGGAGGCGTCCCGAATACGTGGAACGCCTCCCAAGCCATCCGCGAGATTGAAACGGCGGCTACTCGACCGGCTGGTTTTTCTTGGGACGGCGGTTGGCTTGCAACACTTTCTTTCGCATGCGCAGGCTCTTTGGCGTTACCTCGACAAGCTCGTCATCGGCAATGAACTCGATGGACTGCTCGAGCGTAAGCACCTTGAACGGCACCAGGCGCACGGCATCGTCGGAACCCGATGCGCGCATGTTGGTGAGTTTCTTTTCGCGCACCGCGTTCACGTCGAGATCGTTGTCGCGTGAGTGTTCGCCGACCAACATGCCCTCGTAGACCTCGACGCCATCGCCCAAAAACAGCACGCCGCGCTCCTGGATGCCGTCGAGCGCATACATTGTCGTCACACCCTGGCGGTCGGAGATCAGCGCGCCCGATGGACGCTGCGGAATTTCGCCGCTATAGGGGATGTATTCGCCGGCAATCGAGTTCATTACGATCGTTCCGCGGGTTTCGGTGAGCATCTCATTGCGCAAACCGATCAGGCCGCGAGAGGGGACCTTGAACTCCATGCGCACACGGCCTGAACCATGGTTGGACATCTTCACCATCTCGCCTTTTCTCGGTCCAAGCCGCTCAATGACGGTTCCGACGAAGTTCTCTGGGACGTCGATGGTCAGGATTTCAGAAGGCTCCATCAGCTTGTCATTCACCCGCTTGGTAACGATCTGCGGACGCGACACCATCAGCTCAAAACCTTCGCGGCGCATCATTTCGATCAGCACGGAAAGCTGCAGTTCGCCACGTCCGAGCACCTTGAAGGTGTCGGGCGAACCGGTGTCTTCCACGCGGATGGAAACGTTGGTCAAGAGCTCTCGGTCGAGCCGCTCCTTGATGTTGCGCGAGGTCACCTGCTTGCCTTCGCGCCCCGCAAACGGTCCGTTGTTCACGGCAAAAATGATGGCGATGGTTGGTTCGTCGATGCTGATCGGCGGCAGCGGCTTGGGGTTCTCCAGCGCGCAGAAGCTTTCACCGATGGTGATGCCCGGGATGCCCGCAACGGCAATGATGTCGCCGACGGTCGTCTCGTCCGTATCCACGCGCTTCAAGCCGTCGAACGTGAACAGCTTGGTCACCTTAACGGTTTCGAGCTTTCCATCGATGCGCGAAAGTGAAATTTCCTGCCCACTCTTCAGTGTGCCGTTGAACACGCGCGCAATCGCCAGCCGACCAAGGTAATCGGAATAATCGAGGTTCGTGACCAGCACTTGCAGATCGCCGTCCGGTGTGCCGGGCGCTTCGGGAATCGTCTTAAAAATCAGCTCAAACAGCGGCTGCAAATCGGTTCCGGGCTGGTCGGGTTCCATTGTCGCCGTTCCGGCCTTGCCGTTGGTGTAAATCACCGGAAATTCGAGCACCGATTCATCCGCGTCGAGATCGATGAACAGGTCATAGACCTCGTTCAGGACCTCCTGCGGCCGAGCGTCGGGCCGATCGATCTTGTTGATCACCACGATCGGCGTCAGCTTGGCTTCGAGCGCTTTGCCGAGCACATACCGCGTCTGCGGCAGCGGACCTTCAGAGGCGTCGACCAGCAACACAACCCCGTCGACCATCTTCAGCGCACGCTCCACCTCGCCACCGAAATCGGCGTGGCCCGGTGTGTCGACGATGTTGATCTTCGAGTCCTTGTAGTGAATGGCCGTGTTCTTGGCGAGAATCGTAATGCCGCGTTCTTTTTCCAGATCGTTCGAGTCCATCACGCGCTCAACCATGGTCTCGTTGGTGCGAAATGTGCCCGATTGACGCAGCATGGCGTCTACCAGCGTGGTCTTGCCGTGATCGACGTGGGCAATAATAGCGATGTTGCGAATGGGCTGGGTTGCAATGGCTGTGGCGGTGCTCACTTGGTAGAATCCTGTCTGGCGCTGAACGCAAAGTCAAAACTTCAAAGGGTCCAGAAGCGCCGGGGCGTGCAAAAAGCGCAGCATTTCTATCTTACCGTAGGCAGATTGCCGAGAACAGTCCGCCGCCGCGCAGGGCTCCGCAGCAGTTCGAACCTGGCCGCACGGGCCGGGGCGCAGGCCGAAGAGCGGAAATGGTCAAGATTCCCGCGATGCGGAGCACCGTTGGCCCGCATCCCTGTGCAAAAATACCAACAACAATGCCAGATCATCTGCCGCAAAGCTTTGGAAAGTCGTCTTTGGGGAACTATAAGCTGGACAACGCTTTCGACGAGATGCTCGAGCGCGAGGAGGTCTTGCGCGAACACTACGTTCCCCTGCTCGATCACTTCGCCTCCCTGCCGCCCGATGAGGTGCAGCGCCGCAAGCAGGCAGCCGATCTGGCTTTTCTGAACCAGGGCATCACCTTCACGGTGTACGGCAAAGACGAAGGAACGGAGCGCATTTTCCCCTACGATCTGCTGCCCCGCATCATCACCGCCGCGCAATGGGAGCACGTCGAGAGGGGCCTGACCCAGCGGATTACCGCCCTGAATCTCTTTCTCAAGGACATCTATCACGAGGGCCGCATCCTCAAGGACGGCATCGTTCCCCGCGAGTTGATCTACAGCTGCCCGCAGTTCCGCCGGCAGATGCAAGGGCTGCAGGTCCCGCGCAACGTCTATGTCGCCATCTGCGGAACGGACCTGATTCGCCTGGAAAGCGGCGAGTTTGTTGTTCTTGAAGACAATCTCCGCGTGCCTTCCGGGGTGAGCTATATGCTCACCAATCGGCGCGTGATGAAGCGCACGTTTCCGCAGTTGTTCCGCCATTACAACGTGCGCCCGATCGAGCACTACACGCAGGTATTGCTGAGCACGCTGCGCTCGCTTGCGCCCGAGGGCCGGCCCGAACCCAACATTGTTTTGCTCACCCCCGGGGTCTTCAACTCCGCCTATTTCGAGCACGCGTACCTTGCCCGCCAGATGGGGATTGAGTTGGTGGAAGGCCGCGATCTTGTGGTGCACGACAACGTTTGCTACATGCGCACGACCAGCGGTTTGCGGCGCGTGGATGTAATTTATCGCCGCGTGGACGACGACTTCATCGATCCACTCGCCTTTCGGCCCGATTCGATCCTGGGCGTGGCCGGGCTGTTCAACGCGTATCGAGCCGGCAATGTCACGCTGTCGAACGCCTTCGGGACGGGTGTCGCCGATGACAAAGCCGTGTACGCCTATGTGCCTTCGATCATCAAGTACTACCTCGGCGAAGATCAAATCCTGAACAACGTGAAAACCTATCTTTGCGCGAATGAAAAAGAACGACGGCACGTGCTGGCCAACCTCGACAAACTGGTGGTGAAGGCCGTGGGGGAATCGGGCGGCTACGGCATGCTGATCGGCCCGCAATCCACCGCGGCGGAACGGACGGAGTTTGCCGATAAAATCAACGCCAACCCGCGCAACTACATCGCACAGCCGACCATCAGCTTTTCGCGCGCGCCCTGTCTCATCGGCGATGAGCTGGAGCCGCGCCATGTCGATCTGCGGCCGTATGTCCTGTACGGCGACAAGGTCACCATCGTGCCCGGCGGGCTCACGCGCGTGGCGCTGAAGCGTGGATCGCTGGTGGTGAACAGTTCGCAGGGCGGTGGCTCGAAGGACACCTGGGTGCTGAGCTAGAGCTTTTCAAAGCTTTCATCGCTGACAAAGGGAATTGTCAGGGTTTACAAACTTTTTAATTGCCATTCCGTAGCACAGCGGAGGAGTCTGCTGTGTCTCCGTAGGTTCGGGTGCCTGGAAGAAAGCAGATCCTTGTCGCTACGCTACGGGATTGCAAATCGAAGGCCCTATTTACGGATGCGTGCGCCCAGTACAAAGCCGAACAGCCCGAGAAGAATGGTCCCGATCACGGTCTGCAGGCTGGAAAGCAGGGTGCCCAGCTCACCCGCCGGCTTCAAGGCGACCTCCGAGGTTCCAACGGTGGTCATCGAGTCCAGGCTGAACAGAAGGTAGTTGATGAGCGTAAAAGCCCGGCGCGAGACTACGCCATCGCGTAATGCCAAACTGCCCGTCAGCCAATAAAGGGCAGCGAACGCAATCAGGATGGTGAAAAACGCTCGTGCCACGCGCGGCAGGCTTTCGCCGTAATCGCACAGCCACTCGGCGATGGCGTCGCCGACCCAGTTCGCTCCTGAAAGCAGGGCGTCGCGCCAATGCTTTCCGTGCAGCCCGGCGCGCGCCTGTTGCGCATGCAGCGCACGACCCACGCGCCGCCTGCGCCGGTACGCCCAGCTCGCATCTTCGGCGTTGCCCAGGGAAAGAAAATTCCGCTGCAAAACGCTGTAACTGTCCAGCGCGGCTTCCAGATCGCCGGCATGCTCTTCCCCCACGGCCCCACCCATCTGACTAGCCTGCATGCGCGTCCGTTCCAGCCAGGCGCCGGCAAAGCGGGCGTGCGTCAGCGTGCTGGTGGCCAAGGACACATTGGGCATCACCGCGCCGCTCAGATCCGCGCCGCTCAGATCGGTGCCCTCCAGCACGGCATCGCGAAAGGTTGCATTGCGCAGAACGGCCCCGGCCAGGTAGCCGCGTCGCAGCGTGGCACCGGTGAAATCCGCGGACGAGAGCTCCGCGCCGGCGAGGGAAGATTCGTCCAGACGCGCATTCCGAAAGCACGTTCTCTCCGCCTCCGCTTTGCCCAGGCGCGCCCCCCACAGATCGGCGTCGGACAGATCGGCACCATCCATGATGGCTTCACTGAAGTTGGCAAAACGCAGCTGACCTTTGCGCAGATCGGCATCCTCCAGCAGGGCTCTGGTGAAATTGGCCTCGCCGGCGCTGACGGACGAAAGATTGGCCCCGATCAGGTCCGCTTCAGTCAGGTCTGCCCCTTCCAGACAAGCGTTACGCAGGACCAGGCCCACCCCCTTGATGCCCCCCAGATTGGCCCCATGGAGGTCGGCACCGGAAAGGTCGGCGCGCGACAGGCTGGCCCCGGCCATTGCCCGGTTACGCAGCTTCAGGCCGGCACGAACGTCGTCCCACCAGGGTTTACCCTTGGCAGACATACCGATCTGAGCGAAGGAAACGTCGGCTCCCTCGAACGATTCGAGGGGCGTTGCTTCAGGGGACTCCGGTTGTGCAGATAACTCCGGTTGCGCGGCAAAGTCGATCAGGCTTTGAGTCGGATTCCGATCGACCGGGTCCGGCTCGGAAGCCGCGTCTTCCCTCACGCGCCGACGACCGTATCGGGACTGCGTACGAGGTTTTCGATCTGGGTCAGCAGGTCGGCAAACACCACCGGCTTCGCATGGTAATCGTTGCAGCCCACATCGAGCGCTTTTTGCCGGTCGCCGGACATGGCATGAGCGGTAAGCGCGATGATGGGTATCCCCGCCGTAGCCGGGTCAGCCTTCAAGGTGCGTGCGATCGTCCATCCATCCACAATCGGCAAATTCATGTCCAGCAACATGACATCCGGCTTGATTTCGCGTGCACGGTCCAGACCCTGTTGACCATCCGTGGCCACGGTTACCTCGAAGCCGCGGCGCTGCAAACGGCGGGATAAAAAGTCCCAAAGTTCCTCGTGATCCTCGACCAACAACAAGCGCATACATCCTCAATCCGTGCCGTCTACTCTGAAAGATGGTGGGTTGTGACGTTCTGGTTGTTCCCACCGCCAGGCGCACCGGAGGAGGGCGGGGCTGAAATGGCACGCAACTCACCCGCCAGTCGGCTGATGTCGGTTTCGCCCTTGATCAGCACGCGGTCCGCGGCTTCCAAACGGCGGCGCTCCTCTGCATCGAGCAGGCGCGCCGTGTAGACCACTACGGGAATATCCTTGCAGCCCGGGCGTCCCCGCAATTCCGCAAGAAAGGTGAAGCCGTCCATCATCGGCATCGTCAGGTCCAGCAGAATGACTTTGGGCGGGGCATGCGTGACGATGTCCAGCGCCTGTTTGCCGTCCCCTGCCTCCGCCACAGTCCAACCATCCTGTTCCAGCACAAAGCGCAGGCGGGAACGCGTGTCCCCATCGTCGTCGACGACGAGAATATCGCCCGCTTGTTCACGAAACCGCTCCATCACGGTTTTCAAATGGCCCCAATGCACCGGTTTCAACACGGTTTCGGCGGCTCCCAAATACTCGCTCATGCCCGGCTCGTTTACAAACGTGACCATGACCACCGGCGTGTGCTCGATGTCCGGATCGGCCTTGATCGCGCTTAGAACCGACCACCCATCCATTTGCGGCATCATCACGTCCAGCAGGATGGCGCGCGGCCGCAGGGAACGGGCCAGCTCCATGCCGGTGCGGCCATCCGCGGCGACCCGCACCGCAAAGCCCTCGCGTTCGAGAAAGCGCATCAGCAGGTCTCGTTGCGCGGCATCGTCGTCGATCACCAGCACCACTTGCTTGCCGCCCTCGGCTTCCCCATCCCCTTTGGCCAGATCTTCCGGTCCGTGGGGCAAGATGGCCGGAAGGCGCATGGAAAAGGTGGATCCCTCCCCATACGTGCTACTCACCTCGATCTCGCCGCCGAGCAGCCGGCAGAACGCACGTGTGATCGCCAGGCCCAGCCCCGTGCCGCCGAACTTGCGCGTGGTGGAGTTGTCGGCCTGCGCGAAACGCTCAAACAGCCTGCTTACCTGCTCCGGCGTCATGCCGATGCCGCTGTCGCGTACGTCGAACTGCAGTTCGTCGCCGGATCTTCGGACCGCCAGCGTGACCGTGCCCCCCTCCGTGAATTTCGCCGCATTGCCGATGAGGTTGAAAAGGCATTGCCGCAGCTTCACCATGTCCGTATGCATCGATCCAAGCGCGGGTCCGGCTTCGACGGCAAGCACATTGCCTTTCTGTTCCACCAGCCCGGTCATGGTGTTGGCGATTTCGCCGATCAGCGTCGCCACCTCGAAATCTTCGGCATAGGTAGTCATGCGTTCGGCTTCGATCTTCGATAGATCCAGCACATCGTTGATCAGCGAAAGCAGATGGCGCGCATTGGATTGAATTTTGCGCACATCCCCCAGGTTCGCCTCGTCCCCCGCCTCTTCCATCTCTTCTTCGAGCAGTTCGCTATAGCCGATCACGGCAGAAAGCGGCGTGCGCAGTTCATGGCTCATGTTGGCGAGGAATTGGCTTTTGGCGCGATTGGCAGTCTCGGCAGCCTCCTTGGCGGCACTCAGTTGAGCTTCCGCCGCGCGCTGTTCCGTGATGTCGGTACCCATGCCGACCCATTCGCGAACCCCCGTAATTTCCTGCATGGGCAACGCCCGGACGTCCATCATCCGCCATTCGCCATCCCTTCGGCGCATACGGTATTCGGCCTTGTAGGGGCTGTTGGTGGCGACGGCGGCTTTCCAAACGGTCAGTGAATTGTCCCGGTCTTCGGGATGAAGCGCCTCGATCCAGCCCGCATTGCGGTATTCGGCTTCCGTCTGGCCCGTAAATCGGGTCCAGCTCGACTGGCCGCCGATCATCTCGCCTTCGGGCGTGGTCCGGAAGATCACGGCCGCGCTGCTTTCCACCAGCGCCCGAAACCGCTCCTCGCTTTCGCGCAAGCGGCGTTCCGCCCTGCGCTCTTTGGTCACATCGACCACAACGAGGCCGGCACCGGCCTTCACCCGTTCGCCTTCCCTGTCCGGCAGCGGGAAAATTCCGATTTGCAGGTCGCGATCACCTTCGCCGGCGACGTGGGCGGGAACGCAAATATCCAGATTGGTCACAGGTTGACCATGGTCGGTCACCTGCCGCAACGTCGGCTCCAGGGTCGTTTGCAGGCCTGGAAAAACCTCCCAGATGCCTTTGCCGATATCCTCATCCGCGGCGCGGTTGCTGATCCTGGCCAGAGCGGGATTGACATGACGGATCCGGGAATCGCTGTCGATGAGCCCCAAACCCACCGGCGCGTTGTCCAGCACACGGCCCAACAACGCCGTACTCGCCCGTTCGGCCCGCCGCCGGACGATGGACAGGAACACAATGCCCGAGAAGGCAAGCAGCAGAGCGACGACACTGAGGGCTTCCAACACCGAAGACCAAACGTTCTGGAAATGGTCCGCTCTTGCCATTTCGGTGCGCGCCGTGGCCTGGATCCCGGCCGCGAGGAGCCGCACCTCGTCCATCGACGTCCTGTCTTCACCCGCCATCCGTGCGGCCGCCGGTGCGAATCCAGCCGCCTGGCGGGCTGCCACCACACCCTCGGCAAACATGCATTTGCGGCGGACGGCGGCGCTTAGCTCCTTCTTTTGCGGCCCAGCGTCACGGAGCGAAGCCAGATCCCCGTCGATGTGGGCCTTCGCCACGCGGTACGGATCGAGATACGTTGGGTCGCCTGTGATGACAAAGCCGCGCTCCCCGGTTTCCAAATCCTTCATGCTGGAGAGCAGCTGTTCGGTTCCGATCAACACGTTGTTCCGGGACGCAATGACTTTTCGGCTGTACGAGTTGACCATCGATCCCAAAATGACGCAGATCACACCCACGGCCAGCAAAGCAACCGCCGCAATGCCGACCCGGAGAACGTCGGGACGGCGGGACGGCCGCGCTCGATCCGTGATCTGCCTTTCATCGCGCATGCCGTCGTCCTGTTCCCTCTTCCCGGAGTGCTGAAACCCCGGGCGAATGTGCGCTTTCGATTCGGCTTCCAGCCATTGCCTTTGAGATGCAGACCGAACCCACTGTCAACGGCCGACCGTCTCTACCCGAAAGTCCGACGGCAACTCCCGTTCATTGGCGGTCGCGAACACCTCTTCAAAGGCGCGGGTTCGCGTACGGCGAACGATGTACTCCTCCAAAAGCAGGACCGCGGCAATCGCCGTGAAGGAACAGAGTTCGCCGTAGACGCGTGTTTCCAGGATCACGCCGGTATAAAACATCACCGCCACCCAAAAAGGCAGGATGTACAGGTAATTGGCAAACCGCAACGGTCGCAAACGCCCGCGCAGGACGACCACCACCGGCAGAACGTAGCCGCAGATGTTCAGCAGGGCCGGCCAAAGCCTGGGACGCAAACGCCCGATGTTGGTCCAGACTCGAACGAAATTTTCCGAGTTATCGTTGCCGCGGTAGTGGTATGCCAGGGGCAGCTTTACCGCCAGCCAGATCACCAGCAGCAGAGCCGCCTTCGCCCACGGAACCTGCCGCGCCGAAAATCGTTGCGCCAGCGACAAGCGCCCTTCCCTGGCCTCCAGAACGGCGTTGGGCACCTGCCGCGAGGCGGCATCCAGGATGTAGATGCCCACCAGGAACAGGGTCGTTTCGCGGTTGAACGTGCCGACCAGCATCACCGCCGCCAAAGGCCAGAAACGGCGGGTGTAGATTGCCAGCAATCCACCGGCAAAAAAAGCCAGCGACGGCATATCGTACGGGTACGAAAAATTCGCGTCCAGGTGAACGACGTAGGTCCACAGCGTGAGCACCATAAACACCGGTACAGCCAGCATCCCAAGCGCTCCGGTTTCCGTGACGGCCAGGTACAGGCGATGCACCAGGTAGCAGGCCAGCGAAAACGACACAAGTGAAACCAGGTAAAACGCCAGCGTTTCTGTGGTGGCCGCCGACGGTGCATCGAAGCCGCCCCGTGGATGCGCCAGGTGCTTCATCAAAAAGGTCGAATGATTGATCGGCCACATCAGGTAAATGGGCAAAACCCGCTCTTGAAACGGCAGGCGCTCCCCCCCTTGGAGATACCGCGGCATCTTCAGGTAGAACGTTGTGCTTACAACGTAATACCGGATGAACTGAAGCGTCGCGCAAACGTACAATACCCACGTGAAGTAGGTAAAGAGTGATTTTTTCAAAGGTCTCTCCCAAAATGAAGCAAATGCTCTTGCGTTGCCACTCAACTGTCTGGCACGGTCTTGCGGCGAAGAAGCCACCGTTACCACGTCGTTAGATGTACGTTTCATGGCGGGGACCGAAAAGTCGCCGCTTATAGTTCATTTTCATCTCACGGAAGGTGATTGGGCTGGACAGCGAGGCTCTCAGCCGTGCGACCTTTCCGGGCTTGCCGCGGCGACAAGGCCTGCGGCCTCCCCTAAGCTGAAAGACATGCCCGGTCGACCCTTGCGCCTCTCGCCACCACGCCCATTGCGAAAGCTCGCTTCCAGGCTTCACGACTGTTTCTCCGGACCTCTGGCCGGCAGGTTCGCGTTTGCGTTGCTCCTTTGGGCTGCCTACGATCCTTCCTGCGCGGGGGCGCAGACGCCCTCGGTGCCGCGCCTCATTTTGATCGACCAGGACGGCTCCGGCCCGGCAGGCTCCAACCAGATGGCCATGCTGGCGCTGCTGCAGGCGCGCGATGTGCAAGTTTTAGGGATCACGATGGTTTCCGGCAATGCCTGGGAGCCGGAAGAAGTCGCCCATACCCTGCGTATGCTCGAGTTGACCCATCACACCGACGTTCCCGTGATCCCCGGAGCCGTGTTTCCCTTGCTGCGCACCCGCGAGGAGGCCATGGCGGACCGCCCGCGCGAGGGCAGCTTCGCCTGGTACGGTGCCTGGGGTACGCTCGCGGAGCGCACAAGCAACGAGACGTTCCATCCCGCCGATGTCATTCCGCCGCTGGTTGAAGGCGCGCCGAGGACGAAGCCGCTCAACGAAGATGCCGCGCATTTCATCATTCGCCAGGTGCACGCCCACCCGCACGACGTCACCATCTACGCCGCCGGTCCGCTGACCAACATCGCGCTGGCGCTGGCGCTCGATCCCGGTCTGGCCGAGCTGACGAACGGCATCGTTCTCATGGGCGGCAGCCTCAATCCACAAACGGCGGACCCTGAATACGCCGATCATCCAAGGCACGAGTTCAACTTTTGGTTCGATCCCGAGGCCGCCCACATCACCCTGCGTGCCGCTTGGCCACGCATCGAGCTCACTCCCGTGGACATTTCGCTGAAGACCCGTTTCACGCCGGGGCTGCTGAAAGAAATCGCGGCATCGCACCAGCCGGCGGCGCGGTACCTCGCGATGTACACCGGGACCGAGTTTTATTACATGTGGGATGAACTCGCTGCCTGCGCCTGGATCGATCCGGCCATCATCACCAAAGAAGATGTGTTGTTCGTCGACGTGGACCTGATGCGCGGGCCGAACTACGGCGACATGCTTACCTGGGACAGCGCCGGCAAACCCGCACGGACCGACCTTCGCGCGGTTCACGTGCAGCGGGACCTGGACGCCACCCGGTTTTACCGGCTCTTCGCACGGCTGATGGAGGCTCCACCCGTTACGCCCTGAGCCCGCTTGCGTGTAGATTGGGAGCAACCCCATCCTTGTTCACCGGAGATTCACATGCTCTCCCGCGTTGCCGATTCGCTGTATTGGATGTCGCGCTACCTGGAGCGTGCGGAGCACACCACGCGCTTGCTCGACGTGAACCTGAATCTGATGCTGGATGAAAGCGAGGCCAGCGCGGACCATCGCTGGCCTCGCCTGCTGCATTCACTGGGCGATCCGGCACGCGTGCGTTGGGAGGGCAACCCCTACGCTCTCGCCGGCACACTGACCTTCGACATGGAGCTGAAAACCTCCGTGCTCGCCTGCATCGTGGAAGCGCGGGAAAATTCACGGCATGTGCGCGAACAAATTTCTACCGAGCAGTGGCACCGGCTGAATTCACTGTATCTCGACGTCACGCGGCCGGAGCATCGCAGAATGTTGCGGATGGACTCGCTCCAGGCCCCGAGCGAAGCGCCCTCCGCCTTTCTCAGCCAGGTGCTGGACGCCGTTCACCAGTTCCAGGGCGTTACCGACTCCACCATGAGCCATGGCGAAGGCTGGCAATTCATTCAAGTGGGCCGCTTTCTCGAGCGCGCCAGTGCCACGGCGAAGCTGCTCGAAGCCTACCAGGACGACCTTTGGGCCCAACCCGAACGCGCCGGGGAAAGCAATCAATACCTGGAATGGATGGGCCTGCTGCGCAGCGCCACCGCCTTTGAGGCCTATTGCAAGGTCTACACCGCCGACCTGACCCCTGAACGCATCCTGGAATTCCTTTTACTCGATCCCGAGTTCCCGCACTCGCTGCGATTTTCCATCGATAGCGTGGAGTGTGCGCTGGGCAAGCTGCACGCGAAAAGCGGCCTGAAAGGGACCAAAAGCTACGGCGAACAACTGCACCGCATCGCCGGCAGGCTCGGCGCGCAACTTAGCTATACGGGCATCGATGAGCTCTTGAACGGCGATGTCACGGCCTACCTGCAATCGGTCCAGGGGCAATGCCAATCCATTCACGAAAGCATCTACGGGCTATACGTGGACTACTCCATTCAAACGGCGCTGGCGGGCTAAGGCCAGCCGCGCAACAGATCCCAGCGCCACCCCGTGAAAGCGTCGTTGACGCCGCCAGATCGCATCGCGAGGAACCCAAACTCATGTTTTACTCCATCCGGCACCTCACGAAATTCCATTATGAAAGGGCGGTTTCCGAAAGCATCATGGAAACGCGCATGCATCCGCGCTCCGATACAAACCAGCGCTGCCTCACCTTTCAACTTTCCGTGACACCCCGCTGCCGCGTGTTCAGCTATCGCGATCACCTGGCCAACCATGTGCACCACTTCGACATTCCCGGTGGACACGGGCAGTTGGTCATCGTCGCAGAAGCTCTTGTGGAGGTGCAGCCGCAGGCACCGCTGCCCGACGCCCTTCCAACCTCCGCCTGGGCCGAGTTGGATGAGGCGGTCGCGGCGGGCGACTTTTGGGAGATGCTGCTGCCCAGCGAATTTGCAACCCCCACCGTCGCCCTCAAGGCCCTGGCGGCAACGCTCGACGTGCGGCGACGCGATGATCCGCTCAGCGTTCTGCACCGCTTGAATCGCCAAATCTACGAGTACTTCGCCTACAAGCCCAATTCGACCACGGCGGATTCCCCCATCGACGATGCGCTTACGGCACGCGCCGGCGTTTGCCAGGATTTCGCCCACATCATGACGGCCTTGGTGCGCTCCGAACTGCGCATCCCTTGCCGCTACGTGAGCGGCTACCTGTACCACGGCGAACAAGGCTCGGACGGCACACCCGACCGCTCCGACGATACCGCTACCCACGCCTGGGTCGAGGCATACCTGCCGGAACTCGGCTGGGTGGGCTTCGATCCCACCAACAATCTCAGCACCGGCGAACGCCATGTACGCACCGCCATCGGCCGCGACTACGCCGACGTCCCTCCCACGCATGGCATCTTCCGCGGCCGCACGAAAAGCAAGCTCACCGTAGCCGTCCGGGTCACACCCAGCGAAGGCACCCCCTCCCTGGACCGCGCACTCCCCGTACCCGAAGACTGGTCCATCCTCGTAGAAAAGGCCCAGGCCCTCCCCGAACAACTCCCCCCACCCAAACGGCAACAGCAACAGGCACAACAGCAGCAGTAGGTCGCACCCTCTTGCGGCAGTTTCTCTAGATCGCTTCAACCACATGAAAAGGAGGGCAGCCAAAGCTGCCCTCCTTTCTTAGGTGCAACGCAGTTCCAGTCTAGAATTCGTATTTCAAAGCGAACTGAAATTGCCGTGAGTACGTATTGTTGATCGCTCTCTGCGATGACGAGCGTCCGAAGGAGCTGGAAGTCAGCGTTGCTCCCGAAACGCCGAAGTTTGGGTGGTTAAGCAGGTTGAACGCATCGGCGCTGAAGCGAAGGTTGCTCTCCTTGTAGATATGGAAATTTTTGAAAACCTCCGCATCCCAGTTGAACAGACCCGGTTCCCGAAGAACGCCGCGATGCATGCGCAGTATGGGATCGATGACGCCGATGCCCTGATTGAAGATTACCGGTCCCGCCGTTCCATAGCCGTCCTGGCAGGTCTTCGACCGTGTAACCGGATCAACCGCCGTTGTGGGGCACTGGTAACGGCTGACATTGGCGCCATTGGCCGGATAGCCATACAGCGCCGTATTCTTCACCAGGTGAGGCGTACGGTTTGCGTAACTGTTGAGGATCACTCGATCGTTGGTTGTACCGTCCCGATTGGAGTCCACGCCCGCGGTGGGCAGGTACGGCGTACCGGTCTGCGTGTCCACTGTGCTGGTCAGGTTCCATCCACCAATCGCCTCATCCAGCCCCTTGTTGACGCCCCTGCCAAACCTCTGGCCGCGCCCAAAAGGCAGCGCGTATACGGCATTCATGGCAACACGATGACGGACATCAAAGGCCGAGTCGCCGTAATTGGAACCAATGGGGCGAAACCTTACGTAATTGCTGATAAAGCTGGAAGCAGCGGTCGCGTAGGTAAGTGAGTTATTGCCGGTAGCGCACTGCATGGCACGAAGGTAAACGGCCGCACTGCTGATCGAAGCTGCCGTGAGAGTGGAAGAAGCCACCGTGCCGGCCGCAGGAGCAGCCGCATTATCCACGCGGCACGGCGAGCCGGGCGCAAGATACGGGGCCAGGTAATTGTCGATCGTGGACTGTGGGCTAGACGAGTCCGTGCCTCCGACAATCTCGTCAGAGATCACGTCCATACTGTGTGCATAGGTGTAGGCCACCTGGGCGGAAAAGCCATTCGTCAGACGATGCTTCAGCGTGACCTCCGCCGAATTGAAAGAAGAAACACCGTTGGACGTACGGTAGCTCAGGTTGCCGAAGGGTCCGCGGATGATACCGGCGGCGATATCGGCCGCGGTACGTGGGTTCAGAACTCCGGTTGCGCTCACGGTAGCGGCATTCGTCGGGCGGAAGGCGTCAGGGAAACTCGAACCGAAATTAGGGTTTTCGGTCGCGAACAGCTTGCGCCCCAAGGCACCCACATACGCCACGGTCAAGGAGGTGTTCTTGTCCAGTTCCTGGGAAACAGCCAGATTGAAATGTTGCGTATAGGGCGTCTTCAGGTTCGGGTCGATAATGGTGCCGGTGTAGCTGGTAGCTGGCGCCAGCGTACTTGCGGCCTCGTGTCCGTCGTACACTCCGGTGGTCAACTGCGTCGTCGCTACAAAGGGTGCGTTGAAGCGGGTGTTGCCGTAGACGTTATCGAAGATGCGATCGTAGTACTCACCCCAACCACCGCGAAAGACTGTCTTGCCGGTACCCGAAACGTCATAAGAAAAGCCAAGGCGCGGGGCGAAGTTGTTGAAATCCTCGCAGAACGGCTTGAGACCGAAGCGGTTCGAGTTAATCAAAGCCAGATTAGACAGCGGCTGGCCGATTGGCAACGAGGTGCACGGCTGAGGATTATTGTTGCTATCCAGCAGGTACGCGTTGGTGACCAGTCCCTTGCTTTCGCCGAACGGCGGAAAAATCTCATAGCGAAGACCTGCCTCGAGCGTGAGGCGATCCGTCGCGCGCCAGGTGTCCGCGAAGAAGTAGCCCTGTTCAAGCTCCCGGAAACCTCGGTTGGAGGTACCCGTTAGATAGAAGTATTGCGACTGCGTGTAAATGGAGGCTGTGTCAAAGCCTCCCAGGGTGGTGTCACTGATTGTGAGCGCCGGACGCACGGCATTGGAGAAGTAGCCGTTCTCTTGAATACGCCGGAGCTCGCCGCCCAACTTGAACTCATGCTTGCCATGATCCCAAGTCAAAGTGTCCGATTCGATGAACGTATTCGAGGCACGCCCTTGCGGAAAGTTGGAGGGAACGCCAACAGACGAGAAAATACCGGCCAAATCCGTAATGGTCGGAACACCATTGGGACTGGCAATATTTGGATCATATGCCTGACCGGCATAGGGCCCCATCGTACGGGACGTGCCTGCCGCTAATGCAGATGCAGGTGCAGTTTCGCCGGGGAAAGAGTATGCCGTACGCTGCACGGCCACACGGGCTGAGTTAATCAGGTGTGAGTTGATGGCGAAGTTGTCGCCCAACACAAAGTGATAGGGACGCGACGTAGAGCCGTAGCCCGAGTACTGCACCACCGCCGTGTTAGGCGCGCTGGAGACGATGTTGTTGATGCTGCCCGTCAGGAATGTCTGGTGACGATCAGACCAGTTCTGGTCAAAACGCACGAAGCCACCATCATTGTCCAAGGGGTTATTCAGCCGGCGAATCTGGGTCAAGGTCCCGGTATTCGTCTGCGAGTAGTTCATCGGCGTTATCGCCGTACCACCGTTGCTAACCTGCGGAAAATACTGCTGAAACACAGACTTCAACGCCGGTTGCGTGATCGTGTTGATGAGTTCAAGGGACGGGAAGTACTCCGTCGTGGTGTAGGTCTGCCGCTGCCGGTATCCCTCGTACGCGCCCGCCATGAAGGTCTTGTTCTTGAACAGGGGAAGCCCGAAGCGGCCACCGAAATCGTTCTGTTTCAGCGCCGACTTAAAACCGAGTGGATCGAACCACTGGCGTGTGTTGAACTTCGGATTGCGCACAAATTCAAACAGCGTGCCGTGTAGCTGGTTGGTGCCACCCTTCGTCACCACGTTGATGACCGCACCCGAAGAACGGCCGAATTCCGCCGATCCATTACTGCTGATCACGGTGAATTCTGCGATCTCGTCCAGCGGCACAGCACCGATGTTGCCGCCGCTCGCGCCCGCCGCACCGGAGGGAACTACGGGATCATTGTTATCCGTTCCGTCCACCAGGAAGTTGTTGTCCGTTCCGCGTGTGCCGGCGGCGATGATGCCGGAGCCCTGGCCTGTACTGCTCGCGGCACGGGTTACCCCCGGAGAGAGATACGCGAGGTTTTGGTAATCCCGCCCATTCAACGGAAGGCTCTTAATCTCATTGCTGGTGAACAGACCCACAACGCTTGTCTCCTGGGTCACGATCTTTTCACCCTCGGCACTCACCTCGACGACTTGCTGCGCCGCTCCGACCGACATCGCTACGGGCAGCGTCTCTACCTGGTTCAGATTGATAATGACCTTTTCGTAACGCTTATCCGCAAAACCTGGAGCGCTGACGACAAGGGTGTATTGACCAGGAGGGATACTGGAAAAGCTGTATTCGCCATTTTTGCTTACATCGCCCTTGTATGTCGTATTGGTGTCTATGCTTGTCAGCGTCGCGAGCCCATTCACGAGACCTGCACCCGTGGGGTCCGTAATCGTTCCTCGGAGACTTCCACCTGTATTAGCCTGCGCGTAGGCCATACTCGAGAATCGCCCGGTTCCGGCCATCAATAGTGCGACCAGTGCTGTGTTCCGTATATTTCGACGGACCCTCTGAGACATGAATACACTCCTCTGGAACAAGCTGCGCCGAAGCAGGGAGACAAGTCTCCAAACGCCGTTGAGGCGCTCTGTACATTCACACTGCCGGTTTCGGTACCTGCAGTTCATGCACGTTCGAGTCCATTTCTGCTGACTCTCTGAAAATAGTGACCAGAAAAGCGACGATGACAGAAAAATCAGGTCTTCTCAAGGTTTCGGTGAGCAACCTTGATGAGGCTCCGCTGCCGAGAGCATTGACTGCCCGAGGAGCAGAAGCTCCCGAAAATGAAATTTCATATGGTCTTAACGGTTTTCGCCCAAGCGACGTAGACCTTCGGCTGGCGCCGAACGCTCTACAGATCCATCGTCTTGAATTTCCCTTCGGGAATAGCGCGGACCGCGGTCATGATGAAGCGCCAGATTCCCGGCACATACAGCACATCGGGGCCTTTGCGGCCGCGGTCGATCGCTTTCACTATGGTGGCGGCGACCTTGTTCACATCGGCGAACTTTCCCTGCCCCTTCATCCCGGCCGTCATGGTCGTTTTAACCGGGCCGGGCTTGATGGTCAGAACGCGGACGCCCTCGCGATCGATACGGTTGCGCAGCCCGTCGACGAAGGCCGTAAGTCCGGCCTTGGACGAACCGTAGACGTAGTTCGACTTGCGACCGCGGTCCCCGGCCACGGAACTGAGGACGGCCAGCGTGCCGGCGTGTCGCTGCGCGCAGTAATTCGCCAGCCAGGTGAGCAGGCTGACCGGTGCCACGAAGTTGGTGTGCAGAATCTGGCCGGCGTCCGCGAAGTTCCTCTCCGCGCGGGCCTGATCGCCGAGTACGCCCAGGGCAATGTACGCCACATCCAGCCCGCCGAGAGCGTTGATGGCATGGGCAAGAAGTTCCGCGTGGATCCCGGTGTTATCCAAATCCGCAACGGCGGTTTCCACCAGGTGCGCACCGCGGGTACGGGCGTCGGCGGCCACCGCGGCGAGGCGGTCCGCGTTGCGCGCCACCAGGAACAGGCTTTCCCCGCGGCTAGCCCAGAGATGGATGCTGGCTTCGGCGATGCCCGACGTCGCTCCCAGCACAAGAATGCGCTTGGGGGCCTTGTCCTTGTTTTGAGGCAGGCGCGATTGCAATTCGCGGCGCGGCTGAATGCGCTTGGAGGCGGGTGTCCTCACTGCCGCGAGAACTTCATTCGACATCGTGCTCATCGGCGCATCTCCCGCTCGCCCACAACGCGCTCCCAGAAACTGGATGTAATCGCAGGGTCCTTATATCGCGCAAACCGCTCCCATTGCGGGTAAAACGCCTGGTACTGCGGCGCCGTCATGCGGGCATCCTTGGCGGGGTAAAGGCGCCCGCCGAACTCGTGCGTCATCTCGGCCAGCCGATCGAACAGCGCGAAACTTTTTTCCGGGCGAATCGGAAAGTCCAGCGCAAGCGTGATGCCGGGCTTCGGGAAACTCATCATGCCGGGCGAAGGCACATCGCCAAAGGCCTTCAGCACCGCCAGAAAACTCGCCAGGCCGGACTTGGCCACAGCGCGCAGGATCTCCACCGTCCCCTGACGCGCGTTTTCCCACGGAATCGCGTATTGAAACTGCAACAGACCCGCCGCGCCGTACATGCGGTTCCACTTCAGCACGGCGTCCAGAGGATAGAAGAACGGCTCATAATCCTGCAGCGCCGTGACGCGGCTCTTGATCTGCTTGTGAAAAAACGCCGTATTGAACATGCCCACGGTTGTGCTGTTCAAGGCAAAAGACGGCAAATCCAGCGGAAACACCAGTTTGGGTTCGGGTGAGGACTTCAGCTCGTCAGGCACCTGGGAGTGGTCGCCCTGCATGAAAATGCCCCGGCAGAAATTCTTGCCGGTGGAGTTCACATCCACCCAGCTGACGGTATATTCCACATGCTGCGACTGCTCGGTGAGGTCGAGGAACTCATCGATGCCGTGGTACTGAATGCCCTGGTAATCGATTTTGCGACTGACGATCGGCTTCATGCGCAGCTGTGCCCAGGTGATGACGCCGGTCAGCCCCATGCCGCCGATGGTGGCCGAAAACAGATCGGGGTTCTCCGTCGGCGAACAGTGAATGCGCGTTCCATCGGAACGGACCAGCTCGAACTGTGTGACATGGCAGCCGAACGTACCCGCGATATGGTGGTTCTTGCCGTGAATGTCGTTGGCGATCGCGCCGCCGAGGGTCACGTACTTGGTTCCCGGCGTTACGGGCAGAAAAAATCCGCGCGGAACGGCGAAATCCAGAATCTGCGCCAGATTGATGCCGGTTTCCGCGGTAAGCAGACCGGTCTCCGGATCGAAGGCAAGCAGGCGGCTCATGCCCGTGGTCTGCAGCAGGGTTCCATCCTTGAGCAGACAAACGTCCCCATAGCTGCGGCCCATGCCCACGGCCAACGCACCATGGTGAACGCCCTGGATCATCGCGGGGTAATCGCCCTGCCAGTGCAACTGGCGCACGTCCGCGTTGTACATCGGGTAACGCCCCCAGGATTCAAAGGGTGCCGAGGCGGACGCGGGTGGGGCGGGGGGCGGGGGGACCGCGTTCAATGGACGGGATTCCGTGGTGGCAGCCATAGCCTTCAGGATAGCCTAGGACCTGCGCTGACGAACGCTTTGCGTGCATCCTGTTTTCGCACGAGAGTAACCATGACCCAGAAAACCCGGAACCTATCGCCGCCCGGCCCCGAAGCGGCACCGGCGGCCTGCTACTGCACACGCCTGGAGGGGTGCCTGCGGTCTGCCGCGACGCTTCGGCGCCGGGATGTTGCCCTTGGGCTGCTCCGGCTTTTCTGGGCCGCCGTGCTTTGCATTCTGCTTTGGTACATCTTCGGCCGGCACGCGCTCGCCTGGCCATGGCTGCTGTTGCCGTGCATCGGTTTCGGCATGGCGGCGCGCTTGCATGCCCATGTGCTCGCGGCGTCCGATCGGACGAGACGTGCCGTTTCCTGGTACGAGCTTGGACTGGCGCGGCTTGAAGACCGCTGGTCCGGCCTGCAGCCGCGCGCGACCCCGGCAGCCGCCGCCGACAGCCTGTATGCGGCCGATCTCGACCTCTTCGGACCCGGCAGCCTGTTCGAGCTGCTTTGCACAACCCGCACAAACCTCGGCGAAACAACACTGGCAAACTGGCTGCTGCAACCGGCACCGGGGCCGACGATCAAGGCACGCCAGGCTGCGGTAGGCGAGCTGCGCGATCGTCTCGATCTACGCGAAAGCATGGCCGGCGTCCGTGGGCCGACCCCCTTTTTGCTGGACGCAGAAGTGCTTGCGGCTTGGGGAGAGGGGTTTCGGGGAGATGCATCTGGAGCAGATGCCCCTGGGGGAGATTCGCACACACCCGCGATTCCGTCCATCTTCCGATGGCTCGCCCCTGCCCTTGCTTTCCTGTCGATCCTTGCCGCGATCTGGTGGGCGCTGGGCCACACCGCCGCGCTCTTTTCCCTGGTTCTGTTGGTAAATGGAAGCGTCACCTACCTGCTGGGAGCACGTCTGAAACCGCTGCTCCAAACCACGGAGCAGGCCGCGGGACCGTTGGGTCTGCTGGCGGAATTGTTTGCCATTCTGGAACGCGAAACATTTCAATCTCCGCTGCTGCAATCCACGCAAAACGTCTTCCGCGTCGACGGCGCCCTCGCTTCGAACGCTGTGCGCAGGTTTGCCCGGCTTGCCGGTGCGGCCGAGCAACGGGCCAACATGATCGCCAGGCTGCTCGACTTTTGCCTGCTGTACAGCGTCCATGTCGGGCTCCTGGTGGAGCGCTGGCGGGCTCGCCACGGCGAGGAACTGCGCCCCTGGTTTCGCGCCCTGGGTGAGGCTGAGGCGCTGCTTGCCCTTTCGGCGTATCACTTCGAGCATCCGGAGGATCCATTTCCCGAGATCGGCACCGACGCTGCGTTTGAGGCGCAGGCGCTCGGCCATCCGCTGTTGCCGCGTGCAGGTTGCGTTCGCAATGACGTCGCACTCGATGCGGAAAAACAGCTGCTCATCATCAGCGGCTCCAACATGAGCGGCAAAAGCACGCTTCTACGCGCAACCGGCGTGGCTTGCGTGATGGCCGGGGCAGGTGCACCGGTACGCGCGCTCCGTTTGCGTCTCGGGCCGCTGCGCGTGGCCGCCAGCATCCAGGTGGCGGATTCGCTGCAAGGCGGACGAAGCCGCTTCTATGCGGAGATTTTGCGCCTGCGCTCGATCTGCGCACTGGCGCGCACGGAGCCTCCCGTGCTTTTTCTGCTGGACGAACTGCTGGCCGGGACAAACTCCCACGACCGCCTGGCCGGGGCCACCGGCGTCGTGAAAAGCCTGTTGGAGGCCGGTGCATTGGGCATGCTCAGCACCCACGATCTCGCCCTTACGCAACTTGGGCCGGAGCTGCAGCGAGTGGTGCGCAATGCGCATTTCGAAGACCGCATCGAGGCGGGCGGCCTCCGGTTCGATTACACCCTGCGCGAAGGAATCATCACCCGCAGCAACGGTGTGGAGCTGATGCGGCTTATCGGACTTAAGGTGTAAGAGATGCGGTGGTTGGTGGTCCGTGCTTAGGGCTGGTAGCGGTAAGTGTCGGTAGCATCGGCTTTTCTTGTTGTCATTCCCGAAGGGAATCTGCGTTTGTCCTGCCCAGCTTCCAGCCCCCTTAAACAACGAAGGACCGCCAACTCTGGCGGCCCTTCGTCTTGTCGATTCCAGCGCCCTTGCGACGGTTAGGTGCTGAAGATGTTGCCGTTCACACCGTTTGGGAAGAACCCACCCTTGACGATGCCAGGGGTCGGCGTCGTGGTGGAAGCATTTGAAACGCCGTACACGATGCCCAGAACCTGCTGCGGTGTGCGTACGGGATTCAACCCGTTGGTCGCCCCAGTATTGAAGATCTGATTGATCGTCGGCGGCTGGTCGAGCGCATCGGCTGCCGGGGAAGCGACCCCCAGGCGGATGCAGGCGTAACGCAGCGCCCCGGCATGTTGTGCTTCCACATCCAGGATCTGCGCCGAGTAATTCAATGCAGGCAGGCTGCTGACGAGGTACTGTGCCGCACCGGCATATGCACTGACGCCAACGCCTTCGATCTGCCGTGCGATCGCGGCAAACGTGGCATCGTCCTTAACCGTGAGGGCCGTAGTGGGAGCGAGATTCAACGACGGCATGGATTGCGGAGCGACCCCAAAGGCCGATTGGATGGTGGCACGCAGCAACTCCACGTGCTGCACCTCTTCGGTCATGAGGTTGGCCGCAATGTTGGTCATATAGGGGTTCGTGAAGCTGATTTTCGGCAAGCCGATCACCGTGCCGGGATTGGGTCCCATATCGGCCGCCGACAAGCCGCTGCCGGTCACGATGTAGGAATAAAAGCTCGCCTCAAAATACTCGAGGTTCAATGCAAAGGTGAGGACGTCCAGCACGGAAGGTGGGTTCGGCGTTGGGTCCGTGCTGATCATGGCCGGGCCGGCGGCGCTGCAACCCGCAAGACCCATGGCACCTGCCGCTCCGGCCGCCATGGTGAGGTTGCCGATCAACTTGCGCCGGTTCATACGGGAGGCGCCGACGTTCTGCTCGAACGCCAGCGCCTCCCCCTGCATCTGCTCGTCCGTGCGATCCAGCACGGCGGAATTCTCATTCGAAAACTTGGACACGATATTTCCTCCTGAAGCGTTGCGAACATGGTTTGCGAACGGGCATGGGTTCGCGTCTTCAATCAGCGCTTCAGCGCTAGGTCGACTTGATGTTGCCGTTCACGCCCATGGGGAAAAAGCCGCCGGAGGTGACGCCGGTTGGGGGATTGGACGTCGTTGCAGTGGAAACACCGTACACGATACCGAGATCCTGTGACGTGCTGCGCGCCGGAGCCAGTCCGGGAGCCTGGTTCGAGGTGTTTGCATTGGGCGCACCCGTCACAAAGACATCGAAATACTGTGTCTTGCTGGGCAAGGTGTCCTGCAGATCGATGGCGCTCTGCGGAGCCGCGCCGGCATTCGCGCTGACATTGATCACAAAGGTCACCGCCCCGAGATGCTGGCCTTCGGCACCAAGGATTTGCGAAGCCACGGTGAGCACGGCCGGGTTGCTGATCAGAAACTGTGCCGCGCCCGCGTAGGCACCATTGCCTGTCGCCGTAAACTGCCGCGTCAACGCGTACAGTTGCGCTTCGTTGGTAATCGCCCCCTTCGCGGCGTAGTAGATATTCGGCATGCTGATCGGCGTTCCGCCCAATGCGGTAATGGTGCTACGCAGAAGGGTGATGTGATTGATTTCGTCTTGCGTCAGGGCCTGAAACAGAGAAGTTGTCGTTGTTGCCAAGGCAATCTTGCCAGGGGATCCCGAAATTGTTCCGGCGCCGGACCCCATCAGCGTGGCGGAAATCGGGTTGCCGGTGGTCACGATGGAATAGAGATTGGCTTCGAGGTACTCCAGGTTCAACGCGAAGTTCAGTACGTCTGTGATCGATGGCGCGGTCGCCGAGGCCTGACCGAAACCTTTGGGCGTTTCGATAAAACCACCGGCAACAACAAGCGCGATGGCTCCTGTAAAACTGCCGGCAAACGTACGACGGGTAAGGCGATTGACCGCACGGTCAAACCCCAGCAGCTTACGATCGGTTTCAAGTTGTTCCGCGTTTACCGTTTCGCTTGGGTTCAGCAGCGATCTCAACTTCGCATTCAACATGGATAGGGTCTCCTGAAGAGGACTCCGATTGGGGACTGGAGCGGATGGAGTTTAACGGATGTACGCTGGCCCGCTCTTTGAGCAACACGGGACACCCACGTTGATTCCGCGTAGCTGGATAAATGAAACACGCTCCAGCCACTCATATAGCCGGTTTTGATGCGAGGGGGCCACGCGAGGGATGCTCCCCGAGCAGCGCTGGCGATAGCGCCCTCTTCGGCGTTGTGGTGAGATGAAAGCCGGCCCGCGCCCTCGCGCTTCGCCCGCAAAAGCGATTCAACGGCACATGCGGTCGAGCATCTCTTCCGGCTCTTTTGCGTCCGGCACCACGACGTGCCGAGTCTCGGCAACCATCTCGTTAAAGGTAGAACCCCCGGGAGTCGGCACTCGCGGGTCTGCCCGATAGACCGGATCGTTCATGGCCTGCTCCAGCGTGACGAACTGAAATCCCTGGCTACGAAACAACGCAATCAGCTCCGGGAGCATGCGCGCATCGAACGCACCGGCATGCATCAACAAGATGTAGGGGACGTCATGTCCGTATAAACTTCGCGCGAGTTCGCGATACACATGGATGTACACCACCGCGGTTTGGAGATAGCTGTCGTGCAGCTGCTCGATTGCGGCAGTATCGTGCTTTGCGGCGCAGCGTGCGTACGGTTCGTTCCAAAGGTAATCCTGAAAATCCATCGACACCTCGGCCACACGGTAGCCGTGAGCCTTCAGCCACGTGCGCACAGCTTCGTGTTTGGCCGCCGTGTTTGCCTCTTCGAGGTATGGGTACCGAAACCAATGCCAGTCACCATGCGGATCTACCTCCCGCAGCAAAGGTTCATTCCGGGCGATGTCCCGTTCATACCGGGACGCTGAAATTTTATCCAGCTCGGGGTGGGACCAGGTGTGGTTGCCCAGAGGCTCGCCTGCGTTGTGCCAGGCCTGCAGGATGTGCAGCTGATAGGGAAACCGCTCCACCCGAAAACCGTTCACGAATCCGTAAATCGGCGGCAGGTTCTCCTGCTTGAATGTCTTCAGCAAACTGGTCACGACCTCTGGCCGCGCCATCCCCGGCGGAAGTGGACCATGTGCGGGTAGGTCGTCAAAGGTGATGGCCATCTGCGGTGCCTGCGCCCGCAAGCCGAGCCAGCTGCAGCCCAGGCAGAAGGATACGGCCACCGCAAACGCGAAACGTCTACGTGCCGGACGCCTGCATGTCAGCCGTGTTCGAGACTCCATGCAACGAGTCTAGCTGCCCTGGACAACAAGCGCGCCCCCGCATGGCGGGCAGACCGGGATGAACGACCTATCGCTCGCGCTCAAGAAGAAAGGGCGCAGCCGAAGCCGCGCCCTTCCTCTTCAAAAAAACAGCGCCTTCAGGCTGCCTGTGCCTGAGGTACATCCTTGGCCAGAGCGCCCTTGGCCTGCTGGGCCAAAGCGGCAAAGCCCGCCGGATCCATCACGGCAATATCGGCCAGGATCTTGCGGTCGAGTCCAACGCCGGCCTTTTTCAAGCCGTTGATAAAGGTCGAATAGCTCAATCCATGCATTTTGGACGCCGCACCGATGCGCACAATCCAAAGGGAACGATATTGCCGCTTCTTCTGCTTGCGTCCGATGTAGGCAAACTTCAAACCGCGCTCGACGGCTTCCTGGGCTGCCTGGTAGAGCTTGGATTTCGTGAGGAAGTAACCACTGGCGCGCTTCAGGATCTTTTTACGGCGATCGCTGCGCTTTGTACTCCGTTTTACACGGGGCATACTATCTCCTGTTTACATTGCTGAAAGGGTTGGCGGCTGGAGGCAAGGGGAACCTCTTCACACGCTTGTTGAAACTGGGGGATCTCGGTGCATCCGCTCCGCTGGACGCGGATGCAGGGGCCACAAACCGCTGGCGGCCCGATGTCCGGCCAGAAGGCCGGACGGCTTGATCCAAGGATGGAGCTGGCCGCGCTCTACATCCAGCCGAGGCTAGGCATAGGGCAGCATACGAGCGACTTTCGGCGTATCGGCAACGGAAACAAGCGTGATTTTACCCAGCCTGCTTTTCGTCTTCGAGTCCTTCGAGGTCAAAATATGGCGCATCTTCGACTGGCCGCGCTTAAACTTGCCGCTGGCTGTCTTTTTGAAGCGCTTTGCCGCACCCGAATGGGTTTTCATCTTGGGCATAAATTCCTGCTGGTGAACTGCAAATTGAAACCAGTGGTTAGTATACAACCGAAAGCCGGATAGGCCAGCCACCTACCAGGGCAAACCTTGCGATGCCGAGACGGCCCGCCCGAAATTCGCGGCGATTACGCGACCGAAGTCGCAGCCACGGGAACCGCAGCGGCCGGCGTCGCACCCGTGGAAGTCCCAGCCGTGGAAGTTCCAGCCGTGGATGCCTCGGCGAGAGGAGCCCCTTCGCCCGCCGCGGCCCTGGGAGGCTTCGGAGGGGCGACGACCGCTTTCTTGCTGGCAGCCAAAATAGCGTGCAGCGTCGTTCCTTCCATGCGCGGCATAAACTCCACCACGCCCACCTCACCCACATCCATAATCAGGCGATTGATGATCTTGTAACCCAAATCGCGGTGGGCCATCTGACGTCCTTTAAAACGCAGACTGGCCTTCACCTTGTCGCCGTCGCCGAGAAAACGAATCGCCTGATTCTTCTTTGTCTGGTAATCGTGCTCGTCTACCGTTACGGAAAATTTCACTTCCTTGATAACGATGACTTTCTGTGTTTTGCGCGCCGCACGCTCGCTCTTGTCCTTTTCGTAAAGGAACTTGCCGTAATCCTGGATTTTGCACACGGGCGGGACGGCATTGGGGGAAATTTCCACCAGGTCGAGGGAACGTTCGCGGGCAATACGCAGGGCCTCAAACGGCTGCATGACGCCAAGCTGGTCGCCGTTCTCGTCGATCACGCGAACTTCGCGCGCACGGATACGGTCGTTGGTGCGAATAAAGGACTTCTGAGAACGCTTGTCGTTAAACGGTGGGATGGGCAGCCTCCGGACCCTTTCGGATCCACGGTAGATAGGATGTTGTTTTCCGGATAGGGATGTTCCCGATCAGGGTATGGCACACGCGAGTATACCATTTTCTCGGGCCCGCTCGACTTCAGCACCACCGGCAGAGGAATCGGCAACTACGCCGCACAGCTTGCACCCTGAGCGTCCATGCTGCGAACATGGGCGAAGGTCCACGCCCGGAAAGGGCCAGAGCCAGCCGGATTGGCGCGGCCAGGAATGAAGGAGACCAAGAACTTGCCTAAGCGTCGCGTTCTGCTTGTTGATGATGAAATCCCCGTTCTGCTCACCATGAAAGCCGTTCTGGAAATTTCCGGATTCGATGTCGACACCGCCACCAGCGCTCGGGAGGGTAAATCCCGCCTGAAAAAAAACGAGTACCAGATGGTGATCACGGACATGCGCATGGAATCCGACGTCGCCGGGCGGGAGGTCATCCAGGCCGCCCGTACCGCGCCCTACCACCCCGCCGTAGCCTTGCTCACGGCCTTTCCAACCTCGGACGAGGATTGGCAAGACATGGGTGCGGACAAAATGCTGGTCAAGCCCATGCAAACGGCTCAACTGATCCAGCAACTGGAGAAGCTGCTGGAAAACCACGCTGCCAAGCTGTCGCGGCTGTCGCTGGCGGCCGCGGGGGAAACTGCCGGAGCATCCGCGGCGCGCGGCAGCAAACCCTCCGCGAAAAAGCCCGCCCGCAAAAAGGCCGAGTCGCAAGGCATCGCTGCCCCCGCGTCAAAGCCCGGCAGCGCCAGGGCTTGATGGCCAGAAATTTCGCGCCGGTGATGCAGCGAAGGGAGGGGCTCGCGCCGGTGTCCCAACGCGGCATCGGCATCCTGATCCGGCATCCTGATCCGGCGGTCGATCAAGAGGCTGTCGTGGACTCCTCGAGCCAACACCGGCAGGTCATAAATAAGACACACCGGTGAGCTGTTCGCTTGCTTGCCACAGGGTGTTGGCAGAGGTCGCATCGAGAGCTTGCGGACGCGGCTGAACCACTTTTGGGTAGCCTTTGAACTCCCCAAATCCATCCGGGCCGATGTACTCACCGCCCCGAATGCCGGGATCGGTCGCGGCGTATTCAGTGGGCAGCGCTCCCATGATGTCGTCCTGCATCAGCACAGGCGCCAGCAGATTCACGACCTTCGATTTGAAATCGCCTGTCCCCGGACCGTTGGCGAAAATGCTGGTTTTTGAAATGCCGGGGTGAACGGCGACGCTGAGCAGTGGTAAACCCGCGGCGCGCGCACGGCGGCCCAGCTCATGGGCGAACAGCAGATTCGCCAGTTTGGAGTTGTTATAGGCCTCCCACGGCTTGTAGTCGCGCTCGCTTTGCAGATCCGCGGGATTCATCTTTCCATTGCGATGCGCCAGCGACGCCACCGTCACCACGCGGGCGGCGGCACATCGCTTCAAAGCCGGCAACAGCAGGCCGGTCAGGGCAAAGTGCCCCAGATGATTGGTTCCAAATTGCCGCTCAAAACCATCGGCGGTCAGCTCTCGGGTCGGAAGAGCCATCACGCCGGCATTGTTGATCAGAACATCCAATGCCTTCTCGCCGCGCAGAAAGGACTCCGCGAAGGAGCGCACTGAAGCCAGGGAAGCCACATCCAGCTCCACCACCTCCGCGCTCGCGCCCGGAACCTCACGCAGCAGCCGTTCCAAGGCGTCCTTCCCCTTGGCGGGATTGCGCACGCCCATCAACACATGGGCTCCATGCCTGGCCAGTTCCAGGGCCGCCTGGTACCCGATGCCGCTATTCGCGCCGGTAATCAGCATGGTCTTGCCGGTCTGCGGATACATTTGCGATGCCGTCCATTTTGTTGTCGCCATAACGGGGTCCCCGAGGTAGTCGTGTTTCCATCCTCCCACGATCAACGCAAAATAGGCAGCAACTTCCGTGCCCAATGGTAACCATCTGCCGCATTACAAACAGCCCCTAGCTGTTTTGCTCTTTCTGCCTTTACAATCAAGCGGCAAGCAGACCTGATGGTTGCAGAGTGCAGGGGTGGCCTTTTCGAGGGCCTCTTCGGGCGCCATCGTCGCAAGGGGATGAGGCTGATGACACAAAGCGCACGATGCGCACATGTACCGGGGGCTCTCGCGCTCCTTCTTTTGCTCGCAGGCTCAACGGGCTGTTCCAAGCTCCAGGCGCGCGATCAACTCGTGAAGGGCGTGCAGGAGTTCAAGGCAGGCCACTATGAGCAGGCCATCGACCGCTTTCAGGAATCGATTCGACTCGATCCCAGCTACCCGAATGCGCATACTTATCTGGCCACAGCCTATAGCTACCAGGTACAGCCCAACAACAACACCCCCCAAAACCTGGCGGTGGCGCAAAAGGCCCTGGACGGCTTCAACGTCGTCCTTCAGCGCGATCCGAACGATGTGGACGCCTGGCGGCAACTCGCGTCCATTGACCGCAATGTGATGAATTTCGACAAATCGCGTCAGGATGAGCTCAAAGTCCTGCAGCTGGATCCCAAGGATGCCGAGGCAAACTATGCCATCGGTGTCCTCGATTTCCAGAAAGCGGATAAGAACTCCACGGACTTGATGAAGGGCAACAAGATCACGGACGACCTGCAGGGCAATGCCAAGCTGCCGCCCAAGATCTGCTCGCAGCTGGCGCAGGAGAACGCAGCCCCGCTCGACAGCTCGCTGCAGTACCTCAACAGGGCAGTAGAGTTGAGGCCGAATTACGACGATGCCATGCAGTATCTGAACCTCGATTGGCGCCGCAAAGCGGACATCGAGTGCGGCAACGACGCCGCCCGGAAGGCCGACATCGCCAAAGCCGACGACTGGGTGCATCGCGCCATGGGTGCCGCCAAAGCCAACGAGGCCGCCAAGGAACGCGCGAACTCCGGTGGCATCGATATGACCAAGTAGCTGATGGCACGAACTCCCAGGGCCCCTCTTCCGGGGAGGCCCTGGGCGGTTTTACGCCAATCCTGGGCTGATAAAAAGCTTGCCGCCTACAGCCTCACCCGAAGCGCTGCAGGAAGAGACTTCCAGCATCGCGAGCCGAATGCCGATTCGCTTTGGGAAAGTGACCGAGGAAAACGTTCCCTGGGGCGATAGCTCATGGTTTGCCCGGTTTCTTCAGCTTCCCAATTACTGCGGGTCGCGGCGCTCCAGATGCGCCGGTCGCTTTGGCTCCGGCTTCAGGGCCTCGTCGTTTTGCTTGGCCGTCGGATGCACCCCAAAATCCCAAACGCTGCTGTTCACGGCGCGGTCGTTGAGCACCTCCACGAGCACGTATTCCCCGATCAGGAGCGGCTGACACGGCGTAACGCGCTCCCATTGCCCGCCTGGAAGCGTCTCCACGCGGGTCTCGATCAGATCGGGCTGCCGTGTTCCGCTGCCAAGCAAACGCACAGCAAAGCTGCTGACGGCTCGCTCGCCACGCCGCACATCCACTCGCTCGATCACATAACGGCTGCCAGGGGCACCGCCCCCGGGCGTCGCTCTGCCGGCTTGTCCGCCGGTGTCGACCGTGAAGTTGCCGCCAGACGTCGCTGATTCCGCTTTCGGGTCTTCCAGGTGCACGAAGAAGGATGGATCCGGCACGTGCAGCTGCACATCCGCGCGCTCGTCTTTTAGGAAAAATAATTCATGCGGGCTGGCCAGCGGGTTCATGTCTTTCTTCAGCACCGCGTGCGCCGTTTCGCGATTGAGATCGCTGTTCCACTGCGGCAGCGGCACGAGTTCGGCAGTGCCCTGAAAGTTGTCGAGGGCAAGAACGCTGTTCTCCTCGGGCAGCCGCAACTCCTTGGCAACCTCCGGGGAACGTGCTGCCCGGGCGGCCTCCTCCCGCGCCAGCTCCGGGCTGAGAACAGGGGGCTGCGCACTCCCCTCTGCCTGGCTGGGATCGTGGGCGCGTTCCCAGGCATGGGTCGCTGGGAGGTCAACCAGGGCCAACGGAATTTCTTCCTCGGCCCCCTCTCGTTCCGCCGAGCGATACCGCACAACCGAGCCTACGACTCGGTAGCTAAGCACCATCTGGTAGCCGCCATCGCGCATCATCAGCCGGGTACGGTGCTGCGGCGTCTCACGCTGGGTCGGAATCGGAGGCTGGAGCGGACGGCGCTCCTGGGCAACGACAAGGTGACGCGGTGCCCAAAGCGCCCATACCAGCACGCCCCCGGGCAGCAGCTTGCGACGATTGACGTTTGCGCGGGGAAACACCATCGAACGCTACCCACGGTCCCCGTCCCCAGCGCGAATCTGCACCAGGAAAGCGTCTGCCTGTGCGCCTGGGCTTCCATCCCCCTTCGGCTTCCCTGCCAACTGCGCGGGTTCCACCCGCACGCGAACCACCGTGCCAACAGCCATGCCGGACAAGGGCAACGTCACGCTATGCAGCCCGATGCCACTGTCGGTTGTCGGCATTTGGCGCTCCCGGCGTTCCTGGCGCCAGGAAAACGTCGCAGGACCGGGCAGATCGATGCGCAGATCCTTGCCAGCGGTTACATATCCACGACGCTGGTTGGGCCGCCAGATCTGAAAGCCGGCAGGATGACGGGAATCGACATAGCGGGCGATCGTTTGGGGCACGGCATCCCAGATCGTATTGGCATGCAGGCTGCGCAGGAGTTTGATGTATTCCGCATGCGCCCAGACCAGCGGCATGCCCGAGCCGGCCGGGTGGCCGTTGAACAGATCGCGCGCAGGGATGTCTTCCGCATCCCAAACCTGCTCTGGCAACATACCGCACTCGCTGGTCTGGCGCGCCATGGTTTTCAACAACTCCAGGGCATATCCCGCATTGCCCGCGGCGATTTCATAATGCCCGCGTTCACCGCTCAACAAGGGCCAACCGCGGCCCACGCCGCTCTTTTTGAACGGGCTGCCATCCGGCGGTTCGCCATATCCATCGAACGTCGAACGCTTCCATGTGGGTCCGGTAGAGGTATCATAGCGAAGCGTTTCGTCGATCACCTTGACGGTGTTGCGCATCCGCGGGTCGTTTGCGGCGCGCACCCCGAAACGTACCAGCGCCAACGCATCCGGGCTGACGACCTCCACGGCAACCTTGTGCCTGCGCCCGAACGGGTGGTTCGGCAACAGGATTTTCTGCCTGCCGGGGCCGCGCGTTTCGATGCGTTCCGGTGGCGTCATCCGCACGTAGTACCCGTCCACGCCATGGCGCTTCGCGAGTTTGGTTCCGCGCACATACGTCAGCTCGTCTATGCTGTCGTTCCAGGCATCCGCGGTTTCGCGCAAAAACTGCGCCTGCCCCGACTCCCCCCGCAGGTCCAGCCAGTCGGCACCCACCAGCAAGGCCGCCACCTGCACGGCCATGGTGTACGGCGAGTACCCCGGCGTAGTCTCCCATCGGTCCTGCTGTGTGAATGGCCCATGCCGCAGCACAAAAAGCGTGGCCGCCCGCATCATCGTTCGCGGATTGTAGCCGTCCAGGGCGTCGTCCCGGCGCAGTTTGTCGGCCAGCAGAATGGGCAGGGCGATCCCATCCATCTGAATGGCGTTGAGTTTCGGTGTACCGTCGAGCCACATGTTCTGACTCCAGCCGCCGTCCTCGCTTTGCGTACAGCTGAGGTAAAACAGGGTGGAGCGTGCCGTCCGGGCATCGCCGCTGGCGAATTTGCCCATCGCCGTTTCCACCAGGTCCCGGGGCCAGACTACATGGTACCCACTCACATCCTTGTCCGTCCGTGCAAACCCCCAGGGCAAAGAAAGGCTGGCGACGAATCCGCCCGGAAACCGCTTGGACTGGTGCGTCTCCAGCACCGCCGTGCTGACGCGGTACATGTCCAGCTTCTCTCCACTCAGGTCTTTTACCTCAGCAAAGGTGGACTGCTTCTCATGCCAGCCCTGCAAAAACAGGTCGCGGATTTTCCCGAAATCGTCCAGCAGCCCGGCCCGCGCCTGCTGGCCAGCCTCGGCCGCCTCGCTTCCAAGCGCCAGAGCCACGAGGAAACTGGAAGCGCCCGCCTGTCCGGTTTGCGGGCCGGTGGCCAGGGATGCGCCGAGGTCGATTTCCGCGGTTAGAACGACATTGCCGGTTTCCGCACTGTTAGCCACGGGCAAAGGTTTCCCTTTGGCCAGCAGCGTTAGCGCATCCGTTGTGCCGGCAAAGCCAACGCTCTGGGCTTTTGGGGCGGGGTCACAGGCAAGAGCCATGGCCACATGCCCGCGGCAAGCAAACAGCATGGGCACCCCCTTATAGGCGTTTGCCCATGCGTGGTTGTCAGACCCCTGATCGCCAATGTGGGCATTCGCCGTAAGGTAGAGCCGCAGGTCCTGGCCCTCCGCCGGTTTGAACGTTACCCGAAGCAGAAGTACATCGCGAAGTGGATCGGTCACAATCTCCTTCGAAAGAAGGTAGCGGCCGTGCTTGCACTTGGTCTCGACCCGGCACCCCGGCGCCCCCGGGGCCAACCATTCCACGTGGTGCTCGGCATCCCATAACTCGTTGGAAAAGAAGCCGTCCGTACCGGTGACCAAAAAGTGTACCGAACGTGTGTTGGCCTGATCGACGTCCGGGTGGTACACCTCGGCGAGCGCTCCGTTGTTGATCGTGAACCAAATACGGCTACGCGATGAGGTGGACGTGCCCACCAGGGTCTTGGCCCCCGAACTCCAGCGCGATTGCGCGCCCGGACCGCCCTTTGCCTTGCGCCGTTTTGCGGGCTGAGTGACCTTGCGCTGCTCTATCCCTTGATCCATGATGTGCCGTCCGCGATCTGCGGCTTATTCTTCGCCGCATACCATCAGAGGCGCTTCCGCCGTACGGTGTTGTACGGCTGCCGCATTGGCGCTTGCCACACAGGCATCCGGAGTTTAGAAATTCCGGGAACGCAACCACTCGCGGAACCTGGGTCCAAGGTCGTCGCGCTTCAAGGCGAACTCAACGGTTGCCTTCAAAAAGCCGAACTTATCCCCGGCATCGTGGCGCTCGCCCTCGTACAGAAAGCCATAGACGGATTCATACTGCAGCAGCGCTTTGATAGCGTCCGTAAGCTGCAGTTCGCCGCCGGCTCCGGGTTGTAGCCCTTCGATCATTTCGAAGATGCGCGGTGTAAGGATGTAGCGGCCAATGATGGCATTCTGGCTGGGCGCCTCTTCCGGCTTCGGCTTTTCCACCATGTTGCGCACCTTCAGCAGACGCGGATCAAGTTCGTCCGGGACCGCGTCCAGGCAACCGTAGGACTGAATGGCCGCACCTTCCACAACCTCGGACGCAATGATCGAGGCTCGCTTTTCTTCATACGCGTCCACCATCTGCTTCATACAGGAAACTTTCGCGTAGACGACATCATCGGGCAGAATGACGGCGAACGGTTCGTCCCCCACCAGCGCCTTGGCCTGCAACACGGCATGCCCCAGACCCAGGGCCTCCGATTGACGGGTGTAGGTGATGTGCGCGAGTTTGGACATGGAGCAGGCCAGTTCCAGCAGGTCATGCTTGCCGCGGGCCGCCAACTGCCATTCCAGCTCCGGTGCCCGGTCGAAGTGATCTTCGAGCGGCGTCTTGCCCCGGCCCGTGATGATGATGACCTCGGTACAACCGGCGGCCACAGCCTCTTCCACGGCGTACTGGATCAGCGGCTTATCGACCAGGGGCAACATTTCCTTTGGAATTGCCTTCGTAGCTGGCAAAAACCGCGTTCCCATACCGGCGGCAGGTATAACCGCCTTCCTAACTTTGTGCGATGTCATTCCCCAGTGGCTTCCTTCAAGCGTCAGTTTCTTAGGCGACGATACCACGCAGGCTTTACCGAACCTTGAACTCAATGGTTCGAACTATCGTCATCAGTCTGATGCAGCCGCCGCCAATCCGCCACCCTTTGCCTTGGCTTGCTCGGCTTCGGGGCGCCGGCACTCGACGCCAAGGCAGTTCCGCCATCGCCCTTCGCTTTCCACCACGGCAAAGGCAGGATCACCGGAATCGCCGAAGGTAGCCCTGCGGATGGAGGTAAAGCCTGCCGCGGTCAGTTCCTCCGAGAAGTTCCGGTAATCCCACATCCACAGGTGCTGGCTGCGGCCAAACAGGGTCCGGGGCAGCGAGCGCACACCGCGCACCGTTTGCTGTTCGCCAAGGTAGGTGTCCTGCATAAAGATCGAGGCCGCTTCCGGCTCGGCGGATTCCAGGTAGCGACGAGCGTAGAACTCAAGGTCCGGCACAACAAATCGGAACACACCCCCGGGCACCAGGTAGCTGCATACGTTACGCAGCGTCTTGCGGCAGTCGTGTAGAGACAGGTGCTCCAGCACATGGGAGCAGTAAATGCGGCTTGCCGATTGTTGGGTCACGGGCAAACCCTTGATCACGTCCCCGTAATGAATATTCGCCGGGTAATCCGGAAACCCCTTGCGCACCAGCATGGCCTTGATGAAAGGCAAACGCTTCTCCAACAAAAAAGCCGGGCCCGCATCGAAATTAAGCCAGGTTTCGGGAGCGCAGGTGCCACAGCCGAATTGCAGATTCTCCCCTTGCATACCCCCGATTATAGGAGGCCGTCCGCTGACCGACGTGACCCTTTCGAGGGACAGCCAACACCGATCGGGGCTTTCGCTCTTCGGGCAAAAAGGCTCAAAGCACAGGCGAATCGTTGCCCAGCATCGCCCGGCGAACGATTTTCAGCGGCGCCGGCCCCTGGCGCATGAGGGCGTCGTGGAACTCCTCCAGGCGGAACGCCGCACCCTGCTGCGCCATGACATCCGCGCGCAGTTTCAAAATTTCCAACTTACCCAGGGTGTAATACAGGTACAACGCGTCGGCCGTGCCGCGCTTGGTTTCCACCTCGGCAATCGGCCGGGCCTGGTAGCCTTCCGTGACGAAAAAATCCTCCGCCTGCGCGATCGTAAGAGCGCCGCCCACGCCCGTTTGCATGCGAATGGCGACCACGAAGCGTGCATCGCGCAGCAGCGCATCCTGCAGTTGACCCAGGCGTATGAGCCTGGACTCCCGCTCATCCCTGGCTCCCACGCCGACCGCGTTGTAGCCCTGGTCGAGCATCATCTGCTCGCAATAGTGCGCCCATCCTTCGATGTACGTATTGGCGCCGATCACCTTGCGGATGGTCGACGGAAACTGCGGCTGGTACAGAAACTGCACATAGTGGCCGGGATAGGCCTCATGCACGCTGGTGGAAACGATCGTGCCCACGTTGAACGCCGCCATGTACTCGTTTTTGCGAGCCGGCGACCAGCGCGGATCCGGCAGCGTGACGTTGAAGAGCGCCTTCGTCGAATGCGTCTCGAACGGCCCCGGAGGGTCCATGGAAGCCTGCGTGGTCGCGCGCTCGAATGGCGGTGTCTCCTCAAGCGTGGGCTCTACCGTGCTTGGGATGGTGATGATCCTTTTCGCATGGATGAATGCGATTTCAGAAGCGAAACGGTCGTGAAAGGCTCCGAGCAAATGATCCGGCTGGGGGTGAATGGTCGCCAGTTCCGCAAGCTCTTCCTTTGGCGTGCTGGCCGGATTCACCAACTTCGCAACTCGCGCAAACTCCGCTTGATTTCTGTGCAAATCGTCCAGGCCGATCTGCAGCAATTGCGGCAGCGGCGTATCCACCATCTCGTTGTACCGCAGCGCCTTCGCATACGTGTCCGCACCGTAACGGAAGTCGCCGTTTGAGCGCGGCAGCAGATCGATCTTCATCCACTGCGCATAGCTTTCGAGCGCGGCGACGACGGCGGCGTTGGTCCCGGCGAATTCGGCCTTCTCGCCCGCGTCGTCGGCCGTCGCAAAGGCTTCCGGAACATCGTGCTGAAAGAAGCGAATCAGGCCATCGATCTGTTCCAGCGCGATTTCGGTGTAGATCTTTGGCGGATTCTTCAGGTTGGCGCGCGCCGCCGCAAACACCTGCGGCATCATTTTCTCGCGCGCGATCGCGGCATGCAAACGCGTGTTCAAGGGTGCATACGGCCGCTCCATCAACGTGAAAATCGAGACGGTGATGCCGCTGGAGTAGAGGTCCGGGTTCTTTTCCCAGCCTCGAATGACTTCCAGTTGCAGAAGCTGGCTCTTGATCTGGTTCAGCAGGATTTCACGATCCGCCGCCGGTTCCTGCTCGAGCGAGCTCGGCTCGATGGCGGCGATCCGTTGCTCCCACGCATGCAGCGCAACAACCTCGCGCCCCACACTCGCCCCGCTGTAGTCCTCCATCTGCGTGTCGTACTGGTGCAGACCCAGCTGCGTCGCCTGGCTCGGATTGTATTTGTACAGCACCTGCTCAAAGTATTGGTTGGCAACACTGTCGAGCTTCTGCCCGGCACCATCGGCTGCAGCTTGCTGGGCAGACAAGGAATGGCTGAGGCAGCATAGGGCGAGCGAGGCAACAGCAAGGCATTTGCGCATTTTTTCATTCTAAAGCCATGTCCTGCACACAGGCACGACGCCCGCATGTCAAGGGCGTACCCTGCTTGCAGAGTTCATTTGTGTACGCCTCCGCAATGCCGCTGCATGTCGTCATTAACTTCCGAATCTTTTAGCGGAACTACTGACCGCCGCCGCTCAATTCCAGCGCTGCCAGCAGATCGCGCGTCTCGCGAATCACATCCTCCGCCTTCGCGCTGGAAAGCGGCCAGCGCAGCACGCCCTGCGGTGTCAACTGCGCACCGTCCTTCGCGCTGCGGCCGACCAGCCGCATCAACGCGCCCACGTTGACGCCCTTGCCCGGCTCATCGCCAAGGGCGGCCGGCGCGGCGTGCAACTTGTCGCTGAAGCTCAGAAACAGCATGTCGCGCATGGCCTTCATCTGCCCTGCCTTGGCGGGGATGGGGGCGTTCGCCGGACGCGTGGCGACCGTTTCACGCAGAGCCTGTGTGGCGCTGGTGGTGGCCGTCTTGTTCAGCGCGGCGCGGCTGGAAAAGTTCAATGCGGCCACCTGCGGGGCTTGCCCATGACGGCCGGCAAGTGCCTGTTGCGGACGTGCCGGCGGTGCGCCGAAGCGCGAAGGCGCACCCCATCCGGGAGCCGGTGGACGTAACGGCGCAGGGCTACGGGGAGGCGTAAGCGAGCGCACAGGCGCCATGGGCCTGGCGGGCGCAGACGCACTCTTCGGCTCTTCCACCGCCACACGCTTGCGCTCCAATTGCGCTACCCCCAGGCGCTCGCACAGCAGCCGCACCTCGCCCACCGCGAGCAGATGCAGAACGCTTTCCGGTGGCTTGCCGTAACGGTCTTCCAGCTCGCCGCGCACATCCGTCAACACGGCCTCGGACTCCGCGCCGGCAATGCGCTTGTACATGCGCAAACGCTGGTTTTCTTCAGGGATATAGCTGTCGTCGATGCGCAGCGAAACGCCGAGATTGACCGTCACCGCAGGCCGTTCTTCGCGCGCCTCACCCTTCATGCGGCTCACGGCTTCTTCCAGCATCTGCGTGTACATTTCAAAGCCGATCGATTCGATATGCCCGCTCTGCTCGCCGCCGAGCATGTTGCCCGCGCCACGCAACTCGAGATCCAGCGCCGCAATTTTGAAGCCCGCGCCAAGGTCGGAAAACTCCTTCAAAGCCGCCAGCCGGCGACGCGCGACTTCGGTCAACTGCTGCTCCGGCGGAATGAGCAAGTAGGCATAGGCGCGGCGATTCGAGCGGCCCACGCGGCCGCGCAGCTGGTACAGCTCGCTCAACCCATGCCGGTCCGCGCGATTGATGATGATGGTGTTCGCGCGCGAAACGTCGAGACCGTTTTCGACGATGGACGTTGCGCACAGCACGTCGAAATCGCCGTTCATAAAGCCGAGCATCACGCGCTCGAGCTCGGCTTCGGGCATCTGTCCGTGGCCCACGGCGACACGCGCCTGCGGCACAAGTTCACGAATGCGCTCGGACATTTCGTAAATGGTTTCCACGCGATTGCTGACGAAATAGCATTGCCCGCCGCGCTCCAGTTCCACTTCGATGGCTGTGCGCACAAGTTTTTCATCGAACTTCGCAACCACCGTTTGAATGGCCATGCGATCCTTCGGCGGCGTTTCGATCACGCTCATATCGCGCAGACCGATCATGCTCATATGCAGCGTGCGCGGGATCGGCGTTGCGCTCATTGCCAGCACGTCCACCGAGGCGCGCATCTTCTTCAGCCGCTCCTTGTGGCGCACGCCGAAGCGCTGTTCCTCATCGACCACCAGCAGGCCGAGGTCCTGAAAATGCACGTTTTCCGCGAGCACGGCATGGGTGCCGATCAGGATGTCGACCTTGCCCTCGGCCACCTGCTCCAGCACGTCTTTCTTTTCCTTCGCGGTACGGAAGCGCGAGATCATTTCCACCTTCACCGGGAAGTTCGCGAACCGCTTTTTGAAGCTTTCGAAATGCTGAAAGCAAAGCACCGTCGTCGGCGTCAGCACGGCCACCTGCTTGGAATCCTGAATGGCCTTGAAGGCCGCGCGCATCGCGACTTCGGTCTTGCCGTAACCCACATCGCCGCACAGCAGACGATCCATGGGCTGCAGGTTTTCCATATCCTGCTTGATGTCCGCGATGGCGTTCGTCTGGTCGTCGGTTTCGTTGTAGGCGAAGGCTTCTTCGAACTCGCGCATCATCGCGGTGTCGGGCGAAAAGGCGAATCCAAGCGCGGATTTACGCTGCGCATAGAGCTTCAACAACTCGTCGGCCATATCCGCCATGGCCTTTTTCACGCGGGCCTTGGTCTTCCCCCAGGCGGGGTTGCCGAGCTTGTTCAACTGCGGTGCAGGCCCCGTGTCCGTGGATCGGTATTTGCCGATCAGGTCCAGGCGCGTCAGCGGGACGTAGAGCTTGGCTTCCTCGGCAAAGCTCAGAATCATCAACTCCAGCGGCGGTTCGGCGGAGCCTTCCGTCCCCTCCAGCACACGCAGGCCGTCGTACCGCGCGATGCCGTGCTCGACGTGCACAACGTAATCGCCGACGGCGAGATCGCGAAAATCCGAAATAAAGGCCGAGGCTTTGGACTTGCGCACCGCTGGTCGCGCATGCACATCGGCGTCGTCATGGAGGTCGTTGGCCCCGAAGATCACGATCTGCCGTGCCGTGCGACGATCCGTGTCGAGCACCTGCACCCCGTTGGCTACAGCCGCGCGCACGATCACCGGGGTACGCAAATCGCCGGCCAGATAGCTGGATTCCGAGTACACCGTCGCCGAGGCCCCGGCTGCCGCATCCGCGCGCCAACCCAGCCTGTACGGAACGCCATATTCCTGCAGCAGGCCGGCAAGACGCTCCACTTCGCCCTGATTGGGCGCGGCGATCAGCACCCGCGCTTCGGCCTCCATCAGTTTCTTCAATTCATCAACCATCGCCGGAACGGAGCCGTGAAAACGCAGCGTGGGGCGTGTTGAAAACTCAATTTCGGAGCCTTCGCTGCGATCGCTTTCGAGCACATCGACCGCGCCCAGCTGATCCAGATCGCAGCCCGGCGAAAGGCGCACGCGATCCTCGAGTTCCCAGGGCGAAAGGAACAGATCCTCCGCGCGCACAAGGTTGCCGATGCCCGAACGCTCATGCCGCTGCTCCACCTTGTTCCACCAGCGCTCGCCCTGGTTGGCCACCATGGCCGGCTCTTCGGTAAACACCCGCGTCCCCGGCCCCAGCAGATCGAGCAGCGTCGAACGCGCACCCGCGACGGGCGCATAAAACTCCCATCCGGGGAAGATAGTAGCGTTCGATTCACGTCCGCCGGCGTGCGGCACATGCGTCTGCAACTCGCGGGGCGTGTCGCCGCCCTCCAGCTCCGCACCGGCGGCGGAACCGGATCGCGTCAGCCGCGCGTTGATGGCCGCGAGCACCTTTTCGGTTGCCGGGGTTTCGGTCAGCGGCAGCAGAAGCACGTGGTCGACAGGGTTCGACGATCGCTGTGTCTCGGGATCGAAACGGCGAATGGAATCGATCTCATCGCCGAAAAATTCCAGGCGCACCGGCCGATCCATCTCCGGCCCATACACGTCGATGATGCCGCCGCGCGAGGTCACCTGCCCGGCCATTTCCACCACGTCCACGCGCGTGTACCCGACGGAAAGCAGATGCTCCAGCAGCATGTCGGGGATGTGTTCCTCGCCGCGGTGCAGTTCAAGCGCCAGGCCGGCATAATGTTCACGGCCGAACAGCCGCATGCAGGCGGCCTCCACCGGCGCGATCACCAGCCGCGCCGCCCCGCTGGCAATCTTCCACAGCGTCGCGGCGCGGGCTTCCTGAATTTCACCATGGGGTGATAGGTTCTCAAACGGCAGAACGTCATGCGCGGGCAGGCGCAGCACCTCGGTCGGCTTCAGGGCGCCGGTCAGGTCGCAGGCAGCCAGAACGGCGCTGTGCAGCGCTTCGGCCGCTTTGTTGTCGGAAACGACGACGAGTGCGGGCGCTCCGGCCGAACGCACAAAATACGGCAGGTACAACGAGCGTGCCGTCGCGGTAAGGCCGGACACACGACGGCGTCCCGTGCCGCCCGCCAGATGGCGGCGCACACGCTGAAAGGCGTCTGGGCTTTCCAGGTCCGCCAGCAACTCGCGGACAAAAGGAAGAATCATGCAACTGCCATTCTAAACGGAGTTGCAACGGATCTCCGGCCCGCGCGGCGGAAGCAGCCGGGCGGGACCGAACAGCGTTATGCCGGAGATCCGAAATGCCTTGCTTTGAGCGGAGTCGCCAAATCGGATCGCTTTCGCGAAGGCCCGGGAACCCAGTCCAGAGTTCCGTCCAGCAGAGTGCCGGCAAAAAAGTTGTTGCGGCGGAGCAGGCCATGCGGTGTTGCCACCAGGTGGGCCAGGCCACGCAGGATGAAAGGCTGCACACCTTTGCGACGGACGATCAGATCGGCGATGGGCTGCTGTTCAAAGGCGTGGTGCATGCTGTGAGGCGTCCCGCCATGGATCAGGAGTTCCTCTGCGCCGCGCCCGATTTCAGCCTCGATAAAGAAACTCCGCATCACCGTGCCGATCGAGTGCTTTTCAAAACCGGCCGTGTTCATCTGCCAGTGCAACACGGTAACGCCGCCCTGCCGCCAGCCGCCGATCAGACTCATCCATTGGCCGTCCGGGCTCTGCAGGCCGCAAAGAAAGCTGCCCGGCAGGCTTGAGGCGCTATCCACGCGGCGTACAAATTCCGCGGCGTCGACAGGGTTCAGCGCGTTCGCGTTGATCTTCCGCAGGTCCGTTCCGGCCAGCAACGGCGCGGCCTCCGGGATGAAGTTCAATGGCATCAACTTTTCCAGCCGGCGCCGGTAGTACCGCAGATTGGACCGCGTATGTTTGCCCATCTGCGCCAGCGTGGCGTCAAAGCTGGTGTGCAACCGCATGCTGCGATCCATTTGCCGCTGCCTGGAGGCTGCCTGCAGGCCCGGCCAATCCGCGAGCACATCGCGGGGTTGCGCCGCCTTGTGCCCTTCGTAGGTCGCCAGCACGACCCTTGCGCCGCGCGCCAGAAGCGCCCGTACGGCAACGGCGGCCACCTGCGTACGGTCGGCAAACGGAGCGATGACGCTGTTAAACCCGGTCGCATCCCCCGTGGTGAACGCACCCGTGCCGATCCCGCAGACCCGGTACTCAAAAAATAGCGCCGCAGCCTCAAGTCCATCGGCGGAAAGGGAGCTGCCCTGGTGCTCCTCCGGCTTCAGCAGAAGAACAAGGAACGGCACACGCCGGCCGGCTACGCCCTTGTCCAGAAAGTAGCTTAACCAATGCATGGCGCCGGGCTGTCCCGTTCGTTCGGCCAGCCCCTGCAGGATGGGAGCCAGGTTTAGGATCGCTTGCCGGCTCGTAAGGATCATCAAATTCGGTTCAGCCTGTAGATCGGCAGTGGGCCAGCTTGCGGTCAGCATGAGCGTGAGTACCCCTCGCTCACAACGCTAGACCGTCCGCCTGCTGCCGGCATCACCATGGTGTGCTACGGGGCGGTCGGACGTCTAGCGGGGGGATCCCCAATGGTTGTAGGCGGGGGTCAATCTGGGCAGAGCGCTCCCTCTACGCCGTCCGCTTGCCTGCTTTGATCTCTTCTTCGATGGCGGTACCGTAGATCGCCTGCCCATATTCCAGGAGCGTGACCATCAGAACGCCCCCGCAGATGTTGCCACCCACGGCCGGCCCCAGCCAGGTGAAATAACGCCACCACGGAAGGGCGTGCGTCAGCACGGCGGTCAACACCTCGCCGGAAGTCGCGATGCAATGCGCAAAGTTGCCCAGCCCGACAACGAACGTCAGCATCCAGATGATCATCACCGAACCGGAAATGGAGTGCGATCCGGAAACCAGCCAGGCGGCGGTGGCAATGATCCAGCCGCCGATGACGCCGGACCAGAAAATGGTGGCGGCGGGATGGTTCACCGCGTCCAGCCCCAGCTTGTTGATCGCCTCGAGCGCGGCGGGCGGAAGCCCATGGGTTCGCGAGATCAGGGCCGCGAACGCCAGCGCACCGAAGCAATTCGACGGCAAAACAACGGCCCACAAACGAAGCGTATTCCACAGCTGCTTCTTTTCCGCCAGCACCAGCGCGACGGGATACAGCGTGTTTTCCGTGAACAGCTGCGATCGCCCCAGAATGACCACGATGAAGCCCAGCGGGTACAGGGTGCGCGAAAGCACGAACGCGCCCGGCGTGTCCCCCAGCATGGATAGCACCAAGCCGACGCCAAGCGCCGAGAGACCCATAAAGGTGCCCCCGGTGAATCCCGAGATCGCCAGCGAGATGCTGGAACGCTTCAGCTCATCCTTTGCGTTGTGCGCGACCTGGCGATAGATATCCTCGGCGGAGGGGCGCGCCAGATCCTTCTGGATGGCCGAGTCCAGCTGCTCGGGCTGGTTCTCGCTCAAGTCCTGCTCCCGATCCTCTGCCGGTTCGGGAGCAACGTTTTCAATTGGTTCCATTCTGCTAGTTGATGCCATTCCCGCCTCCCGGCCGCGTGCACGTACGCCATTGTTGGTCTTTCTACGATGCTGCGTCGCGTGCGCACCTGCGGAGAGCAAACCAAGCCGATGATCTCACCGGAAAAACTAGTATGCTGGAAAGCGAGGAGGCATCATGGGTATAGAGAACAGCATGCAAAAAGTCCGGGCAACGACCCTCCCAAGGACTGACGTCAAACCGGGGCCAGCGGAGCGTCGTCCAATCTCGCCAGTCCGTGTGCCGCCGGCTCCGAAAAAGTAGCCCAGGCGCAGCGTGCCTTCCGGATTACAAGCGCTTCTTGCCCTCTTCTTGCTCCTTCCCGGCTTCGTTAGTGCCCGGATTGTCCGCGTGCTCACCGCCAGGTCACAACAGTCAGACCTGGAACGTGTGATCCAGGCGCTCATCCATAGTTTTCTCATCTACATCATCTACCTTGTGGCATTCGGAGCGAATCTGCCCCTGGATTGGGTTCCCGCTCCGGCATCAGGCAGTGCCGTCCATTTCCAGGTTGTCGTGTATCGATGGAGAGTTCTCGTTTTAGGTCTTTTGTCTCTCGGTTTAGGCCTTGGATGGGGCGTACTTAAAGGCTTTGATTTTCACATGCGTGTGCTCCGCCGGCTAAAAATCACCGAACGGACGAGCCGCGAATCTGTCTGGAACGACGTGCTCCTGACTCAGTCGGGAGCCGTACAGGTTGGGCTTGGCGATGGACGAGTGGCGCTTGGCATCCTGGGGCGATATTCAGACACAGGAGAGGAGGGTAGCCTCTTTCTCAAAAAAGCCTCTTGGGTAACTGAAGACAATCGCTCGTCCCAATCTATGGTCCTGGGTTCCTTCTCACCAGAAGTTCAGACATCAAGTTTGTCATTTTCCTGGACGAAACCGAAACGTCAAGCACTGAAACTGCGCTTGATGTTTAACGAACTCACGAAGCAGGTTCAATAGTATGTCGACGATCGCCGCGCTCCCTCCCGAAATCCTCGCCAAGTACCAGCCCGTGATCGGGCTGGAGGTGCACGTCCAGCTGCTGACCGCGACCAAGAACTTTTGCGGCTGTAAGAACGAGTACGGCGGCCAGCCCAACACGCACACCTGCCCCGTTTGCCTCGGGTTGCCGGGCGCGTTGCCGGTACTGAACCGCGATGCGGTTGAAAAGGCCGTGCTGGCGGCGACGGCCATCGGCTGCCGCATCAATGAGATCAGCATTTTTTCGCGGAAGAACTACTTCTATCCGGACTCGCCCAAGGGCTACCAGATTTCGCAATTCGACAAGCCACTCGCAGAGTTCGGTAGCCTTACGGTGAACGATGCGAACGGCGCTCCCAAGGCGATAGGCATCACGCGCCTTCACCTGGAAGAGGACGCCGGCAAAAGCCTGCATGACGGCTTCGCCGATTCCGCCACGCGCACCTACATCGATCTCAATCGCTGCGGAACGCCCTTGTGCGAGATTGTTTCCGAGCCCGATCTGCGCACACCGGATGAAGCCTTCGAGTACCTCACCAAGCTGAAAGAAATCCTGCTCTACACCGGCGTTTCGGACTGCAACATGGAAGAGGGCAGCCTGCGCTGCGATGCCAATGTAAGCGTCATGTTGAAGGGTGCGGAGAAATTCGGGAACAAAGTCGAGGTAAAAAATGTAAACAGCTTCCGCTACATCCGCGCGGCGCTGGAGTACGAAATCGAGCGCCAGATCGGGGTGATCGAGAACAACGGACGGATCACCGAGGAATCGCGGTTGTGGAACAACGCCGAGGGCCGCACCTTTTCCATGCGCAGCAAGGAACAGGCACACGATTACCGCTATTTTCCCGAGCCCGACCTGCCGCCGCTCGTCGTCGGCGAGGCCTGGAAACAAGCAATTGCCACGGCACTGCCCGAACTGCCGGAAGCCAAGCGCGCCCGCTTGATCGGCGCCTACGGCCTTTCGACGCAGGATGCGGCGACCCTCGCCGCCGATCGCGCGTTTGCGGACCGATTTGAGTTGGCGGCGAAGCGAGCGAAGTCGCCCAGGCGGGTCGCCTCCATCCTGTTGAGTGAAATCACGGCTCGCCTGCGCGCCGCTGAAATCGACGACTTTGCGAAATCACCCGTTACCCTTGAGGGCATCGTGCTCGCCGCCGACCTGGCCGAAGCGGGCGAGATCAGCTCCAAACAGCTGAAACAGCTGCTCGACACATGCTTTGCCGAGGGCTGCGACTTCGGCCTTATCTACAACCGCGACAAGCCGCAACAGATTTCCGACAGCACCGCCATCGAAGGCATGATCGATCAGGTTATCGCGGCCAACCCCGCACAGGTAGCGCAGTTCAAAGGCGGCAAGCGCACCGTCTCGGCTTTCTTTGTCGGGCAGGTGATGAAGCTTTCAAAGGGACAGGCGAATCCGGCGCTGCTCAATGAACTGGTCGTGAAGAAGCTCGGCGCGGCGTGACTGCCCCAATCCATCTCAAGGAGCTTCCCGGTAGGTGTTCCTGTGCCGGCGCTCCCAGATGAACTCGCGAAAAAGGTGTCCCCCGATGCGCGTGACAAAGACGGTTCGCGCGGTGACGGCACCCTCCTCCGGTCCCCCGCTTTTGCCCGGGTACCACAATGTGTGCGTGATGATCGGTCCGGACATATCGGCGATGGTGGGTGTGAGTGAAAAGCTGCGGTGGCCATCCTGGCCATGGCGGGCGGTGATTTCAGCCAGCAGGGCGTTCTCGACTTTCTTCCCGGCATGGCAGCCGTGGCAAGGGATGTAGCGCAGATCCTCATGAAACACGTTTTCAAAGCCGAAGCGCACTGTGCCATTGATCGCCGTAACGGCGGCGGAGGAGCCGAAACGCTGCCCAAAGCCGGCGGCGTCCGTTCCCCAATCCGTGGGTTTGCCGCGCGCCTCGGAGTACAACGCACGTACCGTCGTTCGGGCCAGGCCGGGAAGACCGTAGGTGTCATGCAGGTAGTCGGCCACCAAAGCGCGCTCGTTTGGCTTTGTATAGGGCCGGCCGTTTACGATCGCAACCCGTGCCGTGGACCGGGCCAGCGCTGCACTTTTGTCCGTACGGTTGAGGAGCGCTCGGGAGGCGGACGGCGCTTGCGGGAGATTGTTCGCCTGGGCGAGCATCGTCGTGCACAGGACGAATGGGGAGAGCAGAGCCCATGGCGACAAAAGAACGGAAGAGAGAACAGGGGCGTTTCTCATAAGGTTCGGGGGGAGAACTTTCAAGCGTATAGCGACAAGGTTTGCTCGTAGCATACGGCATCCTCGCAATCCGGTTCGTCCTCATTAGATGATGCGGATTCGCCTTGCTTCGGCTACGGCCTCCAGGATTGCCTCCCTTCCGCATCCAACCTGCACATGCGTCTTTCCCAGCGGCTCACCCTGCTTTGGGCCGTGCTCACGATCAGCGGTTGCCGCTCGCGCGAGACGTCGCCTGAAACCCCGATGCCGCCAAACACCATTCTGCTTTCGAGCATGATGCGGGAGCTTTCCGCGCAGCCGCGTTCGACGGAAAAGCTGTTGGGAGCCTTGGATGGTGCGAAAACGGGCAAAAGGGGCCCCGCCCTGCTCACGCCGGACCTCCTCGGCGATTTGCGCGAGCGCCTCTTCGGCAAGAAGTGGAAAGGCCTGAATCGCTTTCCGGGATGGACAATGCGCGAGATCACACCCACGGTGCATTTGGCCGATCACTTCATGGGCAAGGACCCGAAGCTCGAAGGCCTGAGCTCGGTGCATCCCGGCTCCCCCGCGCCCACCTCCGGGGCCAGGCAGGAGCGTGTGTTTCTCGACGTTGGACCGTATAGCCTGGACCGCGCGCAGACCGTCGATCTGGACACGCCCTCGCCGCTACCCGGATTTACGACACAGGGGATCGTGACGCCGCTGGGCATGGAGGTTGTGCGTGGCGATGGACCCAACGATCTTGCGGCCGAACACGCCGCATCGCAACGGCTGGCCGATGTGCTCAATCGCCTGAGTGCGAACGCGCTGCCCGGTGCAAAGCCGTTCACAGCCAGGATCGCCGGGCATACAGCGGGCACGCCGGAGGCCCTCATTGCCGCGCTGGCAGCGACCGGCCACGGCGTGACCGTGCACGATGCGCGCTATTTCGCCAATTTCGGCCATCTCCACTTCAAAGGTCAGGACGTGATGATGCCGTTCTGGGTGAATACCGGAATCGCGATCCCGAACACGGGCGGCGTCTTTCGTCGGCCCCGCTCCCTGCTTCTGCCGGTTTCACACGCGGAGTTGGAATGGAAGGTGCGCGGACCGCACATGAACGCCGATGTGAGCCACTACTTCGGCGTGGACGGCAAAGCCGAGTGGCGCACAATGGACACGCTCGACCAGGGTTGGGTGCTGCGGCGCTATGCGCACATCTACACGGGTGCGCAAGCGTTTGAAGCCACACGGCTTATCGACCTGATTACGGTCGCCTACATGCACCAGCACGCGGTGCGCCCCACCCTGCCCTTTGGCGGCTACTACACGTTGGGCGTGTGCCAGGATCCGGTGTCTGCCGTGGAAATCAAGCTGACCGGCCGCACAACCCTGTTCCCCAACACGGCGAACCCGGCGCTCTTTGACGATCCGCGCGACCCGGAGGTGAATGCCCTGTTCGCGGCTACGCCGAAAGACCGGAGGAATGACTTCCCGGAACCCGATCGGATCTTCGGTTCCCTGCCGGCTGATCCCGGCGCCGATGCGCGTTTTGCAGCGGTCACGATACCGGGGTTGGCCGAGGATCTCTCCGCCAGCTATGCGGCGTGGCAAGCCGGTACGCTCGAACGCACCCACCGCCGGCTGTTTCCTCTCGCGCGAGTCGGCGTTGCGGGCCTGGGTGTCCTGCTCTTGCTCGGGCTGGCGTTCTCGCTTTCGCGCAGGCGTTCCCCCTAACGCCGTTCTACTTTGGGTGTTGCCGACGCTGATCGTCGTGATCCTGAGCAGAACGCATGCAACGGAAATGGTGCACTGCATGCTCCTATGGCAAAGGGGTGATTCAGCATGGCGACAGGGAAAAAAGTTTCTGCAAAGAAATCAGCAGCGAAGGGAACAGTCGCGAAAAAGGCTGCGAGGAAAGGCGTTGCCGCAAAGGCAACGCCAAAGAAAACAACGGCGACGGGGGTCGTGAGCAAGAAGTCCGCGACAAAGAAGAGTGCCGCAAAGAAGGGTGCTGCAAGCAGGGCAACACCGAAAAAAGCGGCGACGAAAAAAGCGGAAACGACGACGGCCGCAACCAAACGCACAGCGAAGAAGAGCGCCGCCAGGAAGGCCCCCGGGCGCAAGTACGGCCCGCGCGCCAGCCAGGACGTTCGTGAAGAAATGGAAGCCATGAAGCGCGGACAGCTGCGCATCGGCAAGTCCGGCAAAAAGGTGACCAACCCCAAGCAGGCAATTGCCATTGGGCTTTCCAGGGCCCGCCGCGAAGGTGGAAAGGTGCCGCCCAACCCGAACACTGGCCGTTAGGGCAGGTCTGCTGCTACCCCGATTACGCCAAAGGAGAACGGCTGTGAAAGGGTGACAAATCCCCATCCGCCGCCGCGGCAAGCACCTCATCGGCCACTGCGGCGGCCTCGCGCGAAGCCTGCAGATCGTGTACGCGCAGGATATGTGCGCCTGCAAGAACCGCGGCCACGTTCGCGGCCAGCGTTGCGTCGCGCCGTGCCACGGCTGGTGCCATGGGCGAGCCGGTGTGCGGTTGCACACCGCGCACCGCATCGCCCAGAAAACCCTTGCGCGAAAGGCCGACCAGCAAGCCATGGCCGAACGTTTGCAACTGCGGCAGATCCGCCAGCAGGGCGAAATTCTCGCGGTCCCGCTTGCCGAAACCGAACCCCGGGTCGAGCACGATGCGCTCGGCTGCGATCCCTGCGTCGCCTGCCATTGCCAACCCGTTGGCAAGCCATGGAAGAACGTGCTCCCGCATCGCCGCCCGTCCCTGCCGCGGCAACCAGCGCCACTCACCAGGCCGTCCGCGCGTGTGCATCAGCACCAGGCCGCACGCCAGCTCCGCGACAGCGCCAGCCATCTCGGGATCCCACTGCAGACCCGAAACGTCGTTGACGATCTCGGCGCCGCACGCCACGGCTGCCCGCGCCGTCGCCGCATGGTACGTATCCACGGAGACCACCGCCCCTGGACGTTCGCGCAGCACCGCCGTGAGCACGGGCAGCAGCCGCGCCTGTTCTTCGTCGGCGCCCAAGGGCGAAGCTCCCGGCCGGGTTGACTCGGCGCCAAAATCCACGATGTCGGCCCCGCCCTCGATGAGAGCGCATGCGGCAGCAACAGCGGTCTCAGCGCGCACGCCACCGAGCCCATCACCCGAAAAGCTGTCCGGCGTAAGGTTCATGATCGCCATCAGCAGCGTGCGCTCCCCCAGGGGCAAGGCACGACTGCGCAACTGCCAGCTAAAGCGGGGCCGTGCAGGGAACGTCATCAGCCGATTGTAGGGGGGGACGACTGCGATACACTCCGGCCCATGGCTGCTCTCGTGCGCTTGGTGTGCGCTTCACTTCTCTGCGGGATGCGAGTCGCTGCGCAGACTGCTCCTGAAGCAAACCTCCCGTCCGCCGGTCAAGCAACGGTCGCGGCGGAAGTTCCTCATGGGGACCGCTGGCCGTTGCTGTATCCGGCGGGAACGACGACGTCCCTTGGAAAGCGCATTGCCGCTCTGCTGAGCGATCCGGGGGCCTCCCGCGCACATTGGGGCATCGCCGTCACGAGGCTGGACGGCTCCCCTGTCTTCGGACTGGACGAAGCCAAGCTGTTCCGTCCAGCTTCTTCAGCGAAGCTATTCACAGCAGCGGCGGCCATGGCAATCCTTGGTCCCGAAAGCACCGCCACCACCGGCGTTTATGGCGAGTTGAACAGGGACACTGGTACCGTAACCGGCGACCTGGTGATCGTGGGCGCAGGGGACCCCAGTTTCGGCACAGCGGATCTGCCGTACCGCGCCGTCGCCAGTGAGAGCCAGGAGAAGTCTGGCGTGGCGGGAGCGCAAGACCTCCGCTCTTTGACCGATCAGCTCCTTGCTTCCGGCGTTCGCGCCATCACGGGCGATGTTGTGGGAGACGCCACCCTGTTCAGCACGGAACCACCCCCGGAAGGCTGGTCGGAAGAGGACTTGCTCTGGGGTTACGGCGCACTGCCCAATGCGCTTTCGGTGGCGGACAACGAACTTTCTGTCTCGGTCACGCCGAAAGTGTTGCCGGAGCCAGTAGCGGCCGGAACAAACACCGCCGCGGTTGTTAAGGTAGAGCAACTCGTGCCCTACCTGAACGTTGTTGCACGCATAGCCACGCTACCGGCAGGCTCAGCGAAGGCGGATCGCATCGGCTGGTCGCGCTCACTCGTTGCGTCGGCAACCGTCGAGGCGGATGGCTTCGTTACCTCCGGTCACGCCCCGCTTCATGAGCGGCTGGCCCTCCCCGATCCAGCGCTTTACACCGCGGAGGCCCTGCATGCCCAACTGCTGCAGGCGAAGGTGCGCATTGGGGGACGGCCCGTGGCGATTGCCGGCCCCACGCCGACACCGCGGTCGTTTCTCGCGACGTTGCGCAGCGCCAACCCCTGCGGGGACGCCGCGCTTGGCGGAGCAGACGCATGTGCTTATGCGTGCTCGATGACGCCGCATCCCCCACAGAGGCTGGCCTCGCATACCTCCCCGCCGTTGCGGGAGGAAGTCGTTTTTACGCTCAAGACCTCCGCGAACGTCCATGCGGAGATACTGCTCCATCGCCTCGGTTTGAAGAACGCCTGCCCCGGCGTGACTACGTTGGACGGCGCACGCATGATCCGCGCATGGCTGCTGCACAACGGCCTCGCCGATCACGATTTCGTTCTATACGATGGCTCCGGCTTGAGCACCAAAGACCTGGTCACACCGCGTTCCGAAGCGCAACTCCTTGCCCTGGCCGCTACCCAGCCGTGGTTCCCGCAGTGGAAAGCCGCGCTTCCGGTTGGCGGTGTCGATGGCACCCTTGCGAACCGCTTCACACAACCGCCGTTGAAAGGCCATGTCTTCGCCAAGACCGGGACCCTGGGGGAAAGCCGTGCGCTCGCCGGCTATGTGCGCTGCGCGAGCGGCCGCGAGGTGATCTTTGCGATCCTGGACGATGACCACGAGCCCGGTACCTCGGCCGACCGAGTGACGATGGACAAAATTGTGGAGGCGATCGCCGAGCTTGAGTAAAGCCGAGCTTGCGTGAAGCCGAGCTTGCGTAGGCACCTAACGCGGTGTGTGCGCCTTGATGTACTCGCGCAATTCGAGATTGAGTTCCAGAGACTTGTTCACACCGCCGTCCAGCATCTTCAACCACTCCGCCGCCGGCTCTTTCAGTTCCGCCAGAGAGAGCAGATAACTCGTTTGCACAATAATTTCCAGCGCATTGGAAAGGTCATGCGCGATGCGACGAATCTCCCGCGCCAGATCCTCTGGAACGGTCGCTGGGGAGGTGGCGTTGGCGGATGAGGAATCAGTCATGAAGAACCTTCTGCTGCGTGGCGTTGGCGATCCGCTGCTGGGCCGGGCGAGGTGGCGAGCCGCTCGGCCAGTGTACGGGAACGGCTGCGAAGTTTGACAGGGATCGCCAGGTTTGGGAGACTGAGGTGTCACAGGGCGGGCGCATGCGCCGGCTTCGTGAGCCGAAGTGGCGGAATTGGCAGACGCGCATGGTTCAGGTCCATGTACTCGCAAGGGTGTGAAGGTTCGAGTCCTTTCTTCGGCACCAAACGTTGGAATTAACGCGCAAGCAGCGTGAAGGTTCGAGTCCTTTCTTCGGCACCAAAATTTGAGACCTACGCGGGAGCAGCGTGAAGGTTCGAGTCCTTTCTCAAGTGATGTCATAAAACTCCATTGCCCGGACCGCATTCCCGGTTCTGTGCCTGTCTGCATCTGAAATTTGCATGATGCTCAGGGCCGGACGGCCGGAGTAGAGGGTTCAGGGTATGGCAAACAAATTGGCTGTGGTCACGGGTGCTTCGAGTGGCATCGGCTACAACCTTGCAAAAGTTTTCGCGGAAAACGGGTATGACCTTGCGATTGGCGCCGAAGACGCCGGCATCGAGAAGGCTGCTGCGGATTTCAAGGCGCTGGGTGTGCATGTGACGGCGCAGAAAACGGACTTGGCCACCTTTGATGGGTGTAAGAATTTCTGGGACGGCGTAGAAGCCTTGGACCGCAAGGTGGATGCCGTGGCCATCAACGCGGGTATCGGTGTGGGCGGTCTGTTTGTGGATACCGATCTGGAAAAAGAAATCAATCTGGTCCGGCTCAATGTCGAAAGCACGGTGCACCTTGCGAAATATGCGGCCCGTAAGCTGGTCGCGCAGAAGGATGGCAAGATCCTGATCACGTCCTCCATCGCTGCCGAGATGGTGGCCCCCAAGGAAGCGGTTTACGCCGCCAGCAAGGCTTTCGATCTCTCCTTCGCCAAAAGCCTGCGGTATGAACTGAAGGGCACCGGCGTGAGCGTGACCGCGCTGCAGCCGGGGCCGGTCGATACCAACTTCTTTGAGCGCGCCGACATGGGCGAGACAAAGGTCGGCACCGAGGGCAAGCACGATTCCGAGCCCTATAACGTCGCGCAACAGGGCTACAAGGCGCTCATGGCCGGCGACGAGCACGTGTATGCGGCCAGCCTGAAAATCAAGCTCGAAGGTGCCATGATGGGCATGGTGCCCGACGCGCTCAAGGCTAAGATGCACGAGAAAATGACCGAGCCCGCCAGCAAGTAAGCTCGTGTGGGAGCGACGTCAGCCCTGTCCGGTGCCTTTCGCCCCATCGCGCCGGATGGGGCTTTTGTCCCACTTTCGTGGACTGATGTCCGATTTTGTTCCGTTCCTGATGCGTCTCCAGGAAGGTACTTCCACCTCCAGGGGCATGCCTGCTACCCATGGTCGGGCGTTTTTGATTTGTTATTGATTCATGAGTAACGGTCTCAAGTCGCCCGCTCCCAATGCCGTCCGCGTTCGCCTGCAAGTGCTTTGCAATTTTCACAACCCGGTATTACGCGCCGGGGACCAACAACTGCGCGCCGCCATGGCGGAATACGCGGCGTGCTGCCTCCCTTCCCCCGAGCGTGAAACTTCCCATCGCCACCTATGCGGCCATACCAGCCGGTAGGCCTGCCTGTTTGCCAACCCCGCCTGGCGCAGTACGGGAGCACTGCCACGAACGCACGGCTACGGGAGCACGGCTACAAGCGTCGGCAGTTCAGCGGTACTATACCCATGGGAGTTTCTTATGAATATGTTCCGCAAGGTTGTTACCCTTTCCGCTATGTCTCTGACGCTTGCAAGCGGCGTCGCTCTCGCCCAGGACGACCACCACGATGGTCGTCCACGGCCCACAGGAACAGACAACGGCCAAACGGGAACGGCAAACACTCCCCCCGCCACCACCAGAGGCCAGGGAGGCAATCAGAACAGGCCGGGCACCCCTTCCCCCGGCAATAACGGACAACAGGGTAACTACGGGAACAGGTCGGGAAACAACCAGCAGGGTAACTACGGACAGCAGGGCGATTCGCAAAATCGCCAGGGGACCAACCAGCCTGGTAACAACGGACACCAAGGGCACGACCAGTTCGGCAACAACGGACAACAGGCTAACCCGGGGAATCGGCAGGGTGATACCCGTTTTGGTAACAATGGCCAGCAGGGGAGCTACAAAAACGGAAACGGTGACAACCGCGGCGGCAACAACGGACGGTTCGGCGGAAATGCGGGCCGCGGGAACAATAACTTCGGAGCCGGCAACCAGGGCCAATTCGGTGGCGATCGCGGCTATGCGCAAGGCGGCTATGGGCAAGGCGGCTATGTGCGGCATGACGACTGGCGCCGGGGCAGGCGCATTCCGCGCAACGACTGGAATCGCGGACAGGTCATCAACTACCAGCGCTACCGCCTGAACGCACCACCACGCGGCTACCAATGGCGGCAGGTTGACGGTAACTTCGTGCTGGCCACGGTAGCCACAGGCATCATCGCGACCGTAATCGCGGCATCGGCGACACACGCGTACTAAGGCGGAGGGGCGGGGGCATGGGTTGGTTTTGCGGTGCTCGGCTACGCGTTCGGCTGTGGCGTATTTGAGCTTGTCTCCGCCTCCTCCGAGGACGGAGGAGATGGCGACGAGGGGGAGTTTGCGGCCATGGCCTTGCGCTTCTTGAGCTTGTCGGGGTTGTCCAGCTTGTCCAGCTTGTCGGGGTTGGCCGCTCTTTGGGGTGGATGGAACGAATTGGCCAGCACCAGCGTGTACATGGGTCTGACATCATCGCACCCGCCCAGCTTGCAGAATGGGGTGGCAGCTGCCCAAAGGACGGCCTGATCGGTGGCTCAGGCCGCGTGAGCGGCTGCCCCGCCGAGCGGTCCTCAATGCAGCACGGCGAAGGTCACAGTGACCATGAAGCCGGATTGCCAACCGCTGATCGTGGGAACGCTGCTGAGTGCGCCCATGGGGTCTCCGATCTTGTAGCCGTCGCGCAACCGGGTTCGCGAGGTGAGCTGGAAGGCTGGAGTGATGAAAACGGCGCGATGCGCGAAGGAAAAGGCGTTGCCCAGAAAGAAATCGCCGGATGTGCCGCCAGACGAGGTGCCGACGCCGGCCCCACCGGACACATGGAGCTGTACCGCACGTTCACGCGGCAGGTACGCATAGTTCAGCTGCCCGACAAAGAGCGGGGTGATGCGGTTGTCCGTGGCATAGCCGATGACCTGGGTCGTGGTGGCATTGGTGGCCGTGCCGGGGCCGGGCTCAAAGGCGAAGGTGCTGTTGCGCACGGCGGAGAAGGCCAGGCCGGTGGAAACGGTGAGGCTGGGCAGGCAGGCGTTAGTGAAGGTAAAGGGTGGGGTGACCGCTACGGGAGCGGGCTGGGCGAAGTCCGTGGCGGTCAGCGTGACGGTTTGCGATTCGGTGCGGCCGAAGTATTCGATGCCGCAGTGGAGGGTGACGGTCTGATTCCACTCGTCGGTGGCGGCCAGGGTGAAGGCGGCGCGCTTGTCCCACATGGCCGCCGTGGCGACACTGGCGTTGTAGGCCGTCACGGCGGCGGCGTCCGGGGGTTTAGCAAGGGCTTCACCGAGTCGCGTCTCGGTCGCGGTATTGAGCAGGTCGAGGTCGTTGAGGGACTGTGCTGCCTCGATTTTTGCAGCCGCACTGGCTCCCAGCCTGTGTTCGGCCTCAGTCTTGGCCGTTGCGATGCGCGCCCCGAGGTCTGCCGCTTTCGCCCGAACGGCGGCCAACTGGATTTCGCTCGCCGTGGTCCACATTTCTGCCGGAGAAGAGGCCAGGCAGAATGTGCCGACAGCCAAGTCCCCGAGCAGTCTTTTCTGTTCTGTCTGCGTAAGCAGAGCCGAAGGGTACGCATTGGACAGGACCGTGTAGCACTTCAAGCGCACGGCGACGTTGGCCTGCGCGTCGGTAAAGGTTATCGCTTTGGCGTTGTTGTCGCCGACGTCGGCGGTCAGCGACTCGAGAATGTCGCGATCCTTGTCACTTGCGGTAGGATCGAGTCTTAGTCCTATCTTGGTGGGGGCCGGGGTGTTCGTCGCTTTGGCCGGCGTCGTACTCACGCCAATCCCAGGACCCAGAATGTTCGTTGGCAAGGCTTGCGACGCGACTACTCCTTTCTGCTGCGTGAGAGTTGCGTTGTAGCGGAATAGATTGATTCGGCACACGATGACCCGGCTTACATTGGTCGTGGTGGCCGCAGGTTGGTTGCCCTTATCGATTATGAGTTCATTCTTTTGCAGGGCATAGCTGTCCGTCGCTGCGACAGTCTGGCAGAACCCATCGATCGCGGCGGCGGTGAACGACTTGGTGGGTTTCTTGGGCTTGGCGTGTAAGTTTCCTGCAACGAACAGGCAGGCCAGCGGAAGGATGCAGCGGAAAAGGTTATATCGCACAGGGCAGCTCCTTGTAAGTATCGGGGGTGAACCCGGGTAAATCCCGGTAAATCCTTGCTTGTAGGGGTTGTAAGGTAAAGAGCCATCAAACGGAATTCAGGCACGGTGCAACGGTTGCCGCACTTGCGCGACTTACTGCGGTGTGCCGTACTTTGTCTGAGCTTCCTGTGTGGCGGCAGCCGAAATTGGCCATTTCCATGTGGTGTTGAAGGTGTAAGTTAGGTTTTTGCCGGCGGCCGCGCTGGCGGCGAGCACGAAGTTATCGACTGCATCCTGCGTGCTGTTGGCCGTGGGGCGTTTCAGGACTTCTTTGAATAGGTCCTGGATAAAGGCTTCGCCGCCGTACTTCAGCGAGAGTTGCTGCACCAGGCCGGTCCAAAGCACGGGGCAGTCGCCGTAGGGGGAAACAAAGGTGCTGGTCTGGAAGGTATTGGCAAAGTTGAGGGCGGGGTTTGCGGCGTAGCTGTTCAGGGCGAGGAGCTCGTTCTTGAACGGGTCCGGGTTATTGGGGATATTTGTGCCGTAGTCCGAGGGCAGCCCCAGGCCGAGCAGGGAGTGTATCCCCATGAAAACGGCAAAACCCGTCACCTCGCAGCTGTGGTTGTCGGGCGACTTATAGGCGAGCTGGCTGTCAAAGAGCCAGAAGCTGCGACCGGTTTCGTAAAACATCACCCAGTCGTACTGGGTGGGCACGTTGGCATAAAGAATGTTCGCAACGCGGTCAGAGAGTTCCATGCCGGTTGCGCCGACATATGTGCAGCCATCGCCGCATAGGTCGACGCCGCCAACGCCCGTGTTTGCGATGGTCGCCAGACCGTTGTAGTTCACATAGGTGCTGGGGAGCTTGCCGGCGGCCGCGGCATAGTAGTTCCAGGCGCCGTCGGCCGCAGCCAGGATCTGCCGCATCCGGACCGGGTTGAGCGTTGCCGTCTTGCTGAGATAGGCATATTTTGCGCCGGGCCAGGCATACAGGTTCAGCTTGACGCCTTTCTGCGTGGTGAAGCTTGTGGCAAAGGGACCCACACGCAGCACGGCCGGCGAGGACGTAACGCTGGCCGTCGGGTTTGCCACAACCACGTCAAAGCTGGCCTGGTCGTCCGCGGCCAGAAGGATTGGCGTGGTGTAGGAAGCAGAGATCGCACCGGGAATAGCGGTGGCGTTCTTGCGCCATTGATAGTTGGGCGCGGTGCCGGTAGCTGCCACGGAGAAGGTTGCGGTTTCACCGACGAACCGGGTGGTCGCGGCTGGCTGGGTGCCGATCTTTGGTGCGGCAGGGATGACGGTGAGGGTAGCGGTCGCCGAGGTCGCCGTGCCGGCGCTGTTGGTGGCGGATGCGACGAAGGTGCTGCCGCTATCGGCAGCGGTGACCCGCGCGAGCGCGTACGTTGACGAAGTTGCACCGGCGATGGCTGTTCCACTACGCATCCACTGATAGCTGAGTGGGGCCGAGCCTGAGGCGGTCACGCTGAAGCTGACGCCGTCGCCGTCGCTTACCGTGACACTGGAGGCATTCAGCGTGATCGCCGGTGCCTTCACGGTGACGGCGAGCTTGGCGATGTTTGAAGTGACGCTGCCCGCGGTGTTGCTGGCGGTGACGCTGAAGGAGGTGCCGTCGTCCGCTGCGGTAAGGGCGGGGGTGGTATAAGACGAACCGTTTGCACCGGGCAGGGCAGTTCCGTTCTTTGTCCACTGAAGTGCCGGGGCAGGTGTTCCGGTGGCCACTACGGAAAAGGTCACGGTGTCTCCGACATAGGCCGACTGGCTCTGTGGCTGGGTCGTGATGGATGGAACGATCGGGCTCGCCGGTGCGGGGGAGCTCCCCGACGAGTTTGGGCTACAGCCTGCAAGTGCGCCGAGCACGAAGATAAAAGCGAATACCACGAACGTGGCAAGTAGAAGGCGCAGAGCACGGCAAGCTGAAAGGTGTCCAGGCATACGCATAGGTCCTCAGGGCAACGGGAGTCTGGTGGTACCCTGATCGGACTTCGCCGTTCGGCAAGTCGTCCGACAGGGTGGGAACTCCCTGAACATGGCCCTTTGGGGGGCGAAAAGCTTTACCGAATCCTGATCTTTCGCTGAAAGGATCGAGGGCATGGAAAAAACGGACTCAGCGAGTTACCTGGTCGGCGAGTTTATCCTCGAGGTGAGTAGCCGTCGGCTGCTTTGCAAAAACGCAGGCACGGTTCCGCTCACGCCGAAGGAGTTTCAGGCACTTCTGATTTTGGTGGAGGCGGCCGGTGCTGCCGTCCCACGCGAAACGCTTGTCATTGCCCTCTGGCCAGACACCGCGGTGGGCGATACCAGTCTCGGCAGGGTTGTGTCCGTACTGCGGCGGCATCTCGGCAGCGAGGCGATTGTTTCGGTGGCGAAGTTTGGTTACCGGCTTACCCTGGCGGTTCGGCCGCAATCTTTTTTGCTCCCCACGCCTGTTTCGCCTGCGCCACACCACGGACCTGTTTCTTCCGGCCCACTCGGAAGGTTTCGCATGGCGTACGTTGGCGGAACCCTGGCAGCCGTGCTGCTCGCCGGGGCCGCCACCCTGTTGACCCTCCATTTCCGGGTGCAGGCTGCCATCGGCAAGTCCGAAGCGAATACGGCGGCAGAGCGTTGGGATGACCTTGGATTGTTTTCTCTTCGGGAGGGCACGTACTTCAAGGCCAGCAAGGCCTTCCAGCAGGCGCTGCGGCTAGACCCCGGTTCCAGCCTCATTCATGGGCACCTGGCGGAGGCATGGATCGAGCTCGAAAAGGTTGACGAGGCCAGGAATGAGGTCCTTCTCGCCACCGAGCCGTCCGGTGCGGGTCGTCTTTCAAGGCTTGACCGGCTCAAGCTCGAGGCAATCCGGGCAAGCGTGGTGGGCGACTACGCCAAGGCCTCGGGTGAATCGCGCAAACTCCTCAATGCTCTTCCGGAGGAATTCAGCTCCAACGGTTTACAGGATCTTGGCCGCTCGTATCAACGTGAAGGCAAGATTGCCGAGGCGCTGGCCAGCTACCGAAGTGCCGCTACGCTGCAACCGTCCAATGCCGGGGTGCAGCTACATCTGGGCATCCTGAGCGCCTTGCAGAGGGATGGGACCGCAGCCGACGCCTACCTGCACCGGGCGACGGAGCTTTACAAGGCGAGCACGAACCAGGAAGGCCTTGCCGAGGTGGAGTACCAGCGCGGGCGCATGGCCTACGTCAGGGCAGACTACGCGACAGCCGAGCGTCATCTTGACACGGCGCTGGAGCTTGTCAGACAGCTCGAGGACCCGTTCTTGACCGTGCAGGTATTGAGCACCCTGAGCACAGTGCAGCGCTGGGATGGCAAGTTCGACCGGTGTTCCCAAAACGCGCAAAAAGCAATCGAGATCAGCCGAACAATCGGATGGGGCTTCGGGCACGCCGAAGGTGTACGGCTGCTGGCAAATCTTGCCATGGCCCGACACGACCTGTCCGCCGGCCGTGAGCTGCTGGACCAGGCTTTGCAGCTGGCTCAGCGGGCCGACAATCCTCGCACCTTGGGAAATACGGAATTTTCACTGTCTGATCTGGCCGGCAGAATGGCGGATCCTGCGGCGGAGATCGACCATGCGCGTCGCGCCCGTGCCTGGTATGCAAGCTACGGCTCCGTCGATGGCGTTGCTGATGCGGAGCTAAACATGATCCGCGGAGAAGAAGCAGGGGGACTGCTGCAAGAGGCCCTGAGGGATGCACAACGCCTCTTGGCCTCGTCGGAGCGAACCCACAGTGACCTCTTCGTCGAGGACACGAACGCGGAGATAGGCAATATCTATACAGCGCTGGAGGACGATGGGTCCGCCCTGGTGCACTACGGACGCGCCCTGGAGCTGAGTCGCAGAACCGGCAGCGAGCGAACCCTGAAATCGTTGCAGACTGCCGCTGCCCTCGCCCGCCTCGGCCGTGTGCACGAGGCGGAGGCGCTGATCCGCTCCCTGCCTGCCTCCGACCGCAACGACCCGGACGCCAAGGACAGCGACCGCATGGCACAAATCGCAATTTACCTGGCAAAATCGGAGTACGCCCGGGTGATCGCCATAGCCTCGGCGTTTGGCACTCAGTCACCCGAGCCCGCCGCCAGGATCAACTTCCTTCGTGTCCTTGCCGGCGCGGCTTTGCTGGCAAACAAACCCACGCTCGCAGAACATGCTGCGGCGAGCCAAAGGCAGGTGCGTGAATCACTGAATAGCCCGTACTGGCTCGCCCAGACCCAGCTCTTACAAGCAGAAGAAGGCCTTGCGAATCCAGCACCGGGCTTGTCTCTCAAGCTGGCGCAGACCGCTTCGGCCTACTTTGCGGAGCATCATCTCTGGCGTTCGAATGCAATGGCTTTCACCGTGCAGGCCCGGGCGTTCAGCCCTGAGCACGACGAGGCCTCTAAAGCTAGGGCCGAACGCCAAGCAACCGAGGCGCTCGCCCGATTGCAATGAGGCCGACCTGCCATAAGTCCAGCGGCTCAGGAGCTGATCGCTTCTAACAAAGTACAGTGCATGAACCAACGTGGCGACTAAGTGCCCAATAGCATTGCAGAGTCTATGCCCGCGCTGAGATGCCTCACGGTAACGATCACTGGGAGCCCTTGTCGCCACAAGCGCTAGGGGCGGGTATGCCTGAAGACGCCGGTTGAGGTGTTCAAACCGCGCGAGACGCAACCGCAGCCCCAACCGTAGCGAAATGTACCCTGCTCGGCGAACACGAAAACAAGGGCTCGATAGACTAGACCTTCCCTAGTGACTTCCTTCCGCCGCAGCTGGCGCTAGGCCCTCAGCCA